>NZ_CP149514.1:0-711702 GCF_045291545.1 Gallaecimonas aegicerasi
GTGGGAGCGTCGCTTTGGCAACAATGCCTGGACAGGCTGCAAGATGAACTGCCAACGCAGCAGTTCAGCATGTGGATACGCCCCCTGCAGGTGGAGTTGGGAGACCGGGCGCTAACTCTGTTTGCCCCCAACCGTTTTGTACTGGACTGGGTCCGGGACAAATACATGACCCGTATCAACGAGCTGCTGGGCGAGCTGTGCGGCAGCGAAGCGCCATCGCTGTTTTTTGAGGTTGGTTCAAAGAAAAATACCGACAGTGCTGTTACCAGTGCGCCAGCCACGGCTCCCAGCCGCCCGGCCAGTGAACCGGCCAAGCCAAAGGTGGTGCCGAGCTGGCAGCAACCGGCGCGGCAAAACGATACCAACGTCCAGTACCGCTCCAACATCAACCCGGTCTACACCTTTGACAACTTTGTTGAAGGTAAATCCAACCAGTTGGCCAGGGCTGCTGCCGGTCAGGTGGCTGATAATCCTGGCAAGGCATACAACCCGTTGTTTCTCTATGGTGGTACCGGCCTGGGTAAAACCCACCTGTTGTATTCGGTGGGCAATGCCATTTTGGCCAATAAACCGGGTGCGAAAGTGGTGTACATGCATTCTGAGCGCTTTGTTCAGGACATGGTGCGGGCGCTGCAAAATAATGCCATCGAAGAATTCAAACGCTATTACCGCAGCGTTGATGCGCTGCTGATTGATGACATCCAGTTCTTTGCCAACAAAGAGCGCTCCCAGGAAGAGTTTTTTCATACCTTCAATGCACTGCTGGAAGGCAATCAGCAGATCATCCTGACCTCTGACCGTTATCCCAAAGAAATTGACGGTGTTGAAGACCGGCTTAAATCCCGCTTTGGCTGGGGCCTGACGGTCGCTATTGAGCCGCCGGAACTGGAAACCCGAGTCGCCATTTTGATGCGCAAAGCCGAAGAACACGGTATTCAGCTGTCAGACGAGGTAGCCTTTTTCATTGCCAAGCGGCTGCGCTCCAATGTCCGCGAGCTGGAAGGGGCATTGAACCGGGTAATAGCCAATGCCAATTTTACCGGCCGTGCCATTACCATCGATTTTGTTCGCGAGGCGTTGCGAGATTTGCTGGCGTTGCAGGAAAAGCTGGTCACCATCGACAACATACAAAAAACCGTTGCAGAGTATTACAAGATCAAAGTGGCGGATCTGTTGTCCAAGCGGCGCTCCCGTTCCGTTGCCCGGCCGCGACAGCTGGCAATGGCGCTGGCCAAGGAGCTGACCAATCACAGTCTGCCGGAAATCGGTGATGCTTTTGGTGGCCGTGATCACACCACGGTGCTGCACGCCTGTCGAAAAATTCAGGAGCTTCGCGAGAGCTCTCACGATATAAAAGAAGACTACGCCAACCTGATCCGGACCTTGTCGTCCTGATAAGCGGAAGACGCGCATGAAATTTGTCATTAACAGGGAACAACTTCTTCGGCCATTGCAGCAGGTGGCTGGTGCCGTAGAGCGCCGCAGCAACCTGCCTATTTTGGGCAACATGCTGATAGAAGTCAGTGACGGTGTGCTGTCGCTGACCGGCACCGATTTGGAAGTGGAGCTGATTGGTCAGCTGACACTGCTGGATGCCAGTCAGAATGGCCGTATCACGGTGCCGGCGAAAAAGCTGGTTGATATTGTTCGGGGCCTGCCTGATAACGCTGACATTCAAGTGGATGTGGACGCTGAACGGTTAACGGTGCGTTCTGGCCGCAGCCGTTTTTCGCTGTCAACGCTGGCTGCCGACGATTACCCCAATATTGATGCCTGGCAAAGTGACATCGAGTTTGTCACTGCCCAGAGTGCACTGCGCAAGCTTATTGATGCGACGCACTTTTCCATGGCCAACCAGGACGTGCGTTACTACCTCAACGGTATGTTATTTGAAACCGAGGGTGATCGATTGCGCTCGGTTGCCACTGACGGCCACCGCCTGGCCCTGGCAACGCAGCAGATTGACGGCGCCAGCTTGCCGGAGCATCAGGTCATTGTGCCGCGTAAAGGGGTTTTGGAGCTGGTACGGCTACTTAACCATGACGACGGCCTGGTCAAGGTACAGATCGGCAGCAACCATATTCGCGCCATCACGGATGACTTCACATTCACCTCCAAGTTGGTGGATGGCCGTTTTCCTGACTATCGCCGGGTGCTGCCGCGCAGCGCTGAAAACAAACTGGAAGCAGACCGTGAAGTGCTGCGTCAGGCGTTTTCACGGGCGTCTATCCTGTCGAATGAAAAATTCCGCGGAGTACGCCTGAACCTCAATGGCAATGAACTGAAAATCACCGCAAATAACCCTGAACAGGAAGAAGCGGAAGAACAGCTGGAAGTGAACTATCAGGGTGCGGCGATGGAAATTGGTTTTAATGTCAGTTACTTGCTAGATGTTCTGAATACCCTGAAGTGCGATACGGTACGGCTGAACCTGGGCGATGCCAACTCCAGTGCGCTGATCGAAGATGCAGCCACCGATGAGGCTCAGTACGTCGTCATGCCAATGCGGTTATGATGAGGCTTGTTTGAGCGTTACCCAGCTGGCGATAAGCCGCTTTCGCAATATCACGCAACTGCAGTTAGAGCCCGGCCCGGGCTTTAACTGTATTATCGGCCCTAACGGCAGCGGTAAAACCGCTATCCTTGAGGCTCTGCATTTTCTCGGCCTGGGCCGATCTTTTCGTACTAATCAACCGGGGCGGGCTATTCGTGACGGCGACAGTGATTTTGTATTGTTTGCCCGCCAGCAAGAAGGCCAGCAGCAGCACCAGCTAGGCATGCAGCGTGACCGGGGCGGCAATATCAGCCTGCGCCTGGACGGCGCTACCCCGGAACGATTATCCCGTTTTGCCGAAGTGTTGCCGTTGCAGCTGATCACCCCGGAAAGTTTTGAATTGTTAACCGGCGGCCCAGCCAATCGACGCCAGTTTGTGGACTGGGGCGTATTTCATGTCGATAACCAGTTTTTTGCCTGCTGGTCGCGGGTAAAAAGGCTATTGAAACAGCGAAATGCCCTGCTCAAACGGCGCCCAAAAAGGTATGATGAACTGTCCTACTGGGATGCTGAACTGGCACGCTTCGCCCAGCAGTTAACGGTATTGCGTCAGCAATACGTCAATGACCTGCTGCCGGCACTGGCACCGATGCTGGAGCGGCTGTTACCGCGTTATCAGGTGGCGCTGGAGTTCAGCGCCGGCTGGGACAGCAACCTGCCACTCAATGAGGTGCTGGCGGGCCAGTTTGAACGGGATCTGGCGCTAGGGTTTACCCAGGCCGGGCCGCACAAGGCGGACCTGCGCATTAAGGCCGATGGTACGCCGGTGCAGGAGCTGTTTTCCCGTGGCGAACTGAAATTACTGGTTTGTGCTCTGAAACTGGCACAGGCCGCGCTGCTTAAAGACCGGCAGCAACGGCAGATCACCTTCTTGATTGATGATTTGCCGGCTGAGCTCGACAGCGACAAGCGTCTGGCGCTCACGGCCGCCCTGGCCGACACCCAGGCGCAGGTCTTTGTTACGGCAATTGATGCCGACAAAGTAGATGACATGGTGGCGCCACTGAGTGATGTTCGGCTGTTCCACGTGGAACGTGGTCAGCTGGTTGGCCCCAGCAACGACAACAAGAGAGACGGATAATGGCGAACGAGTACGATTCCTCGAGTATCAAGGTCCTTAAAGGGCTGGATGCGGTACGTAAACGCCCAGGTATGTACATTGGCGACACGGATGACGGTTCCGGCTTGCACCACATGGTGTTTGAGGTGGTGGATAACTCTATCGATGAAGCCCTGGCCGGCTACTGTAGTGACATTTTGGTCACCATTCACGCTGATGGCTCCGTCTCGGTGCGCGATAATGGCCGTGGTATTCCGACCGACCTGCACCCGGAAGAAGGCCGCAGTGCTGCCGAAGTTATCATGACGGTACTGCACGCTGGCGGTAAGTTTGATGACAACTCCTATAAAGTCTCCGGTGGTTTGCACGGGGTAGGGGTGTCGGTGGTTAACGCGCTCTCCAACAAGCTGGAGCTGACCATTCGCCGCAAAGGCCAGGTGCACCAGCAGATCTATAGCCTCGGTGAGCCGCAGGCGCCGCTGGCCGTTATCGGTGATGCTGAAAGTAGCGGTACCGAAATCCGCTTCTGGCCGAGCAGCGAAATCTTTTCCGATACTCTGTTCCATTACGACATCCTGGCCAAACGGCTGCGGGAGCTGTCGTTCCTGAACTCCGGGGTATCTATCCGTTTGGTCGATGAACGTGACGACCGTAGTGACCACTTCAAGTATGAGGGTGGTATTCAGGCCTTTGTGGACTACCTGAACCGCAATAAAACGCCCATTCACCCAAAAGTGTTTCACTTCACCCTGGAGCGTGAAGACGGTATCAGTGTGGAAGTGGCGATGCAGTGGAACGACTCCTTCCAGGAGAACATTTACTGCTTTACCAACAATATTCCGCAGCGGGATGGGGGAACGCACCTGGCCGGTTTCCGCTCGGCGCTGACCCGTACCATGAACAGCTACCTGGAAGCCGAAGGGCACGCTAAAAAGGCCAAGGTCAGCACCACCGGTGATGACTCCCGTGAAGGCCTGACCGCGGTGATCTCGGTGAAAGTACCGGACCCGAAATTCAGCTCCCAGACCAAAGACAAACTGGTGTCGTCAGAAGTGAAATCGGCCGTGGAATCGGCGATGCACGAAAAATTCCAGGAGTATCTGCTGGAAAACCCCAACGATGCCAAAACCGTGGTTACCAAAATCATCGACGCTGCCCGAGCCCGGGAAGCGGCCCGTAAAGCCCGGGAAATGACACGCCGTAAAGGGGCACTGGATTTGGCTGGCCTGCCCGGCAAGCTGGCTGACTGCCAGGAAAAAGATCCGGCGCTGTCCGAACTGTACATTGTGGAGGGTGACTCCGCCGGCGGCTCTGCCAAACAGGGCCGCAACCGGAAGAATCAGGCAATTTTGCCCCTCAAGGGTAAAATCCTTAACGTCGAAAAGGCCCGTTTTGACAAGATGCTGTCGTCGCAGGAAGTCGCGACGCTGATCACCGCTCTGGGCTGTGGTATTGGCCGTGACGAATACAACCCGGACAAACTGCGTTACCACAGCATCATCATCATGACCGATGCCGACGTCGACGGTTCGCACATCCGCACCCTGTTGCTGACCTTCTTCTACCGGCAAATGCCGGAGCTTATCGAACGTGGTTATGTCTACATTGCCCAGCCGCCACTGTACAAGGTGAAAAAGGGTAAGCAGGAACAGTACATCAAAGACGACCCGGCCATGACCCAGTACCTGACTAGCATTGCTCTGGAAAATGCCGAGCTGCATGTCAATGCCGAGGCACCGGCCATTGCCGGTTTGGCACTGGAAAGCCTGGTTAACCAGTTCCGTGATGCCGAGAAGCTGATCGAACGGCTGTCGCGTAAATACCCGGCCGCAGTCACCCGTGAGCTGATTTACCACGCGGCGCTGCAAGCCGATGACCTCAAGGACAAGGCCAAAGCTGAGCAGTGGCTGGCAGGACTGGTGAGCATCCTTAATGGCAAGGAGCTGTCAGGCTCTACTTACCTGGCTGACTTGGTGGAAGACACTGAACGGCGCTTATGGGTTCCGCGCTTTACTATTCGTACTCACGGTGTTGACCACGAGTACCGCTTTGGCCCGGATTTCTTTGCTTCCAATGAATACGCCAAACTGGTGGCGCTGGGTGAAGCCATCCACAATCTCATCGAGGAAGATGGCTACGTACAGCGCGGTGAGCGTAAATATCCGGCGAAAACCTTTGAGCAGGCGCTGAACTGGCTGATGAGCGAAAGTAAGCGAGGCCTTTATGTGCAGCGTTACAAAGGTCTGGGTGAGATGAACCCGGAGCAGCTGTGGGAAACTACCATGGATCCGGAAGCCCGGCGTATGTTGCGGGTAACCATCGAAGACGCTGTTGCCGCCGACCAGCTGTTTACCACCTTGATGGGCGATAATGTGGAGCCGCGCCGCGACTTCATTGAGACCAACGCCTTGAAGGTTGCTAACCTGGACGTTTGATAAAAAGCCGGCGCAACGCCGGCTTTTTTCATTTTCTACATCGCCCAGGGGCTGTGGTAGGTTAATGCCTCGCCCCAGAGCCGGTTGCCATAGATGACACAAACCCGCTGGACCTTGAAAAGCATCGCCCAGAAGCTGGGGGTGTCCACTGCTACCATTTCCAATGCCTTTAATCGCCCAGATCAGCTGTCGCGACAGCGCCGCGAAGCGATCCTCAAGGCGTGTCAGGAATTGGGCTACTTTGGCCCCAATAAAGCGGCCCGTTCGTTGCGCCGGGGCCAGTCCGGCATTGTAGCCCTGGTACTGTCTGACTCCATTCGTTATATGGTGTCCGATCCGGTTGCCAGCCAGTTTGTCAGCGGTGCCTCATCGGTGCTGGAAGATAACGGCAAAAGCCTGCTGCTGGTATCGGGCAGTCAGGACGACCTCAATGAGGTGGTGGATTTTGTCGATGGCTTCATCTGCTACGGTACGCCGCGTAATCCGCGATTGGTTGCTGCCCTGGCTCAGGTCAGCAAAAAGGTGGTGGTCGCGGATTTTACTCTTGCCGATGCGCCGTCAGTGAATATTGAAAACCGGCAGGGCGCTTATGAAATTGCCCGGCTGGCGCTACAAGGGCCGGATGATGTAGTGGCCGTTCTCGGTTTACGGCTGCTCTCTGGCGCCACAGAAGCGGCACCGGTGGCGCAGCCGGCGTTACTGGATAGCGACAGCGGCATCTCTTATCAGCGTTTGAAAGGCTATCAGCAGGCTATCGAAGAAGTGGTGATTAGCCAGCCCGTACAGCTATGGAACCTGCCGGAAAGTAATCATCAATTTGCCGCCGAGGCGGCGGCGCAGGCGTTAAGCCAGCAACCCCGGCCAACCGTGTTGTTGTGTATGAGTGACGTCATTGCCTTGTCGGCGATGACGGTGGCACTGAAGATGGGCCTGCGTATTCCTGAGGACCTGCGGGTGGTGGGGTTTGACGGTATTGCTGAGGCGCAGCGTTTTCACCCGACTTTGACGACGGTGCATCAATACAGTGAACAAAAAGGCCGCCAGGCGGCGGCCATGTTGCTGAGCGATGAACCTGTCAGCCAGATCCTGCCTTATGAGCTCTGGCGGGGTGACAGCGCTTAAGCGATTAACCAGTCAGGCTGGCCGCTGGCGCGAATGATTGCCCGGCGGCTGGGCAGCTCGACACTGAGCTGGATCTGTTGTTCATCCTTTTCCCAAGTGAGCACTAACTTACCGCCTTCACCTTGCATACTAAAGTGACCATTAAAAGCCGGGTGAGTATTGCGTAGCCGGATCAGCTCGCATAACTGCGCTACCACGGGTCGTTCAAGCGCCGCATCAACCTTATCCTCTGTCAGGTAAGGGCGGTTAATGTCACGGCCTACCTGGGTCTTGGCCAGCAGTGCCATGTCATTTCGTTCGGTCAACAAACCGCCGTAATAAACCTGTGGCACGCCGGGGCAAAAGAACTGTATGGCCCGTGCAATAAGATAAGCGCCGTCGTCGCCGCCAAGGGCGTCATAGTAAGTGCAGTTCACCTGGTAGAGGTCAACATTACTGGCCGCTGCACCGGTGGCCTGACGACTCTGG
Source organism: Gallaecimonas aegicerasi (assembly GCF_045291545.1). Lineage (GTDB taxonomy): Bacteria > Pseudomonadota > Gammaproteobacteria > Enterobacterales > Gallaecimonadaceae > Gallaecimonas. The sequence goes on from NZ_CP149514.1 coordinate 7,640, forward strand.
CCACCGGAGTTATGGTGGATCTGTTCCACCAACTGATCTATCTGTGCGTCATTGAGCAAGCCGGGTTTACCTTCCATGGGACCAACGTCAATGATGCCTATGCCGTCATGGGTATCCAGCACGGTCACACAGTTACGTGGGGCCATGTCCAGCCAGCGCAAGAGCGGCACCACATCAGCGCTGAACAGGGCATGCAGCACCAGTGGCGGCAGGGCGAAATCGTATACCCGGTCAACTCTTTTGGCGATGTCGACCTGGGTTTGATGGTGGGAGTGGATCTCCACCAGCGTATCAATACCGCGCTGACGAGCCTGGCCGGCTAGCTGGTTAATGAACTCATAGGTTTCATCCAGCATAAAGCAGCGGCTACCGGCTTTTTTGATGGCGTAACCTGCCGCATCCAGGCGGATCATGGTGATGCCATTGTCGGCAAAGGTGTCGAGGATGCGGCTCAGGTATGCTTGGCCTGCTTCGCTGTTAACGTCGATATCAATTTGTTTGCTGGTAAAGGTGGTCCAAAAAGGGATCTCGCGGCCATCGGCCAGGGTGTAGTGAGTAAAGCAACTGGTATCCCGAGGGCGGTAAATGCGCTGGATAGACGGATCATCGGCATCTGTGAAGACTTTGTCGCGGGTTAAAAACAGATCCCAGTAAGGAGAGGCTTCTCCTTTGGCCAGTACATCCTGAAACTCTGGTGAGTCTGCCGACATATGATTGACAATCAGATCAGCCATTAGCGGTTGCTGCTCGCCCAGCTGGCTGATGTCTTGCCAGCTGCCAAGCAGCGGATCGACACGGGTATGGTCAATGGGGTCGAAGCCGGCATCGCTACCGTTAATGGGGTAGAAAAACGGTAATAGGTGAACACCACCGAACAGCCCTGACAATGGGCCTGCCAGCATGGCTGACAGAGCCTTGGCATCAGCACCGGCCAGGCGGTCAATATAGGTAATAAGTTGTACCTGATTCTTCATGGACGACTCGGTTATACAGCTTGCAACTTAAACGATTAAGTCTTATGTTCAAGCAAACGTCAACGTTAATCAAGTGCCCTTTACGAAAAGGGCCATTGGCTTCAGATACACTGAGGCCTGTTGCAGGGGGAGTTCATGTCGGGTTCTGAGCACTACCGCCACATTCGCTGGCTGACTTACTTAATGTTTATGGCTTTTGCCATGACAACAGATGCCGTGGGGGTGGTGATCCCACAGGTCACCAAAGAGTTTGGCCTGAGTCTGACTGCTGCCGGGGCCATTCATTATGCGCCCATGATTGCCATTGCCTTAAGTGGTATTGGCCTTGGCTTCATGGCTGACCGGCTGGGCCGCAAAAAAACAGTTATTACTGGCCTGGCACTGTTTTCTCTGAGTAGCTTCCTGGTGCTGACAACACACAGCTTTTTGCCTTTTCTGGGGTTACTGACTGTCTCCGGGCTGGCTATCGGCATTTTTAAAACCGGAGCTTTGGCGCTGATCGGTGATATCAGCCCGAACAGCAAAGTACATACCTCTACCATGAACATGGTCGAAGGTTTTTTTGGGGTAGGGGCCATTATTGGCCCGGCAATAGTCAGTTATTTACTCAGTGCCGGTATGCCCTGGGATTATTTGTATGCCATTGCCGGTGTGCTGTGCCTGGGGCTTTGCTGGCTAGCTTACGCCACCGGTTACCCGGCTTTCCAGCCGAAAAAAGCCGGCCACACTAGCCTGGGCCAGACCTTTGCACTGTTAAAAGACCGCCATGCGTTAGGCTTTTCACTGGCCATTGCCTTTTATGTGGCTACAGAGGTGGCCATTTATGTGTGGATGCCGTCACTGCTGAAGGAGTACCGCGGCCACCTGGTGTGGTTGGCAACCTATGCGTTGACGGTCTTTTTTGTGTTGCGTGCGGCCGGCCGGTTGCTGGGTGGCTGGCTGGTGCGGCGAGTGCATTGGGCGGTGCTGATGTTCAGCTTCAGCCTGGCCATCTTTCTTTGCTATCTCGGAACCATGATTGGGGGCGTCAGCGTGGCGGTGTTCCTGTTACCGCTATCAGGGCTATTTATGGCGATGATGTACCCCACGCTCAATTCCAAAGGTATCAGCTGCTTTGAGCGCCACCATCATGGCGCCGTAGCTGGCATCATCTTGTTTTTCACTGCCGCAGCGGCGGCCCTGGGGCCGCTATTAATGGGTGTGGTCAGTGATGCTCTGGGTGATATTCGCTACGGCTTCTACCTGGCAACCGGCTTTGCTGGAGCACTGTGGTTGCTGATGGCCATCAACTTGCTGGTCCGCCCCGCCGATGCACGACTGGCGGCTATAGAGGCCGGTGTCGATCACGGCTGACTAAAAAATAACTTGCATGAACACTTTTTTCTGATAGGTTTCAACTTAATCGTTTAAGCTAACGTAAACGTCAACATAAAGACTGGCGGATTGTGCGGGGGAGAGCACATAAGTCAGCGTAAGGAGAAAATAATGGCAAAAGGTATCGCAGTCCCGTTTGGCTTGAGCCTGGTCTTCCTGGCCGTGGCCCCGCAGCTTCATGCGGCTGAAAAGAAAGCGGAAAAACCGGCCGCACAACAAAATAAAAAGCAGGATGGTGGCCTGAACTTCGAACAAATCGTTGTTACTGGCTCGGCTATTCGTAATCAGACGGTGATGGACTCCAGTGTTTCGGTCAGCACCCTGACCCCAACCGATTTAAAAGCACCATCACCGCGCTCAACAGCAGAAATTTTCCGTTCTATTCCCGGCATACGCAGTGAATCAACCGGTGGTGAAGGTAATGCCAATATTGCCGTGCGTGGTTTGCCGGTGGCCTCCGGTGGCGCCAAGTTCCTGCTGCTGGAAGAAGATGGTCTGCCGGTTCTGCAATTTGGTGATATTTCCTTTGGTAACGCCGATATCTTTTTGCGTGCTGACGCTAACGTAAAGCGCATTGAAGCCATTCGGGGTGGTTCTGCTTCAACAACGGCCAGTAACTCGCCAGGTGGCATTATTAACTTCATCAGTAAAACCGGGGAAGATGAAGGGGGGTCGATTGCCACGACCTTCGGGCTTGATTACAACACCTTTCGTACTGACTTCGACTACGGCGGCCGCCTCAGTGACGATATGCGCTTTCATATTGGCGGTTTCTATCGAACCGGTGAGGGCCCTCGCAAAGCGGGCTATGACGCCAATCAAGGCGGTCAGATCAAGGCGAACTTTACCAAGGAATACGACAAAGGTTTTGTGCGACTTTATCTGAAGTATCTGGATGATAAAGCCATCGGCTATCTGCCGATGCCGATGCAAGCCAACGGTAAGTCACTGCCTGGCTTTAATTCGCAAAAAGATGCTTTGCAGTCCGCCTATTTCCTTTCGACTGCGGGCTTGGGTGGAGCTAACCAGCCACGCACTGGCGACATGCGTGACGGCATGCACCCGAAAATGGCCGCTATCGGCTTTGAAGCGAATTTCGATTTGGGTAATAACTGGAACGTGGTAAACCGCTTCCGCCATTCCAGTGCCAGTGGCACTTTCATGTCACCGTTCCCGGCTGAGGTGGCTACATCATCGGCTCTGGCGGCCAGCATTGGTGGCAATGGCGCCTACCTGCAATATGCTAATGGCCCCCAGGCAGGCCAGAATTATAACGGTCAGTATGCGCTGCGTATTCACAGCTTTGATGTCAATATTGATGACCTCGGCTCTAACGTTAATGACCTCAAGCTGACCAAGGATCTGGGCAACAGCTCATTGACCATGGGTTATTACAAAGCCACACAGAACATTGCCATGTCCTGGCTGTGGAATTCCTATGTCATGGAACTGAAAGGCGATAATGCGGCACTGCTGAATGTACTGGGTGCCAATGGAACGTCCTATTCCGATAATGGCTTATATGCCTATGGTGTACCTTATTGGGGTAACCTGCAGCGCCACTACAACGTGCAGTACGACATCAGCGCTCCTTATGCAGCGTTTGCCAGCCAGCTGGGTAATCTGTCGTTGGATGCCAGCGTGCGGGTCGATACCGGCCATGCTGATGGCTACTATTTCAATCCCACCACTGAGACTTATGACGTTAATGGTGACGGCCAGATCTCCATTCCTGAGCAGAATGTTGCAGCCCTTGATTTAAGCCATCCGGGCCCGGTTAATTACGGCTGGCACTATACCTCGTACTCTGCCGGTGCTAACTATCAGTTCAGCAGCGACCTGGCGACCTTTGCGCGTATCAGCCATGGTGGCCGTGCCAATGCCGACCGTTTGCTCTACGGCAAAGTACGCGCTGATGGCAGCGTGGCCCGTCAGGATGCCGTCGACGAAGTGGATCAGTACGAGTTAGGTGTGAAATGGCGCCATGACAATCTGTCGCTGTTTGCTACCGGCTTTTATGCCAAGACGCAGGAGCAAAACTACGAAGCCACTACGCAAAAGTTTTTTGACCGGCAATATAAAGCCAAAGGTATTGAGCTGGAGTCGTCCTATCACTATGGCAGCTTCAACCTTCATGGTGGCTTAACCTATACCAATGCCGAGATCAGCAAAGATGCGCTGGATCCGTCAGTGGTTGGCCATACCCCACGCCGCCAGGCCAAGTTTATCTATAACCTGACGGCGGCCTATGACATGGACAGCGCTTCTGTCGGGGTGAATCTGATTGGTACCACCAGCGCCTACGCTCAGGACGTTAATGACCTCAAATTTGGTGCTTATACCCAGGTGAATGGCTTTGCCACCTATTATCTGAGTGACCAGCTGTCGGTGTCTCTGAACGTCAATAACCTCTTCAATGCTGTTGGGCTGACCGAGGCAGAAGAGGGCAGTGTACCGGCTAACGGTATTATTCGCGCTCGTGCCATTAATGGCCGCACGACTTCCATGACCCTGGCCTATCGTTTCTGATAGTTTGCCCCTGTCTAAGTTCAGGCCCATCATTGATGGGCCTTTTTTATGGAAAGCATGATGAAACGCATGATGAGTTTTGGTGAAGCGCTGATCGATATGCAGCCGCTGTCGCCAACTACCTTTGAGGCCTGCCCTGGTGGGGCTCCGGCGAACGTTGCTGTGGCTTTTTCCCGTCTGGGTGGGGCAGCGGCATTTGCCGGCGGATTGGCGTCTGACGCCATGGGGCAACTGTTGGAGCAGAGTTTTACGGCCAATGGTGTTGATACCAGCCCTTGTTTTCGTGACGTTACAGCCAGCACGGCATTGGTGCTGATAAGCCATGATGGCAGCGGTGACCGATCTTTTCAGTTCTACCGCCATGACACTGCTGATTTGCGTTTTCCGGCCAGTCACTGGCAATTGTCACACTTCCAGGGTGATAGCTGGTTTCACTTTTGCTCAAATACATTGAATACACCCAGCTTGGCGGCCGCTACCGATCAGGCGCTGAGTTTAGCTAAGCGCCAGGGGTGTAGGATCAGCTTTGATGTCAATCTGCGCCCTGGTCTCTGGCCCACAGAAGCAGCGATGGCCGCCGCGGTAACGGCGCGCATTACCGAAGCCGACCTAGTGAAATTCAGTGCCGATGAACTGGCCTTGCTGGCCCGTTGTCAGGGCGAGACTATTGCCGCTTATCGGCAGCGTTGCCTGGCGGGCCGTTGTCAGTTGTTGGTGGTTACCGATGGCGCTGCCGCCGTGAGCTTTTTTACCCAAGATCAGCAGGGCGAGGTCAGTGTGCCGGCGATAAGCGCTGTCGATACCACAGCCGCCGGTGACGCTTTTGTTGGCGCTTTGTTGTGGGTCCTTGCAGACAAGGCACTGAACGAAGCGCCCGATATTGAGCGGGCGGTCGCCTTTGCCGTACAAGCAGGTAGTTTCACCTGTTTGAAAAAAGGGGCTTTTTCGGCACTACCGAGGCTCTCTGATTTGCAGGTTTCACGTGAAACAAGTTGATGGGCGGATATTAGAGGTGTTTCACGTGAAACAAAAAAGGCGCCAATAAGGCGCCTTTTTACCGCTTAATGACCTGACCTTACTGGAGCACGGAAATGTCAGCGACTTGCAGGAACAGCGCGCGTAGCTGACTGAGCAAGGCCAGTCGGTTCTGCTTCAGAGCGTTATCATCCGCCATTACCATGACGCTATCGAAGAAAGCGTCAATGGCCTCCCGCAGGCCAGCCAGGGTGGTCAAGGCCGCACTGTAGTCACCGGCCGCAAATAACGGTGCAAGTTCTTCTTCCAGACGACTAAGCTCGCTGTAAAGTGCAATCTCCGCGGGCTCTACCAGTAATGACGTATCTACCTGAGAGGGCAGCTCGCCATCGACCTTGGAAAGAATATTGCCCACCCGTTTGTTGGCCGCAGCCAATGCCTCGGCAGCATCCAGCTTCCGGAACGCAGATACAGCGTTGACCCGTTGGTCAAAGTCCAGAGGGCTAGTGGGGCGACGGATGAGCACCGCGTTGATGACGTCAGCGGTAAAGCCCTGATCTTGATACCAAGCCTTAAAACGGCCAAGGATAAAGTCCAGCACATCATCTTCAACTTGCGTGTTGCTAATTTTACTTCCCAGCAGCGACTTGGCTTCCCGAACCAGCTCGGCCAGATCCAGCTTCAGGGCGTTTTCCTTGATGATACGCAGTACCCCAAGGGCAGCCCGGCGCAGTGCAAAGGGATCTTTATCACCCTTCGGTGCCTGGCCAATACCAAAAATGCCCACCAGCGTATCCAGCTTGTCCGCCAGAGCCACCGCACAGGATACCGCTGCGCTGGGCAGCTCATCACCGGCAAAACGGGGCAGGTACTGGTCATGCAGTGCCTGTGCAACGGCTTCAGGCTCGCCATCCAGACGTGCGTAATGCATGCCCATGGTGCCCTGAATATCGGTGAACTCCATGACCATCTGGGTCATCAAGTCACACTTACAAAGCAAGCCGGCTCGCTGCGCTTCAGCAACATTGGCACCCAGCTCGGCGGCAATAAAGCCTGCCAGGGCACTGATCCGCTCCACCTTGTCGCGCAAAGTGCCCAGCTGTTTCTGGAAGAGTACGCTGGACAGGCTATCGAGGCGTTGTTCCAGTGTTTGCTTGCGGTCGCTATTAAAGAAAAATTCGGCATCCGCCAGACGTGGGCGAACAACCTTTTCGTTACCGGCAATGATTTGCTGAGGATCTTTAGAAATGATATTCGCTACAAAAATAAACTTATTCAGTAGCTTGCCGTCGTTTCCATAGACCGGGAAATACTTTTGGTCACCCTTCATGGTGTAGACCAGCGCTTCGGCCGGAACATTGAGAAAGTCATTCTCAAAGCTGGCTACCAGCACTTCTGGCCATTCCACCAGTGACGTAACTTCTTCCAGCAAGTTGTCTTCGAGATCAGCGCGGCCGCCCAGGGCGGCTGCTTCCGCCGTTACAGCCGCTTCAATAATGGCCTTACGGCGCTGATAATCGGCCAGTACCTTGCCGGTTTTCTCCAGCTCGTTGAGGTAATCATCAGCGTGATTCAGGGTCAGTGTTGGCTCACCCATGAAGCGGTGGCCGCGAACCGTGCGGGCCGAGTCTACATCCAGCACTTTGCCGGGAATGAGTTCCTGGCCATAGAGCAGGGTCACGGTGTGCACCGGGCGGATGAACTGGGTACGTTTGCTGCCCCAGCGCATGGGTTTGGGGATCGGTAGCTTTTTCAGGGCTGCCTCCACCATGGTGGGCAGCAACTGTTGCACGGTTTGGCCTTCGACTTTGGCGTTATGCAGCAGCCATTCGCCTTTGTCGGTTACCAACCGTTCGGCTTGGCTTATCTCAATACCACAGCCGCGGGCCCAACCCAGAGCCGCTTTGGTGGGGTTGCCGTCGGCATCAAATGCGGCGTTAACCGCCGGGCCGCGTTTTTCAACCACTTTATCTGGCTGGCATTCGCCAAGAGCGCTCACCGTCAGTGCCAGGCGCCGCGGAGCAGCATGCCAGCTGACACTGGCAAAGGGCAGAGCGGCATTGCTCAGCTCGGTTTCAAGGTTGCTGGCAAACGCCTCGGCCAGGGTGCGCAAAGATTTGGGTGGCAGCTCTTCGGTGCCGATCTCAACGAGCAGGTTCTGAGCCATTATTTTGCCTCCTTGCACATAGGAAAGCCCAAGGCTTCGCGGGCCTGATAAAACGCCTCGGCACAGCCTTTCGATAAGGCCCGTACCCGCAGTATGTAGCGCTGGCGTTCGGTCACGGAGATGGCGTGGCGGGCATCAAGCAGGTTGAAGGCATGAGAAGCTTTCATGACTTGCTCGTAGGCCGGCAGCGGCAATGGCTTCTCAAGTGCCAACAATGCCTGGCACTGGCGTTCGCACTCATCAAATACCTGAAACAGGAAATCAACGTTAGCGTGCTCGAAATTGTAGGTGGACTGTTCCACTTCATTCTGGTGGAACACATCGCCGTAGGTGATTTTACCCAGCGGGCCATCTGTCCAAACCAGGTCGTACACCGAGTCGACGCCCTGAATGTACATGGCCAAGCGTTCAAGGCCATAAGTGATCTCACCGGTTACCGGGCTGCACTCCAGGCCACCCACTTGCTGGAAGTAGGTGAACTGCGTGACTTCCATGCCGTTGAGCCAGACTTCCCAGCCAAGCCCCCAGGCGCCTAAGGTTGGGGATTCCCAGTTGTCTTCCACGAAGCGGATATCATGCACTTGGGTATCAATACCCAACGCCTGCAACGAGCCCAGATAAAGCTCCTGGATGTTATCCGGGCTGGGCTTGAGCATGACCTGGAATTGGTAATAGTGCTGCAGGCGATTGGGGTTTTCGCCATAACGGCCGTCGGTAGGGCGTCGGGAAGGCTGCACATAAGCGCTGGCAATCGGCTCCGGGCCGACGGCGCGCAAAAAGGTCATGGGGTGAAAAGTCCCGGCGCCTACTTCCATATCCAATGGCTGCACCACAGCGCAACCCTGACGGGCCCAGTAATCCTGCAAGGCCAGGATCAGCCCTTGAAATGTCTTGAGATCGTAGTTTTGCATGGTATTTGCGCCTAAAGCGGCGTTCTTGCCAGAAATCAGTGTAAGGCCGCCAGTATAACGCGCTTTGCTGCCGGATTTGCAGCGATCTTGCGGGAATACTGAGCGGTAAATGTAAGTGTGTGCTTACTGTTGCGCCAAACCCTTTTTAATAAGGTAGCGGAAGGGGCGAGCAGCGGTTTCCTGGGCCACCAAGGTGTGGTCCATAAAGCGGCAGAAAGACGGAATGTCGCGGGTGGTGGCTGGGTCGTCTGCCAGTACCAGCAGGGTCTCACCCTCGGTCATTTTGCGGATCTTCCCGCGTACCAACATCACCGGCTCCGGGCAGCGCAGGCCCAGCACGTCCAGTTCGTAGTCAGCAGTGGCAAAGTCGCTCATCGATAGACTCCGGTGCAAAAGTGGCTGAATTTTACCTGAAAAACAAAAAGCCGGCCATGAGGCCGGCTTTTTAAGAGAGCGGCTGTTAGACCCGCTCAAAGACCGTGGCAATGCCCTGGCCCAGGCCAATGCACATGGTAGCCAAGCCCAAGGTGGCGTCTTTGGACTCCATCAGGTTCAGCAAGGTGGTGCTGATACGAGCGCCGGAGCAGCCCAAGGGGTGGCCAAGGGCAATGGCACCGCCATTGAGGTTGACCTTCTCGTCAGCTTGGTCAGCCAGCCCCAGATCTTTGACGCAAGGCAGCGACTGAGCGGCAAAAGCTTCATTGAGCTCGACCAGATCGATATCGTCGATGCTCAGGCCGGCCCGCTTGAGGGCCTTTTGTGAAGCTGGAACTGGGCCGTAACCCATGATTGATGGGTCGCAACCTGCTACCGCCATGGACCGTACCTTGGCCCGAGGCTTGAGGCCCAACTCTTTGGCACGCTCAGCAGACATGACCAGCATGGCACTGGCGCCATCAGAAAGGGCGGAAGACGTACCGGCAGTAACAGTACCGTTGACTGGATCAAAGACCGGGCGCAGAGCTGCCAGTGACTCGACGGTGGTTTCTGGGCGGATAACTTCATCGTAATCAATGAGTTCCAGTGAACCCTCGCTGCTATGACCGAGGGTGGGCAGAATTTCGTTTTTAAAACGACCTTCTTGAGTTGCGGCCCAGGCACGTTGATGTGAACGGGCGGCAAAGGCGTCCTGCTGTTCACGGCTGATACCATGCAGGCGGCCCAGCATCTCGGCGGTCAAGCCCATCATGCCAGAGGCCTTGGCGACACTTTTGGACAGGCCCGGATGGAAATCAACACCATGATTCATCGGCACATGCCCCATGTGCTCAACACCACCAATGATGAATACATCGCCCTGGCCAACCATGATGGCGCGGGCTGCATGATGCAGTGCATCCATGGACGAACCACAGAGGCGGTTGATGGTGGTGGCGGCTACCTGCCTGGGCAAGCCTGCCAGCAGCGAGGCATTGCGGGCAATGTTGAAACCCTGCTCCAGGGTCTGCTGCACACAGCCCCAGAGGACGTCTTCAATTTCATTGGGATCTAAGGCGCTGTTGCGTGCCAGCAAGCCTTTAATTAAATGGGCAGACAATTCCTCGGCGCGGACGTTACGGAACACGCCGCCCTTGGAGCGGCCCATGGGAGTGCGGATGCAGTCGACGATGACAGCTTCTTTAATCATGTTCGTTCTCCGTCCTTATTGGCCGTAGTAAGTTTTGCCGTTGGCAGCCATGTCACGCATGGTGTCGGTAACCTGATAGAGCTCGCCGAGGTGAGCGTACTGGTCTGCCAGGGCGACAATTTTATCCAGGCCAACGGTGTCGATGTAGCGGAATACGCCGCCGCGGAATGGCGGGAAGCCCAGGCCATACACCAGGCCCATGTCGGCTTCTGCCGGGCTGGCGATAATGCCTTCTTCCAGGCAGCGCACGGTTTCGATGATCATCGGCAACATGGTGCGGTTGATGATTTCGTCCGGGCTGAAGTCATTGTCGGCTTTGACGACGTCCTTGAGCAGGGCATAGCTTTCGTCAGGGGCTTCTTTTTTCGGCTTGCCGCGTTTGTCTTCGCTGTAAACGTAGAAGCCTTTGCCGTTTTTCTGGCCATAGCGCTCGTTGTCGTACATGACATCAATGGCGTCGCGCTCGGTTTTACCCATGCGACTGGGGAAGCCTTCGGCCATTACCGCCTGCGCATGGTGGCCGGTATCAATACCAACAACATCCAGCAGATAAGCGGGGCCCATTGGCCAACCGAATTGTTTTTCCATGACCTTGTCGACAACCTGGAAATCAGCGCCGTCGCGTACCAGCAGGCTAAAGCCGGCGAAGTAGGGGAACAGTACCCGGTTGACGAAAAAGCCGGGGCAGTCGTTAACCACGATCGGAGACTTGCCCATTTTCGCGGCATAGGCGACAACGGTCGCCACTGTTTCGTCTGAGGTGTTTTCACCACGGATCACTTCTACCAACGGCATCCGGTGTACCGGGTTGAAAAAGTGCATGCCGCAGAAGCGCTCGGGCTTTTTCAGGCTTTTGGCCAGCTGATTGATGGAAATGGTCGAGGTATTGGAGGTCAGTACGGCACCGTCGCCGGCTACTGCTTCCACCTCGGCCAGCACATTAGCCTTGATCTTCGGGTTTTCCACCACCGCTTCGACAACCAGATCCACACCCTTGACACTGTCATAGCTGAGACTGGGGATGATGTTATTGAGCACCGAGGCCATTTTTTTGCCATCAATGCGGCCACGTTCCAGCTGTTTGTTCAGCAGCTTGGAGGCCTCCGACAGGCCCAGTTGCAAGGCCTTGTCGTTGATGTCTTTCATAACAATGGGGGTGCCGGTGGAAGCGGACTGGTAAGCGATGCCGCCACCCATGATACCTGCGCCCAGTACGGCTGCCTTATCGACCGTTTTCGCAGCCTTGCCGGCTTTTTTGGCTTTCCCTTTGATCAGCTGGTCATTGAGGAAAATGCCGATCAGGGCCGTGGCTACGTCAGTCTTGGCCAGTTTCACAAAACCCTGGTTTTCGATGGCCAGTGCTTCATCACGGCCCATACGGGCTGCTGCCTCAATGCCTTTCACGGCGGTCATCGGTGCCGGGTAATGTTTACCTGCTTGCTGCGCCACCATCCCGGTAGCGGTGCTAAAGCTCATGCCGGCTTCCAGCTTGTTCAGATGCAGCGGGGCTTGCTTGTCCTGGCGGCGCGCCTGCCAGTCAAGTTTGCCGGCAAGGGCGCTCTTGGCCATGGCCAAGGCGGCATCAAGCAGCTTGTCTTGGGCTACCACGGCGTCTACCAGGCCCAGTTGCAGGGCTTTGTCGGCCTTGTTGTCTTTGCCGGTGGTGATCAGTTCCATGGCGTTGTCGGCACCAATGACGCGCGGTAACCGTACCGTGCCGCCAAAACCGGGGATCAGACCCAGTTTGACTTCCGGCAGGCCGATACGGGCCGTGTTGTCAGCAACCCGCAAGTCGGTGGCCAGAATGCACTCGCAGCCGCCACCCAGGGCAAAACCGGTAATGGCTGATACCGTCGGCATAGGCAAGTCTTCAAGCTTGTTGAAGATAGCGTTGGCCTTTTGTACCCAGGCCAGCAGCTCAGGCTCAGGCAGCTTGAAGGTTTCAAGAAATTCGGTGATGTCGGCGCCAACAATAAAGGCCGATTTCGCGGATGCCAGCACCAGGGCCTGGACGCCGCTGCTGGCCTTGATGGTATCCAGTGCCGCATCCAGCTCGGACAGGGTCTGGCGGTCAAATTTGTTTACGGAACCCGGGGCGTCAAAGGTCAGTACGGCAATGCCGTCTGACTGCAGCGCCACCTTGAGATTGTCACCTTGGTAAAGCATTTGGCGTTCTCCCTTTGTGCCAGTGGGGCAGGTAGGTGGTCAAACCAGTCAAGGCATGATGGTAGCAAAATGAGCAGATTGCAACAGCCAATTCAAACATCCGTTTAAGCGCGGTTTCGGTCTGCCCCGGCCTCCTGACCGCTGGGCGGCTGTGGCTTGGGGACGGTCCGCGGGCAATGGTAGGATGAGCGTTTCCCATCAACCTGACGGTGAATAGTATGGAACATCTGGCAGCCCTTTACCCCGACCATCTGGCCGAGTTGCAACGGCGTACCAAAGCGGTACTGGCGCGCAGCGGTTATCAGGCCCTGGCTATTCATGGCGGCCAGCCGCTGGATGTGTTTCTTGACGACATGCACTATCCGTTCAAGGTTAATCCCCACTTCAAACACTGGCTGCCGGTTACAGACAACCCCCATTGCTGGCTTATCGTCAATGGTGAAGACAAGCCGAAACTGCTGTTCTTCCGGCCGGTTGATTTCTGGCACAAAGTGGCAGATGTACCGGCAGACTACTGGGCAGAGCATGTTGAGATTGTGCTGATTGATTCACCGCAAGCAGCTGCTCAGGCGTTACCACAGGATAAAAACCGCGTTGCATATATTGGTGAACACCTGGAGTACGCCAAAAGCCTCGGCTTTAGCGACTGTAACCCGGCGCCAGTACTGAACTATCTGCATTATCACCGTGCTTACAAAACCGATTGGGAACTGGCGTGCCTGCGTAAAGCCAATGCCATTGCCGTAAAAGGTCATATGGCGGCCCGGGCCGCTTTTTATGCCGGTGGTAGCGAGTTTGCCATCAATCAGGCTTACCTGGCGGCCACCGAACAGGGCGACAATGATATGCCCTATGGCAACATTGTTGCGCTCAATCGCAATGCTGCCATCCTGCACTACATGCACTTTGATCGGCAGCCACAAGAGCACAGCCGCAGCTTTTTGATTGATGCCGGTGCCAGCTTTAATGGTTATGCCGCCGATATCACCCGTACCTATGCCCGCGAGGATAACGCCTTTGCCGAATTGACTGCGGCAGTGGCTAAGCTGGAACAGGAGCTGGTGGCACAACTGACACCGGGTAAGATGTATGCCGAACTGCACCACCAGTGCCACCTGGGTATTGCCGCTATTCTCAGGGACTTTGACCTCATCCGTTGTGATGCCCAGACCGCATTGGCAAGTGGTATTAACCGCGCCTTCTTCCCGCATGGTCTGGGGCACCACCTGGGGCTGCAGGTACATGATATGGGCGGTTTTATGGCCAATGATTTTGGTGACCGCCAAGCTCCACCAGCGCAGCACCCCTTCCTGCGTACGACCCGTAAGGTTGAGGCTGGCAATGTGCTGACCATTGAGCCTGGGCTGTACTTTATCGATAGCCTGCTGGCCGATGTGAAAAACGGTGAACATGCCGAGCAGGTTAACTGGGAGAAAGTCGAAGCGTTCAAGCCGTTTGGTGGCATTCGTATCGAGGATGACGTGATCGTTCACCATGACCATGTCGAGAACATGACCCGCAAACTGGGACTGGCCTGATACAAGGGCGGGGTTTCACGTGAAACCCCGCATTCACTATGAGTTACCTCATTCCGGCCGCCCCGGCCGAGCACACGGAACTGATCAAAAAAAGCCGTTTTATAACCCTGCTGGCGCATACCCCGGGGCTTGCTGCCGCGCGGGCGTTCTGGCAGCAAGCCAAGGATGCACACCCTGACGCCCGGCACTGGTGCTTTGCGGCCGTGGCTGGTGCTCCCGGTGATGGCCAGCAGTTTGCCATGAGTGATGATGGTGAGCCGGCCGGCACCGCCGGCAAACCTATGTTGGCGCAGCTTCAGGGTTCCGGTATTGGTGAAATCAGCGCCGTGGTGGTGCGTTATTACGGGGGTATCAAGTTGGGCACCGGAGGCCTGGTGAAAGCCTATGGCGGAGGTGTTGGCGCGGCTTTAGCGGCGTTGCCCAGGCAGGTGTTCGTGCCGCAACAGCTGCTGGAGTTGACACTGGATTACCCCCAGCAACCGCACCTGCAGCGGTTACTGGCGGAATTTCAGGGCCAGTGCCTGAACAGTGATTTTACCGCCACGTTGCGCTGTACCGTCTCAGTACCGGCGGTGGCCGCCAGCGACTTTGCTGCCCGTGCGGCACTGGCCGGGATCAGCGTTGCAACATAAAGGTTTCGTATTCCAGCGATTCAAACTGCCTTGATAGCCAGACCAGGCCAACCATGGTGCTGATCACCGTGGCCAGGGCAAAGCCGTAACCGTAATAGTGTGGCCCTGCCAGAATCGATAGGTAGGTCAGCAGAGCGTTACAGAGCATGAACAGGCCGGTAATGGCCATGGCGCTGTAGCGCTTGTCGAGGTAGAACATGACGTTCAGTATCGACAGCAACACCACCTGTACGCCGACCCCGACTACGTCAATGTAGAGCAAGGTGGCGTAATGCTCGTCAATGCCAATCAGCTTCAGGAGCTTTTCACCCCACAGCAGCAGTAATGCCATGGTGATGCCCTGGATCTTGAAAATGTCGTAAATACCGTTACGGGCGGTGCGTACCATGTCGTCTTTGAGGTGGTAGATTTCCTGTAGCGAAGCGCCCTCGCGTACGGCGTTATAAAAGTTGTCGTAGCGCTCGGCAAAATCGGTTTCCATACGCACTAGAAAAACCGCCATGCCAGGAATGATGGACAGATACGCCAGGAAAATTGGAAAGTCATAGATGGGACTGGCCCGCAGGGGGCCAAGAATAGCCACCGAGGTGCTGGGGTAATACCAGAACAGGAATTTATCGGCCCATACCCCGACGTTATAGAACAGGCCGCAAAAAAACAGGCTGTAGAACACCCGACGGTGATCGAGAAAGTCAAAGCGGATCAGCTGGTCGCCCGGGTAACGCATGGTAATAAACACCAGGAAGGCAATCATCAACCCGGCTTCGCCAATGAAAAAGGCGAGCAGTAGACCGTCCATCTGCCAGTGGCGCAGGAATAGGGACATGACCACCATCAGGCCGTAACCACTGACCATGGTGCCGAGAATGACGCGGTACTCTTTCATCCCAGACAGAAAAATCACCGCCATCCACTGATTACACAGGCTGATAAAGGCGCCGGCCATCAGCAGCCGTTCCACTTGTGATAACGGAATGAAAGACCAGGCGCCAGCGACAAACAGCAGCGCAAACAGTGTCACCACCAGCATGGCACCGAGCAGGTTCGGTAACACCCGGTCATTCTTGCGCAGGAAAAACAGGTCAGAGACATAACGGGTCAGCAGCAACTGCAAGCCGCCGGTGAGGATCAGCGAACTGGCCATCATGTAGGTGACGGAGGTCAGGAACTGCACAATCAGCGCCTGCGGGATCACAAAGCCGAAACTCATGATACCGATGATAAGCAGAGCGAGGATCGACAGCACCCAGGGGCCGGAACCAATCAGGCCGGCATAACCGTAGGCTTCAAATACCGACAGCAGGGTATTTTTGTGGAGGATTTTGCGGATCTCAAAACCTATTCCGGCCATAACATGCTGTCCTTGTACAGTTGCAGGTAGCGTTCAAACATCAGCGACTCATCATAGTAACGGCGTACCCGCGCCAGGCCGCTTTGCTGCAGGTGTTGCCAGCGCTTGCTGTCGCTCAGCAGCCGCACCATGGCACTGGCTGTGGCCCCAGGTGTGGCAATGGGCACCACTTCGCCAGCAACACCAAGGCTGTGATCGTCACCCGGGTGGCCTTCAATAATTTCCCGGCAGGAGCCTACATCGGTGGCCAGTACCGGCACACCGGCTGCCATGGCTTCCAGCAACACCAGGGGCTGTGCTTCGGAAATGGACGTCAAGGCAACCAGCCCCAGCTGCGGCAGGATCTCAGTCACATCCTGCATCCCCAGAAACTTCACTCTGCCGCCCAAGTCCAGGCTGTCGACCAGTAATTGGCATTCGGCGACATACTCTTTGTCTTCCTCCAGCGGCCCCACTATCCAGCCTTGCAGATCCGGCTTCGCCGACAAGGCCTCTTTAATGGCCCGAATAAAAGTCTTGATGTCCTTGATGGGCACTACGCGGCCAATCAGTCCAACTACCGGGGGAATATCTGGGCCACGTTTGGCCAGCGCTTCGACAAAGCGGCTGATGCGGATCCCGTTAGGGATCACCTGAGTGCGGGTGGCTTCGGCGCCGTCGCGGATCTGGCGCTGCCGGTTGCCTTCATAGAGAGAGACGATGGGGTTGGCGTAGTGGTAGGCGGTGCGCCCCAGCTGCTCGAAAAAGTGGATCCACATGCGGCGGATAAAGCCCATGTCGGCATTGAGGCTAGTGCCCAGCCGGTTTTCTGATTCGCGGATCCAACCGGCCTGGATCAGGTCAATCTTGCGCTCTTTGGTGTATATGCCATGTTCGGTAATGGCAAACGGCACATCATTGATAAGACTGGCGCCGGCGCCCAAAATTCCGGCATAACCCGTTGAAATAGAATGAATAAGCCGGGTTTTTGGCAGATCTCTGGCAATCTGCGTGATGGTGAACAGGGGCCGGTAGAGGTTGCGATAAGCCCAGAAAAAGTCCACGAAAGAAGGGTCATCACAGTAGGTCAGGTAGTAATCCGCTAACACTTTCCAAGACGCTTGCGAGTATAGAAAGTCTTCTTCACTGATCCCCTCTGTGGTACCCAGGGTCAGAAAAATGTGACGCAACAGCTCTTCTTCAATAGGTTCGCTACTGTCGCGAAAATACTGCTGCAGTGCTTGCCAGCGGGCAAAAAGCAGCTCGCTGCCCGGGCGGCTGGCGGGTTTGCTGTGAGTGAAATCGTCGCCCAGCATGTAATGCACCGACAGACCGGTAACATTTTTCGGCAGGGTATATTGTACCGGCCCGTAATGGCTGGGGTGGCCACCAAGAAAGACCAGTTCAAAGGTCAGCTCCGGCAGGCCGCTGATCATCTGGTGCACCCAGCTGGAAACGCCGCCGCGCACATAAGGATAGGTGCCTTCGAGCACCAGCAGAATATCGGCTTTAATCATGCCAGTACTCTCTTAATTGCTGTAGCGCACTGCCCCGTTGCTGCTGCGGCAGGTTTGCCAGGTAGGCTTTGCATTCGGGGTAACGGCGCTGATAGAAGGCCACTTCAGCCAGATAGGGCAAGACGTGGCGGCGGGCGATGCCGGATTGCTCGGCTTGCTCCAGGCAATCGCGGGCTTCCTGAAGACGCCCTTGAGCGAGGTAGATACGACCGAGGAAGACGCGGGCGGCTTCTGACGGCCGCTGCGACAGGCTCAGCCGGGCATAGTGGGCGGCCCGCGACAGCACGTACTGGCGCAGCTCCCCTTGGGCCAGTCCCAGGTAACTGAGTTCCCAGTAGCGGTCTGCCAGTTGTCGCTGAATACGCCAGTGCTGGTGTTGTTGCTGCTGATCACGAAGACTGTGCTGCAATTCATGGATCTGCTGGTTAATAGCATTTTCCTTGCCATCAAGCAGGGAATAGGCCAGCAGCCGCACATCATCTTCCAGGTCAGTCAACGCTAGGCGCAGAATAGGAATAGCTTCTTTATCCGGCATGTTGCGGGTGGCCATGACGGCGGCCAGCCGTTTGTTGGGTTCGACGGCGTGCTTGAGTATGGCGCGCAGGCCACCGAGGGAATACACCGGCCGCCGGGATATGGCCAGTGGCTCGAAGGGCAGATCCGGTATCGGGTGCTCGTCAAAGTCCTTGTCATGGTAAGGGCGAGGTTTGTGCAGGGCATACAGCAGCAGCGCGCTGATCAAGATCCCGGCCCCCGGCAAGCCGACTTGCAGCAAGAACAAAAACAGCCAAGATGACAGCACTGGCCGGCTGTACCGCGTCGGCAGCAGTCGTACCACCAGCAGCGCCATCAGGGCGCTGGCTGCCAGATGCATGGTCAGTGCGGCCGCTAAATTGCCGTAATCGTAAGGGTTTTGTCGAAGCACCGGCCAGATGGCAGCCTCCAGCAGTACCGCCGGTATCACTCCCAGCAAGGCAATGATCATGCGCCCCTCAACAGCCGTTCCACGGCGTCATGATCGGCCGGTAAGGCCAGATGTTCAGTGGTCTCAATCCCCAATGTCTGCAGATCCTGGCCCAGACGTTCCTGGCACCAGGTATTGACGCGACTGACAAAGCCCGCCTGATCCAGCTCATCTGCCAGCGGCATTAACAGCAGCAAGGAGCGTTGGCTGGCGTCAAAGAGGTAAATATCGAGGCCGCGACGGGTGGCGGTGAGGTGTTCAAACACCCGTATCGCCAGACTGTTTTCGCCACTGGCTTGCACCCGCAGCAGCTGTGCCGGAATGCCATAGCGGCTGGCTTCACGCTGCGCCCGTTTGACCTGAGCCTGGAAGTACGGCATTTCATCTGGACCCATCACCGGGTTAGCCAGGGCATGGCGCAGCAGGTCGCCAACATGACCGGCCATGACTGCCAGCAGCGTCAGAGTGGCTTCACGCAGAGCAAAAAACTGCACCTGCTCGACCAGGATCACGCCATAGAGCTGGTCGTTGACGTCGGTCAGTGGGATAGCGACCTGATAACGGCTGTTTTCCGCCCGTTCCATCATCTGGTTAACTGAGAACAGCTGACCTTCTTCAAGCATTGCCAGCAGCATCGGATCTTGCGACTCGGGCGTACCCATTTGCCCGACCTTGGCCAAGGGTTCTTTAACCAGATGACCATTGTTGACGGCATAAAGGCCGGCGGTTTGCAGGCCGCCATACTCTACAAACAGCCGCAAAATCGGCTGTGCGACTTTTTCCAAAGAGCGGTCCTGTAACTGGCCAATGGCCGAGCGCACGGCCTGCAGTGACTCCCGCAGACTCAGGGCATGGCCAGCCAGCATTTGTTCCAGGCGGTCATGGGAGGTGCGCAGCAAGTGATAATGGCGGGTAAAGGTTTCCAGCCGGTCGCGTACATAATCCAGCTGCAGGCGTTGCTGTTCGTTGGTTTTGTCCCACAGATCACGGAACTCACCGGCTATCATCGTCACCAGCACGTAGCCGATCATGGTGCTAAAGGGGTATTGCTCAAAAGTGCTCAGCGATTCGGTGCGTACCAGCAGCAACTGCATGGCGATTAAGACCAGCACACTGGCCAGCCCTTTGGCGAAGCCGTAACGCAGAGCCACTAGTAAAGGCCCCAGCATAGGCCAGCTGAAGTCGCCGTGGTGCCAGAAGGGATCATCCGGGCGCAGCCAGGCCGGCAGCGCCAGCGCCAGGGCGGTGAAGACAATCACTTCAAACCAGGACTGCGCTTCGCTGACCTGCCTGGGCCGGCGGAATGAGGCTTTCATTTTCCGGCCTCAATGCCGTCGAGCAGGTCGTCAATCACGTCCTGCGCTGTTGCGGCCAGGTTGTCGCGGCCCCAGCCGGAGCGGGCAATGGTGCCGGTCCAGACGGGGGTGTCATCGCCCACTTTGGTCAGGTTCAGGGTAATGGCGACCACTGGCTCTCCGTCCAGGCCGGCTTTATAACGCCATTCCTCAATGGTGCCGCTGAGCACGTAGCCGACCGTCTGCTTGGCAAGCCATTGCTGCGCCTGGGTTGCCCGGTACTGGTCATCCAGCGGCGGCAGGCCTTTTTGCACTAGGCGGGGGTAGCGGGCCAACTTGGGCAAGCCACGCTGCTGCCAGAGGCTGGCCAGAATATCCTCGGCCCGCTCACCGGCCAACGGTGTCTGGGCATGATTGACCAGCGGCATCATGGCCACTTTGGTACTCGGTGGCAGCGATACGGTATCGCTGACCCGGCTGGTAGTGCAGGCGCTGAGCAGCAGCGCCAGGCAGGGCAGTATGAGCCGGAACATAATTTCTCCTTAAACCCTAAAAATGAAAGTAGTAGCCCAGAGTTAACTGGGTATCGGCAGCACCAACACGGTTGCTGCTTTGGTAACTCAGTTGCAGTTTTAGTAAATCGTCCCCCAGCAGTGACCAGCCAATGCCGCCAGTAACAGCGATATCTCCTTGATGTACCTGCGGCTGATAACCGACACTGATATCCAGTAGCCAGGCGGGTTCGGCGCCCAGGTGCGGAGGGGTTAATTCAGCGCCGGGGCCAAAAACCGAGCCAATGGCAAAGCGGCGGAATGACTCCAGTGTCACTTCCCGGCCCGGTTGGCCGGGAATAGGCAGAGGTGGCTTATCAGGGAACTTCTGCCAGGTAGCGCTGGTATAAGCGGTCCAGCCGGGGCGGTCCTTGAGCACGGCGAACTGGTAGCGGCCGTCAAATTGCTGGCCGCTGCCCAGCGTCGGGCCGTTACGTAGTGCCAGGGTCAGTTCTGAAACGGCTAATTGCAGTTGCTGGCGGCCATCCAGTTGGTATTGCCCCCACAATTGCCATTGCCGCTGCTCGCCAAACGCCAGCAAGTTATCTGACTGGCGGCTTTCGGCACCGTCGTCGAAGCTCAAGCCCAAAGTGGTGCGGTTATCCCACTGATAATCGGCGCCAAGGTGCAAACCCGTGCGCTTTGCTATCACCCCCTGGTGATGATCAACGCCAGCATTGAGGTGCCAGCGACCGAGTTGCCAGTCTCCTGCCAGTGCCAGCAAAGCGCCGTTATTGCCCTGGTTACGCTGATAGCCGGCACCCAGGTGCCACTGGCCCTCGGCAAACGGCAGGTACAGATCCATGCCCCATTGGCTACTGTTCAGGCCGGCTTTGGGTTGCCAGCTAAGAGCCAGCGCCCGGAAGTGATGGGGGCGGGCGGCCCGGGCCAGATCCAGCGCATCCTCGCTGGGTAGGCCGGTAATACGCGCTTGCCAGCGGCTCATGGCCCGATAGGGGCGGCGTAGATAAAGCCAGGCGTTCACCTCATCCAGTGGTGTCAATGTGCCGCTGCGGGCGAGCTGGTTAACGTCGTGGAAACGACCGTCGTGCATGGCCAGCTGTAACTGTTGCCAGGCTTCCAGGTGGCGAGCGCCGGTACGGTGCAGCCACCAGCTGGCGACAGCCTGGGAGGGTGCCATGGGAGCCAGGGTGGCCATGGAGAAGTGACCGTGCAGTGCGGGCAGGACCTGCTCACCTTGCCAGCGCAGCATCAGCTCGGCATAGGCGGTGTCGTCCTGAGGCAGCTTCTCCGCCAGATAACGGTCAAGGCGGTAAGCCTGATCCTGCCAGCCCATTTGCCGCATTACCTCTGCCAGGTTGGCCAGAACCGGTAGGTTGTCTGGCTGCTGCTGAGCAAGCAGATGCAGATAAAAATAAGCGCTGGGCCATTGTTGCAGGCGCTGGGCCAGGCTGGCCATTAACGGTGCCCACAGCAAAGAAGGAGGATCTTGCCGGTGTGCAGCAAAAACGGCTCGAATGGTTTGTTCGTCGTTGCTGGCCAGTGCCAGCCAGCCTTTGCCCTGCAAGACATCGTCGTTGGTGGGGTTGAGATACTCCGCTTTACTGAGCGCCTCGGCGGCCAGTGCAAACTGACGTTGATACTGGTACCACATGGATTGGTACAGCCAGGCTGTGGCCAAGGTGGAGGCGGGCGGCTGGCTGTTGAGGCGGGCGCTGAGGCGGCTGAAACTGTCGGCATCTTTGAGCTGCCAGGCCAGCTCGGCTATCTGATTACTGGTTTCGACAGAAACGGGCAGTGTCCACAGGTAGGCCAGCAAGCCAGGCTTGTCGTCGGCGTAGCGCAATTGCTGGTAACGCCGCTCAATTTCCGGGGAATTGATTCCCAGGCGCCGTAACTGCTGGTAGGCCAGCAGAGATTGTGGTTTGTCGTTCAATTGCCAGGCCAGTGTGGCCCGTAACTGCCAGAAATCTTGGTCATCACTTTTATTGAGCGTCTTTAGCACCCTAAGGGATTTCTGGGGTTGGCCTTTCAGCCAGAACGCACGGGCAAACCAACTCAGCGCCTGTTCGTCACGGGGGCCTTGGTAGTGCGGCCACAGGGCGATCAGGGCGTCCAGTTCGCCGAGGTTGTTATAGGTTTCAGCTTCCCATTGCTGGGTTTGTAAGGTCTTGCCCCATCGTTGCTGGTAAAAGCGAATGTCGGCCATCAACTGCTGTGGATCGCCCTGCCAGCGGTGGGCGTCTATCCATTGGTCGATCTGCGTGGCGCTTAGCCGCTGGTGGTGAGCCAGATAGCGAAAAATATGGGTGACATCGTCAAAGCGAAACAGGCCGATAGCGTCATGCAGGCTGCTTTCCACGTCCTTGATTTTGGCCTTGCCATGGCGCATCAGCCAGCGCATGTCGTAAAGTGCGCCACCGGCATCGTTGAGCCAGCGCTTCAGCTGCCAGTTTTGGTAGTACAGTTTGGCATTGTCCGGATCCCGGGCCAGTAGCTGGTCAGTAAGGCGCTGCGCTGTGCGGATATCACCGTTGGCCAGGCTAGCCTGCATGGCTTGTTGCAGCAGCTTGCGATCATTGGGATTTTTGGCCAGTAAGGCGCGAATGGCCCGCTCGGCTTCGGTGGTATCACCAGCCAGGCGGGCCAGCTGATAGGTCCGAGCCAGTTCGCCGTCACCATGCTTTTGCCACCATTGGTAGGCTTGCAACGGGCGGTTTGCCGCCAGCGCCGCCGTCACGGCATCATCAACATTACGGGCGTTGACCCGGCCCTGATACAAATCGGTGGCCCGGCCGGGTTTGCCGGCGGCCATCCAGAAGTGAGCGGCTTCCAGTACCCGCCCTTGTGTTTTCAGATAGCGAGCCACCGCATCATTCATGCCGGCAGCTTTGGCATATTGCAAACTCTCGTCATTCCAGATGCTGACATCCTTGAGGCTGTCCCTGAGGGTAGTCAGCAGCGGATCATCGGCTTTGGCGCCGGTATCCTGCCAGCGGTGAAACAGCAGCTTGCTATGCATGCGGGTAACGGCTGGGGAGGGGGGGAGTCCTCCTAACAGGTGCATGGCTTCAGCCCATTGGCCGGCTTGCAGCTCGACATCGGCCAGCTTCAGTTTCAGCTTCGGGTCGTTGGGGTTCTGGGCCAGAGCGGCTTTCAAGTAGGCCGCGGCCAGGGCGGCATCCTTTGGCTGCTGCTGTTCATGTTCAAAAAACAGCGTGCGGGGAAAGAGGATGTACAGCATCAGCAGGGTGACAACCAGCGTCAGCAAGGCGGCGGGCTTGGAAATCAGTGCCGGCCGTTTGTGGTCAGGGATACGCCGGTTCACTGGCTGGCCCCACAGTACAAGTGGCCGCGAAACTCCCCGTGCGGCAATACAAAGTGCGTCAGTTGCCCAACGCTCTTACCTTGATAATGCTGCCCTTTGTCACTGACTAACTGGCAGCCTCGGGCGTTGGCCAGCATGAGGTCGGCGGTACCAGCCCAGGCCTGAAAGTGAATGTGTCGGCCTCGCTGCCAGCTGTACAGCTGCACATTGGCATTAGCCAGATAAGGCTGCCGGGATTCCTGGCGGGGTTTGAGTACAACGCGGGCATCACCGGTGGGCAGGTGCAGGTAGCGGCCATCTACCGTCGTGCCAGCCAGCCCCTGGCTGCGATCAATATCAGCAAACCCCAGGGCTTTGGGCAGGCGCAGGGTGCGAATATTGCGGCTGCTGAGCAGCCAGTGGCCTTGCGCATCTTTGGCCAGGGCGGAAAAGTAAAAATCTCTGGCCATGCGAGCGTAATGACTCAGGTGCACCGGCGTATTGGGGTGACTTAGCACGTAATCATAAACCGAGCGCAGCGCTCCCAGACCTGCCGGGTTAGCACCGGAGTAGAAGTGGTAATAGATGGTAAAAGGCTTGATGCGCAGTGGTGCGCCGGTTGCGGCAAAGGTTTCCCGAACACGTCTGTAGCCATAAAAAGGCCCATGCCAGAGGTTGGTATAGACATTTTCATTCATCACCGGCGCGTAAATCTGGTACAGCAGCTCTCCCTCTGGGCGGCCAATGGGCCAGGCCATGCTCAGGCTGGGGTTAGTCTTCAGCAGTTTGGTATTACCGCCATTGACATTCAGCACGCCCATATTACGGGCCCGCAGCAGTGCTTTGGGGCCAGGAGCGGCATCGCCTGACCACAGCATCATCACTACTTTCTTACCGGCGGGAGCCAGGGTGTGGTTGATGTAATTGATAGAGCCGTCGATTTCCTTTTTAAGACTGACCTTATGGTAGCCGGGGATGGTCAGGTGTTCGCCATATTCGGTTTCACCACCGGTGCTGTGCTGGCGTCCGGCCAGCTCAGACCAGTTAAAAGGATGGCTGTAAGTGTGAGAGGCAATCTCCACCCAGGGTTTTTTGAAAATGTCCCGGGCAATGTCTTCCAGCTGTGGGCTGATCTTCGGGTACATGCCGGTAGGGCCCACTTCACCCTGAATGACAGACACGGTGATCGGCAGCTTATAGTGGTCAATGATTTCATTTTCGATCACCTGAGCGGCATAGGGCTGGCCGGGGAAGCGGGCCAGGCTGGGAAAACCGTCACCGTCGATATGGGCGGTCATGAGCCGTCGGCCGCTCTCAGTGGTAACATCTGGCGCCGGGATCGGTTGCAGTTTCAGGCCACGCTGGAGAATGGCCAGCGGGTCAACCACCCAGTGCGAATCACCATCTGGTAAATACTGCACCACCCACGGGGCCACCAATAGCAGGCCATCCGGGCCTTCGGTGGCTTGTTGCACGGTGGCGCCATTGGCGGCCTTGACTGCGATAAGCGACTGGCCTTGCTTCCCCAGGGTCAAGGGGTAAGGTTCGAGACTCGCCAAAGACGGATTCCCTTCGCCTTTTAGCCAGGCTGATTTATGCATTAACTGGTAGGGGCCGGGTGGTGTGCTGTCAGTCATCGCCGCCCCCAATCCCTGCAGCAATTGAGGATCTTCCGGGGCATCACCCAGTAACAGCAGCGGTAACTTACCCTGTATCTGGTGCAGCCAGTGCATCAGTTTTGGTTGATATAGTGCCGGCTCTTCTGCCCAGACAATGACTCCGGCATAAAGACCGGTGTCAGCTGGCGGTAGCGGGGACTTACTGATGTCAACGTAATCGGGAATATAACCGAGGTATTCCAGCATCGTGGCCAGGCGTTGGTGCACATCCAGGTTGATCAGGCTTTCGATGTTACTGTCGAAAGGGATCAGCACCTTTCTGGCCACCGGAGTCAGGTTCGAAGTACCCCAGGTCAGCAAGTGGCCATCGGCTACCCAAGGGGTAAAGCCTGCCTTGATGATATTGTCGGCCATGGCCCGGCGCTGGCCCGGCTTGGCATAGTCAATAACCTGCACCTTAAAACCCAGCTGCCGGGCTTTATGCAACTGCGCAAGCAACCATTTTTGACCGCTTTCCTGAGTGTGGCTGTAGCGGTCATCTTGCGGTTGGTAGTGGCTGTACAGGCCCTCTGCTACCACTGTCTCAGCTTTACCCTGTAATTGTGGCAGCAGTTCAAAACCGCGATTCAGTACCAGATGGTTATCAAATAGCCGCGCTAATTTTTGGATCAGGCTCAGCAGCGCCAGCTGCTGGGCTTTTTGTTGTGGGGCGGGTAATAACTGATAACTGTCCAGGGTGTCGAGAAAAAGTCCATGAAAGCCACGGACTTTCAACGCCTTAGCCTGGGTCAGCAGTTGCTGCTGCCAAGCCGTGCTGGTCAGGTCCATGACCTGGCTGTGCCAGTTGGGGTTGCTCAGCAACCCTTTGGCTCCGCTGGCGAAGGATTCGCCAACACTGAGATAGCCATAAGTACCGATATGGCGTTTGGCCAACCATTTCAGCTCAATATCGCGGGTGTGATCCGGCTGCACAACCACGCCGGGGTAGAAGGTCATTTCCGCCAGCGGTAACGGCTGACCATAGAAAAAGGCCAAACTGTGGCTGGTTGGTTTGGCAAGCGCAGGAAGGCAAAACAACAATGCCAGCAGCAGGTATTTTTTCATTTATTATCCCTTCGCCAGCATCCGTGCACCTGCTCATATTAATTAGGTTACGTCGATATTTTGACGCTGCCGTGTAGGGTAGTCAAATTATGTACTGTGACAATTTTGGCAAAATCAAGGTTTTACTGTCGTTGTCTGGTTTGCAGAACAGGTTGTTTATGGGGTACAAGGTGGCGATGAATATCGGCAGAAAAGAGCACGCATGACATCTTATACCTACCTGCTGGCCTATTCCTCCGTCGACGGCCAGACCCGCCAGATAATGCAGCGGATCGCCCGCACCTTACAGGATGCTGGCCATCAGGTGCGTTTTTGCGATATCGAGCGGCACGCACAGCCAGAATGGCAGGGTATTGACCATGTGGTGGTGGGTGGCGCGGTCCGTTATGGTGATCACCGGCCGGGCTTGTACCAGTTTGTCAGTGAGCAGTTAAGTGAGTTGACCGTGCGGCCCAATGCCTTTTTCTCGGTCAACATGACCGCCAGAAAGCCTGGCAAAGATACCCCAGAAGGCTCCCGCTATATTGAGAAGTTTCTGCAAAAAAGCCGTTGGCAGCCCCAGCAGTTGGCGGTGTTTGCCGGGGCCTTGCGCTGGCAGCGCTATGGCCTGTTCGACAAGACCATGATCCGCTTCATTATGTGGCTTACCAAAGGCCCTACCGATACCCGCCAGGACGTGGAGCTGACCAACTGGGCAGCTGTGGATGCTTTTGCTGCCAAACTTACTGGCGCCAAAACGCCGGTGTCAGCACCGTAACCACGGTCAGGATCTCCAGGCGGCCCAGCAGCATACCCAGTGACAGTAACCATTTGGCGCCGTCGGGCAGGCTGGCAAAGTTACCCGCCGGGCCGATAATCGTGCCCAAACCAGGGCCAACGTTGGTCACGGCGGTAATGGCAGCACTAAAGGCGGTGACCACATCCAGGTTCATCAGCCCCAGACCCAGCGTGATCAGCGCCACAGTGAAGAAAAACGCCAGTGAGAATGCCACCAAAGAGCGGATAATGTCGTCGTTTACTGGCCGGCGGTTATAGTTCTGCACCAGCACAGCATTGGGGTGAATGAGCTGTTTGAGCTGCAAATGCAACATGCCGGCGGCCAGCTGGAAACGGAATATTTTAATGCCCCCGGCGGTAGAGCCGGAACAGCCGCCGACAAACATCAGCAACATAAAGGCAGTGACCGCAAAGGGCCCCCAGAGGCTGTAGTCGGTCAGGGCATAACCGGTGGTGGTAACAACTGACACCACATTAAAAGCAGACATGCGGATGGCATCGAGAAAATCGGTGCCACGGTGAATCGTCAACCAGACTGCCAGCCCCACAGACACAAAGGTCAGAAACAGCACATAGCCGCGAAACTGCTCATCACGCCACAGGTTCCACTGGTTTTTACGAAATGCATTTACCAGCAGCAGGAACGGCATACCCCCGGTCATCATAAAGAAGGTGCCTACCCAATGGCTGGCCGGGCCGAAGTGGGCCATAGAGGCATCAGAGGTGGAATAGCCGCCAGTAGAAATGGTGGTCATGGCGTGGTTGATGGCTTCAAACCAGCTCATTCCTGACAGCCAGTAGCAGAGCAGGCACAGCCCGGTCAGCACCAGGTAAACATACAAGATGTCGCGGGCCAGGGTGCGGGTGCGTGGGGCGTTTTTGTCATTCCATTCCGATGATTCGGTACGGAACAGCCGCATGCCACCGACCCCAAGGAAAGGCAGCACGGCCACCCCCATAACAATAAAGCCAACCCCACCGAGCCATTGCAACAACGAGCGCCACAGCAAAATAGAGCGCGGCATGGTGTCGAGCCCTGACAGCACCGTAGAGCCGGTGGTGGTTATGCCGGACATGGTTTCGAAAAAGGCATCGGTATAGGTGATGTGCTCGACAAACACCAGCGGCAGTGCCGAAAAGCCTGATACCAGCACCCAGGTCATGGAGGTGAGCAAGAACATGTCGCGGACCTTGAAGCGGCCCATTTCCCGGCTGCCTTTGGCCATGCACAGCAACGCTGCGGCGTAGGTCAGTAAGGAGGCCTCGAAAAACTGCATGGTACCGGTTTCGCCTTCCCAGAAGGCCAGCGCAGTCGGCAGTAACATCATCACCGCCAGAATATTGAGGAAGGCGCCAATGATGAACAGCACGGGTTTGTAATTGAACATGGCCGTTACCTAGAAGAAGAGCGCGCTGGGTTGGAATAGTTTTTCCACAGCGGTGATGTGCTGCTTGTCGACCAAAAACAGGATCACATGGTCGCCACTTTCGATGACGGTGCGGTCATGGGCAATCAGCACGTCTTCGCCGCGCACAATCGCGCCGATACTGGCGCCGGGCGGTAGCTTGATGTCGGCCACCGCCTGCCCCACCACCTGCGAGGTATTGGCATCGCCGTGGGCGATGGTTTCCACTGCCTCTGCGGCGCCGCGGCGCAGACTGTAGACATTGACGAAGTCAGCCCGGCGCACGTGGGTCAGCAAGGCAGAAATAGTGGCGGTTTGTGGCGAGATGGCAATATCGATAGCGCCACCTTGAACCAGATCCACATAAGCGCTGCGCTGGATCAGCACCATCACTTTGTGAGCGCCCAGTTTTTTCGCCAGCATGGCCGACATGATGTTCACTTCGTCATCGTTGGTCACGGCGATAAAAACATCAGTCTGGTCAATGTGCTCTTCCAGCAGTAGCTCCTGATCGGAGGCGTCGCCGGTAAAGACAATGGTGTCAGAGAGTTTTTCTGACAGGTAGGCGGCGCGAACCGGGCTGCGCTCAATAAGCTTGACGGCGTACTTCTTTTCCAGCTGGCGGGCCAGACCGGCACCGATATTACCCCCGCCGGCAATCATGATCTTGCGGTAGGGATGTTCTAGCCGTTGCAGTTCACTCATCACGGCACGGATGTGCCCGGCGGCGGCAATAAAAAACACCTCGTCATCAGCTTCGATGACAGTAGTACCGCGAGGGCGAATAGCTTTGCCCTGACGGAAAATGGCCGCTACGCGGGTATCTACATTGGGCATGTGCTCGCGCAGTGTCGATAAGGCATTACCCACCAAAGGCCCGCCATAGTAAGCCTTGACGGCCACCAGGCCGACCTTGCCGCCAGCAAAGTCCAAGACCTGCAGGGCGCCCGGGTAATCCACCAGCCGGCGGATGTAATCGGTTACCAGCGACTCAGGAGAAATGATGTAGTCAACGGCGATGCCACCCTCACCGAACAGGCTGTCTTTGTTCTTGAGGTACTGACTGGCGCGGATCCGGGCAATTTTCTTGGGGGTACGAAACAGCGTAAAGGCGACCTGGCAGGCCACCATGTTGGTTTCGTCACTGCTGGTGACGGCGATCAGCATGTCGGCGTCTTCGGCCCCCGCCCGGCGCAGGGTTTCAGGGTGCGCAGCATTGCCCTGAACCACCTGAATATCAAGGCGGTCCTGCAGCTCGCGCAGACGGTCCAGATCCTGGTCAATGAGGCTGATGTCGTTTTCCTCGCTGACTAGGTTTTCTGCCAGTGTGCCGCCGACCTGGCCGGCGCCCAGAATAATGATTTTCATGCCCGTATTCTCGTCTTGTGAGGGCCCGTGCTGCTTAAGGCTGTTGTTTTAACACCCTGGCGTAGAAGAAGCCATCCATCTGTTGCTGGCCTGGCAGGATCTGCCAGCCCGGCGTAGCCGTACTCTCATCGGCGTGAATGGGCACCAGGGTGGCATCACCGTGGCGGGCCAAAAAGGCAGCGATCTGTTGCTGATTTTCCTCTGGCAACAGTGAGCAAGTGGCGTACAAGAGGGTGCCGCCGGGGCGCAACATGGCCCAGCAATTATCGAGAATTTGCCGCTGTAAGGCAGCCAGTTCGGCGATGTCCGTATCACGGCGCAGCCAGCGGATATCGGGGTGCCGGCGGATCACGCCGGTAGCCGAGCAGGGCGCATCCAGCAAAATACGATCGTAGGGTTGGCCATCCCACCAATCGCGGCCGGTGGCATCGGCCGCCACCAGCGTCGCTTTCAGTCCCAAGCGGTTGAGGTTCTCTTCAACGCGCTTAAGCCTCTCGGCACTGACATCCAGAGCGGTTACTGCTACTTCTGCGCTTTCCAGCAGGTGGGCGGTTTTGCCGCCCGGAGCGGCGCAGGCATCCAGAATGCGTTCGCCAGCTTCGGCGGCCAGCAATTGTGCGGCAAACTGGGCGGCGCCGTCCTGCACACTGACAGCGCCATCGGCAAAGCCGGGCAGTGCTGCAACATCAACGGCATCGGCCAGCAGCAACGCACTGGTCAGTGAGTCATTACTTTCGCTTTCGATACCAACATCATTGAGTTCTTGCTGGTATTGAACGGCACTTTGCTGGCGACTGTTTACGCGCAGCCACAGAGGAGCCTGAGTGTTGTTAGCACTAATGATCTCCGACCACTGCTCAGGGTAGGCGTGCTGGATGCGTTTGAGCAGCCAGTCCGGGTGCAGGCTGGCCACGACCTTCTTGCGCCCGGCGTTATCCAGTAACGGTTGCCCCTGACGCTCGGCGTTACGCAGCACACCGTTGACCAGGCCTTTTAGCTTGCTGTGGCCGAGCAAAGCGGCGGCACCAACGGTTTCGGCGACGGCAGCGTGAGCCGGAATGCGACTGAAAAACAGTTGGTACAAGCCGAGGATCAGCAATTGCTGGACGATGGCGGTCTTACCGGTCAGCGGCTTTGTCATCAACGAGGCCAATGCCGTGTCCAGCAGCCGGTATTGGCGCAAGGTGCCAAAACACAGGGCCTGTAGCAGCGCCTTGTCTTTGGGGTTGGGCAGGGCTTGCTGAGCCGCCGGCAGGGCGTCATTCAGGGAGCGGCCATCAAGCATCACGGCAGCCAGTACTTTAGCGCCCTGGGCGCGTAATTTGGCGCTCATGACAACACCACTCCTTCGTTAAACCATTCTTGACGGGCATTGAGTACATCGGCGGCGGCCATGGCTTTTTTGCCCGGTAACTGCAACTGGCTAATACGCAACACGCCATCGCCGGTCGCCACATCAATACCTGCTTTGCTGCTGGCGATAATGGTGCCGGGCCGGGCTTGGCTGGTTGCCGGCAGACAGCTGGCTGCCCAGACTTTGATGGCCTGCTGCTGATGTTCAAAAAAGCTTACCGGCCAGGGGTTGAAGGCGCGTACGCAACGTTCAAGTTGGGCTGCGCCCAACTGCCAGTCGATACGGGCTTCTTCTTTGCTGAGCTTTTGCGCATAGTTCGCCAGGCTATCGTCCTGTGGCTGCGCCGTAAGTTGCGTTAGCCGGTCAAGGGTGTACAGCAGTGCTTCGGGGCCCAACTCAGCCAGTTTGTTGTAGAGACTGGCCGAAGTGTCATCAGCGGTAATCGGCAAGGCGGCTTTATGTAACATGGCGCCGGTGTCCAGGCCTTTGTCCATTTGCATAATGGTGACACCGGTTTCGCTGTCGCCCGCCCAAATAGCTCGCTGGATCGGTGCCGCGCCGCGCCAGCGCGGCAACAGTGAGCCATGCACATTCAGGCAACCCAGCCGGGGCGTATCGAGGACGGCTTGCGGTAAAATCAGCCCATAGGCCACCACCACCATCACATCAGCCTGATACTGGCGCAATACCGCCTGAGCTTCCGGTGACTTTAAACTGGCCGGTTGCTGTATTGGTAGCTGGTGCTGCTCCGCCAGTTGCTTGACCGGGCTGGCGGTCAGTTTCTTGCCGCGACCGGCTGGCCGGTCTGGCTGCGTGTAAACCGCCACTACCTGGTGGTGGCTGGCAAGCAAAGCGGCTAGGTGGCGCGCGGCAAAATCCGGCGTGCCAGCAAAGATAATTCGCAGTTTTTCCAAAGGGGGAAACCTCGTCAAACGGTCGTTGACTGGCGAGCCAGACGCGCTTCTTTTTCTAGTTTCTTGCGGATCCGGTCACGCTTGAGCGGTGACAGGTAATCGATAAACAGCTTACCTTTGAGATGATCCAGCTCGTGCTGAATACACACCGCTAACAGGCCTTCAGCTACCAGTTCAAAGGGTTCACCCTGTTCATTCAGCGCTTTGACTTTAATGTGTTCGGCGCGCTCAACTTCGGCGTAGGAACCGGGCACTGACAGGCAGCCTTCATCGCCCATGGCCTTACCATCGGCTTCGATGATCACCGGGTTAATGAACACCCGGCGTTCGTTTCGCTCTTCCGATACATCCATGACCACGACTTGCAAATGGACATCGACCTGGGTTGCGGCTAGGCCAACACCTTTCTCGTCATACATGGTGTCAAACATGTCGTTAACCAGCTGGCGGATAGCATCATTGACCTCTGCCACAGGCTTGGCTTGGGTACGAAGACGCTCATCGGGGTAGTGCAAAACGGTAAGAACTGCCATAAGTTTATGATTACTGCGCTAATATGTGTGTGAAAATGAAAAATATGCTGTAATTTTAGTCGTTTGAACCCGGCATTGACAGCCATAATAATAAACCAAGGTTCGCACCTGCCAGCGAGGGGCTGGCGAAAAGGACGAAAAAATGAAAAAACTCCTGCTTGCAGTCGGCTTGGCGGCCATCGCCTGGGTTGCACTGGCCGACGAACTGAAGCTGAAGAATGACTTTCCCCAGACGTACGTGGTGAAAAAGGGTGACACCTTGTGGGACATCGCCGCCAAGTACCTGAAAAATCCCTGGCTGTGGCCGAAGCTCTGGCAGTCTAACCAACAGGTGGACAACCCCAACTTGATCTATCCCGGTGACAAGCTCAGCCTGGTGATCATCAACGGCCAGCCGAGATTGGTGCGTAAACCGCTGATCAAGCTGTCGCCGACGGCGCGGGTGATTCAGAAAAAAGATGCCATTCCGACGTTGCCAACCAACCTGATCCGGGCCTTTTTGACTCATCAGCAGATCATTGATGCCGACACGCTTAAAGATGCACCGCGCATTACCGGCAGTGCTGACCTGACCAAGCGCTTTACCCAGTACATGGACGTTTACGCCCGGGGTAAGCGCATCGATGATGGCCGTATGTATGGCGTCTATCGTAAAGGCCGCCATTATGTTGATCCTAAAACCGGTGACAGCCTGGGCACCGAGGCCATTTTGGTGTCTGTGGTTAAGGCTCAGGATGTACGTAATATCACCGTCGGTGAAGGCGAGGATGCCAAGCATTACAACATTGCGTCGCTGAAAGTAGAGCAGGTTGAGCGGGAAATGAGCCAGGGCGACTACTTGCTGCCGCTGGACCAGCACACCCTGCCGGTTTACTTCCAGCCCCATGCGCCAGCCTTGCAAATCAAGGCGCGCATTATTGATTCGTCCCGTAAAACCCGGGCACTGGGCCGCTTTGATGTAGTGGTGCTGAACAAAGGTTCTGCTGATGGTCTTGAGCCAGGCACGGTGCTGCGGGTGATGCGTGATGGTAGCAAGGTGTTTATGAATGACACCCCGGTCTATGAAGAGGACGCCTCGTCTTTGGATCGGCTGACTGAGTCCAGTGATGAAACCATCACCCAGCCATCGGAAGAAATTGGTCAGCTGATGGTGTTCCGTACTTTCAACAAGCTCAGCCTGGGATTGATCCTGAAAGCGGAAAAACCCATTCGCGAGCAGGATCTGGTAACCAACCCGGAGTAACACTATGGATACACAGCGGCAGCAGTTAGCCCTTTCACTGCTGCCGGCTGTTAAGGCAGCAACGTGGCGCCGGCTGGCCTCTTGGTCACCGGCGTTTTTATTGCACGAAAAGGCTGATTGCCTGCGTGACGCCGGTGTGCCAGCTGGTTTTATTGAGAAACGCCAGGCGCTGAACTGGCAACAGGTTGACCAGACCTTGGCGTGGTGTCAGCGCCAGCAGGTGGCACTGTGCTTTTTAGGCGATGCCGACTATCCAGCCCTGTTGGCAGACAGCCCCGGGCCACCGGTGCGACTGTTCCTCAAAGGCAAGCAAAGCTTACTCAGTACACCGCAACTGGCGGTAGTGGGTACCCGCAAACCCAGCCCTTCCGGACGTGATGCCTTAAGCCTGTTGACGCCACTGGCCAAAGCCGGGCTGACCATCACCTCTGGCCTGGCGCTGGGGATAGACGGCCTGGCGCACCAGCTCGCATTGCAGGCGGGTGCTCCCACCATTGCGGTATTGGCCAGCGGCCTCGGCCAGTGTTACCCAAAGCGCCATCAGGGGCTTTTCGCGCAGATCGCCGAGCAGGGCCTGCTGGTCAGTGAAATGGGGCCAGACAGCAAGCCACTGCCGGCGCTGTTCCCGCAGCGTAACCGCATTATTGCCGGTCTGGCATTGGCAACGCTGGTAGTCGAGGCCAGTCTCAAGTCCGGGTCTTTGATCACGGCCCGGCTGGCGGCAGAAGCGGGCCGTGAAGTATTAGCGTTGCCTGGTACCGTCTTTAACCCACAGGCTGCAGGGTGTCTGCAGTTAATTAAAGACGGCGCCACTGTGGTCACCAGCAGTGACGATATCGCCGACGCGGTTTTTGGCTGGGGGCAGGTATTGGCCAGGGCAGAACCGGTAAAAGAAGCATTGCCAGATCTGCCACTTCTGGATACTGTAGGAGATGACGTCACGCCGCTGGATGTGATCATCGAACGCAGCCAGCTGGCCGTAGATGTCGTCCTCTCACATTTGCTCGAGCTGGAGACGCAAGGCTATGTGTGCCGTGTCCCGGGCGGGTATGTCAGACAGAGGAGACCGTCCCATGTTTGATGTCCTCATGTATCTGTTCGAAAACTACGTCCACTGTGAAGTAGAAATGATGGTGGATCACGAACAGCTCACCGACGAGCTAACCCGAGCCGGCTTTCGCCACGAGGAAATTCTCAAGGCATTAAGTTGGCTGGAACGGCTGGCGGCGTTACAGCAAAGCAGCGAGCAACCTTATCTGGTCAACCTGCCGCAGCAGAGCCTGCGCATCTACACCAGTGAGGAAATGCAGCGCCTGGATGCCGACTGTCGTGGCTTTTTGATGTTTCTCGAGCAAATCCAGGTACTCAATGGCGAAACCCGGGAGATGGTGCTGGACAGAGTCATGGATCTGGAACAAAGCACCGTCAGTCTGGATGACCTCAAGTGGGTTGTGTTGATGGTGCTGTTCAATGTTCCTGGCCAGGAAAACGCCTACGCACAGATGGAAGATCTGCTGTTTGAGGAACCTGACGGCCAGTTACACTGAGTTTTAGGTGACCTTCGGCTACAATGGCGGCTGTTTGCAGCCGCCATGGGTATGTTGCCATGTCGAAAATTGATCACAGCCTGTTTGACGCCCATGAACATGCTCTAGAGCGTGAGTATGAAGTGTGCCCCAAATGCGGTTCAGAGCTGGTAGTGCGTCATGCCGGTAAACACAGCTTCTGGGGCTGCGCTTCCTATCCGCAATGCGATTATTCGCGGCCATTCAAAGCACCGGAAGCCACCATCATGAAGGTGCTGGACGAAGCGCCTTGCCCTTGCTGCCATAAACCGTTGGCGGTTAAGCAGGGGCGCTTTGGCATGTTTATCGGCTGCACCGGTTTTCCTGAGTGCCACTATATTGCTGATGACTCGGACGAAAAAGACACCGGCACCCCTTGCCCTCAGTGCCGTCAGGGGGAGCTGCTGGAGCGAGTAAATCGCTTTGGTAAAACCTTCTATGCCTGTGACCGCTACCCCAAATGTAAGTACGTAGTTAATGATCCGCCAGTGGCGGTGGCCTGCCCAACATGCCAGTGGCCGGTGATGGTAGAGAAAACCGTCAAAGGCCAGCGCCGTTATTGTTGCCCGGTGAAAGGCTGTTCCGGGCAACGTACTCCCTGAACATTCACCCACGCCGTGACAGGCGCTAGAATGTCAGCTTTTATGGCTGGCAGGCTTCTACCGATGTATGACGCTGTAATTGAACACCTGCAAAACGGTGGCTTGATTGCTTACCCCACCGAGGCGGTTTTCGGCCTCGGCTGTGACCCTGATAATGAAGACGCAGTCAGGGCGCTACTGGCTCTTAAAGCACGCGACCCGGCCAAAGGGCTGATTTTGGCGGCGGCCAGCTATTCGCAGGTACTGCGTTATATCCGTGATGACGACATTCCGCAGGATCGCCGTTTTGCGGTGTTTTCCCGTTGGCCCGGGCCGGTAACCTGGCTGTTGCCCGCCAAGCCGCAAGTGCCTGGTTGGCTTCGGGGTGAACACGACAGCCTGGCGGTCAGGGTCAGTGACCACCCGCTGGTACGGGAACTGTGTTTTGCCTACGGCAAAGCCATTGTGTCCACTAGCTGCAATAAGGCTGGCGAGCCACCGCTACTCGATGCCGAGGCGGTACGCCAGCACTTTGGCGATAAGGTGTTGGTAATGGATGGCGACGTTGGTGGACTGGGCCGGCCAACCCCTATCTTTGATGCCATTACCGGTAAACAACTCAGGGAGTAATATGAGCCACCCGCGACTGGAAGAAGTGAAGGCCTTTTTGCTGGCCCTGCAGGATGATATCTGTGCTCAGCTGGAAGGTGCCGATGGCACTGGCCGTTTTGTCGAAGATAACTGGCAGCGGCCTGGCGGTGGCGGTGGCCGTACGCGGGTGCTGCGTGACGGTCAGGTTTTTGAGCAGGGCGGGGTGAATTTCTCGCATGTTTATGGCGAGCAAATGCCCGCATCGGCGACGGCGCACCGGCCAGAATTGCAGGGGCGCAGTTTTCATGCCGTAGGGGTTAGCCTGGTCATGCATCCTCGCAATCCCCATGTGCCCACCAGCCATGCCAATGTTCGCTTCTTTATTGCCGAAAAAACTGGTGAAGAGCCGGTCTGGTGGTTCGGTGGCGGCTTTGATCTGACGCCTTTTTATCCTGTCTTGGCTGATGTTCAACATTGGCACCAGGTCGCCCATGACCTCTGTGCGCCTTTTGGCAGCGAGGTTTATGCACAACACAAGGCTTGGTGTGATGAGTATTTTTATCTCAAACACCGCGGTGAAACCCGTGGCGTTGGCGGGTTATTTTTTGATGATCTCAATGAAGGTGGCTTTGACGCCTGTTTTGCCTACATGAAAGCCGTAGGTGAGGGTTATTGCCGGGCTTACCTGCCTATCGTCAATAAACGTAAAGATACCCCTTATGGCGATACCGAGCGGCAGTTCCAGCTATACCGCCGGGGCCGTTACGTGGAATTTAACCTGGTTTGGGACCGTGGCACGCTGTTTGGCCTGCAAACCGGTGGCCGCACCGAAAGTATTTTAATGTCGATGCCACCACTGGCTCGCTGGGAGTATGACTACCAGCCCGCCAAAGGTAGCCGCGAAGCCGAATTGGCCGGTTACCTGAAGCCAAGAGACTGGTTATCTGCATGAAAGAAGGCGGCTTGGAGGCCGCCTTCTTTATTGGTTGATCATGTGGGTGGCCAAGGGCGCAAAGGCATTATGCAGGGCGTCACGCAAGGGTCGCTCCGCAACCAGTTCTTCAAGGGCCTTATCCATGCAGTACATCCACTGATCCCGTAATGGCTCGGTTACGGCAAACGGCATATGTCGGGCACGCAACCGGGGGTGGCCATATTGCTGCTCAAACAACGCTGGGCCGCCGAGCCAGCCTGACAAAAACTCAAAGAATTTTTGGCGAATACGATCCATAGGCTGTGGGTGGATAGCCAGCAATTCGGCTACAGCCGGGTCGGTTTCCATAATGTCATAGAAGCGGTTAGCAAGGCGTTTTACCGCTTCCTCACCGCCCAACAGCTGATAAGGTGTACGGGTAGGGGATGGGTGTTCTGATATGCTCATCTTACGTTTCAACCACCTGAACATGGGCGTCATGGACCTCTATACCGTTATCGGCAATCCGGTAGCACACAGCCGTTCTCCTGCCATGCATCAACACTTTGCCGCTTTGACCGGGCAGAATATCAGCTATGACCGTACCCTGGCACCTGTTGGCCAGTTTGCTGATGTTTTTCAGCGCCGGGTAGCAGAAGGGCTGCTGGGGGCTAATGTTACGGTGCCCTTTAAAGAAGCGGCTTGGCAACGGGCTGAGCAGTTGACTGCCCGTGCGGAGCAAGCCGGCGCAGTCAATACCCTGGCCCGGCAAGCCGACGGCAGCTGGCTGGGGGATAATACTGACGGCGCAGGCCTAGTAGCGGACTTACAGCGCTTGGGCATGCCGTTACGAGGCCAGCGGCTGCTGATTGTTGGTGCCGGTGGTGCCACTCGGGGCATTCTTGGCGCCCTACTGGCTCAGCAACCCGCCAGTGTGACCTTGGCTAATCGCACCCGCGCCAAGGCCGATATGCTGGCCGCCGACTTTGCCGTTGAGGCCGTGGCGATGGCGGCCCTGGCCGGGCGGCAGTTCGATGTATTGATTAATGCCACGGCGGCCTCGTTACAAGATCTCTTGTTGCCTTTACCTGTGTCACTGTGTGCCGGCGCTAAGCTGGCCTATGATCTGGTCTACCGGCAAGGCGGCACTGTCTTTGAACACTGGGCACTAGCTCATGGCTGTGCACAAAGTGCCGATGGTCTGGGCATGCTAGTGGCCCAGGGCGCGGAAAGCTTCGCCCTGTGGCGGGGCGTGCGGCCAGACTGGCAACAGGTACTGACAGCAATGCGGGAGGTAGAATGAACCAGGCCATCCAATTTCATGAAGCCGCAGTATTCGATGACGGGCAGGGGCTGATCCGCCTTGATGCCACCTTTAACGGCTGGCGTATCCCTTGCTACTTTCACCCCAGCTGGTTCAGTGAAACAAAACTGGTGGCGTTACAGGCCGCCACCCTTATTAGCCAGCGCCAATGGCAGATGGAAGCCGCTATCGAACAGGCAATTGAAGACGAAGCCCTGGACGCCCAGGGCGAGCTTCACTTTGACTGAGCCAGGTAATCGTCTTTAAGACGCACATAGTTATCTGCCGACACCTGCAGAAAAGCCCGTTCTTCATCAGTCAGTGGTCGCGCCTGTTTTGCCGGTGATCCAACATAGAGAAAACCGGAAGCCAGAGTTTTACCTGGTGGCACCAAAGCACCGGCGCCGATGATGACATCATCTTCAACTACCACACCATCCATGACGATGGCCCCCATCCCCACCAAGATACGATTACCCAACTGGCAGCCATGGAGCATGCACTTGTGGCCAACCGTAACATCATCGCCGATCAGCAGCGGGTAGCCGTCCGGTAGTCCCTCATGCCGGCGGGTTACATGCAGCACAGTACCATCCTGCACATTAGTGCGCTGGCCGATACGAATACGGTTCACATCACCACGGGCAGCTACCAGAGGCCATATTGAACAGTCCTCGCCAAGGGTAATGTCACCGGTTAATACGGCACTGCTGTGAACAAAAGCACTGGCAGCCAGTGCGGGAAAGGTATCTTTATAGGGTTCAATAGCCATGCAAAGGCCTCCTGTCGGGCAATATTTCACCGAAAACACGCTGTTGCGGTCAATTAATCAGCGATTGAAAGAAAACTTTCAAATAGCGCTTGCAGCGCGTCGCGCGCTCCCTATAATGCCACCTCACCAACGGGGCGTCAGGCACAAATCGCCGCTCGCCAAGCTGGTAAAAACCTAATAGATAACAACGTGTTAACTTAAGGTTTTTTGAGGTTCAGGTGTTGACTTCGAATCTCGCGGATGTAGAATACGCATCCTCGCTCGGCAAGAGCGACGTTCTTTAACAAGATAATCCAAGTAATCTGTGTGGGCACTCGCAGAGGGTACATCTCAAAAAATTGAGATTTACTCGATGACTGCGAAGTGTTCAACACTTCAGCAATTCATTGAGCATCAAACTTTTAATTGAAGAGTTTGATCATGGCTCAGATTGAACGCTGGCGGCAGGCCTAACACATGCAAGTCGAGCGGTAACATTTCTAGCTTGCTAGAAGATGACGAGCGGCG
Organism: Gallaecimonas aegicerasi; assembly: GCF_045291545.1. Lineage (GTDB taxonomy): Bacteria > Pseudomonadota > Gammaproteobacteria > Enterobacterales > Gallaecimonadaceae > Gallaecimonas. The sequence goes on from NZ_CP149514.1 coordinate 48,008, forward strand.
GACGGGTGAGTAAAGCGTAGGGAGCTGCCCGATAGAGGGGGATAACCATTGGAAACGATGGCTAATACCGCATAATGTCTACGGACCAAAGAGGGGGACCTTCGGGCCTCTTGCTATCGGATGCGCCTACGTGGGATTAGCTAGTTGGTGAGGTAACGGCTCACCAAGGCGACGATCCCTAGCTGGTTTGAGAGGATGATCAGCCACACTGGGACTGAGACACGGCCCAGACTCCTACGGGAGGCAGCAGTGGGGAATATTGGACAATGGGGGCAACCCTGATCCAGCCATGCCGCGTGTGTGAAGAAGGCCTTCGGGTTGTAAAGCACTTTCAGCGAGGAGGAAAGGCGAGTGGTTAATAACCGCTTGCTGTGACGTTACTCGCAGAAGAAGCACCGGCTAACTCCGTGCCAGCAGCCGCGGTAATACGGAGGGTGCGAGCGTTAATCGGAATTACTGGGCGTAAAGGGCACGCAGGCGGCCTGTTAAGTTAGATGTGAAAGCCCCGGGCTTAACCTGGGAATGGCATTTAAGACTGGCAGGCTAGAGTCTTGGAGAGGGGGGTGGAATTTCCGGTGTAGCGGTGAAATGCGTAGAGATCGGAAGGAACATCAGTGGCGAAGGCGACCCCCTGGCCAAAGACTGACGCTCATGTGCGAAAGCGTGGGGAGCAAACAGGATTAGATACCCTGGTAGTCCACGCCGTAAACGATGTCAACTTGGGGTCTGTGGTCATGCACTGTGGATCCCGGAGCTAACGCGTTAAGTTGACCGCCTGGGGAGTACGGCCGCAAGGTTAAAACTCAAATGAATTGACGGGGGCCCGCACAAGCGGTGGAGCATGTGGTTTAATTCGATGCAACGCGAAGAACCTTACCTACTCTTGACATCCAGAGAACTTTGCAGAGATGCATTGGTGCCTTCGGGAACTCTGAGACAGGTGCTGCATGGCTGTCGTCAGCTCGTGTTGTGAAATGTTGGGTTAAGTCCCGCAACGAGCGCAACCCCTATCCTTTGTTGCCAGCGATCAGGTCGGGAACTCAAAGGAGACTGCCGGTGATAAACCGGAGGAAGGTGGGGACGACGTCAAGTCATCATGGCCCTTACGAGTAGGGCTACACACGTGCTACAATGGCGCGTACAGAGGGAAGCGACCTCGCGAGAGCAAGCGGATCCCAAAAAGCGCGTCGTAGTCCGGATCGGAGTCTGCAACTCGACTCCGTGAAGTCGGAATCGCTAGTAATCGTGGATCAGAATGCCACGGTGAATACGTTCCCGGGCCTTGTACACACCGCCCGTCACACCATGGGAGTGGGCTGCACCAGAAGTAGATAGCTTAACCTTCGGGAGGGCGTTTACCACGGTGTGGTTCATGACTGGGGTGAAGTCGTAACAAGGTAGCCGTAGGGGAACCTGCGGCTGGATCACCTCCTTACTAAAAGAGGCGTACTGTTTGCGCAGTGTCCACACAGATTACTTGGAGCCCGCTCATTGAGCGGGCTTCGTGTTCTTTAACAATTCGGAAAGCTGATAACACTGCAATTTAAATGAGACTCTCAGTTTTACTTGAGCGTCCGGCGAAAAAACCAGGTGTTAGTCACATACAGACATGCTCATTCGTGAGGATGTGTTCGCGCAAGCGAAACCCTTAGGGGTTGTATGGTTAAGTGACTAAGCGTACAGGGTGGATGCCTAGGCAGTTGGAGGCGATGAAGGACGTGCTAATCTGCGATAAGCGTTGGCGAGGTGATAAGACCCGCATGAGCCAACGATTTCCGAATGGGGAAACCCACTTGCATAAGCAAGTATCGTTACGTGAATACATAGCGTAACGAGGCGAACCGGGAGAACTGAAACATCTAAGTACCCCGAGGAAAAGAAATCAAACGAGATTTCCTCAGTAGCGGCGAGCGAACGGGAAAGAGCCCAGTGTGTTTATCAGCAGTTGGTATAGTGGAAGGCTCTGGAAAGTGCCGCGATAGAGGGTGATAGTCCCGTACACGAAATGCCAGCTGTTGTTGCATACGAAGAGTAGGTCGGGACACGTGGTATCTTGACTGAATATGGGGGGACCATCCTCCAAGGCTAAATACTCCCAACTGACCGATAGTGAACCAGTACCGTGAGGGAAAGGCGAAAAGAACCCCGGCGAGGGGAGTGAAATAGAACCTGAAACCCTGTACGTACAAGCAGTAGGAGCACCTTCGGGTGTGACTGCGTACCTTTTGTATAATGGGTCAGCGACTTATGTTTTGTGGCGAGGTTAACCAAATAGGGGAGCCGTAGGGAAACCGAGTCTTAACTGGGCGTCCAGTCGCAAGGCATAGACCCGAAACCCGGTGATCTAGTCATGGGCAGGTTGAAGGTTGGGTAACACCAACTGGAGGACCGAACCCACTACTGTTGCAAAAGTAGGGGATGACCTGTGATTAGGGGTGAAAGGCCAATCAAACCGGGAGATAGCTGGTTCTCCTCGAAAGCTATTTAGGTAGCGCCTCGGACGAATACCTTGGGGGGTAGAGCACTGTTTGGGCTAGGGGGTCATCCCGACTTACCAAACCCATGCAAACTCCGAATACCCAAGAGTACTATCCGGGAGACAGACGGCGGGTGCTAACGTCCGTCGTCAAAAGGGAAACAACCCAGACCGCCAGCTAAGGTCCCCAAGTCATAGCTAAGTGGGAAACGATGTGGAAAGGCTCAGACAGCTAGGAGGTTGGCTTAGAAGCAGCCACCCTTTAAAGAAAGCGTAATAGCTCACTAGTCGAGTCGGTCTGCGCGGAAGATGTAACGGGGCTAAGCTATGCACCGAAGCTGCGGACTCCTACGGGAGTGGTAGAGGAGCGTTGTGTAAGCTGTTGAAGGTGTGCCGGGAGGCATGCTGGAGGTATCACAAGTGCGAATGCTGACATGAGTAACGTTAATGGGGGTGAAAAACCTCCACGCCGGAAGACCAAGGGTTCCTGTCCAACGTTAATCGGGGCAGGGTGAGTCGGCTCCTAAGGCGAGGGCGAAAGCCGTAGTCGATGGGAAACAGATTAATATTTCTGTACTTCTGCGCAATGCGAAGGGGGGACGGAGAAGGCTAGGCAGGCATGGCGTTGGTTGTCCATGTGAAAGTGCGTAGGCTGAGGACTTAGGCAAATCCGGGTCCTTAAGGTCGAGACACGAGACGAGTTGCTACGGCAACGAAGCTGTTGATGCCACGCTTCCAGGAAAAGCCTCTAAGCGTCAGTTGCGCAGGAACCGTACCCCAAACCAACACTGGTGGTCAGGTAGAGAATACTAAGGCGCTTGAGAGAACTCGGGTGAAGGAACTAGGCAAAATAGTACCGTAACTTCGGGAGAAGGTACGCTGCTGACGGTGAAGACTTCGCGTCGTAAGCTGTTGGCAGCCGCAGTGACCAGGTGGCTGGGACTGTTTATCAAAAACACAGCACTGTGCAAACTCGAAAGAGGACGTATACGGTGTGACACCTGCCCGGTGCCGGAAGGTTAATTGATGGGGTTAGCCGTAAGGTGAAGCTCTTGATCGAAGCCCCGGTAAACGGCGGCCGTAACTATAACGGTCCTAAGGTAGCGAAATTCCTTGTCGGGTAAGTTCCGACCTGCACGAATGGTGTAACCATGGCCACGCTGTCTCCATCCGAGACTCAGTGAAATTGAAATCGCTGTGAAGATGCAGTGTACCCGCGGCTAGACGGAAAGACCCCGTGAACCTTTACTACAGCTTGACACTGAACATTGAGCCTACATGTGTAGGATAGGTGGGAGGCTATGAAGCACGTACGCCAGTATGTGTGGAGCCAACCTTGAAATACCACCCTTGTATGTTTGATGTTCTAACCTCGGCCCATTATCTGGGTTAGGGACAGTGTCTGGTGGGTAGTTTGACTGGGGCGGTCTCCTCCCAAAGTGTAACGGAGGAGCACGAAGGTTGGCTAATCCTGGTCGGACATCAGGAGGTTAGTGCAATGGCATAAGCCAGCTTAACTGCGAGACAGACACGTCGAGCAGATACGAAAGTAGGTCATAGTGATCCGGTGGTTCTGAATGGAAGGGCCATCGCTCAACGGATAAAAGGTACTCCGGGGATAACAGGCTGATACCGCCCAAGAGTTCATATCGACGGCGGTGTTTGGCACCTCGATGTCGGCTCATCACATCCTGGGGCTGAAGTCGGTCCCAAGGGTATGGCTGTTCGCCATTTAAAGTGGTACGCGAGCTGGGTTCAGAACGTCGTGAGACAGTTCGGTCCCTATCTGCCGTGGGCGTTGGATGATTGAAGGGAGTTGCTCCTAGTACGAGAGGACCGGAGTGAACGAACCTCTGGTGTTCGGGTTGTCACGCCAGTGGCACTGCCCGGTAGCTAAGTTCGGAATCGATAACCGCTGAAAGCATCTAAGCGGGAAGCGAGCCCTGAGATGAGTCATCCCTGAGACTTCGAGTCTCCTAAAGGGTCGTTGAAGACCACAACGTTGATAGGCTGGGTGTGTAAGCGTAGTGATACGTTGAGCTAACCAGTACTAATTGCCCGTGAGGCTTAACCATACAACACCCAAAGGGTTTTGTAGGGCGCCAAGCAAGACTGAGAATCTAAGCATTGTTATCAGCTTTAATCCGAATTGAATGAGTTGGCTCATATGAGCGGACTCCAACAAATTCGCCTGGCGGCAATAGCGCTGTGGAACCACCTGACTCCATTCCGAACTCAGCAGTGAAACGCAGTTGCGCCGATGGTAGTGTGGCATTCGCCATGTGAGAGTAGGTCACTGCCAGGCACCTAATACACGAGAAGGCCCAGTCTAACGACTGGGCCTTTTTCGTTTTGGGGTTTAAAACCTCAGGTCGGCTTTTTTACTTGCCGGTTCATATCCCGCGCAATGCTATGGTTTTAAACAGGCTGGGTTACCCCAGCCTTGGGCTGCTCAGCGCAGATTCTTTGCACCGATTGTCACACTTTTTAACGGCTACCCGTCATAACCATAAAGCAACGGGAGACTTTTGTGTCGTCAGGCTTTGGCCAGCAGTTCAGTGAACGGCAGCTTCGTCAGGCCCAAAAGGGGCAACAGCAAGCCCAGCGGCTGCTGTTTGAAACCTTCTATCCGGCGATGATGCGGCTGGCCCTGGCGATGATGCCAGACCGGGCTAGCGCCAGTGACTTGGTACAAGAGGCTTTTCTCAAAGCTTTTGTGCGCTTGCCTCAGGTAAAAGAAGCCAACCGTGTTGGTGCCTGGTTAAAAAAACTGGCCGTCAATTTGGCTCTGGATCAACTCCGCCGCCCTGAATTGCTTGATATGCAATCTGCGGTGCCTGAGCAACCAGACTGGCAGATGGCTACCGAGGCGCTTGGCCAACTGGCTGATATTGAAGCGTTACTCAATATTTTGTCGGCAAAAGACCGCGCCCTGGTATGGCTGCATGCTGTAGAAGGCTATAGCCATGAAGAGTTAGCAGATATCTTTGTATTGACGGCCACGACAGTCCGACAGCGTTACCGGCGAGCCTTGCATAAGCTGGCCGCAGAGGCAGTCAATAGGGGTTATAAAGATGAATGATGAACAGCAGTATTTTGCCCGGGCATTGAAAGCACGTCTCGAAGCGATACCGGTTGATGGCGCCGATGCGCTTGCCAGTACGCTTTTCCCTAAGCCGCAGAATCGACGCTGGCCCAGGTTTGCGGCGGCGGCTGTAGCATTGGTCATCATGAGCGTCGTTTTAGCGCCCGGCGCAGATCAACTAACAGCACCCTATGAAGTGGTTATGCAGGATCGGCAATTGCAACAGGCCTATGCTCAGGGTGCCAGTGAGAAGGAAATCCAACAGCTTTGGCAGCAGCGCCAGCAGGCACTGCAACAGTGGCGAGGAGAACAGCGATGAAAAAAGTAATGCTGATCAATGGATTACTGGCGCTTTTTGCGTTCAGTGTGGCCCATGCTGGACAAACGGGTGAAGAAGTGGCCCGGGAAAAAGCCCGGGCAGCGGTGATGGCAGCAGAGCAAGACAATAATGTGAAACCGTTAACCCTTGAAGAGCCGGCCCGGCGCTTTTATGACTGGGGGGCGGTACTGGATAAGTCTTTTACTGTTGTTGCTGTTACTCCCGGCTCTGATGCTGCTGCCATGGGCATAGCGAAGGGCGACAAGGTTTTGTCGGTGAATGGCAAGCTGACCGAACGCCAACCCCTCAAGGAGGTGCTGGCACAGTTCAGTGAGCTCTCAGAGGGCGATGTGCTAACCGTTAAAGTGGAACGCGCAGGCAAAAAGCAGAGCTTTGCCACCAAAGTACATGTCCAGGTTATGCCCGCTTGGAAGTTGGAGATAAAAGGTAAGCAAAGCCAGGAGCAGGCTTTGACCAAAGGCAGTTGCGGCCGTGTATCGGTGTTCTTTACACCACCGCAAACGCGCGATCTCTACCCTGCCTATGTGAACAGCATTGATGGTGAAGGTGTTCTGCGCTCCAAAGACACCTTCCGGCTCAGCCCCGGTGACCATCAGATCATGTTGCATGAGTTGATCACTGACTACCGGTTACGCCGTGGCCCAGGTATGGAGCTGGCGAAACCGATCACCATCCACGTGGAGCCCGACACCATCTACTACCTGGCGGCAAAGTTTCTTCCAGCCAAGCGCTTTAAGTTATTCAAGGAAGAGTACTGGGAGCCGGTGGTTTGGCAGGTTCAGCATCGCGAATGCAAATAGTGAAAGGGCGGCATCAGCCGCCCTTTTTACGTTATGGTAGCGGTGTTGTTACTCTTTGCCGGCCATATCATGGATTTTATCGACATAATTGATGACGCACTCCCTGACGAACTCTGCCAGAGCTTAATTCGCCGCTTCGAGACTGACCCCCACGTTGCCCCGGGGCGTACCGGGGCCGGTATTGATAGCGCGAAAAAACGCTCCCGTGATATCACCCTGGATGGCCGGCCTGAATGGCAGGACGCCCACAAAGCCTTGATCCAATACAGCTACCCGCATATCCGCAATTATCTGGACAAGCACCCGATGTTACTGATGGGAGCGGTGTCACCACAGGTGCTGGATCCCAGTTCACAGCAGCCAGTGACGCTGACACCAGATAATTATGCCACTGCCGGGAAAGCCAATCTTGATGCCCTGGTACAGCATTTTTACCGCTCAGGCTATATCAACCTGCAGCATTATCAGCAGGGGCAAGGTGGCTACCCGCACTGGCACTCCGAGATTTACCCGCAGGCACCGTACAATGAACCTCTACATCGGGTGCTGTTGTGGATGTTTTACCTCAACGATGTCGAAGAAGGTGGCGAGACCGAGTTTTACTATCAAAAATCCCGTATTTCGCCCCGGCGTGGCCGTATGGTGATTGCCCCGGCCGGCTTTACCCATACGCACCGGGGCAACGTGCCACTGTCTGGTGACAAATACATTGCCACCTCCTGGGTGATGTTCCAGCGCGCTGAGCAGCTTTACGGGAAGGGCTGAGCCAGCCCTGCCTTTGAGGCATAATGACAGCCACGAGATGATTTTCAGGGGAGCAGCATGTCCCAGTATCAATATGATTTATTTGTGATTGGCGGTGGCAGTGGTGGTGTTCGCGCCAGCCGTATGGCGGCCGCTAGCGGCGCCCGTGTGGCCGTTGCCGAAGGCAGCGATATGGGCGGCACCTGCGTGAACCTCGGCTGCATCCCCAAGAAGCTGTATGCCTATGCCGCCGAATTTGGCCACGGCTTTGAGCAGGCTCGCGGCTTTGGTTGGCATAGCGAGCGCCCGGCCTTTGACTGGCATAAGCTCAAGGCCAACAGAGCCAAGGAAATCAGTCGTCTGAACGGTATTTACGATGGCCTGATGGATGGCGCCAAGGTGGCCGTTTATCGCGGTATGGCCAAGATCAGCGGTGCCCATACGGTTATAGTCGGCGGGCAGGAAATCAGCGCCGAGCGTATTTTGGTCGCTGTTGGTGGCTGGCCCTTCGTGCCTTTTATTCACGGCCGCGAACATGCCATTACTTCCAATGAAGTATTTGATTTGCCGACTTTTCCGAAACGTCTGGCGGTGGTGGGCGGCGGTTACATTGCCTCCGAGTTTGCATCCATTTTCAGTGGCCTGGGCAGCGAAGTAGTGCAAATTTACCGTGGTGAGGCGTTGCTGCGCGGCTTCGACGACGATGTCCGGCATTTTGTCGGTGAAGAAATGGCCAAAGACGGCATCGCCTTTCGTTTTCACAACAACGTCACCGCTATCCACAAGACCGATACCGGCCTGCGCTTGGCGTTGGCTGACGGCGAAGAGCTGGAAGTGGATCAGGTACTTTTTGCAACAGGTCGCGTACCACGTACCCATGATTTGGGGCTGGAAGCGGTGGGGGTCGAACTGGACGCCAAAGGCGCTATCAAGGTCAATGAACAATTCCAAAGCAGCGTCGACAGTATTTATGCGCTGGGCGATGTGATTGACCGGATGCAGCTAACGCCGGTCGCCCTGGCCGAAGCCATGACGCTGGTTAACCACCTCTACGGGGATGGCAGCCGTGACATGAGTTATGACTATGTACCCACAGCGGTGTTTACCCACCCCAATATCGGCACCGTTGGCCTGACCGAAACCGCAGCGCGGGCCAAATACGGCGACGTTACGGTGTTCAAGTCCGATTTTCGGCCCCTTAAACATACCTTGTCTGGCTCCCTGGAGCGCAGTTTCATGAAGCTGATAGTGGATACGGCCTCTGATCGGGTGGTAGGGCTGCACATGGTCGGTGCCGACGCCGGGGAAATTACCCAAGGCTTTGCGGTGGCCATGAAGGCTGGTGCCACCAAAGCGGTTTTTGATGCCACTATCGGTATTCATCCCACCTCGGCAGAAGAGTTTGTGACCATGCGTACACCGGCAAAAACGTAATGGTTTGTGTCCGTAGTGGTGGCGATTTTTTAAACTGAGGTAAAGTAATGATGAACCTAACTGGAGTCCGTCATGAGTGTATTTACCTTTGTTCTGTGGGTGGTGATTGCCAGTCTGGCCGCCGGTATTATCAACAACTGGATGAAGCATCGCGCCAAGGCATCTGAGCAGCCCGATGCAAAGCTGCAGGAGGAACTGGCGGAGCTGAAAAAGCGGGTAGTGGCATTGGAACAAATTGTCACTGACAGCGAGTATCAGCTGAAAAAGGATTTTGAAAAACTCTGAGGCCGGCTTTGCCGGCCTTGAACTTTGCCCATTCGGCCCAATCTCAACACGTATCCCTCATACGAGAAGTGATTTATGTCCAACCCGTTACTGACCAACGCCGTATTACCCCCCTTCAGTGCCATCAAGCCCGAGCACATCAAGCCTGCCATCGAGCAGCTGCTGGCAGATTGCCGCGCTGCCGTTGAAGCCACAGCCCAGGCTGAAGGTGAGCCTAGCTGGCAGAGCCTGATTGAACCACTGGAAGAAACCGGTGATCGGCTGGCGAAAGCCTGGTCGCCGGTTTCTCACCTCAACGCGGTGATGAGCAATGATGCCTGGCGGGCGGCCTATGAGTCATGCCTGCCGCTGCTGAGTGAGTACAGCACCTGGGTTGGCCAGTACCAGCCGCTCTTTGCGGCTTATCAGCGATTGGCTGGTAGCCCGGCATTTGCGCACTTGAGCGCGGCCCAGCAAAAAGCCATCAACAACAGTCTGCGAGACTTCCACCTGTCCGGGGTTGATCTACCCGAAGAGAAAAAACAGCGCTTCGGTGAGATCCGGGCACGCCTGTCAGAGTTGTCCTCAAGCTACGCCAATAATGTGCTGGATGCGACCCAGGCCTGGCAGAAACATATTACTGATGAAACCGCCCTGGCAGGCCTGCCGGCAGACGCCAAAGCGATGCTGGCTGAACTGGCTGACAGTAAAGGCAGAACCGGCTGGTTATTGACCCTGGATGTGCCGGCCTATCTGGCGGTGATGACGTATGCCGACGATCGCGCCTTACGCGAGGAAATGTACCGTGCATACAGTACCCGGGCCTCCGAGCTTGGAGACAGCCAATTCGATAACAGTGCCATCATGGATGAAACCCTGGCGTTGCGCCATGAACTGGCGGTGCTGCTGGGCTACGGCAACTACGCTGAACTTAGCCTGGCCACCAAAATGGCCGACACCCCGGCTCAGGTTGAACAGTTCTTGGTTGATCTTGCTGTCAAATCCAAGCCGCAGGGAGAGCGGGATCTACAAGAGCTGCGGGCCTTTGCCGCCGAGCAAGGCTGTGCTGATCTGCAAAGCTGGGATCTGAGCTATTACAGCGAAAAACTCAAAGACAGCCGCTATAGCGTCAGTGATGAAAAGCTCAAACCGTACTTCCCGGAAACCAAAGTTGTGCCGGGGCTGTTTGCGGTCGTAAACAAGCTCTTTGCCGTGGATATTGCGGAGCGTAAAGATGTGGATCTTTACCACCCGGAGGTGCGCTTCTTTGATATCAGCAAAGACGGTGAACACATCGGCAGCTTTTATCTTGACCTCTATGCCCGCGAAGGCAAGCGTGGTGGCGCCTGGATGGATGATTGCCGGGGCAGCCGCACCCTTGCCGATGGCAGCCGGCAAAAGCCGGTGGCTTATCTGACCTGTAACTTCTCGCGGCCGGTAGGGGGCAAGCCTGCACTGTTTACTCACGACGAAGTCATTACCCTGTTTCACGAGTTTGGTCACGGCCTGCACCATATGCTGACCCGGGTTGATGTGGCCGAGGTTGCCGGCATTAACGGTGTGCCCTGGGATGCGGTAGAGCTGCCCAGCCAGTTCCTGGAAAACTGGTGCTGGGCGCCGGAAGCGCTGGCCATTATTTCCGGCCATGTCGAAACCGCTGAACCGCTGCCGCAAGCCCTGCTGGATAACCTGCTGGCCGCCCGCAACTTCCAAAGCGCCATGCAGATGCTGCGACAGCTTGAGTTTTCCCTGTTCGACCTGCGCCTGCACCGCGATTACGACCCAGGCCAGGGTGGGCGCATTCAGTCGGTTCTGGATGAGGTTCGGGCGCAGGTGTCGGTGATGACGCCGCCGTCTTTCAACCGCTTCCAGCATGGCTTCGCGCACATTTTTGCCGGGGGCTATGCGGCTGGCTATTACTCCTACAAGTGGGCGGAAGTCCTCAGTGCCGATGCGTTTGGCCGCTTCGAGGAAGAAGGGGTCTTTAATGCCGACACGGGCCGTGCCTTTGTTGACTGCATTCTCAGTCAGGGCGGCTCGCAAGAGCCGATGGAATTGTTCAAAGCCTTCCGGGGCCGGGAGCCATCGGTGGAGCCGTTATTGCGCCACAGTGGCATTGCCGCCTGATGCGCGAGCCGTTTGATGCTATCTGGGCGCGCGCCGCTGAGCGTAAAGGGGGTGAAGCCGGGCTAAAAGCGCTGCTGCGGCCACCCTCGCACTTTGCTGATCTGACAACCCTGAGTGACGATCGGCTACTGGCAGCCTTTACCCGGCAGATCTTTCAAAGTGGTTTTGTCTGGCGGGTAGTGGAGCAAAAATGGCCTGACTTTGAGGCGGTATTCTTCGGTTTTGATGTAGAGAAAATGCTGTTGTTGCCGGATGAAGTCTGGGAACAAAAAGCGCAGGATCCGCGCATCATCCGTAATGCCAAAAAAGTGCTGACCATTCGCCACAATGCGCAGCTGTTGCAGGATTTGGCTGAGCGCCACGGCAGCGCCGCTGACTGGTTGCGCCAATGGCCCGGCAATGACGTGGTGGGCCTGTGGCAATACCTGAAAAAACACGGCGCCCGCCTGGGTGGCAATACTGGCCCTTATGCGCTGCGTCGGCTGGGGGTGGATACCTTTTTGCTGAGCCAGGATGTCGAACACTACTTGCGCCATACCGGCATCGTTGACGGTGGTCTTGGCAGCCAGCGGTCACTGCGGGCTATACAAGGTGCTTTTGATGCCTGGCAGGCAGAGTCAGCGCTGAGCTTCAACGAGATCAGTCAATGCATCAGTTATTCGGTGGGTGACAACTGCGTCTGAGCAAACCCGGGCTTGCCCGGGTTTTTTATGCGGCTTTGAAGTGCGCGGCAGCAATGGCCATGCTGGCGGCATCCAGGCCAGCCGAGGTGTCCACATAGCTCATGCCCTGATAGTGCATCCCCAGGTAGTCAAAAGTGAGTCGGAACGGCTCCTCAAAGCAATCTGGTGGCGTTGCCGCCCCTCCGGTGGCCAGTACTCCGGCTTGCTTACCCCGTAACAGTCTTCCCATGTCTTTATGGTGTTCCAGCAGGTCGGTGATACGGTCAAAGAACAGTTTCATCTGGCCGCTCATGCTGTACCAGTACAATGGGCTGGCAAAAAGAATGCGGTCATAGCGAAGCAGGGTTTCCATCAACGCCAGAAAGTCATCGCCAGTGCCGTTGTCGCGGTAGTCAAAAGGGCGGATCTGATAACCGTTGAGGTTCAGCACGGGGTAACCAAGCGTTTCACAAAGGCTTGCGGTATAGCCGTTACCGCGGGCACTGCCTAACAAGATTACGGTCTGCATCAGTGTGGCTCCGGCAAGTACTGGTGGCGCAAGGCGTTATCGGCGGTGCGGTAGTGGATCAGCTCCAGCATCACCCCTTCGTGTAATTTTACGTACATGCGTTCACGGGCCGGGTGAGGTGTGCTGTTTTGCCAGGTCAGGCCCATGGCCTGGGCTCGCTGCCGGTAGGGTTCGAGATCATCCACTACCAGCCCCAGGTGGTTAAAGTAAGGCTGTGGGTTGGCAATGAAATCCGTATCAGGAGCCGGTGATTGTAGCGCGAAATAGCAGTCGTCTGTGCCCACATGAGCCCAGCGAAGCAGGCTTTGGCCCTTGCCAAAAGTGCTCTTGATGGTGTCTTCAGCACGATGGCGCAGGCGAAATGTCGGGAAGAAAGTCAGCAGTTGCTTAATGGCACCATCCAGATCCGGCACGGTGACGTTGTAGTGTTCCAGATACATGCTAGCTACCTTTTTAAATAAATTACTTTATAAATCTGCGCTCACTTGTTTTGTTTGTAAAGCTTTCACTTTGTAAAGTGAGCGATTGTCGTTATCGATAGAGCACAGTAGACTGGCCCCGCCACCACCGGAGACCCTTATGCCTATCCCGTTATTGTGTGAAAGCCCGCACCGGGCCAGAACTGCCGAGGCCTTACGCCAGCGCTTCGGCTTGTTAGCAGCGGGGCCTGGGCAGTGTGTGCTGGTACTGACTGACCAGCGCCTGGAACTGCGTAAAACGGATGAACCGAAACTGGGTGCCGTTTACGTAGACTTTGCCGGTGGTGCCATGGCGCACCGTCGCCAGTTTGGCGGCGGCCGGGGCCAGGCGATTGCCAAAGCGGTGGGGCTGAAAAAGGGCGCTTGTCCGTCGGTTATTGACGCCACTGCCGGCCTGGGCCGAGATGCCTTCGTGCTGGCCAGCCTGGGATGCCAGGTAACGCTGCTGGAGCGTCACGGTGCGGTGGCGGCCCTGCTGGCAGATGGCCTGGCCAGGGCCGCTGACGATGCCGAGGTAGCGCCCATCGTGGCGCGCATGCAGCTGCAGCACGGGCCGGCACTGGCGCTACTGCCAACACTGGCGGCCGACGTGGTCTACCTTGACCCCATGTATCCGCATCGTGATAAATCAGCACTGGTGAAAAAAGAAATGCGGGTGTTTCAAGCGCTGGTAGGCGCCGACCCGGATGCCGATGCTCTGCTGGCTACCGCTAAGGCGGCTGCCAGGCAAAAGGTGGTGGTAAAACGCCCTGACTACGCCATGCCCATGGCGGGGGTAACACCGGCGTCTACCGTTGCAACCAAGAAAAACCGCTTTGATATCTACCCCTGCTAAGCCTGCTGCGTTAGGCTTTTCGAAATAACTGACGCGCTTTCAAGGAGCACATGATGATCAAGGTCGGTGACCCAATTCCCGCCGCCACGTTGCAACAAATGGTCGACGGTAAACCCAGCAGTATTGACAGCCAGGCCTTTTTTGCCGGTAAAAAAGTCGTTCTGTTTGCCGTCCCTGGTGCCTTTACACCGACCTGCAGCGCCGCACACTTACCGGGTTTTGTGGTACAGGCCGAGCAATTCAAGGCCAAGGGTGTGGATGCCATTGTCTGTTTGTCGGTCAATGATGTGTTTGTCATGGCTGCCTGGGGCGAAGCGCAAAACGCTGATGCCATTAACCTGTGGGCGGATGGCGGTGCCACCTTTACTCGTGCCCTGGGGCTAGATATGGATACCGGTGATTTTGGCGGCATTCGCAGCCAGCGATACGCCATGGTGGTGGACGATGGCATCGTCACGCACCTGGCTGTGGAGGCGCCGAAAACCTTTGAGGTTTCCAGTGCCGAGGCCGTACTGGCGGTATTGTGATGGACAAGCTCAGTGCCGGTTGGAAAAGCCTGTACCAGACCATGACCCAGTGGCTGGGTGAGGGCTGGCTGGTGGATGTATTGCTGATTATTGGCATGACGCTGCTGGTGACACTGGCCTGGCGGCTCATTGCCAAACGGATCTTTAGCCTGGCTGGCCGTTCAGCCACCCGCTGGGACGATATTCTCTGGGATGCGCTGAACGGCCCGGTAAATTGGCTGATCCTGCTGGTGGGCGTCAGTATGGTGGCCGATACCGTCGCAGAACGTATTGACTCCAACCTCACCGATTACCTGCCGGTTGCCCGCCAGGTGCTACTGGAAGTGCTTTTTGCCTGGGGAGCCTGGCGGCTGACCAATGGCGGTGAAGGCGAATTTGTTCGCAAGGGCAAAGACATCACTACAGTGCAGGCGGTGGGCAAACTGGTCAAAGCCTCGATTCTGGTAGTGGTGCTATTGACCGTCTTTCAGAGCCTGGGGATCAGTATCTCCGGCCTGCTGGCCTTTGGCGGTGTTGGTGGCCTGGTTATCGGTATGGCTGCCAAGGATCTGCTGGCCAACTTCTTTGGGGCCGTGGTGGTTTACTTCGACAAACCGTTCAAGGTGGGTGACTGGATCCGCAGCCCTGACCGTGCCATTGAAGGCACGGTGGAGCGTATCGGTTTTCGGGTGACGCAGATCCGCACCTTCGACAAGCGGCCGCTGTATGTCCCTAATGCGGTGTTTACGCAGATTTCGGTAGAAAACCCGTCACGGATGCAAAACCGCCGCATCTACGAAACCATCGGCATTCGTTATCAGGACTCGGCATTAATGCACAAGGTGATCGAGCAAGTGCGCGCCATGCTGGAAAGCCATGAAGACATCGACCAGAACCAGACGCTGATCGTGAACTTTAATGCCTTTGGTGCTTCCAGCCTGGACTTTTTTATCTATACCTTTACCCGCACCACCGACTGGGTGACTTACCACAGCATCAAGCAAGACGTGCTGCTCAAGGTGCTGGGGATCATTCACGAGCTGGGAGCCGACTGCGCCTTCCCGACGCAGACCCTGCATATCGACTCCTTACCCGAAGCACTGGCCAACCGCCAGTAATATCAAACGCCGGCCACCAGGCCGGCTTTTTTTGGTGTTATGGCCAGACCTGCGTAGACTAGCGGCCTCGAAACAGGGGGGCGGATGAGCCAGTTTGACGTTGTCATTATCGGTGCCGGGGCGGCTGGCTTGATGTGCGCTGCCCAGGCCGGTTATCGCGGTCGCACCGTACTGGTGGTGGACCATGCCAAGCAGGCGGGGAAAAAAATCCTCATCAGTGGCGGTGGCCGCTGCAATTTCACCAATCTTCACGCCAGCCCCGGCAATTACCTTTGCCGCAATCCGCATTTCGTCAAATCGGCACTGGCCCGCTACAGCCAGCATGATTTTATCGAACTGGTAGAGCGCCATGGCGTGGCCTACCACGAGAAAACCCTGGGCCAGTTATTTTGTGACGACAGTGCCAAAGACATCGTGCAACTACTGCTGACCGAGTGCCAATGGGCAGGTGCCGAGGTGCGGCTACGCAGTCAGGTGGGCACTATTGCCAAAACGGCCGGTGGCTTTGAAGTGCAAATCAACGGCCAGCCGGTACAGTGTCAGAGCCTGGTGGTGGCGTGTGGTGGCCTGTCGATGCCCAAACTCTGTGCCACGCCGCTGGGCTATCGTATTGCCGAACAGTTTGCTATTCCACTGTTGCCAACCCGCGCTGGTCTGGTGCCTTTTACCCTGGATAAACCCGACCTTGCGCGTTTTGCCGAGCTGGCCGGGGTTGCGCTGCCGGTGACGGCTGAAAGTGCCGATGGCACCCGCTTTCATGAAGCGCTGCTGTTTACCCACCGTGGCCTTTCCGGCCCGGCTATCTTGCAGATCTCCAGCTTTTGGCAGCCGGGTGAAGACGTTACGTTCGATCTGCTGCCAGAGCAGAACCTGCCGGCGGTGCTGGCGGCGATGGCCGCCAAACACCCGCAGCAAACACTGAAAACGGCGCTCGCCAAATTGCTACCGCGGCGGCTGGTTGACGTACTGGCGGCGCAAGGATTGATTGATGCTGAACTGCCACTGCGGGCACTGGACGACGGGCGCCTGCACAAGCTGCAGAGCGTGCTGAGCCAGTATCGCATTCATCCTAATGGCACCGAAGGCTATCGCACTGCGGAAGTGACTCTCGGCGGCGTCGACACCGATGCCCTGTCGTCCAAGACCATGGAGGCCAAAGCGGTACCGGGGCTGTATTTTATCGGTGAGGTGATGGACGTTACCGGCTGGCTAGGCGGTTACAACTTCCAGTGGGCCTGGAGTTCCGGCTGGGCCGCCGGGCAAGCCGTGTGACAGGGGCTTTGTGCTTCTGCCGCAGTAGATAAGGTAAGCTGGGCCAATAACGTCTCACAAGGAATACCTATGGACCCCCGATGGACCTGCCCTAAATGCCAGAGTAACCACTACGATACCGACACCATTGCCACCACTGGCAGTGGCTTTTCAAAGTTCTTTGATGTGCAGAATCGCAAGTTCACGGCGGTGATTTGCCAGCAGTGCTCCTATACCGAATTTTATAAGACCAAAGCCAGCCGTCTTGGCAATGTCTTTGATTTTTTTACCGGCTGACCTTTACTATCAGGTGCAGCGGTTCGGGGCGCAGATAAATACTGTTTGTAGTATTGCCCCGGCGTGACAGGTTTCGCGTATTGCTGCCCGATCAGCCATACAACAGACGGAAGTCATTTAAAAACAAGGAACTACAACATGAAGCGCATTATGCTGGCAGCGTTGTTGCTGTCACTGCAAGTTCACGCGGCTGACGCACCGAAACAGCAAAAAGCGGCAGAGCTGGTCAATATTATGAACGTGGATGCGACCCTCAACCGTACCTATAGCCGCATGGAAGCGATGATGAAGCAGATGGGTGCGAAGATGGGCGTGAAGCCATCGGAACAGCCCATTTTTGATAAGTACTATAAGAAAATGACCGAGGTCATGAAGCAGAACATGAACTGGGCGAAGATGAAGCCGTCTGTGGTCAAGCTCTATGAAGACAACTTCACCGACCAGCAGCTGGACGACATGCTGAACTTCTACAAGAGCGACACCGGCAAAGCCATCATCAACAAAATGCCGGTGGTCATGGGGCAGGTTATGCAGCAAACGCAGCAGATGACACAGCAGATGCTGCCACAGCTGCGCCAACTGACCCGGCAGTTACAAACTGAACTGGCCGCTGAGCGTAAAAAAGAAAAAGATGCCGCAGCCACAGGCAAGTAAATGAAAGCCCCGCTAAGCGGGGCTTTTTTATGGTTTTAGGGGCGGGCTATACAGCCGTTTTTAGACCATCGGCAGCGTAGCGGCTGGGCAGCGGCCAGACAGTGGTCTTGCTGGCAAATGGCCGCCCCCAGTGTCCAGCTGGCATCAGCGACCTTGGCGGTATCAGGGATCCCCAGCACCGACAGGTATTTAGGCAGGTAGGCGGCGCGGTAGCAGGCGGTTTGCTGGTTGTAACACTGGCCCTGATGCTGGCAGCAGCGCTGTACCTGATCGGCCTTGAGGTATTTGAAGGCGCCGGTCAGATACCACTGCTTGACGGCGGACCTGGCCACCGGCACCTGACGAGCGCCGGCATAATGGCCATCGTGGTAATTGGCCGGGTCGATGATGCTGTTGCCGCGGCGCAGCCGGATCAAGTCCTGGCACAGTGCCAAGTGCCAGTCGGGCTGATGCTGCGCAGCATCGTACTGGCAACTGGCCGGTAACCCCAGGCGCTTGGGGGCTTCGTCCTGGCCTAGGCCTAAAAAAGAGTAGCTGTAAAAAGGCACCGGCTGGCCACCGATGCGCACCGTACGCAGGGCATCGTCGCTGGTATTGCAGGCAGGGCAGGGAAAGGCCACCTGACTGGAGGCGCCGCCCATTTCCACAATCCCCAAATCCTGGCGCTGCTGGCGGTAGCTGACCGCCAGCCAGGCATAGAGTCCTTCCTCAAAACCGCTAAGAGTGCGTGCCTGGATCGCCACACCAGGGCCAACCTTCTCGCGGATGGCGTTTTTTACCGCCTGCCAGAGCGCCGCTGCCGCTTGCGGGTGTTGCTGCTCAGCCAGGCGCATTCCGGCGGTGGCATACACAGAAACAGCCTGTAACCGGCAAGCGCTTTGCCAGTCCAGGCCGTGCCAGCGCGGTGTACCATCCGCTTTAGCCGGGCCGTCATGGCGAAAGCGCGTCAGGCTGGTGGCAATGGCTTGAGCGGTGCTGGCGATATCAGCGGTGGTCTTACCCCGTTGCTGTCGTACCGGGTCGGCCAGCGCCACGGTATGGGGGCCGGCAATGCTCTGCCAGCGGTGCTGCTGAAATTGATACAGATACAGGCGTGTACCACTGGAGCCGGCATCCAGTACCAGTTGGCAGGCTGGCTGCGCTGCAACGGTACCGGTCAGCAGGAGCAAGGTCACTGCGACAATGGCCGAAAATACCTTCAACATAATGCCTCCGATGCTAATGGCGGCAGCTTAGCGTAGATTGCCATTGTGCGTTAAGCGCTTGCTTGCCGCGCATATCAGCAAGGGTGGTCAAGTCAGCGCTGTAACAGTCGGTTATGCTGTTGGCCAATGCAAGTGAGGGGGTGTTGTGAGCGACCATGAAGCGCGTTTCAGGGCGCTACTAAGCGATATTGAGCGCGATCTGGACGCGCCAATGGATATCGCCAGTTTGTGCCGGCGCGTCCATTTGTCGCCCTTTCATTTTCACCGCCAGTGCTCTGCCTACTTTGGGGTGTCGGTAATGACTCTGATACGGCTACTGCGCCTCAAGCGGGCGGCCTGGCAGCTGGCTTATAGGCAGCATCAGAGTGTGACGGCCATTGCCCTTGGGGCCGGTTATGACAGCCTGGAAGGGTTTTCCCGGGCCTTTAGCAAGTACTTTGCGATGAGCCCGTCCGCTTTTCGGCGCCGCCCAGACTGGCAAAACTGGGCTCAGCATCATGAGCCACTCCGTCAGCTAAGGATAAAGCATATGTATAGCGCCAGTGAGCAACCGCTCAGTGTGGTAACGGTCAACCCTGTCATGGTGGCTTGTTTGACCCATCAAGGGTCGCCTCAGCAACTCAGCCACAGTATTCAGGCGTTCATTCGCTGGCGCCAGGCTAAAGGGCTGAGCCCGGCGAAAAGCCGAACCTTTAATATTTTCTATGGCGACCCGGCAACAACCCCGCCGGCTGATTTCAGGCTGGATTTATGCTGCACCATTACCGAACCGTTGGCCGCTGCTGACCAGCCAGTGGTGGCTAAAACCATTGCCGGTGGTCGCTACGCGCGGCTGCGCCATATTGGCAGTGATGAAACCTTGGGATCGGCGATAGCCTTTTTGTACCGGCAATGGCTGCCTGCCAGTGGTTATGAACTCAGGGAGGAACCGTTATTTGTGGAGCGGTTACAGTTTTACCCGGAGGTGCCGGAAACCGAAGCTGTCACCGACATCTACCTGCCCGTGCAGTAAAGCGGCTCAACCCTGAGCGCTGCTGTCAGTGCCGTTGCTGCTGGCGTTCAGGGGGGCAACGTTGTTTTTCAGTGGTTTGGACTCGCCCAAAAAGCGGCCACCCTTGGCGATGATCAGCTCATCACAAAACACGGTGCCGTCGATCAGGCCGCCTTCAACAATCTCGACCACCTTAGCTTCGACGCTGCCATTAAGCTTGCCGGCAACGGTCAGGTTGTCGGCGTTGACGTCGCCTGTTACCTGGCCGTCTCGGCCAATACGAACGGCATGCTCGGCGCGGATGCGGCCTTCGATGTGGCCGTCAAGATGGAGATTGCAGGCGAGTTCGATTTCGCCACGGATGTGGGTGCCTGCTGCGATAACGGTGGTTGCCATAGGGTCCGAAGGCTTTCGATGGTCGCTATTAAAGATGGCCATGGAACTTTTTTCTCCGAATCAAAAACTTCTTCATAGTTGCCGATCTGCCAGTCCACAAAGGGCTTGGGGTTGAGCGGAATACCGGCATACATGACTTCGTAGTGCAGGTGCGGGCCGGTACTGGTACCGGTGTTGCCGGAATAGGCAATAACATCCCCTTTATGTACAAAGGTTCCGCGTTTAACGGTAATCGACTTGAGGTGGGCATAGCGTGACTTAAAGCCAAAGGCATGGCTGAGAATAATCATGTTGCCGTAACCGCTGCGGCGGTGGCTGACCATTTCGACCACACCGTCTGCGGTGGCATGTACCGCAGTGCCCTGATGGGCGACCAGATCAATGCCGGCATGCTCAATAACCCGGCCTTTGATCGGGTGCATGCGTTTGCCAAAGCCGGAGCTGATATAGGCGTAATGCAGCGGGTGGCCATTGGGGATGAGGTTGAGGGTCACTTCCCGGCTGCTCATGGCCACTGACGCCAAATCGATACGTTCCGCCAGATCGTCGCTATCCAGGCTGGCTGGCGTACCGGCGGCCAATTTGTCTTCCAGGCTGTCGAGGCGATCGGATGCGGCGTTCAGCTCCTCGCTTTTACGGGCGATGGCCGTTTCCAGCAGCTGGCGCTGTTGCTCCACTTCGCTAAAAGCATTCTGGGCAGTGTTGAGGTTTGCCTGCAGCGTGGCCAGGGCCTGGCGATTTTCTGCCAGCAGCTGCCCGGCCTGGTCAGCCCGGTATTGCAGAAACTGGATATAGGCAAACAGGCCCAGCATCAACAGCAAAAAGGCACCGGCAGCCGCCGCCAGTAAATTGCGGCGGCGTACTGACAATGCCAGATGGCGCGTACCGTTGGTACCGCTAACTGTAATATGCAGAATGTCTTTCATACCGGCAGATGCTGATTCCGTTGCGAACACGACACCGGCCCTCTCATAGGGCCGGTTTTTACTATGGAATGCCAGGGCTTGCAGAGCCATGGCAATAACAACTTGCTAACAATACGCCATGCTTATTTGCGGTTAAAGCCTTGTTGGCTGAGAAAGTCGCGAATATGTGGCCTGGCTTCCTTTTTCAGGATGCCGGTGATCTGTTCGCTCCAGGTCATGACTTTGCTGTTGGCACCAGCGCGAGCTTGGTAGTAGGCCTTCACCTGCTGGTCATAATCGGCCAGCAGCTGGCGGTCCAGTTCGGTGTTGTAGCTGTTTTCATGAACCACCAGCGGCCGTGGCAGGCGTGGTCGCAGGCTGGGTTGCTGGGCCGGGTGACCCAGGCACATGCCAAAAAGCGGCACCACTTGCTCCGGCAATGCCAGCAGCTCTACTACCTGTTCCGGGTGGTTACGCAGGCCGCCGATAAAGACACCGCCCAGGCCCAGGGATTCGGCGGCAACCAAGGCGTTTTGTGCCATCAGGGCGGTATCGACGGTGCCGATCAGCAGTTGCTCGGTGTAACCCAGTAAGGCCCCTTCGGCAATTTGCTGGTGGCGATGAAAGTCAGCACACCAGACCAAAAACTCCGCAGCTTCACCGACCCATTTCTGGCCGCCGGTGAGCTCAACCAGCGCGGCCCGCTTTTGTGGATCAGTGACGCGGACAACCGAGCTGGCCTGCAAAAAACTGGAGGTCGAGGCTGCTTGAGCGGCGGCCAGAATGGCATCGAGCTGCTCGGGGCTGATGGCCTCGCCGGTGTATTTACGAATGGAGCGGTGCTGGGTCAGCAAGGCGATAGTGTCGTTCATCAATGCGGCCTCTGTGAGTAAAAAGGCAAGAGTGTCATTATTTGATGTTGATCACAAATCAGGCGTTGGCGTAGCTTTCTCTGCCGGCCAGCCAGCGCTGTATCAGGGCTTGTGCCTGCTCTGGGTGCTGGCGCAGCATTTGCGCCGCCAGTTGTTGCACCTTCGGCAGCAGGTGGGCGTCACGGTTAAGGTCGGCAATGCGCAGCTCGGCAATACCGGTTTGGCGGGTGCCCAGTAATTCACCGGGGCCACGGATTTCCAGGTCGCGCTGGGCAATGACGAAGCCGTCGTTAGAATCGCGCAGCACTCCCAGCCGGGCTGTGGCACTGGCTGACAACGGGGCGTGGTAGAGCAGCACACAGTGCGATGCCACGGCGCCACGGCCGACCCGGCCCCGCAGCTGGTGTAATTGCGCCAGCCCCAGCCGCTCAGGGTTTTCGATGATCATCAACGAGGCGTTGGGTACATCCACGCCCACCTCGATGACCGTGGTGGCCACCAGTAACTGCAGGACACCGGCTTTAAAGGCTTGCATCACCTGCTGTTTCTCATCGGCCTTCATACGGCCATGCACCAGCCCTATCTGTAGTGCCGGCAATGCTGCCTGTAGCGCCGTAGCGGTGGCTTCGGCGGCCTGGGCTTCCAGTACCTCGGATTCTTCTACCAGAGTACAGACCCAGTAGGCCTGTCGGCCCTGCTCACAGGCGCTGCGCACTCGTTCGATGACGTCCTGGCGGCGGCTGTCGGGAACGGCCACCGTGGTGACCGGCGTACGGCCGGGGGGCAGTTCGTCAATGACCGAGGTATCCAGATCAGCGTAAGCGGCCATGGCCAGCGTACGGGGAATGGGAGTGGCGGTCATGATCAGCTGATGTGGGTAGTGTTGGCCCTGGCGGCCCTTTTCCCGCAGGGTCAGGCGCTGATGCACACCAAAGCGGTGTTGTTCATCGATGATCACCAGTGCCAGGTTGGCAAAGCTGACTTCGGCCTGGAACAGCGCATGGGTGCCGACGACCAGCTGGCTCTGGCCGCTGGCCATCTCTGCCAGTGCCTGGGCGCGGGCCTTGGCTTTTTGTTTTCCGGCCAACCAGGTGACTCGCAGGCCGAGTGGTTCGAGCCACTGGGTAAAACTTAGGGCGTGTTGCTCGGCCAGCAGTTCGGTGGGGGCCATCAGTGCCACTTGGTAGCCGTTACTGATGGCGCGCAAAGCCGCCAGTGCCGCCACCAGTGTCTTACCGGCGCCAACATCGCCCTGCACTAGGCGCATCATGGGTTTGGGTAACGCCAGGTCATGGTAAATGTCGGTGCAGACCCGGTTCTGGGCGCCAGTTGGCTGATAAGGCAGAGCGGCCAGAAAGCGGCTTTCCAGATCGCCCTTGCTGTGCATGGCAATGGCCTGATGGTGCTGGTGGCTGGCGCGCAATTGCAGCAGTGACAGTTGTTGCGCCAGCAGTTCTTCCATGGCGAGGCGTTGTTGTGCCGGGTGCTGGCCCGTTTCGAGCATCTCCAGAGATACATCCGGCGGTGGCCGATGTACCAGCATGAGCGATTCGGCCAAGCCCAGTTTATGCGGGTTCAGCAGGGGGGGGATCAGCTCAGGTAGTGAACTCGACAGGTAATCCAGCCCTTGGTCAATGACATTGCGCAGGGTCTGCTGGCGCAGCCCTTCGGTGGTCGGGTAGACCGGTGTCAGGCTGTCGGCCAGCGTGGGCGTATCGTCATCGCCTAGCAGTTGGTACTCGGGGTGAATCATTTCAATGCGGGCTTTACCGGCGCGCACTTCGCCAAAAGCCCGCAGGCGTTTGCCATTAGCCAGGTTATTTTTCTGGGCGGCACTGAAATTAAAAAAGCGCAGGGTCGCGGTGGCGCTGCCGTCACTCACCTGAACCACCAACATGCGGCGCCGGCCATAGACAATTTCGCTGCTCAGTACCTGAGCGACGATGGCAATGTGCATGCCCGGTAACAGATCAGCAATGGCGCAAACGCGGGTGCGGTCTTCATAGCGCAGCGGCAGGTGGAACCACAAATCAGGCACCGTTTTCAGCCCCAACTTGACCATCTTCTCAGCCACTTTCGGGCCGACCCCTTTGAGGGCACTGACCGGGGTGCTGAGGCCCAGCGCTGGCGCGCTCATCAGGCCCCCGAGCGCATCGCTTGCCACCAGGCGTCGCTGGCCTGTACGTCACCTTGAGGGCTGATGCCGGGGTAGGGCAGCTGCTTGCGGCGGCACTGACGGGCCAATTGCGGGTAGCCGCGCTCAAAGAGGATGCGCTGGCGCTCTGCTGCGGCTAGCCGGGGGTGCTCATAAAAGCCGGCCAGTTGCCGCTGGCGTTGGGCTTCGAAGAGGATCAGGGCGCTGGCCACAGAGACATTTAAAGACTGCACCATACCCACCATCGGCACCATGATGTGGTGGTCGGCCAAATCAAGGGCTTGCTGGCTGATGCCTTCAAGCTCCTGGCCAACCAGCAACGCAGTGGGCCGGGTGTAGTCGATATCGCGAAAGTCTCGGGCACTGTCTGACAAATGGGTAGCCACCAGCTGCATGCCTTGCTGGCGCAGCGTTGTTACGGCGCTGGCAATATCGCGATGGCGGTTTACCTTGACCCAGTTGAGGCTGCCGCCGGCAGTATGTGGGCGTAACCGCACCCCTTCTTTGGGAAAGACTGCATGTACTTGGTGAATGCCAACGGCATCGGCAGTACGCACCACAGCACTGAGGTTGTGGGCCTTGTGTACCTGATCCATGCACAGGGTCAGATCCGGCTGGCGGCGGTTCAGCACGTCATTGATACGCGCCAGGCGTTCCGGGCTCATCAGCGTTTTACCCGTGCCACCTTGACCACTTCCGGCACTTTGCGAATACGGCGCATGACATTGGCCAGATGCACCCGGTTATGGGTGGTCAACTGCACGTAAATTGCGTAGAGGCGGCTGTCACGTTCCTCGGTGCTGAGGTTCTGGATACTGGCACCGGCACTGCTGATGGCAGACGTGAGGGTAGCCAGGGCGCCCTGATGGTTAAGAATGTCCACCCGTACCTCAGTGATAAATTCGCCATCAATGCCATCTTCCCATTGCACCGGAATGTAGCGCAGCGGGTCGGACTGGTAACCGGTGATATTGCCGCATGACTCCTGATGCACCACCAGACCCTTGCCTGGGCTCATGTGCGCCACGATAGGATCACCGGGGATCGGCCGGCAGCATTTGGCAAAGCTGATCAGCATCCCTTCGGCGCCGCGAATAGGTAACTTATTACGGCCACTGGCCGAGGGCTTTTTACTGATATCTTCCTCACCGCCCATGCCTTCCAGGCGGCGGGCAATAACAATGCTCATGGCATTGCCGAGGCCAATATTGGCCAGCAAGTCGTCGAAGGTCGCACTTTGGGTGCTTTCCAGCACCTCCTTGACCCGGGCTTCGTCCAGCTTTGCAAAAGGCTTGCCGCCCAGCGCATGCTTGAGTAACCGCCGGCCAAGGGCAATGGCTTCTTCTGACTTGAGCAGTTTTAGGTGCGAACGGATCTTGGCGCGGGCTTTGGATGTCACCACAAAATTCAGCCAGGCAGCATTGGGGCGGGCACCGGGGCTGGTAATTATCTCAACCGTCTGGCCATTTTCCAGCGCCATGGACAGCGGATACGGCTGGCGGTCGACCCGGGCACCAACACAGCTATGGCCAACATCGGTATGCACGGCATAGGCGAAATCCACCGGTGTAGCACCGGCCGGCAGTTCGAGAATGCGGCCATCGGGAGTGAACACGTAGATTTCGTCAGGGAACAGGTCAGTTTTGACGTTTTCGATAAACTCGAAGGAGTTGCCGGCACTTTGCTGCAGATCCAGCAGGCTTTGCATCCAGCGCCGGGCCCGCACCTGAGCGGTAGTGCCAGCGTTCTCGCCATCCTGCTTGTAGAGCCAGTGCGCGGCAACACCGCGGTCAGCCATCAGATCCATGTCTTCGGTACGGATCTGAATTTCCACCGGCACCCCGTGTGGCCCCACTAATGTGGTGTGTAACGACTGGTAGCCGTTGGCCTTGGGAATGGCAATGTAATCTTTAAAACGGCCGGGCTTGGGTTTGTAGAGGTTGTGCATGGCCCCCAGCACCCGGTAGCAGGTGTCGAGGTCTTTGACGACGATGCGAAAGGCAATGATGTCCATCACCTCATGGAACTGCAGTTCCTTGTTACGCATCTTGTTGTACAGCGAATAGAGGTGTTTTTCCCGGCCCTGCACATCGCCACTGATATGCTGTTCCTCAAGCCGCCCGACAATGGCGTTTTTGATGTTATCCATCAATTGCTTGCGGTTACCGGTGGCGCGTTTTACCGACTCGCGCAGCACCCGCTGGCGCATCGGATGCAGTGCTTCAAAGCCGAGATCTTCAAGCTCGTTCTTGATGTTATGAATACCCAGGCGGCTAGCCAGCGGCGCGTAAATTTCCAGGGTTTCCCGGGCGATACGGCGCTTTTTATCCGGCCGCAGGGCGCCGAGGGTACGCATGTTATGGGTGCGGTCAGCGAGCTTGATGAGGATGACGCGAATGTCCTGGGTCATCGCCAGGATCATTTTTCGAAAGTTCTCGGCTTGTGCTTCTTGGCGGGAATTGAACTGGATTTTATCCAGTTTCGATACCCCTTCGACCAGCTCGGCAACCGGATCGCCGAATTGTTCGGCGATCTGTTCTTTGCTGACCGGGGTATCTTCAATAGTGTCGTGCATCAGGGCGGCGCACAGGGTCTCATGATCCAGGTGCATATCCGCCAGGATGCCCGTTACCGCCACGGGGTGGGTGATGTAGGGCTCGCCGGATGAACGGCTCTGGCCGTCATGGGCATCGCGGGCCAGAATATAGGCCTGCCTGATGAGTTCAACCTGCTCGCTGTCCAGATAACTGGCCAGCCGTTCCTTCAAGCCCTCAAACAGATACACAGCCACCCCTTGGTTGCAGGCTTATTCCTGATCAGGACTGTTGATGGCAGTCACGGCTGCCAGTTCGGCGGCTTCCTGTTCTTGGCGCATACGGGCATCTTCAGCGTCGAGCTTGGCAACGTCAATGAGGCCTTTTTCAATTTCCCGCAGGGCGATAACGGTCGCCTTGTCGTTTTCCGGGTCTACCAGAGTGTCTTTACCCTGAGTGGCAATTTGCCGGGCACGGCGGGCGGCCAGCAGGACTAAATCAAAACGGTTACCGACTTTATCGACGGCGTCTTCTACGGTTACACGGGCCATTGGTGTCTCCCATCAGGCAAAACAGGGTTGCTAAAGGTAGCCTGCTAGTTTACTTAACCGCCAATAAGCCGTCCAGCAAAGAGCTGTGGGCCTGGCGCTGAATATCCAGCCGTTGTCGTGCGGCCAGCACAACGCTGTGCAGGGCACTGAGGGTCTGGGTAAAGTCGTCGTTCACCAGCAGGTAGTCGTATTCGTTGTAATGCGACATCTCGGATGTAGCTTCACTCATGCGCTTGGCGATGGTGTCAGCACTGTCCTGGCCACGGCCGACCAGGCGTCTTTCCAGTTCTTCACGGCTCGGGGGCAAAATAAACACGCCGATGGCTTCGGGCATCATTGCCCGTACCTGGCGGGCGCCCTGCCAGTCAATGTCGAGAAAGACATCAATACCCTGGGTCAGCTGCTGTTCCACTGCCAGCCGCGAGGTGCCGTAGAAATTGCCAAATACCTCGGCCCACTCGAAAAAGGCGTTGTCATTGATAAGCGTCTGAAACTGCTCAGTGCTGACAAAGTGGTAGTGCTGGCCATCTTGCTCACCGGGACGCATGGCCCGGGTGGTGTGTGAAACCGACACCGCCAGGCTGCCGTCGCTACCATGATTGTCCAGTAGCGCCTTGATCAAGCTGGATTTTCCGGCACCGCTCGGGGCCGAGAGAATAAAGAGATTACCGCGTCGCATGGTGTCTGGCTGCTCGTAAAAAGGCCATTCTAGCAAGGCCGGGCGGCTTTGGCAGCCGCCTCAGTGGCCTGGCCCCCCGGAGGAAAAGGGTGGCCGGGCAAACCAGATCACCACGGTGATGGCCAGGAATATCAGCCCGAACAGCCAGAAAATGTCATTGAGCGCCAGGGTCTGGGCCTGCAGGTTGACGCTCTGGTTGATGGCGGCCAGTGCCGGTTTGCCCGTCAGGCCTACCTGCTGCATGCCCTGTAACGCCTGTTCTGTGGCGACGGCGCCAGGCTGCACGTGTTCTGCCAGGCGGGCATGGTGAAAGGTGCTGCGATGCTCATACAAGGTGGTGGTCACCGCCGTTGCGACTGACCCGGCCAGGGTTCGGAAAAAGTTGGATAGCCCGGAAGCCGAGGCAATGCGGTCATCCGCCAGGCCGGAGAGAATGATCTGGTTAACCGGCACAAAAAACATGGCAATACCAAAGCCCATGATCAACCGTGGTTCTGCTACGTGCATGAAGTTCATGGTGGTGCTGCTGGTCGCCATCCAGAACGACGAAATGGCAAAAATGCCGAATCCCAGGGTATTGAGCACCCGCAGGTCAAACTTGTGTTGGTTGGCGCCGATGAGCGGTGACATAAAAATCGCTGCAAAGCCCACCGGAGCCACCGCAAATCCCGCCCAGGTGGCGGTATAACCCATGGTGGTTTGTAGCCAGGTGGGCAACACCACAGTGCCACCAAAAAAGGCAAACATCCCCAGTGACAGACAAATCACGCCAACCAGAAAGTTGCGCTGCTTGAGCAGGCTGAGGTCGACAACCGGGTTGTCGTGCATCAGTTCCCAGGCAATCAGAAAAGTTATACAGACCACCGCCAGTATCGCCAGGGTGATGATCAGCGGCGACGAGAACCAGTCCTTGTCGTTACCGTTATCGAGCATGAACTGTAGTGAGCCGACACCGACGGTAAGCAGCATCAGGCCGATGGCATCAATGGGTTTGTGCTCGGTTTTGGTTTCCCGCTGGCGCAGCAGTGTGAAGGTAATGAGCAGCGCGAAAATGCCCACTGGCACATTGATGTAAAAAATCCACGGCCAGGAGATGTTGTCGGTGATCCAGCCGCCGAGAATGGGCCCAAATACCGGCGCGATGACCACCATCATCACCCACATGGCCAGGGCGATAGGCCGCCGCTCTGGCGGGTAGTTGTTTAGCAGCAGGGTCTGCGACAACGGCACCATGGGCCCAGACACAGCTCCTTGCAGCAGCCGGAAAAAAATCAGCATATCCATGCTGCGCGACAACCCGCACAGGAACGAAAACAGCACGAACAGGCCCACTGACCAGGCGAAGGTCTGCACCTCACCAAAACGCCGGGAGACCCAGCCGGTCAGCGGCTGCATGATGGCGCTGGCCAGCGAATAGGCACTGATGGCCATGGTGCCTTCCGAGGCACTGACGCCCACGTTACCGGCGATGGTGTGCACCGACACGTTGACGATGGAAATGTCTAACACCTCCATGAAGGTGGCCAGGGCCACCCCTGCTGTCAGCGCGATCAGCGGTGCGCCGCTCAGCGGCTGGCCGCTGAGCTGGCGGTTGAACAATTTAGTCATTGCTCACCAGGTTGGCGCTGATGATCTTGTCTGCTGCTGCTTCAGCCGCGCTGAGCTGGCCGTCGTAGATATTGGTGCTCATACCGGCATCATGTTCCGGCTGCTGCGCCAGGGCCACACCACTGCGGTCATGGGTATCAACGGTGACAGTAGTAGACAGCCCTAATTGCAGCGGCTTTTGCTGCAACTCCTTGGCAGCAATGGCAATACGCACCGGCAAACGCTGGATCACTTTGATCCAGTTGCCGGTGGCATTTTCTGCCGGCAACAGTGAGAACACACTGCCGGTACCGGCGGCCAGGCCTTGTACCGTGCCGTGGTAGGTCATGTCAGGGTGAGCATCTACCTGGATGGCCACCGGCTGCCCGACGCGAAGATGCGCAATGTCGGTTTCCTTGAAGTTGGCATCAATCCAGGTGTGTTGCAGCGGTACTATGGTCAGCAGGCTTTGCCCGGCCTGGATGTGCTGGCCTACCTGTACCCGCCGTTTCGCCACATAGCCGCTGACGGGCGCCACAATGGCCAGCCGCTGTTGGCTGACCCAAGCGTTGATAAAGGCTGCCCGGGCCTGTTGTACCGCCGGGAACTGGGCAATGGTCATGCCGTCTACCGCGACATGAGCGGCTTTGGCATGGGCCTTGGCTTCTGCAAAGGCGGCTTTGGCGGCTTCCATCTGGCGCCGGGCAGTGTCGACATTTTCCCTGGCCGCCGCTTTGGCCGCCAGTAGTGGCTGGCGGCGAGCAAAGTCGGCTTTGGCGCGTTCATAAGCCGCCCGGCGCTGTGCTACCGCCGCATCGGCCTGTTTCGCCTGGGCTACCTGCGCCTGGGCCTGACGCACAGCCTGCGCCAAACCGGCCCGAGCTTTGTCCAGCGCCACCTGGCTGTCAACCGGGTCGAGCTTGACCAACAGCTGCCCCTTTTTCACCTGCTCGGTGTCGTCGGTGTAAACGGCCAGTACCGTGCCATGGGTACGTGACGAAACGCTGATCTGATTCCCTGTTACATAGGCGTCATCGGTTTCGGCCTGATAGGCCAGCACCAGCCGGTCATAGGCCAGCCAGGCGGCACCGATCAGCAGAAAAACCACAGCGATAATGGCCAGAACCCGGCGCCGTTTGCCTTTGTTCTGTGGCGCGTCAGCGGCCTGGGAGTCCGAATGTTGTTGCTGCGCGGTCATGGTGCGTCCTTAAGTGCTGACGGGCGGGAGCTTTGCTGGGGAGCCTGGTAGCCACCACCGAGTTGTTGGATCAGTTGCAGTTGAGCATTGAGGCGTTGTGCTTGCAGTTGTAGCCGGTTGTCGCGTTGTTGGTTCAGTTGCAGCCTGGCTGCCAGTGCCTGGCGAGGGTCATCGACCCCTTGCTGTACCCGCAACTGTGCCCGCTGATACTGACGCTGAGCCGCCTGATATTGGCTTTGCTGGGCCGTGGCGGCCTGGGTGAGCTGTTGCAGGGTCAACACGGCGTTGGCTACCTGGCCGGCGGCTTGCACCACGGTCTGGTTGTAGTGGGCGATGGCCGTGTTGAGCTTGGCAGTACTGGCTGCAAAAGCGGCGTCCAGGCGGTCCCCCTCAAACAGCGGCAAGCTGACTGACGGACCGATATTGGCCAGCGCGGCCCGGTCAGTACTCTGTGAGCCGAGCGCCGGGAACATCTTCAAGAAGGCTGCCAGGCCAGACAGGCTGATGTCAGGGTAATAGGCGGCCTGGGCCTGTTTAATACCCTGGCTGGCGGCGCTGATTTGCCAACGGGCAGCGACAATATCCGGGCGCCGGGCCATCAACCCCAGCTTGGCATTGGCCGGTAAGGCTCCTTGCGGGGTCGGCAGCGCCACCATCTTGAACGCCGGCAGCTGGCCGTCACTGATGCCAATCAGGGCGGCTATCTGGGCATGTACAATGCGCAGCTGGCCGGCCAGCATGGCCTGTTGCTGGCGTAGCTGTGCCAGCTGCGCCGTAGCTTTATCGCGGCTGTTGTCGTCTTCAACACCGGCATCGATGCGGGCATTCACGACTCGCAGGTACTCGTTGGCGGTATTGAGGCTGCCCGTCAGCACCTGCTGGCGGGCGGCGGCAGCCTGCCATTGAAAGTACAAGGTTGCCAACTGATATTGCAGCGCTGAGCGAGCCACGGCTTTACTGGCCTGCTGGGCATGGGCACTGTCGACAGCCTGGGCAATGGCGGCGGCCTTTTTCCCCCACAAGTCCAGATCCCAGCTGAAATTCAACAAGGCTGAGCCGGCCAAGGTGCCGCTGTGGTGCTTGATGGCGCCGAACTGGTAATCACTGTAACCGGCGCCAAGGTTTGCGGTGCCTTTGAGTTGTGGTTGGGTTTGTGCCTGCTGGCGGCGCACCGCCAGGGTCGCTTGCTGATAACGGGCCTGGGCTACGGTCAGGGTTGGTGAGCCGGCCATGGCCTGCTGCATCAGCTGATTTAATTGCGGGTCAGCAAACTGCTGCCACCAGGCGGCCTTTGGCCAGCCTGGCCGGTTGCCGGGTAACCCCGCCAGTGGCGCGCTGTTGGCAATGTGCAGGCTGGGCGTGGGGCGTTGCGGCGCACTGCAGCCACTTAGCAGTATGGCCAGTGACAGGCAGGCCAGCGTTCCCGCCCTGGGTGCGGCGATATTTTTCATCTTACTCCACCTGATTGGGGTTAAAAGCAACCCCGCCATAAGCCAGACAAGCCCGGCAAAACGAGGTTTAGCCGGGCTTTTAATTGATTACGCCAATAATTGTGTTGTCAGATTACCTTGCTGCTAACAACTTGCAAGGCAACACAATGTTTCGTTTATATGGCGTCAGGGCAAAACGATGCCTCGTTGCTGGTAGCGTTGATTGAACCAGCGTGAAATCACCATAAAGACCAGGCCAATCACAACAGAGGTCAGGCCCAGATAAAAGTAATAGTGGGTATAGATGGGCAGTGTATGAACCGCAGAAGCATGGTGCTTGGGCAGGGCCACCAGTTCACTGAGCTCCCCTGAAGCCAGGTTTGACAACGAGGTAGTCAAGAACCAGACCCCCATGGCAAAAGCCATCATCTTCATATCGCAATACAGCGAGATCATGCTCAGGCCAATGGCACTGACAAACAGCTCCGCCACGGTCAGCACCAGATAGGCTGTGGCCACATAATTGCCGGAAACCAGGCCATTTTGAGCATGCAGCCCGGCCAGATACAAAATGCTGATGCCAATACCGCCAATGATGATGCCGGTAGCAAACTGGTAGGGAATATTGAAACGCGGAAAACGCTGATAGAGCTTGGTGATGAAACTGCCAATGACCACGATGGCAATGGGGTTCACCAGCTGGAATGACGACGGATACAGCTTAAAGCCCAGCAGGGTCAGATCGGAGTTGTTCTTGGTGAACAGGATCATGCTGGTGTTCATCTGGTTATAAAGCACGAAGAACACAAAACCGATCACCAGCAGATACAGTGACAGCAGCTGCTTCTGGCGAATCACCCCGGTCAGTTTCATGGTCTTGTTGGCAAACAGGGCGATGGCAAACAAGATACCGGCGGCAATGATAAATACCGACATCTGCGGGTGATCAAACAGGAACACCACCACCGCATAAGCCACCGCGATATAGGCAAGCAGGGTGCTCCACTTGCGGCTGGTCATGCGTTCGGTGTCTTTACCAAACAGCACATCGTCATACAGCTTGCGGCGCAGGCTGAAGTTTAGCCAAGCCAGGAACTTGCCCATAAAGGCCAGCAGGAATACCCCCAGCGGCCCGTAGCTGCTGTTGATCAGCATCGGCGCGATAGCAATACCCAGCATCGACCCCAGGTTAATGGTGATGTAGTACACCGTCATGCCGCGCTTGGCTTTTTGGTCGTCATGCATATAGATGCGGCCAATCATCGCCGAGGCCGTACCCATCAGCAGGCTGTTGGTAATGGGGATGAGCGGATACGTCAGCAAAAAGGCGGTATGCACATGGCCTTTGGCCAGATGGGTGGCGGTAACCAGTAACAGAAAGGAAATCGCCAGCAAAAAGGAGCCAAACAAAATCGAACGGCGCAGCCCCAGCACTTCATCCGCCAGGTAACCTCCCGCCACAGGCAGAATGTAGCCCATGGCCTGAATAACGCCGTACAGCAGGTAAGCATCGTGCTCACTCAGCCCCAGCCCGGATTTGACCAGCGGCATGGTCAGGAAAATGATCAGAATGGCATTGAAGGTATAAGAGGCGAACTGGCCCCAGAAGGTAATGACGGCGACATTACCCAGCTGTTTGGTCTTTTTATCAAACATAAGGGTTCAACTATTGGTGCCCAAAGGTTGCGAAATTGAAACAACTTCGCGCGCAATATGTTTCATAACGGTGAAATAAAAAGTCTTTTAAATCATCAAGTTATGAAGATCTCGCTACCTTGGCACGGGGGCGCTGGAAAGAAAACCCTGAAAAGCAGCCCGCCGCTGCTTGCCAAACGCCCGGCAGGTTAGGATTTCTGTTTTAGTTTCCGCTGCTTAGTTGTTATGTCAGCTATAGGGCAGGGCTTGCTGGCGGTTGCCAAAGCTGTGATCCGGTGCAAGTTTTGGCGGTGCCAGCTATCACCTGTTGCCGGCCAAGCCAGTGTTTATTGTGGGAAATGCAAAAAGCCCTGCCAGTGCAGGGCTTGAAAAAAGACGGTGCGGTTTGAGCGGCTCGCTGAGCGCGCTAGCGGCGTAACAACAACTCCCGCTCGTCTTATCTAATACAGATTATTCGATATTCTGGATCTGCTCACGCATCTGCTCGATAAGCACTTTCAGCTCGACGGCGCTGGCGGTGATCTCGGTGCTGATGGATTTTGAGCCGAGGGTGTTCGCCTCGCGGTTAAATTCCTGCATCATAAAATCCAGGCGGCGGCCAATGGCGCCTTTGCCGTTGAGGATTTTGCGGGTTTCTTTGACATGGGATTCCAGGCGGTCAAGCTCTTCAGCGACGTCAACGCGGCTGGCCAGCAGTACCATTTCCTGCTCCAGGCGGCCCGGTTCCAGTTCTACCTTGGCTTCTTCAAAACGGTTTTGCAGGCGTTCGCGTTGCCAAACCAGCACTTGTGGCATTTTTTCGCGTACTTTCGCGACTTCTGCCTGCACGCCATCAAGGCGGGTGCTGATCAGTGCTTTGAGGGTGTCGCCTTCACGGCCACGGGCGGCAATGAAGTCGTCCATGGCCTGATCAAAACCGGCCAGCAGTGCTTCGCTGATGGCATCAAGGTCGGCTTCCGGGGCGTTCATGACTCCCGGCCAGCGGAGAATATCGACGGTGTTAACGGTGCCGCCATGAGCACGCTCAGCCAGGGTGCTGGCGTGACTGAGCAGCATGTCCGCCAGGGTGCTGTTATAGGCCAGGGTACTGGCGTCAGCGTTGGCGGCTTCAAAGCGTAACTGCACTTCGACTTTGCCGCGGTTTAAGCGGGCCCGCAGTTTTTCCCGTAGTACCGGGTCAAGGCTTCGAAAGGCGTCGGGCAGGCGCAGGTAGGTTTCCAGGTAGCGCTGGTTAACAGAGCGGATCTCCCAGGCGGCGGTGCCCCAGTCGGCCCGCATGTCGTGGCGGGCAAAGGCGGTCATGCTGTAAGTCATGGCGTGTTCCTTAATGCAATGGCTGCCAGTATACCGAAGTTAGCGCTGTCGCGCCTTGGCCCGGTTTGCCCGCTTCCCCTATAATGGCGCCACTTTTTCGCAATCAGGACAGCCCATGCGACATAGCGGCCGCGCCCCGGGGCAGCCCCGGCAAATTACCCTTACCCGCAATTACACCCAGCACGCCGAAGGTTCGGTACTGGTGGCTTTTGGCAACACCAAGGTGTTGTGCACGGCTTCGGTGGTCGATGGCGCTCCGCGCTGGCTCAAAGGCAAGGGCCAGGGTTGGGTGACGGCGGAATACGGCATGCTGCCACGGGCCACCCACACCCGTAATGACCGCGAAGCGGCACGGGGTAAACAGTCTGGCCGCACCATGGAAATTCAGCGGCTCATTGCCCGCAGCCTGCGTGCTGCGGTGGATTTAACGGCGCTGGGCGATGTCACCATTACGGTTGATTGCGATGTTATCCAGGCCGACGGCGG
Source organism: Gallaecimonas aegicerasi (assembly GCF_045291545.1). GTDB lineage: Bacteria > Pseudomonadota > Gammaproteobacteria > Enterobacterales > Gallaecimonadaceae > Gallaecimonas. Next base: position 83,568 of record NZ_CP149514.1, read on the forward strand.
CACCCGTACCGCCGCCATTACCGGTGGTTGTGTGGCGCTGGTCGATGCCCTGAACTGGATGGTGGCCGAAGGTAAACTTAAAGCCAGCCCGTTCAAGCAGATGGTTGCGGCGCTGTCGGTGGGTATTGTGGACGGTTTGCCGGTATGCGACCTGGATTACCAGGAAGACTCCAGCGCCGACACGGACATGAACATTGTTATGACCGAAGATGGTCGGTTGATTGAAGTGCAGGGTACCGCTGAGGCGCAACCCTTTGACTTTGATGAACTTAACAGCATGTTAGCGCTGGCCCGCGAGGCCATGCCGACACTTTTTGCGCACCAGCGTGACGCACTGCAATAATGCTACGGGGCCTTTGGCCCCGTTTTTTTAGGACAACGCCATGAAAGCCTATCAACAAGCCTTTATTGATTTTGCCATTGAACGCCAGGTGCTGCGCTTTGGTCAGTTCACGTTGAAGTCTGGCCGCCAGAGCCCGTATTTTTTCAATGCCGGGCTTTTTAATACAGGCCGCGATCTGGCCCGGTTAGGCCGCTTTTACGCCGATGCCTTGATGGATGCGAACATCGACTTTGATGTGCTGTTTGGCCCGGCCTATAAGGGTATTCCCATCGCCACCACCACAGCCGTGGCGCTGGCCGACCATCATAGCCGTGATTACCCCTACTGCTTTAACCGGAAAGAGAAAAAAGACCACGGCGAAGGCGGCTCACTGGTCGGTAGCCCGCTCAAGGGGCGCATCATGCTGGTAGACGACGTGATCACCGCCGGCACGGCGATCCGCGAGTCCATGGACATTATTCAGGCTCAGGGCGCGGCGCTTGCCGGGGTGCTGATTGCCCTGGATCGCCAGGAAAAAGGCCAAGGCGAGCTGTCAGCTATTCAGGAAGTGGAGCGGGACTTTGGCTGCCCGGTAGTCAGCATCATTACCCTGGCGGATTTGATTCAATACCTACAAGGCCAGCCTGAACGCCAGGCCGATTTGCAGGCAGTAACGGCTTACCGTCAGCAATACGGCATCTAAAGGTTCTACAGGGCAATAAAAAAGCCGGCTCGTGCCGGCTTTTTTATTATCTGCCCATGTGCATGCCGCTCATCAGAGCGGCCATGCCACCAAAAATTATAAACAGCACTACGGCGACAATACTGACCAGCAGCATGATGCCGGTGACTAAAAAGTAGGTTTTCAGCTTGCCCATGGCGGTGAGCATCTGCTCAGAGTCGTTGCGCTGATACGCTTGCTCCAGAGCACCGGTAGCCTGCACCAGCAATATGCCCATCCAGATCGGCAACCAGGCCCAGAGAATGCCGATAATGCTAATGGCCTGCAGCGCGCCGCCAATGATACTCATGATGCCGACGAACTTGATCCAGCCGCTGCCTTGATAGAGTGGCTCGGCAAGGGTTTTGACGGTGTAGTGCTGTTGCTCTTCCATGGTACTTCCTCGCGTTGGCGAAGGCGTATTCCCCAAAACTTTAGAGTAGCTGCTGTTCAATCAGCTGCCATTGGGCAGTAAAACCTTCGGTGGGTTTATGTTTGAAACCAGAGCGTACGAACTGGCTGATACGACCTTCGGCAAAGGCCAACAACAGGTTGGCCAGCACGCTGTCGTCAACGGTAAAGCCTTTGCCTTCACGCAGCCGCCGTTCCCGTAACACCTGCTTGATCTGCGTTTCCAGTTTGTTGAACAGGTGTTCAATGCGTTCGCGTAACCGCTCCTGTTCGCCCTGCAGCGCATCACCGTTAATGATGCGGGTAAGGCCGGGGTTTTTCTCGGCAAAGGTCAGCAACAGCTGCAGCATGTGATGCAGGCGGGTCAGGGTGTCTTTTTCATCGCGCAAGATGAGATTAATGCGTGAGCCCAGTGACTCTTCGATGAAGTCGATCAGGCCTTCAAACATCCGTGCCTTGGATGGAAAATGGCGGTACAGCGCGGCTTCCGATACGCCGACTTGGGCTGCCAGTTTGGCGGTGGTGATACGCTGGCCGGCTTGTGTTTCCAGCATCTGGGCCAGGCACTGGAGGATTTGTTCGCGACGGCTGAGCTTGGCGTTGGCCATGGTACAACTTCCCTGCGGCATGAAGGAGGGGCCGGTCAGGCCCCTCAAATGGCTCTAGTTTATCCCGTGTTCAGGTGGGATAAAAGCGCTGCCATCAATGCCGGCCGGAATGGCCGAAGCCACCTTCACCGCGTTCAGTGGCGTTAAAATCTTCAACAAAATCAAAGCGCGCCTGTACCACCGGGAGGAAAACCAACTGGGCAATGCGTTCACCGGGGTTAATGGTGAAGCTGTCCTGGCCGCGGTTCCAAACCGACACCATCAACTGCCCCTGATAGTCAGAGTCAATCAGCCCGACCAGGTTGCCAAGCACAATGCCGTGCTTATGGCCAAGGCCGCTGCGCGGCAAGATGGTGGCACATAGCCCCGGGTCGGCAATGTAAATGGCCAGCCCGGTGGGCAGCAAGGTGGTGTCGCCCGGCGCCAGCTCAATAGGCCCGTCAATGATGGCGCGCAGATCCATACCGGCAGAGCCGTCGGTGGCATAGGCTGGCAGTGGGAATTCTGTGCCGACCCGGGGGTCGAGAATTTTCAGCTGAATGGGTGTTTTCATGATGTGGCACTCAGTTTGTCGGCTAACAGGGTAAGCATTTGTCTGGCCAGTTCGGTCTTACTGGCTTTGGGCAGTACGTGTTCGCCATCGGCGCTGATCAGGGTCAGCTGGTTGTCATCCTGGCCAAAGGCCAGGCCCTCCCCGACGGCGTTGGCAGCGATGAGGTCCAGGCCTTTACGCACCAGCTTGTCACGGCCGTAGCGGGTCACGTCCTGGGTTTCGGCGGCAAAGCCGACAACCAGTGCTGGCCGTGCCGCCAGCTGCGCGATGGTGCTGATAATATCGGGGTTTTTGACCATTTCGACGGTGAGTCGCTCGGCATCTTTTTTGATTTTTTGCCCATGGCTGAGCACCGGCCGGTAATCGGCAACGGCTGCGCAGCCGATAAAAATGTCACAAGCGGCCGCTGCGTTCAGCGCTGCGTCATGCATCTGCTGGGCTGAGGTCACATCGATACGCTTGACCCCAGGCGGGGTAGCAAGGCTGACCGGGCCGCTGATCAGGGTAACCTCGGCGCCGAGTTGCCGGGCCACGCTGGCCAGGGCAAAGCCCATTTTCCCTGAGCTGTGGTTGGACAGGTAACGCACCGGATCCAGCGCCTCGCGGGTAGGGCCGGCGGTCAGTACCAGGGTCTTGCCCGCCAAAGGTTTGGGGCCGATCTGCTGCGCGGCCAGCGCAGCCAGCTCCAGGGGCTCGAGCATGCGCCCGGGGCCGACATCACCACAGGCCTGTTCACCGGCAGCCGGCCCCCACAGCAAAAAGCCACGGTTTTGTAAGGTGGCGAGATTGGCTGTGGTGGCGGGTGCCCGATACATCTGCTGGTTCATGGCGGGTGCCAGGGCAATGGGCGCGTCAGTGGCCAGGATCAGGGTCGTCAGCAAGTCGTCGGCCATGCCAGCGGCTACCCGTGCCAGCAAGCTGGCACTGGCCGGCGCTACCAGTACCAAATCGGCCCATTTGGCCAATTCAATATGGCCCATCGCCGCTTCTGCTGCCGGATCGAGCAAACTGTCGCTAACCGGATTCGCCGATACAGCCTGCAGGGTCAATGGAGTGATAAACTCGCGGGCGGCGTTGGTCATGACCACCCGCACCTCGGCTCCCCGCTCTTTGAGGCGGCGAACCAGGTCGGCGCTTTTATAAGCAGCAATGCCGCCACTGATGCCAAGCACGATACGTTTGTCAGTCAGACTCATAGAGGCCCCGAAGCAAAAACTGGGTGGCTAAGATAGCATATTTCGTTTCCAGCCCCGTCTATGCTTAAGCTTTTCCTTGTTGTGGGCGATACACCAATAGCAATCATGATTTACTAAGGACGCGTGATGAAAACTTTGTCCATTCGTGCCCGGATCCTCATTCTGGCCGTTGTGCCAGTTTTGCTGGTTTCCGCCATGACCAGCTTGATGCTCTGGCATCAGGAAAGCGAAGCCTTGACGGTCAACGTCAAGGATATGCGCCAGAAAATGATGTCGGAGCACAAAGCGCAGCTGCTGAGCTATATCCGCCTGGCCACCACGGCCATTGCCCCCTATTACGATGGCCAAGACACCCCGGAAGCCCGTACCAAGGCCAAGGATGTACTGCGCCAATTGCGTTACCAAGATGATGGTTATTTCTACGTTTATGACGAACAAGGCCTGTCCATAGTTCATGGTGCCAAGCCCCAGTTGGAAGGCAAAAACTTCTGGTCGCTCACCGATAAAATGGGCAACAAAGTTATTCAGGGCATTGTTCGTAGCGCCCAAGGCGATGGCTTTTCACAATACTACTGGGATAAACCTTCTTCCGGTAAAGAAGAGCCAAAGTTGGCTTATGCCAAAGTGTTGCCAAAATGGGGCTGGGTGCTGGGTACCGGCTTTTACATTGATGATATCGACAAACAGGTAGCGGCCTACACTGCCCAGCAGCAACGTAAAAACACCCAGCGCATCCTGACCATGCTCGGTGGCACGCTGCTGGTGGTGATTGTGATGGTGACGGCGGCCTTGTGGTTCAGCCGTGCCATCAATAACCCGCTCCAGAACCTGCTGGCAACACTGGATGATATTTCCCAGGGTGACGGTGATTTAAGCCGACGCCTGCCGATTGACCGCGACGATGAACTGGGGCGCTTGGCAAAAGCCTTTAACCGCTTCGTGGAGAAAATTCAGCAATCGATGCGACAGCTGGCGGGGGTTACCGAAAGTCTGTCGAGCACTGTAGAGCAAATCAGTGGTGGTGCCAGTGATTATGAACGGCAGATGCAGCGTCACCATCAGCAGACCGAGCAGGTGGTCACGGCGGTGGCTGAAATGAATGCCACCGCGCAGGAAGTGGCCCGTAGTGCCGGCCAGGCCGCCGATGCTACCCGCCATGCCGACAGCCAGTCCGAACAAGCAACGGAAGTGGTACAGCGCGCCATTACCAGTATTGATAGCCTGGCCAATGACGTTGGTGAAGCAGGCCGGGTGATCAACGACCTGGATCAGGACACCGACAAAATCAGCCAGGTGGTGGAAGTGATTTCATCCATTGCTGAACAGACCAACCTGCTGGCCCTCAATGCCGCCATTGAGGCGGCCCGGGCGGGTGATCAGGGCCGTGGTTTTGCCGTTGTTGCTGATGAAGTTCGCGGGCTGGCGGCCCGGACTCAGCAAAGCACGGTGGAAATCAGCACCATGCTACAGAACCTGCAAAACTCTGTGAAAAAAGCTGTGGCGGTGGTGCAAAGCAGCCAGCAACGCAGTGAACAGACGGTGGCCGAGGCCAATGAAGTGGTCAGCACCCTGGCCGCGGTGGCCACTGCTGTGGCAACCATCAATGAAATGAACCTGCAGATTGCCAGCGCCGCGGAAGAACAAAACGCGGTGTCTGAGGAAATTAACCAGAACCTGACTACCATTGCCGAGATTGTTCAGAATCTCTCTGCCGGGGCCAAACAGAACCTGCAAACCAGCAAAGAGCTGAACAACATGAAAGGCTCTCTGAGCCAGTTGGTGGGTAGCTTCCGGATCTGAGTGAGGCCCTGTCAGCGTGCTCAAGGAGGAGCCTATGGCAATACGGGATTGGCCAGCCAGTGAGCGGCCACGAGAAAAGCTGTTACAGCGAGGTGCCCAGGCGCTGACGGACGCCGAGCTACTGGCGATTTTTCTGCGCGTTGGCGTCGCCGGCAAAGACGCGGTGACCCTGGCACGGGAACTGCTCAGCCATTTTGGTAGCTTGCGCACCCTGCTCGCTGCCAGTGAAAGGGACTTCTGCCGGGCGCCGGGCCTGGGCCAGGCCAAATTTGTGCAATTGCAAGCAGTGCTGGAATTGTCAAAACGCTTTCTTGCCGAAAAGCTGGAGCGCCAGGGGGCGCTGCAATGCCCGGCTGACGTGCGTCGGTACTTGCTTAGCGAATTTCGGGATGAACCACGGGAAATTTTCGCGCTACTGCTACTGGATAACCAGCACCGGGTTATCCGGTTACTGAAGCTCTTCTATGGCACCCTGGATGCTGCTGCAGTGTATCCCAGAGAAGTGGTGAAGGCGGTACTGGCTGCCAATGCGGCAGCGGTGATTCTGGTGCATAATCACCCCTCAGGTGTCGCCGAGCCCAGCCGCACAGACCGCCAGTTAACCGAGCGATTGACGGCGGCCTTGGGGCTGGTAGATGTGCGCATGCTGGACCATCTGGTGGTGGGCGACGGTGAGGTAATTTCCTTTGCCGAACGTGGCTGGGTGTGAAGCTGCTTGATCTTGGTTGGCCTTTTCTGTATAAATTGCGCCCTCTCTGCGCCTGAGGCGACGGCCTCGAGGTGATAATCGCTCGAGCTGATGTTTTTTTGGAGATTATTGACAATGTCCCGAGTATGCCAAGTAACCGGCAAGGGTCCGGTTGTGGGTAACAACGTTTCCCACGCCAACAACAAAACCCGCCGCCGTTTTCTGCCTAACCTGCACACCCACCGTTTCTGGGTAGCTAGCGAAAACCGTTTCGTTAAGCTGCGCCTGTCTACCAAGGGTATGCGTATTATCGACAAGAAGGGCATCGACGCCGTTGTGGCTGACCTGCGTGCCCGTGGTGAGAAAATTTAAGGGGTAAACCATGGCAAAAGGTATTCGTGAGAAGATCAAGCTGGTTTCCTCTGCTGGCACTGGTCACTTCTACACCACCGATAAAAACAAGCGCAACATGCCGGAAAAGATGGAAATCAAAAAGTACGATCCGGTTGTGCGTAAGCACGTTGCCTACAAAGAAGCGAAAATCAAATAAGCTTCTTGTACATTGAAAAACCCGGCTTTTGCCGGGTTTTTTTATATCTGAAGGCAATTGCTAGCGATGGTGCCGATGCCAGCAGTGGCGTATGCTGGCTCAGTTCAACACGGGGAGGACAGTATGTCTCTGGTACTTTACGAACTGGCCGGTGCCCACCCGGACCGCCGTTTTAGCCCCTACTGCTGGCGCAGCCATTTTTGTCTCTGGCATAAGCAATTGCCTTTTACAACGGTACCCTGGCGATACAACGATAAAGCCCTGATAGCCAAAACCGGTCAGGGTAAGGTGCCGGTGATCCACGATGGCAATCAATGGGTACATGACTCCTGGCAGATAGCGCTATATCTGGAACAACAGTATCCGCAGCATCCGCTTTTTGTGGAAGGGCAGGGGCGCGCCGAGCAATTCAGCCATTGGTGTGATAGCGAGCTTAACCCGGCATTGCGCTGGTTCTTGCTAAAAGTGATCCACGGCCACCTGACGCCGGGCGATCAGGCTTATTTTCGCCGCACCCGTGAGGCGCAGATCGGCATGACATTGGAACAAAGTTCGCAGCAGGCCGACAGTGACCGCCTTAACACGGTGCTGAGTGAGCTGGAAGACAAGTTGGCTGAGCAAGACTGGTTTGCCGGTGAGCAACCTGGGTACAGTGATTACGCCCTGATGGGTTCTTTGCTGTGGGCAGCGGCCACCTTTGATGAAGATCCGCTGGACGGTTTTGCTCCGCTATTGGCCTGGCGGAGTCGCCTCAGTCAGCGTTATAGCGGCCTGAAGCAGTATCTTTTTTACTATCCGTTGTGAGTTATGCCTGAATTACCAGAAGTTGAAACAACCCGCCGCGGCATTTCGCCACACCTGTCTGGCCAGCGTATTGCGCAGATTGTGGTGCGCCAACCCAGCCTGCGTTGGCCGATCCCCGAGGCGCTGACGCTACTCGAGGGGCAGACTATCAGCAGTATTGAGCGGCGCGCCAAATACCTGCTAATCAATACCGCCATGGGCAGCGCCCTGGTCCATCTGGGCATGAGCGGGGCATTGAGAATGGTGCAGGCTGATACTGCGATAGCCAAACATGATCATGTGGATATGGTGCTGGGTAACGGTATGGTGATGCGCTACACCGACCCGCGTCGTTTTGGTGCCTGGCTTTATGTGCCTCCGGGTGAGCAGCATGTGCTGCTGGCCAAGCTTGGGCCAGAGCCTCTTACCGACGGCTTCGACGGTGAGCGGTTGTTTGCCCTCAGCCGTAAGCGGCAGATCCCGGTGAAAACCCTGATTATGGATAATGCCGTGGTGGTGGGGGTTGGCAACATTTACGCCAACGAGGCACTGTTTATGGCGGCTATTGACCCTCGTCGCCCGGCTGGCAGTATCAGTCGGGCACGGTATCAGCGCCTGGCCGAGGCGATTCGTCAGGTACTAGCCAAGGCCATTGAACAGGGCGGCACCACCTTGAAGGATTTCACTGCTGCCGACGGCAAACCGGGCTACTTTGCTCAGCAATTGGCGGTGTATGGCCGCTCTGGCCAAGGGTGCCTGCAATGTGGCCGGGAGCTCAAAGAGGTGCGTATCGGTGGTCGCAGTACCGTTTATTGTGCCACCTGCCAGCGCTGAGCCTGCAGCCAGTGCATAGCTTCGTCTAGAGCCTGGTCGCTGATGGCTGCCAGGTCACGGTCACTGTGGGCCACTACGACCTTGTGAGTCCCCCAGAGTGGATCGCAGCATGCACGCCAGTGCTCGTCACGACGGACAATCAGAGTTGGCACATCCAGGCTGCAAGCCAGGTGGCCAATGCCGGTATCGGTGCTGATTACCCCCGTACTGGCCAGCAGCCAGCCGGCAGCGTCGGCTACCGTCGGTGATGTTAGCCACTGGATCTGCTGCTGCCAGGGGGCGAGTAGCTGCTGGTTACCGGGATTGTTATAGGCCGCCACCGGGCCTGGGAGCCTGCTGAGCAGGCGGGCGATCAGCGAAGCGGGCATGGTATTGCCTTCCTGGCTGCCGCAAGGATTCAAGAGCCAAGTGCCTGCGGTGAGCCGTTTGGCTGGTGGTGTGAAGGGCAGCCCAGGGTGCCCCGGTGTCAGCCCCAATGGCGCCAGCACGCTGGCCATACGGCTGGCAAAATGTGCATCACTGGCATCGCCCAGATAACCGTCTACCAGCTTAAGCGCCAGTGGATCCAGGGCTTTTTGCTGCACCTGATGGGCTTTAAAGGGCAGGCTGAGCAGTTCTTGGCAGCGTAGCTGTTGCAGGTTCATCAGTGGGTGGAAGCTGAGCCGTTCTCCCAGGTAAATGACTTTTTCATAGGCATCACTGGGCCAGTCTGGCTGACGGTGGGCTCGGGCCTTATTGGCGTCGGCTACCCAAAGGCGTTCGATAGCCGGGTGGCCCTGAAGCACGCCGGCATTGCGCGGGTGCGCCAGTACCTGCAAGGCAATACCACTGCCAGTGAAGGCATTAATCACCGGCAGGGTCATCAGCATATCGCCCAAGCCGTTATAGGTGATCAATAACCAAGGCTTGGCATTGGCCGGGCGGTGACGGTGGCGGCGGCCAGCCAGTTGTTGCAGTAACCAGCGTTTCATGCTGGTGCCCCGAGCAATGTGTCGATGGCCCGGGCCAGATCATCAGGGTTGTAATCAGCCACATTCACTTTGTCATTGGCATGTTGCGGCTGGCGGGTAAATACCACCTGTTGCCGGGGGCTGCGTGGCGCCCATTCGGCAAAGTTATCCGGGCCGTATTGGAACAGAGCCAGCAATGGTCGCTGCAAGGCGCTGGCAAAATGCACAACGGCGGTGTCGGGGGTAAAAACCAGATCGGCCTGCTGGAGCAGTGCAAAGGTCATGGCCAGGCTGGCTGGGCCGGGGGTGATCTGGATGCCAGGAAATTGCGCGGCCAGTTCCTCAAGGAAGTTGTCCTGGCCAGGAATACGTAACAACCACAGCTGATGTGCAGGGTAGTGCTGTTGCCACCATTGCAGCAGCTGGCTGGCACTGTGGCGATCAAAACGCCGGTGCACCGAGGAACCAAAGAGATTGATGACAACTGCTGGGCCCTGGCCCGTGAGCCTGATATCCAGGCTGGGTTCTTGCGGTAAGTAAAACTGGCCGGCCAGTGGCCTGCCAGGGGCTAGTAGTTCGGCAGCAGCCAGGTAGCGGTCAGCGAAATGGACGGCCGTCGGTGCAATGGCGACATCAAATAGCTGGTAATCCTGTTTGCGCCAGCCGATATAGTGCGGCGCGCGTAGCTGTGTCAGCGCATAAAGATCCAGTGCACTCATATGGGTGCCGGGGTCAACCACGGCATCAAACTGGCCGGCAAAACGGGCCAGCTGCTCGGCTGTGCCCTGGCTACGTTTATCCAGTACTTCAATGTGATGGAGGCCTGGGCAGCCAGCTAATAAGGCCGCAGCCTGTTTCCCGGCCAGCAGCGTAATACGCAGATCAGGGCGGGCGTCTGCCAGGGCGCTGATAAACAGGCTGGACATCAAGGCATCACCGAGCTTGTCATCCCACCGCAACAGGGCGACATTTTTAACGGCCGCCGGCTCAAAGGGCGCGTCGCTAAAGCGTTGATCAAGGCGTGCTTTTGCCTTGGCAAGCTTACGGGCTTTACGCTGATTACGCCGCGCCCGCCACCAGCCGCGCAGCTGTTTGGCAATCAGAAGTGCCATACCAATGACACAGTGAGAACCGTTACTGTGCGGAACACTTCCTGTGTCACCGTGTTTTGTGGGTCACCGGGTAATAGTTTGTCGCGAGCAACTTGGCGGGCTTTGTGGTATTTCAACTCCAGATCAGCACCAGCCAAGGCATGTTGCCAACGCCCATAAAACCCATAGCTATAGCCCCAGGCCGGAATACCGTCTTGCAAACGGGCGCCACCAACGAAGGCGCCCACGCTGTATTTATCAGAAAACAGGTAGCGGTAGTCCAGAGCATTAAACGATACCAGCGTCTTACCGTTGGCACTGTCTAAATCCAGGCCCATCCCCCAGCTGCTGTGCGCGCTGACAGGCCGCCGGACACCGGCATGGAGGTGGCCACCGACTTTCCAGCCGCTGCTGGTTACCGGGGTCACATTGTCGGCAATATCCAGCTTGGTTTGGGCATTGTTGATGCCGGCGCCCAGCTCCAGTTGGTAATCGGCGTGAGCCAGGCTGCTAAACAGCAGGGCTGATGTCAGTAACGCGACGGTTTTTACCATCGGATAAAGCCTCCAATGCTTGCGAAATGGTCACCAAAGACGGTTTTGCCGGTATACAGCTCAGCACCAACCAGATATTGGTGCCAGGTAGTACTGTAACGTAGGTCCAGCTCTACAGCGCGGTGATAAAGGGCACGGTTGCTGCCGTAGGCGGTTTCATTTTTTAAGGTGCGCAGCCGGCCTTCCAGTAGATGCCCAGCAACCGGTTCCCAGTTGACGATAAGGCTGTGGGCCTGGCCGCCGATACCATCGTTAAAGACCCGCTCATCACCTGCCCAGTGGCCAAGCACATGCCCTTCATTGGTCATGCCATCGCGGTAAATGTGATGGACATACCAGGCATTTTGCCATTCGGAAAATTCATAGCTCAGATCCAGCCGGGGTAAGATGTGCGGAAACTGCAGGCCACCGGAAAAGGCAGCGTTGCCCAGCACCCAGCTCTGCCCTTTGGAGGTATCTTCGCCGGCGTACTCCATATAAACGCTGAACGGTACCCGGCCCTGAAAATTGGCCTTCGCTGTGAAGGAAGCAATTTGATTACCGAACTCGTTAGCGGTGGTGACATTACCCTGGCCGGTGTTATCGGTTTTGGTGGGATTAAAGAAGGCTTTAAAGACATCCTTGATGTTGTTGCCGCCGCGAGCGCCGCCACCAAACTGCATAATGCGGTTAACGCCCAGTGCCACCCCGGGCACCGGCTCAAAGCTCAGATGAAATCCTGCCAGGCGCGGCCGGCCCTCAGTAAAACCACCGTTGTAGGCGATGTGGTCGCTATTGGATAAGGCTCCGACGAAGAAGTTATAGCGGATATGGTAGCTGGTCAGCGGCGTGTAGTTGGACAGGGTAATAGACGGTATGGCCCGTGCCTGGGTGGAAATCACCATGGCGCTGTCTTGCATCGGTGAGTACCAGTGTTCACGGTAGCCCACGTCCAGTTGGGCGTATTCATAGCCGACACTGAGGTAGCTGTTTTGCAGTGAGTGGCCGCCTTGCCAGCTGCTGCCACCGAGGCTCAGCAAGGCATAATCGGAAGGCTGCCATTGCACGGCGGCGTTAACCAGATAGTGGCTGCCGGTATCCCGGCCACGCTGGTTGGGAATGGTTTTATCGGCGCCACTGTTAACAGCCAGGCGAATACCGGCCTGAGTCAGGGCCAGTGGCTTCATGTAGCGGCTTAGGTAACGGCGCACCTGCTCGCACAGCACCGCATCCTTTTTACAAGCCTTGGGTAAGGCATCCAGTACCCGGGCGGCGGCAATGGGGCGAGCCATGACCGGATCGTCGGCGAGCATTAACACCCGCTCTATTTGGCGTTCAATTTCCGGAGACTGATTCAGCGGCAGATAGGGGCTGACCCCGCGGGCCATAGCGGAGCTGGTTAACAGAGCCAGCAACGACAACGCATATTTCATTGACCAATTCCTTGTCAGCTGCGGACTTTCGCGACCAGCGCGTCGGCAACTTTGGGGTGAACAAACTGACTGACATCACCGCCATGTAAGGCGACTTCTTTGACCAGCGTTGAGGAAATAAACGAGTTTTCTTCCGCCGGAGTGAGGAATACGGATTCCAGATCCGGCTTCAGGCGCCGGTTCATGTTGGCCAGCTGAAACTCAAACTCAAAATCGGATACGGCGCGCAGGCCGCGGATCAGAACGGTCGCGCCTTGCTGGCTGGCAAAGTCGATAAGCAGCCCGGAAAAACCAACCACAGCCACGTTGTCCAGGTGGGCAACCACATCACGGGCCAGCTGCACTCTTTCGTCCAAGCTGAACATGGGTTTTTTCGAGGGATTGGCGGCAACCCCCACCACCACCTGGCTGAATAGCCGGGCAGCGCGTTCCACTAAATCGGTATGGCCATTGGTAATGGGATCAAAGGTCCCTGGATAAATTACCCTGATGGTCATGATCTTATCCTTCACCGTTACTGGGTTTGGGCAGGCAAGCACCCCGGCGCCAAGGATACACCAGAGTGGCCGCTACAGACCATTAGCGAAGGGCGGTAAAAACCATGCAAAGCACCGCTGAACCCCGTAGGATAGCGGCGCAGTGCGTAATCAGAGGGGAGGCAACGTGAAACTGCTGGTGATCAGTGACTACCGGGACACCTGGAATGCCGTGCGGCCAGAGGCCGAAATGCTCATTGCGTTGCAGCAGTTGGGCGTGGCGGTCACCATCATGACGGCGCCTGATGCCGATTACGTTGCCCGTTTCAAGGCCTGCGGGCTGGCGGTGATCCCCTTTCACCCGGCCAAAAAGGTGTCACTGAGTGCTATCCGGCGAGTCCGTCAAACACTGCAAGAGGGTGCTTTTGATGCCGTTTATAGCTTTAACAACAAAGCGATAGCCTGTGCTAACTGGGCGGCCATGGGCCTGCCGGTAAAGGTACTGACGTACCGGGGCCAGACTGGCAACATCAGCCGTCTGGACCCCTCGGTATATCTGACCCACCTGCACCCCCGGGTTGATCGCATTATCTGTGTTGCCAAAGCCACCCGCGACGATCTGCAGCGCCATGTCTGGGGCCCTAAAGAGAAAGTAGTTGCGGTTTACAAAGGACATGATTTGGCCTGGTATGACGAAACACCGGCCGATCTACAGGCGTTTGGTATTCCTGCCGATGCCTTTGTGGTGGGCTGTGTGGCCAATGCCCGGCCCCGCAAAGGCTTGCCGGTACTACTGGCGGCTACGCATCTGCTGCCAGCAAACAATAATATTCACCTGCTACTGGTGGGTGGTGGTATGGATACCGCTGAAGTCAGGAAGCTGATTGCGGCCAGCCCCATGGCTGAACGAATTCACCTGACCGGCTTTCGCCGTGACGCCACCGCTCTGATTGCGGCTTGCCAGGCGTCGGTGCTGCCATCGATTAAGCGCGAAGGCTTACCGAAGACGGTTATTGAGTCCATGGCCTATGGCGTTGCTCCGATTGTGTCTGATACCGGTGGCAGTGCGGAACTGATCGAGGATGGTATCAGCGGTATCAAAGTGGCACCCGGTGATGCTCCGGCGATTGCGGACGGTATTCAGCGGTTATGGCGCGATGCACAGTTTTGCCGAAACATGGGTCAGGCTGCGCGAGCGCGCATTGCCAGCCATTTTACCGTGCAGCAAAGTGCCGAAGAGCTTAAAGCGGTTCTGGAAGAAACCGTTAACGGCGGCTAAGCGCCCATAATATAACGTATTTATTGAATACGTATTGCGCTTCGAGCTTGGCCAGAATAAACCCGCCCAGGCCGTCCAGAAAGCCTCCCTTGAGCAGGTACTGGCGGATAAAACGAAAGGCTGGGCGCATCAGTATGCTGGCCAGGCCGGCTTTTTTGCCGCGGGCGGCACGTTGTTCTGCCCACTGGCGGGCATAGCGTAGCTGCTTTTGCTGAAACTGGGCGAGGTCCTGGCAGGTGTAGTGTTCCAATACGCCAGGTAAATCAACGACTTTGGCACCCGCGCAGGCTACCTTTTCATGTACCTGAGCATCGTCATAACGGTATTCATTCCGACGGTATAAACGCACGATACGGTCCGGGTGCCAGCCCGAGTGATAGATCCACTGCCCCAGAAACTGTGACAGCCGGTTAAAGCGGTATACCGTGCCGCCTTTATCGTTATCCAGAGCATTGATAATGCTCGCTTGCAGGGCTGGCGTTATGACTTCATCGGCATCCACCCACAATAGCCATTCGCCCTGAGCGTATTGCTGGGCGCGCTGGCGTTGCGGCCCAAAGCCTGGCCAGTCGGTGCTGTGAAAGACTTTGGCGCCGGCGGCCTCAGCTACGGCGACCGTCTCGTCGCTGGAGCCGGAATCAAGCACCACGATTTCATCGACAAAATCGAGGCTGGCAAGGCAGCGGCGCAGATCGCGGGCCACGTCTTTGGTGATGATCACGGCGCTCAGTTTCATCAGGCTGTCGCCTCCAGTACCCGCTCTACGGTGATGGTACTCAGACAGTGGTAGTGGCCAAAGCGGCAGGTGCGTTCAAAGCAGGGACTGCACTCCATGGGTTGGCGAATAATGCTGGCCTGGTTGGTGAGCGGTGGGGTGAAATCGGGGCTGGTAGAGCCATAAATGGCAACCACTCTGGCGCCGCTGGCGGCCGCCACGTGCATCAGCCCGGAATCATGGCTGACTACCGCCTGGCATTGGGCAAAGAGATCAACGGTGTCTGCCAGCTCGGTTTTGCCACAGAGGTTGTAGATGTGCTGTTGCTCGGCGGCAATGGTGTCACCGGCGGCATTGTCTTTGGCACCCCCGATCACCCACACCTGATAGCCTTGCTGTACCAGCTGCGTGGCCAGTTGGCGGTGGCGGGCCAGAGGCCACTGTTTCGACGGGCCATATTCGGCGCCAGGACACAGGGCAATGGCTGGCCGCTCAGTGGTTAATGCCAGTTCCGTCAGGATGCGTTGGGCATTGCTTTGGTCGACACGCAGCTTGGGCGTCGGCACTGCAAACTGATAACGGGCGTAATCGGCACGGCTGGCGCCGAGGCCCAGATAACGCCAGACGGTTTTATCAATCACCGTTTGCCCCTGGCGGGTGGGGCGGCGTTTGCGGGCATCGGTCAGTAACAGCCGGCGACCTTCGCCACTAAAGCCGACCCGTTCACCAATGCCGGCCAGAAAAGGCAGCAAGGCTGACTTGAATGAGCGGGGCAGAATGATGGCTTTGTCGTAGCCGGTTTTTCTCAGGCTTTGGGCCAGTCGCCACTGGGCTTTGAGTTGCAACTTGCCATGTTGCCACGGAGCGGCAATGCCGCGGTGCACCTGCGGCATGCGGGCAATGATAGGTAACGACCAGGCTGGTGCTAAAACATCAATGCTGGCCTCTGGGTGGCGCTGCTGCAAATCCATGAACAGCGCCTGGGCCATGACCATATCGCCTACCCAGGACGGGCCGATAACCAGCAGTTTCATCCGCGCTTATCGAGCCAGGCCAAATAGTCCGCGACACCTTCGGCAACCGTGAAAAACGGCTCTTTGTAGCCGACTGTGCGCAGTTTGCTGATGTCAGCCTGGGTAAAGCTCTGATAGCGGCCTTTGAGCTCATCCGGGAAGGGAATGTATTCCACTTCGCCTTTACCGTGGTGGGCGATCACCGCATCGGCAATGTGCTGGAAGGGCTCGGCGCGGCCGGTGCCCAGGTTAAAAATACCGGACAGGTGCGGGTGGTCGAAGAACCACAGGTTGACCTTGCAGACATCGGCAACATAAACAAAGTCGCGCTGCTGGCCGCCGTCGGGGTAACCGTCGTAACCGGCGAACAGGCGCGGGTTGTTGCCTTCTTTCAGTTGGTTGTGCAGATGGTAGGCGACCGAGGCCATCTTGCCTTTGTGCTGCTCGCGGGGGCCATAGATGTTGAAATAGCGAAAGCCCACTACCTGGCTTTCAGCCTGCGGTAAAATGCGGCGTACGTACTGGTCAAACTGCCACTTGGAGTAACCGTATACGTTCAGTGGCCCTTCGCAGTCACGGTCTTCACGAAACTCGCTGCTACCACCGTAAACGGCAGCACTGGAAGCGTACAGGAAGGGGATTTCCCGCTCTAAACACCAGTGCAGCAGCTCTTTGGAATACTCGTAATTGTTTTCCATCATGAATTTGCCATCCCACTCGGTAGTATCCGAACAGGCGCCTTGATGGAAAATGGCATCAACCGGGCCAAGCTCTTCCCCGGATACAATACGGGCGATGAAATCGTCCTTGTCCAGGTAATCGGCAATATCCAAATCGGCCAGGTTGGTAAATTTCGTGCCGTCACGCAGGTCATCTACCACCACGATGTCGCGGTAGCCACGGTCATTGAGTGCTTTGACAATATTGGCGCCGATAAACCCTGCGCCGCCGGTTACGATGATCATCCAGTTCCCCTGTGTGCCATGGCTGCAAAGTGCGTGATAGACTCGTTGTTAAATGGCGAAAGGCCCATAAGAACAATGAAAACCCGCGATAAAATCCTCAACGCCAGCCTGGCACTGTTTAATGAAAAGGGTGAGCGTAACGTCACCACCAATCACATTGCTGCCCATTTGGGCATCAGTCCAGGCAACCTATACTATCATTTCCGCAATAAGGAGGACATTGTCCACGCCATCTTTGGCGAGTATGTCCGCCACCTGGAAACCGCCTTTACCCCCCATGATGATGGCCCGACCCTGGATGTGCTGATGAGCTATCTGGACGGGGTGTTTTACACCATGTGGGAGTTCCGTTTTTTCTACGCCAGCCTGCCGGATATTCTGGCCCGTAACCCAGCCCTGCATCAGGAATATTTTGAGGTACAGCAGCAGCTGGCAGAGCGGGTGATTGCGATCCTGCGTTCGCTCAAAAACGAAGCCATTCTTATTATTGATGACCAAGACCTGCCGGATCTGGCGCACACCGTAAAAATCATGGTGACCTTCTGGATCAGCTACCAGACCTCCCAGGCGGTAGAAGCAGCCATTACCCGGCCGGTGATTTACCAGGGGGTATTGAAAGTCCTGTTTTTGATCCGCCCCTACCTGGCGCCTCAGGCGCGTGAGACCATCGCTCGCCTGGAAGACCATTATCAGCGGCTGGCCCAACGTACCCGCTGACTGTCATCGCAGCTTGACGCAAACGTCAAGCGACCTGCGGTGGTCTGACTGTTTCGCGCTGCGGTATCAGCTACAATAGCGCCGAATCCGAATTGGGGGAGCCGTTATGAGTGCCAAGCTGTTTGATCACCTGCGCCAGGAACTGGCCACACTAAAAGAAGAAGGCCTGTACAAAGACGAGCGCATCATCACCAGCGCCCAGCAGGCGGCCATTCACGTCGGTAACGACGATGTGCTGAACTTCTGCGCTAACAATTACCTTGGTTTGGCTAACCATCCGGCGTTGATTGCTGCCGCTAAAGAAGGCCTCGATACCCATGGTTTTGGCATGGCCTCGGTACGCTTTATCTGCGGCACCCAAGACAGCCATAAAGTGCTGGAACAAAAAATTGCCGCCTTTTTGGGCATGGAAGACGCCATCCTTTATTCCTCTTGCTTTGATGCCAACGCCGGCCTTTTTGAAACCCTGCTGGGGCCGGAAGATGCCATTATCTCTGACGAGCTGAACCATGCCTCCATCATCGATGGTGTACGGCTCTGCAAGGCCAAGCGTTTTCGCTATAAAAACAATGATATGGCCAGCCTCGAAGAGCAGCTCAAAGCAGCGGATGCCGCAGGTGCGCGCTTCAAGCTGATTGCCACTGACGGCGTGTTCTCTATGGATGGCATTATTGCCAACCTGCCCGGGGTATGTGATCTCGCGGAGCAATACGACGCGCTGGTCATGGTTGACGACTCCCACGCTGTTGGTTTTGTCGGTGAGGGTGGCCGTGGTGTCCATGAATTCCACCAATGCATGGACCGCGTGCACATCATTACCGGCACCCTGGGTAAAGCGCTGGGCGGTGCTTCCGGTGGCTATACCGCAGCGAAAAAGGAAGTGGTGGAAATGCTGCGTAATCGCAGCCGCCCCTATCTGTTTTCCAACTCCCTGGCGCCGGCCATTGTCAGTGCCTCTATCAAGGTGCTGGACATGCTCAGTGAAGGCGCCGAGCTGCGCCAGACATTGTGGGACAACAGCGCTTATTTCCGTGAGCGGATGAGCGCCGCCGGCTTCGAACTGGCCGGTGCCGACCATGCCATCATTCCGGTGATGCTGGGTGATGCCAAGCTGGCAAAAACCTTTGCTGAGAAAATGCTGGCCAAAGGTATTTATGTGGTCGGCTTTAGTTTCCCGGTGGTGCCGCGTGGCCAGGCTCGTATTCGTACCCAGATGTCTGCTGCCCACAGCCGGGCGCAGCTTGACCAAGCTATTGATGCCTTTATTGCCGTCGGCAAAGAGCTGGGCGTCATTTAAGGAGTGGACTGATGAAAGCGCTCGCCAAACAGCATGCTGAGAAAGGGATCTGGATGGTCGATGTGGACAAGCCTGAGCTGGGCCACAACGATGTCATGATCAAGATTAACAAGACCGCCATTTGTGGCACCGATATGCATATCTACCACTGGGATGACTGGGCACAGAGCACCATTCCTGTGCCGATGGTAGTGGGGCACGAGTATGTCGGTGAAATCGTGGCAATCGGTCAGGAAGTGCGCGGCTATAACATTGGCGACCGGGTTTCCGGTGAAGGCCACATTACCTGTGGCCACTGCCGTAACTGCCGGGCTGGCCGGGTACATTTGTGCCGTAATACCGTTGGTGTCGGTGTCAACCGCCCGGGGGCTTTTGCCGAGTATCTGGTGATCCCGGCGTATAACGTCTTCAAATTGCCTGATAACGTACCGGATGACATTGCCGCCATCTTTGACCCCTTTGGTAATGCCGTACATACGGCGCTGAGCTTTGATCTGGTGGGGGAGGATGTGCTGATCACCGGCGCTGGCCCTATTGGTATCATGGCTGCGGCAGTGGCCCGCCATGTTGGTGCGCGCCATGTGGTGATCACCGACGTCAACGACTATCGCTTGGAGCTGGCCACGAAAATGGGGGCGACTCGGGCGGTGAACGTGGGTAAGGAAAACCTGCGAGAGGTGATGCGTGATTTAGGCATGACCGAGGGCTTTGATGTAGGCCTGGAAATGTCCGGCGTGCCACAAGCCTTCCGGCAAATGCTCGATACCATGAACCACGGTGGCAAAATCGCCATGCTGGGTATTCCCCCGGGCGACATGGCTATTGACTGGAATCAGGTGATTTTCAAAGGCCTGGTGATAAAAGGCATTTACGGCCGGGAAATGTTTGAAACCTGGTACAAGATGGCCTCTTTGGTGCAGTCCGGCCTGGATCTGACGCCCATCATCACTCACCACTACAAGGTGGACGACTTCCAGCAAGGCTTTGAAGCCATGGCCTCCGGCCACAGCGGCAAGGTTATCCTCGACTGGAACTAAGAAAAACCGGCCTGACGGCCGGTTTTTTACATGTGCATTGAGTGTGCACACCACTCGTTACCTCAAGAGGCGCTCGCCACCTTTTTGATGGTCGCATGGGGCAAACACCTTAGCTGTTGAGTATTGTTCACCAGTGTATTTTCTACTTTCCCAGTTTTGTTGGTGCCAAAGTTCATAACCACGCAACTCACCTACATTCTGCCTACAGCAACCATCGGCTTAATAGGTAGACACGCTTAAGCGTCCTTAGCCGTTTAATGGGGTAATTTAGTTATTTTGACTATTAGCTAGCAGCACCTCTTTGTCATAGTGCTGTTAGTTCATACGCGGCGGCCAGTATTTTTGCAGGTGGGTTATTGACTCAGTAGTTTGCTATACACCGGAGCCTGATTAAATTGCGCTTGAGCAAGCTCCTCTTTTCTTTCCCAAAGAAATTGGGTTAGGCTCAACTGTTCCAATTTGTTATCAAGGATGAAACATGCGTACCTTTATTCTGCTCTGTGGTGTTCTAGCAACAAGCCCCGCCCTTGCCAATTATAATGATGCTTTAAACGCATATCGTCAGCACGACTATCAAACTGCGCTGGCTGACTTTAAGGCATCAGCTATCCTTGGGCACCCACAGGCACAATTCAATTTTGGTGTCCTCTACTATCAAGGTCAAGGTGTAGAAAAAAGCCTTCCCCTCGCCTATGCCTGGTTCAAAGCTGCCGCCGACAATGGCATGAAAGAAGCCAAGGAAGCTGCTTTGCAAATTTTGTCAGCAATGCCAGCAGATCAGCGCCCACTAGCAACTAAGCGAGCCAATACAATTCTTGCGCTTTATGGCAAAAAAGCACTGACCGCGACGCTTTTTCCGCAGCTACGCCCTGGGCAGGATTCAACACAATCGTTAACTACACCGATCAAGCGCCAAAACCCCCATTACCCAGTACGAGCTGGGAAGAAAAACATCAGTGGTTATACCCAGGTTATGTTTGATGTTAACGAAGCCGGTGGTGTCGAAAATGTCCATATCATCGATGCTGTTCCTGCAGGTATTTTTAATAAAAGCGCTGTAAAGGCCATGTCGCACTGGCGTTATAGCCCCCCTGTTGATGCTCAGGGCAAACCCACTCGCGTTATAGGTCTGCGCGTTCGTTTAGATTACAAACTCGAAGGGGCTATTATTGATAGCCGGCGATTCAATGCCACCACAACTAAATTAGAAGCGCTGATAAAACAAGGTAATCCGGCGGCCCAGTACCAACTGGCTAAACTCTACGACTGGCGTAATGCAGTGGCCGAAGACTTTACCGTCAAGCCTCATACGGGAGATAAATTCAACGCACCAGCTCTCTCTCATTCACCACAAGACTTCAACACACCTAGTGGTATCAGTACGCCCAATTCACAAGTGCCTTACCAATGGCGTTGGCGTTTCACTCTTGATAAAAAGGGCCGTCCACAGCACATCTCCATGCTTCACGGAGTGAAGGCAAAATGGGATAAGGCCATTGAAGATGACCTACGTAAACGCCAGTTTGGTACTGAAGTACCGCCTAAACCACACCAGGTCTATGTCGCCAAATACAGTATTTTCAGACATGAAAATAAATTGCTTATCAGTCCTGCTTTTCGCCATAAAAATACCGAGGAGTTGTATATCGATGCGGCCAAAGGCGGTTTTGTCAAAGCACAGTACCAGTTAGGTAGTCAGCTTTTGCTTGGACAGGGCTACCAAGTGAGCCGGCAAAAGGGATTACGCTGGTTACAGATGGCGGCAATGCAGAATGATGCTGCAGCGCAAGAGGCCTTAGGCATAGCACTGGCTAATGGCAACGGGGTAAATGATGACTGGAAGAAAGCGCAAAAATGGCTGTCATTAGCGGCACAGCAAGGCCGTTGGCTGGCTAAGCGTGAACTGGCACAGTTGATTCTGAACCACCTGCCAAATAACCCGACTAATCTGGACGAAGCTACCAAGTTAGCCAATGAAGCCGCAGATAATCACGATGACCCCGTAACTTACGCTGTTCTAGGCAAGGCTTGGTCATTACAGCATAACGCGAAAAAAGCAGCGCATTATCGTAAAAAAGCCCGTGATGAAGCCAAAGACCGTGGTTGGGATATGAGCCGTTATAACGAAGTTCTCGCAGCTCGAAAACTCTGAACAGCAGCCTAAAAAACCGGCCTGATGGCCGGTTTTTTAGGCTGCATTACTATGGTGCCCTGTTAGCCTTCGCAGCTTGGTGAAGCGCGGTCAGCAACCGTTTTGCCGGCTGAAAACCCTGCGCTGCCGCCAGGTTCAGCCAGCGCTTGGCCTTTTTTGTATCCTGCTGATAATACACGCCACGCAACACCTTAACGCCCAGCTGGTATTGCGCTTCTTTGATGCCGCCTTGAGCGGCTTGAATAACCAGTTTATCGATGCGCGGCCAGTAATCATGTTTTGCCGGGCCTACGGATATCCGATCGTGCGCTGCATCTGTGGTAATGGCGGCAATATAACGGGCGCCGGGCGGTACGGTAGCTGTGGGGCTAAACTGATATTCTTTCAGCTCGCGGATAATGGCGTCACCCCAGCGGGTAGTGCTGTCACGGGTCAGCGCGACGTTAGTGGGGCGCCCGTTGGCATTGAGTGAAAATACCACACGCCACATCAATGGTGATTGGTCTTTGCCAGGGCGAACCACAACAGAGGGTTTGCGCCAGGCATATCGTGTTTGCTTTAAAGGGGGAGCCTGATAGGCCGCGTCGGGAGCGCCATTTAAACGCCACTTTGAGTGCATATTTTGCTTCCATTCCAGCATCCCGGCTAAGCGGTACTGGGCTACTGGATTACCTTGTTGGGCGTATTTACTCAGTTTGTCTTGTGAGGCTTTTATGCGTTGCTCATCGACACGCACGCCGTGCATGCGAAAGTCAAAAATCATATTCTTGCCATCATAACGCTGAGGCTTACCGTTGGCGTCTAGCGGTGGCGTAAAGCGCCACTGGCGAATAGCAGTAAGGGCAGCATGATTAAATACCTTCGCTGGCTCGGCATTGATCACCAGTACATTTTCCACCTGCCCGGCTTTGTTGATGTCAAAGTTCATGACCACAAAACCCACCTGCAATCGATCTGCGGCTGCCATCGGATAACGCGGTTCGACGCGCTTGATAGCTTTTGGAGGCTTAAGCCGAGGGGTCTTGTCAGCGGAGCCTTTGACCGGCAACAAGGTTTGCTGCAATGCTTTTTTACCATAGCGCTGTTTTAGCGCATAAGCGGCTTTAGCGGCGGCAGGCATGCGTGCCGGGGGCAGTTGGTTCAGCAGCTGGCCTTTAATAGCAGCAGCCCTGGCGTTACCGTTGTCGGCCGCTACACTCAACCAGGCGTACGACTGTATCAGGTCGGCTGTGGTGCCCTGGCCTTTGCCGTACATCAGCGCCAAATTAAATTGTGATTGTGCTTGGCCCAGTCTGGCTGTCTGTTGAAAGTCTTTAAAAGCTTTAGCGTACTGCTGATGCTGGTAGGCGACCAAAGCGGTGTTGTAAGTGGCTGAGGCGGGTAAAGAGAGTAAAGCTGCGGCGAGCATTACCACGTGGCGCATGTGTCATCCTTGAGAACAAATCGGAACAGTTAAGGCTAACCCAATCTTTTTGGGAAAGAAAAGACAAACTGGTTTAGGATAAACACAAAAGGAACAGATGTTGTCACTATGAGCCCAGTGTACGATCTCTTCAAAAGGACCTTGGGTTTGCTGAGCAAATACAAGCTCCCGCCAACACCTGAGCATTACAGCTTGTGGTACGTCTATGCCAGTGAGCAAAACCCTGAGTTAAATGATGCTGTTGATAAAACCCTGGCCAGTGACGATGCCATTTCACCGGCGTCAGCCGGGCTGTTGTATCAGGCGCATCTGGCCGACCGGCGCTGGCGTGACGCCCAGGCGCTCAATGACAGCTTACTGGCTCTGTCCAACGAACTAAGTTCTACCCTCAGTGATTCCAGCAATGATGCGGCGCAGTTTCACAAGCAACTGCGCAGCCGTTTTCAGCGCTTGGCTGATATTGATGAAGGTGGCACTGCGCTGGAACACTTGCTCGAAGAAGTACGCGCTCTGGTGCGTGACGCTAAAGACATGGAAGGCAGCACACTGTTTTTACAGCAACGCTTGAGTAGTGCCGAGCAGGAAGTGTCTAAGTTACGTGATGCTCTGGAGCGAAGCCGCGAGGATGCACTGGTTGACGTCCTGACCGGCCTTTATAATCGCCGCGCCTTTGATATGGAGCTGGCCGCCCGCCATGAGCCGGTTTCACTGATCCTGATGGATTTGGATCACTTTAAAAACGTCAATGACAGCTACGGCCATGTACTGGGTGACCAGGTACTCAAAGCCACTGCCCGTAAATTGGCGGAATTTGCCAAACATGGTGTACGAGCCTATCGCTTCGGTGGTGAAGAGTTCGCGATCATTTTGCCGGATAACCTGGCGGTCGCCCGGCGCCGTGCTGAAACGTTGCGCGGGTTAGTTGAGAAAGTGGTGGTGACTGACCGTCGTGCGGGCAAGAAAATCGGCAACATTACCGCCTCATTTGGTGTCGCCCATGGCAAGGGTGGTGCCAACGCCGTGCAGCTGGTGGAAGAGGCCGACCGCCAGCTTTATGAAGCCAAGAGGTTGGGCCGCAATCGCGTTATGCCGATGGCGATCTAGGCTGGTCCTGTTGTTCACGCGGCTGCGCCACGCAGCTGCGTTTATAGCAGGGGTGTAGCCCCCAGCGCAGCGCCCAGGCGTCGTAGCGTGCCAGTAGTCCCTTAAGCCAGGTCACGAACCGAACTCCGTTCAATCAGTTCCGGATGCAGAGTTAATACTTTGCTCTGCGGCTCTTCCTTATTCACTTTTGCCAGCAAAATCGCCGCGGCTTTTTGCCCCAACCGGTATTTAGGTTGATGGATGGTAGTCAGCGGTGGGCTGAAGTAATTGGCCATGGGTACATCATCGTAGCCGATCACAGACAAGTCGTCGGGTACCCGCTTACCATGCTGGTGGGCGGCACTGAGTACCCCCAGCGCCATGGGATCAGAAAATACAAACAAAGCGGTAGGCTGGGTCGGCTTGGCAAACAAGGCTTCGGCAGCGGCGTAACCACCTTCGGGCTCGAAGTCCCCCTCAATGATCCATTGCGGGTTCTCCTGTAGGCCGGCTTCCTGCATGGCCCGGCGAAAGCCCGCCAGGCGGTCAATGGTCAGGCTCTTGTCGGCCGGGCCGGTAATACAACCGATGGCCGTGTGACCTTTATCAATGAGGTGCCGGGTTGCCAGGTAACCCCCTTGCTCGGGGTTGTCATGAATGCGGTAAATATCACCTTGGGTATGTCCCCACTCCATCAACACCTGGGGCAGCTCGGGGTGAGTGCCGAGCAGGTTGTAAAGCTCCGACGCATCCTCAGAAAGCATCACCAAAATACCGTCCACACGTTTTTCAATCAGCATTTTCAGGCTGGCTTGCTGGCGCAGTGGATCGCCCCCTGAACTGCTTAAAATCAATGTATAGCCCTGGGCAGCACAGGTCTCTTCAACTCCCCGGATCACCTCGGCAAAAAACGGGTTGGTTGAAGTGGTCACCAGCATGCCCAGGGTACGGGTGCGGTTGACCTTAAGGCTGCGAGCTACCGCTGAGGGGGCGTAGTTCAGCTCCTTGATGGCCTGATAAACCCGCTCCTTGGTGGCTTCTGCCACAAAGCGCGTGCTGTTGAGCACATGAGAAACGGTAGAAATGCTGACGCCAGCTTTGTTGGCGACATCTTTAATGGTGGCCATGGATACATCCTGAGGGTGTTCTGGGTAAAGCTTAACCAAAAGCGTTGGCGAAGTTAACGAACAATGCCAAGAAAAGGGTATGCTAGAGCGGCATAACCAAAGAGGTATTGTATGGAGCAGTTCGCCCATATATCAATCGCTGATGCGTTTGAAAAGTTAAATGGTGGTCAGGTAAGGCTGGTGGATGTGCGTGATGAGGCTAGTTTTACGGCCGGGCACGTAGAAGGCGCTTTCCACCTGACAAACGGTACTCTCAGCCAGTTTATGGCCGAGGCTGACTTTGATACGCCGGTAATAGTTTGCTGCTATCACGGCATGTCCAGCCAGGGCGTGGCGCAGTATCTGATCCAGCAAGGGTTTGAAGAAGTTTACAGTCTAGACGGCGGTTTTGAAGCCTGGCGCAAGGTATATCCCTATGTCCGAGATCAGGAAGCTGGGTCCCTTTCCTGACCCACGGTTAGCGCAAGGCTTTGTTGATTACCTGCAAGGGCAGGGGTTGCGAGCCAGAATGCAACCGGCTGAAGGTGGTGTGGTCATTGAAGTGGCGCCGCCGCAGCCTGACTGGCTGGCGTCAGCCTGGCAGCAGTTTCTTGATGACCCAGGCCACCCCCGTTACCAGGCGGCCAGCTGGCAGTCACCGGCTACCGACCGGCCGGTTTTTCAGTACCAGAGTCAGATGCGTTCACTTCGCCACAGCGCCGGGCCCGTTACCTGGCTGGTGTTGGCTGCCTGTGTAGCAATTTACCTGTCGGCGCTACTGGGAATGCGGGGCCTTTATGATGCCTTGGCCTTCCCCCGGTCACTGGCCGCGGTGGATATCGGTAATGCCTATCGGCTCATTACCCCGGTACTGCTGCATTTTTCTGTGCTGCATATTCTCTTTAATCTGCTGTGGTGGTGGCAACTGGGCGGTATTTTGGAAAAACGCCTGGGCAGTGTGCACCTGCTGGCGTTGATGCTGGTCACTGGCTTTGCCGGCAATTTGGCGCAGTTTCTCGATACTGGCCCGGCTTTTGGTGGCTTGTCAGGGGTGGTCTACGGTTTGTTTGGTTACTTCTGGCTATCGGGGTTGGTTTATCCACAGCGCGGCATTGGCTTACCCAATGTGCTGGTGATTTTTATGCTGGCCTGGCTGGTTCTGGGGTTTGTTGGCTTGGGGCTGCCTATTGCCAATCAGGCCCATCTGTGGGGCCTGATTGCCGGCGCGGCTTTGGCGTTGGTGCCCTTTGCCGGACACAAAAAAGCTCAGTAATAGAGATATTTGGTAAACAGCAGGTCGTCGACGGTAGGATCGCCGGTTTCGGCTTGCAATAACTCCTGCACTGCCTTGAGGCAATCCTTACGGAGCTTCTCGCGACCAATCAGGGATTTGACCTGATCACCGGTACGGTCACCGATCAGCTGGATAATGGCATCACGCAGCAATGGTGCATGTAGCTCCAGTATTGCCAGCTTGGCCTTATTTTTGACCATCAACTGAACACTGACCCGCAAATACCCCAGATGTGGCTTGTCGCCCAGATAATTGGTGATGATATCCGGGTTCAATTCGTAGTAACCATACTCAGGTTGAGTCTGGGCCTTACTGTCGTCAGCCGCGTGGGCTGGAAGAGAAAAAAACGGCGAAAATAACAGCAATAACGGCAGCAGGTAGCGCATGGTATCCCTCACGGTGGCATCCCGCCTGATACTTTGCCAGCAAAGCGCTTGGCTCGCCAGTTATGGGTGCTATGATGGGGCACATTTTTCGTGACTATGACCGCTTATGTGGTGTGACTGGCCCTGGCAGCCAGCAGCCGATTACGCTGAACTGGAACCGTCGCTTGGTAGCTGGCTGCTTAGCCAAGACTCCATGACTCGCCGTTTGCGGGCCCACAGCCGCAGCTTTCACGTGCAGTTGCTGGCACAAGAGCCTGTATCAGAGCCATTGCCAAACTGGCTGGCGTTGCCGGCGCCAGTGGTGCAACGAACAGTATTGTTGCATGCCGACGCCAAGCCCTGCATCTTTGCCCAGACTTTGGGCAGTGCTGAAGCCTTGCGTCATTTGGGCGAACAGCCGCTGGGTGATCGGTTATTTGGTCAGGATGCCTGGCACCGCGGGCCATTGCTGTTGACCCAGGTAATGCCCGAGCAGTTACCTCGGGGGGTGGCAACAGCGCCGCTATGGGCTCGCTGTTCGGCTTTTCATCACCAAGACAAAGCACCGTTATGGGTCATGGAAGCCTTTCTTCCTGCTATTTTTCGGTTGCAACGGTCAACGACAACATCATGATCAACACCCTTAAACAGATGGCGCTGCTGATGCGCCTGGATAAACCCATCGGCTCGTTGCTGCTGTTCTGGCCGACCTTCTGGTCATTGATAATTGCCAGTAACGGCGCCCCTGATCCCTGGATCACACTGGTCTTTTTTGTTGGCGTGTTTTTGATGCGTTCGGCGGGCTGCGTCATTAATGATATTGCCGATCGCAAAGTGGACGGCCGGGTCAAGCGAACGGCCCAGCGGCCACTGGCAACCGGGGCGATCTCCACATCCGCCGCTGTTGGGCTGTTTGTCGTATTGTGCCTGGTGTCATTCGCACTGGTGCTGACCCTCAATACGCTGACCATTGAACTGAGTGTGGTGGCGCTGGCATTGGCTATTGCCTATCCGTTTATGAAGCGGGTCACTCACCTGCCACAACTGGTATTGGGGCTAGCATTCGGTTGGGGGATCCCGATGGCGGCAGCGGCGCAGTCTGGCCGTATTGACGCTTCTACATGGTGGTTGCTGGCCGCCAATGTGAGTTGGACCATCGCCTACGATACCTTTTATGCCATGGTTGATCGTGACGATGACCTGCGTATCGGCGTTAAGTCGACGGCCATTTTGTTTGGTCGTTTCGACCGGCTCATCACCGGCCTGCTGCAGCTGACAACCTTGCTGATCCTGCTCAAGGTTGGGGAAGTGGCAGCCTTGGGGTTGCCGTTTTATCTCAGCATCTTGGTGATGGGGGTGCTGTTCGTACACCAGCAGTGGTTGGTTCGTAATCGTGACCGCGGCGCCTGTTTCCAGGCTTTTTTGGCCAACAACTGGGCCGGCGCTGTAATTGCTATTGGCCTCTGGGCGGACTTCATGTTGCGCTAAGGCTTGTCGTTTCGATAAAGCTTTCGAATTGTTCGACAGCCCTGGGCGGTATACCGTGCAGGGCTTTTTTCATTTGGGAACGATGGCGTGACAGACCGCTTTGCTGAGGTAATTGACGGCTTGGTAGCACGGGGCTTTGTAGTCCTTCGTCACTGGCTGGATACGCCATTGCGTCAAGCGCTACGCAGTGAACTGCTGATCCGCAGTGACGAGCTGCAACGCAGTCGTATCGGCCGCCAGGATGATCACCAGCAGCGCCCGGACATTCGCAATGATCAGACGCTGTGGCTGAGCGGCCAGTCACTGCAACAACAGCAGTACCTGCAGCAGATGCAGGCACTGCAACAGGCGCTAAACCAACAGCTCTTTCTGGGCTTGAGAGATTTTGAGTGCCATTTTGCCCACTACCCGCCTGGGCATTTTTATCAAACCCATCTGGATGCCTTTCGGGGACAATCCAACCGGGTGGTTTCCTGCGTGGTGTACCTCAATGAAAGCTGGCCGACCGAGCAAGGGGGGGAGCTGGTGATCTACGATCACCAGCAGCAGCCGCTGGCGGTTGTCAAACCAGAGCCTGGCACGCTGGTGTGTTTTATGTCGGAAGACTTTCCCCATGAGGTGCGACCAAGCCCGGCGGACCGTTATTCCATTGCCGGCTGGTTTCGCCGTGACCGGCCCTTGTTATGAAAAAAGCCCCCAACGGGGCTTTTTTCATTGGCACTGACCGTCAGCGCAGAGCACATTACGAATGGTGTCAGCCACATCCGGGCTCAGCAGTGACAACACCAGCTCATCCAGCGCTTTGGCCTGCTCGGTAGCATGCAGGCTGCCACTGTCTTCACTAACCAGTGCACTGTCGCGCAAGGTGCCGATAAGGGCAGCAAACAGCTTCTTGTCGTAAAACTCCGGGGCATTGATACCGTGCAATGCCGATAGCCGTTCGGCCACAGCCTGAGCACGGCTTTCCAGTTCACTACGGCTGCTACTGTCACGGCGGCGCAGCAGTGTCAGCACAATGGCATAGCGCTGTAACGACTCACTAACCACTTCTGACAGCAGCACCAGTTTACGATAGCCGCTGTCAGCTGCCGCCACGGCGTGCCAATGCTCACCTTGCTGGTGGATAAGTCCCTGATTGGCAAAACAGGCCAGTAGCTGAAGCAAATAGTCTGCCAGCCGTGACTTTGACAACCCCATAAATAATTCGGCGCGCAATAATGGGTAGCAGGCGGCCAGGTGAGCATTGAGCTCGTCAGTGGTGGCAGGGCCGGCCAGCAGTAACCTGGCCAGCAGCGACGGCAGGGTATAGAGATGCAAAATGTTATTGCGGTAATAGGTCATGACGATGGCGCTGGTGTCATCCAGGCTGATGACCTCGCCCAACTCGTCACGGCTGTTAGTGAATTTTTCGCTGCTAAGGGCTTTAGCCAGCAGGGTGGCGCCGTCTTCTGTGGGTACCGTTACTTCCACAGAATAAGGCGCTTCGCGGGCGATACTCAGCAGCAGTTGCAGTTGCTGGGCCAGCAGATCACGGGCCAGGGCGCGGCGTTCACTGCACAGCAATGCCAGTGCCGTCAGGGTGACGCTATTTAGCGCGGCGGCATCGTTGATGCGGGTCAGCACTTCAACACTGAGCCGGTTAACTGCCGGGGTGAGCCAACTGGGCTTAGTGTCAGGTTGCTGACAGGCTTGCTGCCACTGCGGTACTGATTCACTGAGGTACTGGTGTAGGCTGATCGGCTGGCCGAAGTTGACAAAACCCTGGCCAAAATCCTGGCGCAGCGCTTTGATTGACGACTTAAACGCCTGCCAACCGGATTCCTTTTCCTTGGACTTACCGCGCAGCTCCTTCAGATAAGAGCCGACTTCCATCACATGTTCATAGCCGATGTAGACCGGCACCAGTGTGATTGGCCGGTGCGATGCCCGTAGCAGGCTCTGTACCGTCATCGCCAGCATGCCGGTTTTCGGTGGTAGCAGGCGGCCGGTACGGGAGCGCCCGCCTTCGGTGAAATACTCAACCGAATAGCCTTTGTCGAACAGGCTGAACAGATACTCGCGAAAGACCGTGGAGTAGAGCTTGTTACCCTTGAAACTGCGGCGCAGGAAAAAGGCGCCACCGCGGCGGAAAATTGGCCCGGCCGGGAAAAAGTTCAGGTTTACCCCGGCGGCAATGTGCGGTGGCACCATGCCCTGGTGATAAATCACGTACGACAGCAGCAGGTAATCCATGTGCGAGCGGTGGCAGGGCACAAAGACGATTTCATGGCCATCATGGGCCAGTTGGCGTACCCGTTCGGCATTACTGACCTGAATACCTCCGTAGATGCGGTTCCAGATCCAGGTCAACAACCGGTCCAGTCCCCGTACCAGGCCAGGGGAAAACTTGGCTGCAATTTCTTCAAGGTACTGGCGGGCGCGCTTTTCGGCGGCAGCTTCACCGTCTTTGTGGCTGCGGGCATCGTCTTCAATGGCCCGGCGTAGCGGTGCTGTTTTCAGCAGTGCTGCCAGCATGGATTCTCGATCCGGTAGCCGTGGCCCCGTCATCACCCGGCGCTGACGGGAAAAGTGCACTCGGGCCACCCGCGTCAGGGTATGGGGCAGATCCGGGTGGCGGCGCTGTTCCAGCAGCTCACGCAGCGCTACCGGACGGGCAAAGCGGATGAAGTTATCACGGCCATAGCGCAGTAATATCAAAGCCTTACGTAGCCAGGAAGGGGAGTCGTAATCTGACAGCAGGCTGCCCAGTAATGACGGGTTTTCGGCGCCCGGTTGGCGGCCCCAGAACAAGGACACCGGCAACAGTTGAATATTACTATCCGGATTTGCCTGTAACGCCTCCAGCACCTCGGCCAGTTGCGTCCGGAAATTGCCCCGGCGGCGGCGGCGGGTCAGCAAGCTGACCGGGCGGTCCAAAAACAGGCTGCGGGGCAGTACTTGACCCCCCAGAATCAGAGGCTCTGTCGGGTCGGGCAGCCCCAGTAACCGGCATTGCCGCTGCACCGCTAGCAGATCCGATACCGAGGCTGTCTTGAAGGTGTAGATAATCGGCAAGTCCGGGTTCAGGCCCAGTTCTTTAACAGGGTCCTGAGGTACCAGTTTGCTTTTAACCAGCAGTGAAACAGGCCATTTCAACGCCTGGATTAACGTCGTCGCTAGCACAGTAAAATTCCGGGAAAACGAGCCGGCGAGCTTAGCAGAAATCTTTGTCAAAGTCTTTGTGAGCGGGGTACTCTGGGGCATCACCCATCGGCTTTGAATGATCGTGCCAGAGTCTCTTTATCGCCCTTTACTGGCCAGCCTGGAACGCGTGGTCGCACTCGGCGGTGGCCATGGCTTGGGGCGAACACTGTCTGCCCTGAATTTTCTTGGCCCGCGTCTGACCG
Organism: Gallaecimonas aegicerasi; assembly: GCF_045291545.1. GTDB lineage: Bacteria > Pseudomonadota > Gammaproteobacteria > Enterobacterales > Gallaecimonadaceae > Gallaecimonas. Next base: position 115,837 of record NZ_CP149514.1, read on the forward strand.
GGATTGTTGCCACCACTGACAACGGCGGCTCTACTGGCCGTTTGCGGCGCACCCGTGACTGCATTGCCTGGGGAGATGTGCGTAACTGCATCAACCAATTGGTACCGCAGGCCTCCACCGGCAGCCAGTTATTTGAGTACCGCTTCAGTGATGACGGTGAGCTGCGTGGCCACAACCTTGGCAATCTTATCCTGCTGGCGCTGGATGATCTTAGCGTCAGGCCGCTGGAAGCCATCAACCTGGTACGGCGGGTATTGCGGGTCAAATGTGAATTGCTGCCGATGACCGAAACACCGACCGATCTGCTGGCACACTGCCTAGCAGGGCAGCAACACCTGGGGGAACGGCAGCTGGATAACCTCACCCGGATGCCGGCCAGTGTCACCTTGCAACCGATGGTCAGCGCCACTCAGGAAGCTGTTGATGCTGTTGCTGAGGCTGATTTACTGCTGTTGGGGCCGGGGTCATTTTTGACATCGGTGTTGCCGCCTTTATTGTTGCCGGAGCTGGCTCAGGCGTTACGGGCCAGCCGGGCTCCGGTCGTGTGGATTGAAAACCTTGGCCGGGAAAACAGCCCGGTACGGCAACTGAGCGCCGGGCAGCGGTTGGCCTGGCTCGAGGAGCAGTTAGGTTTTATGCCGGTCGACTGGGTGCTGACCGAGCCGGGGCTCGATTGGCAGGGGTTGCCTGATGGCGTGCGGCAGTTACCAATGGCACTGGCCAGTGACGACATCAATTACCGCCATGATCGTCAGCACCTGGCCGACGGCTTGGAAAAAATCCTTCGTCTTTGTGGATAACTCTGTGGGTAATAATACATAAAGGCTGCGGCTTTATGGCTTTAACGCAGAGCTGTTGTTATCTGTCGGCAACTGTATATACTGACAGTTACTGTAGATAAAACCAGTTGAGGCCAGCATGCGCCCCCTGACACCTCGCCAAAAAGAAATTTTGGAATTAATCCGTGCCCGTATTCAGGAAAGCGGTATGCCGCCGACCCGGGCAGAAATTGCCAAAGAGTTGGGCTTTAAGTCTGCCAACGCGGCTGAAGAGCATCTCAAAGCACTGGCGCGCAAAGGGGTGATTGAAATTCTTGCCGGCACCTCCCGCGGCATTCGTTTGCTAGAGGATGGTTCTTTGCCGGCAGTGGAGCCGGAAGAAGCCGGGTTACCGCTGATTGGCCAAGTTGCCGCCGGTGAACCTATTCTGGCCACTGAGCATGTGGAATCTCACTACCAAATGGACCCGAACCTGTTTCACCCGAAAGCCGATTTCCTGCTGCGCGTAAAAGGCGAAAGCATGAAAGACATTGGCATAATGGATGGTGATTTGCTGGCGGTTCACCGTACTCAGCAGGCTCGCAATGGTCAGGTCGTGGTGGCCCGGGTGGAAGATGATGTCACCGTTAAGCGTCTTGACCAACATGGCCATAAACTGCGGCTCATTGCTGAAAACGCCGACTTTGCAGATATCGAAGTGGATTTACGGGAAACCCCGGTAACCATTGAAGGCCTGGCGGTGGGCGTTATTCGCAACAACAGCTTCTAACTAACGCATTGCGTATAAAAAAAACGCGCCGTACGGCGCGTTTTTTATTGGCTAGGTGCAACCAGCTTATACGGCTGCGCCTTTGGAGTGGGTATCCAGTTTCTTCAGGAAAGGTACCAGAATAATGGCTACCACTGCGCCTGCCAGCGCCACCCAGCCTAATTTCTGGAAGAGGTTGGTGTACAGCGGCAGGGTTTCCAGAGGGTTGGTGACGTTCTTCGGCACAGACGCGTAGTTCGCCACGATAGAGCCGAGGAACTGCGCCAGACCAGTTGCCAGCAACCAGGCACCCATCATCAGGCCGCGAAGGTTCGGTGCCACGTAGCGGGCCACCATGCCCAGACCCAAGCCAGAGATCAGCAGCTCACCTACAGACTGGAAGAAGTAGCCGCCGAGCATCCAGGCCGGAGAGACAAAGCCCTGGTCAGCAAAGTTACCGCTGATGGCATACAGGAAGAAACCCACCGCCAGCAGCACAAAACCCCAGGCGTACTTACTGGCCAGTGACGGATCTTTGTCTTTTTTACCCAGCGAGGCATACAGCCAGGCCAATACCGGGCTCATGACCGCGATCCAGAACGGGTTCAGTACCTGGAACTGTTCCGGCGGAATGTGAAAGCCCATTACATCCAGGTTGACGTTGTTCTTAGCAAACAGAGTCAAGGAGGTGGACATCTGCTGGTAGAACACGAAGAACAGAATGGTTTGCAAGGTCAGGATGACCATGGCAATCAGACCGCTGCGCTCATTGCTGTTGGCTTTGACCAGCAGGTAGACAAAGAAGCCCGCCAGGCCCCAGGCCGCAATTTGCACTACCAGGTTTGCCAGAGCGATGTTTTGGATAACCTGGCCAATCACCAGTGCCACAATCAGCGTGCCCAGCAGCACAGCCAGGATACGGCCCCAGTTAACCGGCTTGAAGTCAGGCTCTGAGCCGATGTGCTTGAGGTGTTTGCCCTGTACGATGAACTGCGCCACACCGAACACCAGGCCCAGACAGCAGACCAGGAAGGCCCAGTGCCAGCCGAAGTGCACACGGATGATAGGGGTCATCGCCTGGGACAGGAAAGCACCAAGGTTGATGGACATGTAATACATGGTGAAGGCGCCGTCGAGCTTGGACTCGTCGTCTTCATAGAGTTTGGCTACCAGGTTATTGGGGTTAGCTTTGAACAGACCATTACCAACAGCAATGACCCCCATGGAAAAGAACACCATGGCATGCGCGTATTGGCCGACAAAGTGATCCCATGGCACCGATAGCAAGCCATAGCCACCGGCCAGTACGATACCGCCGAGCAATGTGGTGCGGCGGGCGCCAAGGACTTTATCGCCAATCCAGCCACCGACTACCGGTGTCAGGTAAATCAGGGCGGCAAAAGCCCCCCAGGTGAGGTTGGCACGGCTATCTTCAAATCCCAGATAGTCGATAGCAAATACGACGATAAGAATTTGCATGCCGTAAAAACCGAAACGTTCCCACATTTCGATCATGAACAGGGCGATAAACGCCCGGCGTTTTTTGGCTTCTTCCGCCTTAATGGCGTCGAGGCTCACGGAATCTGTCATACAAGGCCCGATTGATTGACTGAAAAGACGCTAGTTTTATACCGATAATGAACAAGGGTTAAAAGGCCAGAACTATGATCAAGGCCGTGAAATGCGGATAAAGCACGTTCAAAGCAACGCTTGTCTTTTTAGTGTTAACTTAATGCAACTTTAATTAATCAATTTGATTTCATTTTTAAAACAAAAAAGGCCCGAAACGGGCCTTTGCGGGTTTCTAAGGAAAGTAACTTAAAAACGATAAGCAACTTGCGCCCAAGCGGTGCGGCCCGGTTCGTTGACACGTGTGGTTTGGTCAAAACCGGCAATGGCAGCACCGGCCCGAGACAGGTGCTCGGCATAGGTTTTGTCGAACAGGTTATCGACCCCAAGGCTGAGCTGCCAGTGTTCGGCTGGGCGCCAGTTGGCGTTTAACGAAAACACCCCGAAGCCGGCACTTTTACCAATATCGGTACCGATGACAGTGCCCTGGCCTACGGCGACCCGGTGCTGTGCCGCTACCAGCCGCCACAGGGCGCCAAAGGTCCAGTCATTCACTGCATAGTCAGTACCCAGACGCACTTCCAGCGGCGGCATTTGTGCCAGTGGGCGATGATCAGTCAGGTTCTGACCATGGCTGTAAGCCAGGCTGGCTTGCCATTGCCAGGCGTCAGTGAGCTTGTAACGGAGGCTGGCTTCACCACCGTAGTTTTCAGCATCGATGTTACGCACCAAAGAGGGGCTCATCATGCTGGCACTTTCAATCAGGATGAAATCATTGATGCGGCTGTAATACAGCGACACTTCCGCGCGCAGCGGCCCGCGCTGGCTGATCCAGCCCAGATCCAGCTGGGTGTTTTTCTCCGGTGCGGTGTAGAAGGCCGAGTCACTGTTTTCGCTGGCGCGGCTATTGCCAATGATCTCCCAGTAGTCAGGGAAGCGCTCGGCATGGCCGATACCGGCATACCAGGTGCTGTGTGCCGAGGTGGTTTCCAGACGTACAAAACCACTGGGCAGGTTGTCCTGACGTTCATCACCGTAGGTGGGGTTCATCAGGGTGGTCATCATGCCCGGCATCAGCATCATCCGCTGGTCCCAGGCCTGCCAGTGATCGAGGCGGGCGCCGCTGATCAGCCGGCGGTTGGCGGCCAGCTGGTAAGTCAGTTCGGCAAAGACACCACTTTGCTGAAACTTGCCGTCAGCCAGGCGCGGTTTGTCTTGGTAGGGCATCATCAGCGCATTCATGGTGCTGCGCTGACGATGTGCATTGTTCTTAGTATCCAGACCCACTTTGGCGCTTAAGCGCGGTGCCAGCGCTAGGTCGGCCTGAATGCGGCCACCGCGGGTGTAGCGATCAGGGTTAATGGCCATGGGGTGGGGCATCATCATCGACGGCGTGAAGGTACGCAGTGAATAGTTGTCCATGACATGGTCGATGTAGTTGAAAAACACCTGTGTTTCCAGGCGGGTCAGCCAGGAAGTCAGGTGGTCAACTCGTACTTTCAGGCCAAGGTTGGTGCGGTCGAACTTGGTGCCATCCATACCGCGGTCGGCATAGGCGGCTTCGCCATTACTGCGGCCAGCCGAAAGCATGACCAGGGTATCGTCGGTGGGGGTCCAGCCCAGCTCCGCATCGGTACTCCAGCGGTCGTAATGACTGTTAACTTCATTACCACTGCCATCACGGTAGTTGTCGGCCCGGGATTTGGTGGCGGCCAGGCGGGCAAATCCATCGCGATTGCCTGCGGTAATATCGGCACTGGCTTCCCGGCGGCCGTATTGTGCCACGGTGGCTGATACATCGCCGTAGGCGTCAGGGCCAGTGAAACGGCGGTTTTTCTTCTCAAACAGAACGGTTGCTGAGGCCGGGCCATACAACACGGACTCCGGGCCCTTGATCACTTTGATCTGGTCAAAGCTCTGTGGCGAGATGTAGGCCGTTGGCGGGTCCATACGGTTAGCGCAACCGCCCAGCAGTGTCTGGCCGTCCGTCAGAATGTTGATACGGGAGGCGCCCATGCCGCGAAACAGCGCTTCACTGCTGGCGCCGCCTTTACGGGCAATGGAAAAACCGGGAATGGTCTTCAGATAGTCAGCACCGTCGTGAGCGGGCAGCGGCTGCTGCGGGGCTTTCGGATCGGTGATCACCACACCGGGCTGTTCCATGCCGGCGCTGGTGACAACAATGTGTTCAAGATCATTTTTCAGTGGGCTGGCCGGTGCGGCATCCTGTGCCATGGCCGGGGCGGCGACAAGCGCCAGCAGAGGTAAGTGTTTTTTCATGTCATTGCTACTGTTGTTACTGTGCGCGTATTCTCCTCCTCCTGTACAGCGCCAGGCCATGTGGCATATTGTCGCAGCTGCTTCAGCGCCGCTGTCGCCAGCCGTAATAACCGGCGATCAAAGCCGCGCCCACGCCGCCCATTGCTCCCACCAGCAGCCCCCAGCGGGCACCAAAATGGTCCACAACCCAACCCACCAAAGGTCCGGTTAGCGGTTGTCCCCCCATGGCCACGGCCATGAACAGAGCCATTACGCGACCTCGCATGTGAGGTGCTGTTGCCAGCTGTACACGGCTGTTCGCTGTGATCAAAAAAGTTTGAGCAGCCAGGCCAATCAATATCAGGATCAGGCAAAACAGCAGCAGGGTCGGGCTGGCCGCGGCGCTGAGCATGGCCAGAGCAAAACTGCTGCTGGCAACCAGCAATAGCCCCAGCGTTGGGGCTTCGCGCCGAGCAGCCAGCACGGCGCCACTGATGGTGCCCAACGCCAACATGGATGTCATCAGCCCGTACTGGCTGGCGCCACCATGGAAGACCAGCGTCGACATAGTGGCAATGTAAATGGGCAGGTTTAGGCCAACACTGCCCATCAACGCCACCATAAGTACGGTGCTGAGTAAGACTTTGTTGTGCCAGACGTAAGGAAAAGCCGCCCACAGAGTCTGGCGCTGGCCATGGTGGTTCCGGTGTAATTCCTTGGCCGGCATGTTGGCCAGTATCAATAGCAACGGCAAAAAGGACAGGCCGTTAACGATGAAGATCCAGCCGGTACCGACAGCAGCAATCAAGACCCCTGCGGCAGCCGGGCCTATCATCCGGGCGCTGTTAAACGACATGGAGTTTAAGGCAACAGCGTTACTGAGCCGAGCTTCACCCACCATTTCAGCGACGAAGGATTGGCGTACCGGTGAGTCAAAAGCGGTGCAACAGCCCAGTAAGAAAGCAAATAGGTAAGCATGCCAGAGCGCAACGCTGCCGGTGACGACCAGTAGGCCAAGGAGCATTGCCAGTAACGCCATACTGCCTTGAGTCAGCATCAGCAGTTTGCGTCGGTCAATGCGGTCAGCAGCCAGGCCAGTAAAAGGTAACAGTAACAGCGGTGGCAAAAACTGCAGGGCTGTGACAATCCCCAGTGCCGTTGCACTGTGTTGCGTCAGCTCGGTCAGTACCAGCCAGTCCTGAGCGGTGCGCTGCATCCAGGTGCCGATATTGGATGGCAGGCCAGTCAGAGTGTAGTGACGAAAGTGGCGGTTATGCAGTGAGCGAAAAGTGCCAGCCATGCTCAGTTTACCGGTCGCAGACGTTGACCGCTCACCGGCTGCTGCCAGCAGCTAGCCATGGCAAAGAGTGATCGGATACTCATTGTCACAGCATAAAAATTACCCCGGCCAATTACAAAGCCTACCGGGGTAATTCACTGTTACGGTTCTTATCTGTTCAGGCGGTTAGCACCTGGCCGTCGGCAAGTTTTACCGGTACCGCTTGCAGGTAATGGCCGCGGCACGGGCCCGCTGAGCAAAGGCCGCTATCCATGGAAAAAAGCGCGCCGTGTTTAGCACAGATGATCTGATCGCCAGCCTTGGTCAAAAAGTCATTGGGGGCGGCATTCAGAGGCACCTGCATGTGCGGGCAGCGATTGACAAAGGCGCTGACCTGCTGGTCACGGCGCGTCACGAAAATCGACAAGACTTCGCCACCCGGGCTTTCAAAATAAAAACCTCTGGCACCCGGGTTGGCAATATCATCCAGGGCGCACAGCGGGTAACCGGCCTTAAGGCGGGTAAACGGTGTAGGCTTATTCATGTTCAGTCCAGTGGCTGGCCAGAGAGCCAGGGTTGTGACCACCAGTAGTAACGATGTGGCTGGCTGCGGCTAAGCGCGGTGCAGTTTACCCGCGACCGTCCGGGTGGCAGTTCGATGGGCGGCAGGGTAACAGTTTCGCCGTTAATGTGAATATCCACCCGGTTGCCGAGAAAGTAACAGGCAAAGCGGTCCATTCGCACATCTTGGTCGTGAATCGTCAGGGTTAGCGCAGGCGACAGCTCCCCTGTTTGCACCATATTGGTGTCACTGCTGGTCAGCGGCATGGCCAGGCTACGTAACTTGGTGGTCAGGGTTTCCAGATTGGCGTAACGACCGGCAGCAGGGAAGCGGGGCAAGGCGGTCAGGCTGGCGTAGGAACCGCTGGCTCCGGATTGTTGGCCGAAGGCAACGTAACCGAGCTGCTGGGCCAGTTTTTCCAGAGCCGGGCTGTACTCCCCGTAGGGCCAGGCCAGCCATTTCTGCATACCGGGTAGTTGGCCATCGACAATACTCTGGCGGGCCTGTGCCAGCGGTAAGGTCGTCAGGTGTTGGTGGCTGGCCGTGTGGTTAGCAAAGGTCACGCCTGGTAGTGCCTTGAGGGTAGCCAGAGACATCATGCCATGGTGGCCAAGGCGGTCACGGTTCACAAACACCGTGAACGGGTAACCGTATTTTGCCAACAGTGGTGCGGCGTTGTCGGCAATATCCTGGTAGCCATCATCAAAAGTAATGGCGACGCTGAAAGGGGGCAGGGTTGTTTTACCCTGCGCCTCGGCAATGGCGTCGGCCAGCGCTACTACGTGAAAGCCATGGTCATGCAGGTACTGCAAGTGTGAGGCAAAGACCTTGGGTGTGGTCGTGGTGCTCGGTGGGGTATCGGTCGCGACATGATGATACAGCAGGATAACCGCTGCCCGGGTGGGCAGGGTTATCACCAGCAGCAGCAAAAACAGCAAGCGCATGGTGTCTCCACGGGCCGCCGGGGCGGCCCATCTCACTTATTTGACGATGTCGTCGAGGCTATGCTGTGCCAGCGGGTGGTAGCCTGGGCGGGCTTCGGCATATATCCGTTTAGCCAGCGCCTGATAGCGAGGCTTGGCCATCAGCATCTCGTACAACGGTACTATCAGTTTGCGTCGGCCAATATGCCTCAGATAATCCGCCATGTCAGCAAAGGCCGGCTGGTAGTCATGGGCAATGGCTTGCCGATACCAGGCATGGGCTACTTCGTTGTTGCGGGTGCCGGTCAGCATAAAAGCCTGATCCAGGGCGCTGAGCTGAGCACTGCTGATGCTCTTCGGGAGCTGGTTGATGAAATACAGCTGTTGCTGCGCCGTCCAGGTTTTAAAGGCAATGGCGCTGACCTTGCGTTGCCCTGTCAGCCATTGCTGCTGTTCATCAGCGACCTTTTTAAAGGCATCAGAATGTGGCTGTGGGGCACCGGCTGGCAGCCCTGGTTGGTAAATCCACTGTTTCAGGCGTGCTACATCCAGGCCCTTTTTCGCTGCGTAATCAAGGAACATGGCGGTAGACACCGACTGAAAACGGAAGTGCTGGAAATAGCCGCGCAAGAAGGCATCCATTTTCTTGCGCCCCAGGCGGTTTTCTATTTCAAACAGCATCAGCGCGCCTTTTTCATAAGGAATATCAGAAAAGGCGTCGTCTGGGTCACGGCCGGTCAAATCCGGTACTAAACGGGTGTCGGCGGCTGGCATCTTGTGCAGATCTTCTTGTAGATCCTGGTAGCCAATTACCGCTTCCATACGTTCGCGCGGCTTCCCGTACACCGCTTCCATAATGCGGTAGGTCAGGTAGGTGGTAAAACCTTCATTGAGCCACAGATCCTGCCAGGTGGCGTTGGTAACCAGGTTGCCGGACCAGGAGTGGGCCAGCTCATGGGCGATCAGCGACACCAGCGATTTGTCGCCAGCGATAACCGTAGGGGTAATGAATGACAACCGGGGGTTTTCCATACCGCCAAAGGGGAAGCTCGGGGGCAAGATCAGCAGGTCATAGCGGCCCCAGGCGTATGGGCCGTACATTTTTTCTACCGTGGTCATCATCGCCTCGGTATCTTCGAACTCTTTGGCAGCGGCTTTGAGTACCGACGGTTCGGCATAGACACCGGTCCGTTTGCCCATGGCCTGAAAGCGCAGATCGCCCACTGCCAAGGCAATCAGGTAGGTCGGAATGGCCTGCGGCATATGAAAGTGATAGACACCGTCAGCACTGACGGTTTGGCTATTTTCGGCGCTCATTACGGCCATCAGCCCTTTGGGAACCGTCAAGGTGGCGTCGTAGGTCAGGCGCACGGACGGGCTGTCTTGCAAGGGAATAAAACTGCGGGCCTGAATAGCCTGGGCCTGGGTGAACAAGAAGGGCTGTTTTTTACCGGCGGTCTGGGCTGGTGTCAGCCATTGCAGGCCGGTTGCCCCCTCGGTGGTGTGGTAGCGCACTCGTACCTTGTTGGCGCCTTTGGCCAAAGTAATGCTCAGCGGAGTACCCAATGCCTTGCTGCCTTGACCCCAGTGCCATTGGGCCTGTTGCCAGTGGCCATCTACGGCTTGCTCAACCCGGGAGACTTTCAGCGCGCGGGTATCCAGTACCAGCGTATTGACCTCGGGTTGCAGGCGTTTAAAGTCAAGGGTGGCGGTGCCGGCCAGTTGCTGTTGGGCAAAGTCGACATTCAGATTCAGTGTCAGGTGTGTGGTTTTGACCTGATCAAAATTGCTGTAGGAATTGATATCCGGGGCGGCGCTGGCAATTGTGCTGAGCAGGGCCAGGCCAAGCAGGGCTGTTTTCATTTGTTAATAACTCCGCAACATTTGCAGGCAGTGTAACGACCTTGCCTGCACTTGCCCAGCAGGGCAGACTTGGCCCAGTTCACAAAACTGAGCTTGCCGTGACAGCTGACCACCGCCGGGTACTGCATCTGGCCGTACCGATGATCCTTTCCAACATCACCGTGCCGCTACTGGGGCTGGTGGATACCGCGGTGATCGGCCACCTGGCCGACCCGGCTTATCTGGGTGGCGTGGCAGTGGGCAGCATGCTGATCACTTTTTTGCTGTGGCTGTGCGGTTTTTTGCGGATGAGTACCACGGGCCTGATTGCCCAGGCCCATGGTCGTGGCGATCATGCTGCGCTGGCGGCCTGGATGGTGAAAAGCCTAACGCTGGCGCTACTCATTGCCGTATTCGTGCTGGCTTTACAGGTGCCCATTGGCGAACTGGGGTTGTCGTTGTCGGGTGCCTCGGCGGCGGTGGCGGAGCAGGCCAGTCATTATTTTTACCTGCGCATTTGGGGATTGCCGGCAGCACTGGCAAATCTGGCCATATTGGGTTTTCTGGTGGGGCGCCAGGACACCCGTGGACCCATGGCGGTACTGATTTTGGCCAATGTGCTTAATATGCTGCTGGATCTGCTTTTTGTGGTGGGTTTTGGCTGGCAGGTCAAAGGGGCTGCTGGCGCATCGGTAATTGCCGATTACAGTGCCCTGGCCCTGGGATTATGGCTGGTGCAGCGGCGGCTGCCCCTGCGCGCGCTGGCGGCGGCATGCAAGGTGCCGGGCTGGTCGCAGTTGCTGCATTTGAACAAGGATATTTTGCTCCGCACCTTCAGCCTGGAGCTGTGCTTTTTATTCATTACTTTTCAAGGTGCGCGGCTCGGCGACACCGTAGTGGCTGCCAATGCGGTACTGCTGAACTTTTTGCTGCTGATTTCCTACGCTCTGGATGGCATTGCCTACGCGGCTGAGGCGCTAACGGGCAAAGCCATTGGAGAACAAGACGAGGCAGGGTTACGCCATTGGGTACGGCTATGCGGCCAGTGGTCGTTGCTGTTTGCGCTCGCATTTTCCCTGCTCTTTGCTCTTGCGGGTAAGCCGATTATTGCCCTGTTGACCGACTTGCCCGGGGTGCGTCAGGTGGCCGGCCAGTATCTGGGCTGGGTGGTTGTTTTACCGCTGGTCGCCATGTGGTGTTATTTGTTTGATGGCGTCTTTATTGGTGCTACACGAGGCCGGGATATGCGTAACAGTATGCTGCTGGCGGTATTCGGGGTGTTTTTTCCGCTGTGGTTTGTCAGCCAGGGTTTGGGGAATCACGCATTGTGGCTGGCCTTGACCGGGCTGATGGCCATGCGCGGGCTGAGCCTGTGGTGGCTATACCGGCGCCCTGGCTTTGTATTCAGCGGTTAAGGAACTGGCTGATACGGTTGCAAAGAATGCCGGTATACCCCACCAGCGCCACACAAAAGCCCGCCGCGCCTACAGCGATGCCCGGGATCTGCAATACCACATCGAATTGGTGGCCAAGATAAATCAGTAGCAGTCCCAGCATAAACAGCACAAAACCGGTCAGAAATCGCTTAACTGACCGGCGTGGTTGGCTGCCAAGGCGCTCAATGAGCTGGCGCATCAGTAATAAGAATGCTCGCCGGCCTGGTGCTCGGTGGCGTCTTTGACACCCTTGAGTTCGTCCGGGAAAGCGGCTAGCAGTTCTTTCTCAATGCCTTCTTTGAGTGTGACATCGACCATGGAGCAGCCATTACAGCCACCGCCGAATTGCAGTACAGCAACGCCTTCAGCAGTGATTTCCATCACGGCTACCTGACCACCATGGCTGGCCAGCTGCGGGTTGATTTGTGACTGCAATACATAGTCGATGCGTTCGATAAGCGGCGCGTCGTCAGCCACTTTGCGCACTTTTGCGTTTGGGGCCTTGAGGGTCAGCTGGGCACCCATCTGGTCGGTGACGTAGTCAATTTCTGCTTCTTCCAGAAAAGGCGCTGAGCTGTTGTCAACGATGGCATCGAAACCAGCAAAAGGCAGACGGATATCACTGGCTTCTACTGCGTCCGGTGGGCAGTAAGACACGCCGCATTCGGCATTGGCAGTACCGGGATTGACCACAAATACGCGAATGTTGGTGCCGTCCGGCTGGTCGGCGAGCAGTTTGGCAAAGTGGGCCTGGGCGGCCTCGGAAATGCGGATCATGGTGCCTCTCAAAAACCTGACTACTTTACTCGGGTATGATAGCGCGCTTGGCCCCGAAAGCACAAAGGGCTAGCCTGTTTGGCAGCTAAAAAGGAGGTTTCGATGTCTTTACGGGGATTACCCCTGTCACTGCGCAGTACTGCTCGCCAGGGGCTGATGTTGGCGACGCAACAACACCTGGACCCAGAGTCGGTGGCGCGTTGGCGCCAGCAATGGGCGGCTTTTCGCCCTAATGAACAGACCCGTATTGCCCTGTGGCTGCAAGAAGAGGCCCAGCTGACAAGCCAGATCAGGCGCCAGCACTGGCTGTTAGTGTTTATTCTGGTGGTACTGGCAGGTGGTTTTATGGGCTATGCCGATGCTCATCAGATCGCCTACAGCAGCATCTGGCCGATGCTGGGGGCGGCATTACCGGCGCTGGTGTTAATAGCGCCCATACGCCATCGCCAGCGAGTAGAACGGCACCTTCAGCAATTATTACAAGACCAGCGGTAACACTTTCAAGTTAACAAGTCTGTTACATTTCGCCGTGCTTAGTTAGTCTGAAAGCAGACTGACAGGAGTGTTGTGCAATGAAACAGTTTTTGGCGCTGTTGCTGGCCCCGTTTCTGGCGCTGGCCAAACCCACCGGTGAGTATTTTCCCCAGCAGCCCATGAACCCGGTGTTGCCGACGCCGGAGTCGGTGCTGGGTTTTGGTATTGGTGACTGGCACCTGCGCTTTGATCAACAGCAGCAGTACCTGGCGGCATTGGCTGGCCGTTCTGAGCGCATCCAGGCATTGGCCATTGGCCGCACCACGGAACAGCGCCGGCAGGTCTTACTGGCTATATCCAGCCCGGCTAACCTGGCGCGGTTGGAGGCGATCCGCCAGGCTCACCTCAAAGTCACCACCGGTAAACGCGATAGCGCCTTGCCCGCGGTGGTCTGGCTCGGTTATTCGGTGCATGGAGATGAACCCTCCGGGGCCAATGCGGCGCCACTACTCGCCTATTGGCTGGCGGCCAGTAATAGCCCGCAGGTACGCCAGATCTTGGAGCACACCATTGTTTTTATTGACCCGGCACTAAACCCGGATGGGCTTGATCGCTACGCCAACTTTGCCAACAACATGGCTGCTCAGCAGCCGTCAGACTCACTACAGCACCGTAGTCGCTGGCAGGATTTTCCGGCCGGGCGGCTGTCGCATTATGGTTTTGATCTCAATCGTGACTGGCTGCTGCTGACGCACCCGGCGTCACAAAATCGCATCCGTTTCTGGCAACAATGGCTGCCACAGGTGTTTGGTGATTTCCATGAAATGGGGCCACATAGCACCTTTTTTATGCAGCCGGGGGTAGCCAGCCGGGTTAACCCATTGACACCCAAAGAGAATCAGGCGATCACCCGGGCCTTGGCCGCGGATGTCGCCAAAGGTCTGGATCAGCAAGGGCGGTTGTATTTTACCGGTGAGTCCTTTGACGACTTCTACTGGGGCAAGGCCTCCAGCTACGGCGATGCTATGGGTGCTATCGGTATTCTCTACGAACAGGCCCGGGTACGTGGCCAGGTGCAGGCGACGCCGTTTGGCCGCAAGACCTTTACCTTCAGTATCGAAAACCAGCTGCTGGCCAGCCAGCAATTGCTTAGTGGCGTGGTGCACAATAAAGCGCGGTTGGCTCAGTATCAAAATGACTTCTTTCGTTCGGCGGTTGCCGACGCGAAAAGGAATAAATTACGCGGTTATTTGCTCAAAGATCCGGGTGATCCGGCGCGGTTATCGGCCCTGGCGTTATTGTTGCGTCGCCATGGTATTCAGGTGCAGCGTTTACAGGCACCGGTGACGCTGGCGGGCAACGTCATCACACAAGGCCTTTTTGTGCCGCTGGCACAGCCACAAGCGCGTTTGGTGCAGTCGGTCTTTTCGACACCGACCACTTTTGCTGACAACACCTTCTACGATGTATCCGCCTGGAACCTGCCGGCAGCGTTCAACATCGAGGCGCTGCCGGTCAGTCGCCGTCAGTACCAAAGTGCGATGTCCGGGCCTGACTGGCAGGTGCAGCCGGCGTCACTACCCGCAGTGACGGCGGCCTACGCCTGGACCATTTCCTGGCAAGACAGCCGGGCACCGGCTTTACTGGCCGATTTGTTGCGCACTGGGGTAAGAGTGTTTGCCCTGGGCCGTGCCGCCCACAACGGTAAACAACTTCTGCAAGCAGGCGATTTGCTGATCCCAAGGCGGCAGCCAGGTGGTGATGTACTGGCGCTATTACAGCAGCTTAGTCAGCGTCATCAGCTGGCTATTCGACCGTTGGCCAGTGGCCTTTCACAGCAGGGTGTCGATTTGGGTAGCCCTTCCTTGCTGCCCTTACGGGCGCCACGGGTGGGGTTGCTGGTTGGCCGGGATATTCACGCGCAACGTGCCGGTGGTGTCTGGCATAGCCTGGATACCCGCGCAGGCGTAGCGGTCAGCCTGCTTGATAGCAGTGTCTTACCCTGGTTGGATTTACGGGAATTTACCCATTTGATCGTACCGGCGGCAGCGCCACTGGCGCTCAATAGCGAGCAAAGCGCGCGGATCAAACAATGGGTAGAGCAGGGTGGGCGGTTGATCCTGATGACAGATGCAGTGGCCTGGGCCGCTCAGCAGGGTTTACTGGCGGTAAAACTGAAGGATGAACAAGCTCGTTTGGCGCAATTTGCCAGTGCAGACTTGCGTTACGCGGATCAGGATGCGCATCTGGCGCGCACTTTGATTGCCGGCACCCAGGTGCTGGCACAGCTGGATAACAGCCACCCGCTGAATTTTGGCCTGGTTCGGCCGGTCCTGGCCTTGATGCGGGACCACACAGTGATGGTGGCAGAAAGTGAGCAACCTTTTTCCGTGTTGGCCCGTTACCAACATGAGCCCTTGCTGGCAGGCTACATGAGTGAGCCCAATCGCCGGGCTTTGGCCGGTACACCGGCAGCCATTGCCCAGCACTTGGGGCAGGGCAGCGTTGTTGCGCTACTTGATGATGTCAGTTTCCGGGGTATTCAGCGAGGCTCTGAACGTTGGCTCACCAATGCCTTGTACCTGCCGTTTTAAAACCGCCGGGGTGGCTTAACTGGGTAAGGGAATACCCTGAAACAACGAGCCGACCAGCAGCAGGCACAGAGTTAAAGTCAGGGTAACCATCAGCGCATTGATGCGCTTGTCCTGCGGGCCCTTATTAGTCAGCAGCTGTAGTAATAAATGAACGCTGATAAGGCCGCCCAGCAGTACACCAAACATCAGGATCAGGGAAAACAGGTCCACGGTGCCAGCACAGGTATTTTTGGGGCCTCTTATTTATCAAAAAAGTGCGCACTCGTCACCTGTCAGGCGCGAGCCAGACACCACACCTGCACCTGTTGGCAGCCATGGGCCTTGAGCAGCTTTGCCAAGAGGTTGACGGTGCTGCCGGTGGTCACCACATCATCGACTATGGCCACATGCTCGGGCACCGGTCCACTAAGGCTAAAAGCCCCGTTGAGGTTACTGAGCCGCTGCCGCCGGCTTTGCCCCTGTTGGCGAGCTGTGGCGCGGTGGCGGCGACATAAATGACAGTTGACCGGTAGTGCCAAGGCGTTACCCAGTTGCCGGGCAATAAGCTCAGCCTGATTAAAGCCTCGCCACAGCCGGCGGCGCCAGTGTAGCGGTACTGGCACCAGGCATTCGGGCTGCGGTTGTTCCTGAAGTCGTGCCAGTAACGGCTGGCACAGCATGGCATCAAGCCACCACTGGCGGTGGTGCTTGAATGCTTGCAAGGCCCTATCCAGTGGAGGCCCGTAGCGGTAACCGGCAACTAACCGGTCAACGGTTGGCGGCCGCTGGCGGCAGTGCTTGCAGGGGCTGGGGCCCGGTTCGCCGCAGCGTTGGCAACAGCGGCCGAGATCAGGCAAGTCGTGTAAACAGCACTGACACAGAGCGGCACTGGCCGGCTCATGGCACAGCCAGCAAAGTGACGAAGGCTTGGCCCTGGCCAGCAGAGCCGCTAGCATAGGCGCGCTTTTGGAGGTCATATGTCATCACCTGTCCTGGTAATGTTGCACGGCTGGGGCGTTAACGGCGCCGTGTTTTCATCCCTGTTACCTGCCCTTTCGGGCATTGATACCATTGTGGTTGATCTGCCCGGATTTGGCGAAGCGAACGCTGAACCGGCCCATGCTGATATCGATACTCTGGCCCGGGCCGTGGCGGCCAAAGTGCCGGCAGGGGCCATCTGGTTAGGCTGGTCGCTGGGTGGCCTGGTTGCTATGCAGGCGGCGCTGCATGGTTATGGGCAGATGAAGGGGCTTATTACCCTTGCTTCCAGCCCCCGCTTTGTTGCTGACGACAACTGGCCGGGCATTAAACCGGCGGTGCTGCAACAGTTTAAAGACAGTGTGGAAGGCGATATCGCCACACTGCTTGACCGTTTTTTGGCCATTCAGGCCATGGGGGCGCCCAGCGCGCGTCAAGACATCAAAGCGCTACGTGAGCAAGTCCTGGCCCGGCCAATGCCGAGCCGGGCGGCGTTGGCCGGTGGGCTGGCCATCTTGGACAATACCGACCTGCGGCCGGCGCTAGGGGCCCTGAACGTGCCAACTCTGCGGCTGTACGGGCGGTTGGACGCACTGGTGCCGGTGGCCATTGCCGAAACCCTGGATCAGCAGTTACCAGGCTCTCGCAGTCATGTCTTTGAGCACAGCTCTCATGCGCCCTTCATTTCCAACCCGCAGCAGGTGGCTGCGGCAATTAAAGTGTTTTTCGAACGCGATGTGAGCTGGTGATTTTTTGCGCGCTGACGTACACTCAGCGTTATTCAAGCATACCGGAGAGCGGCCATGAACAGTGTGATTGCCAGTGGTCTTCATTTACAAAACACCGCCATGCAGCGTGCCAACGATGCAGCCAGTACCCTGGCTCGGGGTGAGGTGGGTGTAGAGCCGGTAATGCAGCTGAATGTAGCCAAGCAGGAATCAGCCGCTGCCGCCAAGGTGATCAAAACCGCCGATGAGATGCTCGGCACTCTGATTGATACCCTGGCCTAAAGCCCCTTTTTCTTATAGGGGTACTTTCTCCTTCCGGCCGTTACTATAATATCGCCTTCAGCTACCGTTATAAGGCGTTATCTGTGCCACACCGCGCCCACCTTTTTTCCCTGCAACTGGGGCATGCCCTGCGAACCCGACTGGCTGAAGGTTATAACAGGCAAGATGCCATTCATGATCTGATTGCCGGGGTTACGGTCGGTATCATTGCTATCCCATTATCGATGGCCCTGGCTATCGCCAGTGGTGTGGCACCGCAATATGGCCTTTATACGGCGATTATTGCCGGGCTGGTGATCGCACTCAGTGGTGGTTCACGTTTTTCTATTTCCGGGCCAACGGCTGCCTTTGTGGTGGTGCTCTATCCCATTGCCCAGCATTATGGCCTGGCCGGCCTGCTGGTTGCCTCGATGATGGCGGGAATATTGCTGCTACTGATGGCCTTCTTTCGCTTAGGCCGGCTTATCGAATACATTCCTGAAGCCGTTACGCTGGGCTTTACCGGTGGCATTGCAGTGGTGATTGCCACCTTGCAGATAAAAGATGTTTTCGGCCTGTCGATATCGGCCTTGCCGGCGGATTATCTGCACAAAGTCTGGGCGTTATTGGCGGCATTGCCGCAGATGCATTGGCCGAGCTTGCTGGTGGCAGCCCTGACACTGGCGGTATTGTTACTCTGGCCACGGTTGAAAACCCCCCTACCTGCACACTTGCCGGCGGTATTGCTGGGAACGCTGGTGGCATTGGCACTCTCTGCTGCTGGCTACCCGGTTGACACCATTGGTTCGCGGTTTCATTACCTGCTACCCGATGGCTCGGCCGGCAATGGCATACCCGCCATTTTGCCCAGTCTGGCTTGGCCATGGCAGCATCCAGGACCGGCTGGCCAGCCGTTAGTGATGAGCTGGTCACTGGTGCGTGACCTACTGCCGGCCGCTTTTGCCATTGCCATGCTGGGCGCTATTGAATCGCTATTGTGTGCCGTGGTGCTGGACGGTATGACCGGCAAGCGTCATAGCGCCAATAGTGAACTGCTGGGCCAGGGGATCGGCAATATCCTGGCACCACTTTTTGGCGGCATCACCGCCACTGCGGCCATTGCCCGTTCGGCGGCCAATGTGCGGGCCGGCGCTCGTTCGCCGCTGGCAGCGGTAGTGCATGCCTTGGTGGTACTGGCCGCTTTAGTGCTATTGGCGCCCTGGTTGTCGTTACTGCCGATGCCGGCCATGGCGGCGCTGCTGTTGATGGTGGCCTGGAATATGAGTGAAGCACCAAAGTCCTTACAGATGCTGCGCACCGCGCCACGCAGTGACGTCTGGGTATTGGTTACCTGCTTTTCCCTGACGGTATTGTTTGACATGGTGGTGGCCATAACCGCTGGCATCTTGCTGGCGGCGGTACTGTTTATGAAAGAAATTGCTGAGATGACCAAGGTCAGTGATGTTACCGATAATCGCCGGGTCATCGACAAGCCGCTGCCAGCAGGGTGGGTCGCTTTTAAAATCAGCGGGCCACTGTTTTTTGCCGCTGCTGACCGCATCTTTGCGGAAATGGCGCAACTGGCGCAAGACAAGCAAGGCATCCTGCTGTACATGGATGCAGTCCCTTTGTTGGATGCCGGGGGCCTGGCCGCCCTTAACAAACTGGTGGCGCAATGCCAGCAGGCACACACTGAGCTCGTGGTTGCTGATTTACAGTTCCAGCCGCTACGCACATTGGCGCGGGCAGGGGTAAAACCCGTGCCCGGTGTGTCGCGTTATTACGGCACCTTGCGAGAAGCAATTGAGACATTGGTGGCGGAGTGAAGCGTAAATACCAAGGTTTTTGTTTTTATTGATATCAGCATTGGCATTGGAAAAAATGCAAAACCAATAATGCCTATTTTTTAGGCTTTTTAGTGATGCTTGTCATAATTTTGATGTTATTTGTTTTAATGTTATCGATCTCTTTGTTTTATTCATTTGACACTTGCTTCTCAGATGTGAGTGGAAAGTTTTTTTTGTGAATTATCAAGGAGCTAGATAATGAAACTGAAAACAATTCTGTTAGCCGGTCTTTTCTTTAGTTCAACAGCAGCCATGGCGGATGGTATGAGTTGCTTTGTTGATACATCTCAAATGGATAGTTTTACACCAACCCATTGCGGGGCGATCATCTATGGTGCTACCCAGGCGACGGCGGTATTCAAAATTGATCCTTTACCAGCCAATTATTATATCGACTGGCACAATCCAGGTTGCGCAGCTAATGCAACAATGTGTACGACTGTTATAAGTTCAAGCGCATCGCAATCCTACAAGGCAACTGCCACAGTGATCGATTTGGATGCCGGAACTGTAACAGATGTTTGGGCGACTGCTCATTTTGAAGATGGCCGTTGATTGACGGGGTCGCGAGATAAAAACCGGGGCATGCCCCGGTTTTTTTAGCGCTTCATGGCGGCTTTTAAGGCATCAGCCATCGCTGAGTTACTGCTGTCGTGTGCGGGAGATTTGACCTTTGGTTGCGGCCGCTGGCGACTTTCTGAGCGTACTTGTGGTCGGGCTTCGTCTGACAAACGCATGGTCAGGGCAATGCGCTTTCGCTCGATGTCCACATCCAGCACTTTCACTTTCACCACCAGGCCGGCTTTGACCAGCTCGCGCGGGTCATTGATACGCCGTTCGCTCATGGCACTGATATGAACCAGGCCGTCCTGATGGACGCCGATATCGACAAAGGCGCCAAAGTTCGTCACGTTTGTTACCACCCCTTCAAGTACCATGCCGGGCTTGAGGTCGGCCAGGGTTTCAACGCCATCGGCAAAGCTGGCAGTTTTAAACTCCGGGCGGGGGTCACGGCCAGGTTTCTCCAGTTCTTTGAGAATATCGCTGACGGTCGGTAAGCCGAACTGTTCATCCACAAAGTCGCCGGGGCGTAGCTTCTTCAGTACGTCAGCGTGGCCAATCAGGGCGGCCGCCGGTTTACCGGTCTGGGCGGTGATTTTTTCCAC
This sequence comes from Gallaecimonas aegicerasi, assembly GCF_045291545.1. Lineage (GTDB taxonomy): Bacteria > Pseudomonadota > Gammaproteobacteria > Enterobacterales > Gallaecimonadaceae > Gallaecimonas. Next base: position 136,038 of record NZ_CP149514.1, read on the forward strand.
CACCGGATAGGCTTCCGGGTGTACGCCTGAGGCATCCAGCGGGTTACGGCCTTGCATGATGCGTAAGAAGCCAGCGCATTGTTCAAAGGCCTTTGGCCCCAGGCGCGGTACTTTCAGCAAATCCTTGCGGCTGGTAAAAGCGCCATTGTCATTACGCCAATTGACCAGATTGCCGGCCAGGGTATTGTTGAGGCCCGATACCCGGGCCAGCAACGGCGCCGAGGCGGTATTGAGATCGACGCCAACAGCGTTAACGCAGTCTTCCACCACGGCATCCAGCATTTTGGCCAACTGGCTTTGATTGACGTCATGCTGGTACTGGCCTACCCCGATTGACTTCGGGTCAATTTTGACCAGTTCGGCCAGAGGATCCTGTAACCGCCGGGCGATGGAAACGGCGCCCCGCAGTGAAACATCCAGATCGGGAAACTCTGCAGCGGCGACTTCGGAAGCGGAATACACCGAGGCCCCGGCTTCACTGACCATGATTTTAGTGGTGTTGAGGTCGCCAGCCTTTTTCAGCATCTCTGCCACGAGGCGGTCAGTTTCACGGCTGGCGGTGCCATTACCAATAGCAATCAAGTCCACCTGAAAGCGGCGGCATAGCTGCTCCAGCGCCGCCATTGACTGAGCATACTGGCGCTTGGGTTCAAAGGGGTAAATGGTGGCGGTACCCAGTACCTTACCGGTGTCATCCACCAGTGCCACTTTGACGCCGGTACGAATACCCGGATCCAGCCCCATCACCACTTTCGGGCCAGCCGGGGCGGCCATCAGCAGATCCTTGAGGTTATCGGCAAAGACCTTGATAGCCTCGGCTTCGGCAGCTTCGCGCACCCGCCCCATCAGCTCGGTTTCCATGTACATGGCGATCTTGATGCGCCAGGTCCAGCTCACCACTTGTTGTAACCAACAATCACGCGGGCTGTCGCCCAGTTCAAGGCCGAAATGCCGAGCGATAAGAACTTCGCAATAAGAGCCGCGCTCACCTTCTGGCTGGCCAGGGTCAGCATTGATGGTTAATGTCAATACCCCTTCATTACGGCCCCGCAGCATGGCTAAAGCCCGATGTGACGGCACCCGGGCCAGGGGCTCACTGTGTTCAAAATAATCAGAAAATTTGCTGCCTTGTTGCTCTTTCCCGGCAATAACCCGTGACTCCAACAGTGCGTTTTGCCACAGGTGATGGCGCACTTTTTCCAGCAGCGCGGCCTCTTCGGCAAAGCGTTCCATCAGAATGTAGCGGGCCCCATCCAGTGCGGCCTTGGGATCGGCAACCTGTTCGTTGAGGTATTCGCTGGCCAGGTTTTGCGGGTCGCTACTGGCGTCATGGAACAAGGCGTCAGCCAATGGCTCCAGTCCTTGTTCGATGGCGATTTGACCTTTGGTGCGCCGCTTCGGCTTGTAAGGCAGGTAGAGTTCTTCCAACAGGGTTTTGCTGTCAGCTGCCAGCAATTGAGCCTTGAGTTTGTCGGTTAACTTACCCTGTTCGTCGACACTGCGGACAATAGCGTCACGGCGGTCTTCCAGTTCCCGCAGGTAGCCTAGCCGAGACTCCAGATGACGTAGCTGGGTATCATCTAGGCCTCCGGTCACTTCTTTACGGTAACGGGCAACAAAAGGCACGGTTGCGCCGTCATCAAGCAAGGCAACCGCGGCCTGTACTTGTTGTTCGCGAACACCCAGTTCCTCAGCTATTTTTTTATTAATCATGCTTATGCATTGTGTTGGTGCGATCTATGCCGACATTGTGCCATGGCTGTTGGCCATGGCGAACGTTGTTTTGGCGTGCATACCGGCGATAAATAAGCTGTTACTTGCCAAACGGGCTCAAACTTTCTACAGTCTGCATACCTATAGGGGTATGAGTATTGGGGGATATAATGAAAACAATCGCCGTCATCGGCGCCGGTATCGGCGGTATGTCGATTGCCTTCGAGCTGCGTCAGAAGTTCAACAAGAAGGACTACCAAGTGGTAGTCATCGGTGAAGGTTCCGAGTTCCAGTTTGTGCCGTCCAATCCCTGGATTGCCTTGGGTGAGCGTACCCGTGACCAGGTGGTTATGGATGCGGGTAAGTACCTGGAAAAACGCAACATCCAGTTCTCACCGGCAGGGGTCACCCACATTGATGCTGAAGCCAAGTTACTGACCTTGGGTGATGACAGTAAAATTGAATATGAATATCTGGTGATCTGTTCCGGCCCACGGTTGGCTTTTGAAGCTGTACCTGGTTCTGGCCCGGAAGGGGGCTACACCCAGTCCATTTGTACTGCTGATCACGCTGTTAAGGCCCATGAAGCATACGAAGAACTGCTGAAAAAACCTGGCCCGGTGGTGGTTGGGGCAATGCAGGGAGCCAGCTGCTTTGGCCCGGCTTACGAATATGTGTTGTCGCTTGAAGGCGCCTTGCGTAAGAAAAAAATGCGTGACCAGGTGCCAATCACCTTTGTGACCAGCGAACCCTATGTTGGCCACATGGGCCTGGGGGGCGTTGGTGATTCCAAGCACCTGATGGAGCATGAGTTCCGTGAGCGCGGGATCAAATGGATCTGTAACGCCAAAATCAAGGAATTCGAGCAGGGCAAAGCCCACGTTGAGGAAGTGGATCGTAAGGGTGAGACTGAGTTTACCCACGAACTGGACTTCAACATGGCGATGTTCCTACCGCCGTTCCGTGGTTCAGAAGCCATTGCTGCGGTGCCAGAGCTTTGTAACCCCAAAGGTTTTGTAATCACTGACCAATTCCAGCGTTCACCCAAGTACCACAATATCTTTGCCGCGGGTGTCTGTGTGGCCATTGCGCCGCTGGAAAACACGCCGGTACCGACGGGAGCACCGAAGACCGGTTTTATGATCGAATCCATGACCACTGCCATTGTTGAAAATATCATGCAGATGGAAAGTGGCAAGGAACCGGATGTACATCCGACGCTGAACGCGATCTGCCTGGCAGATATGGGTGATACCGGCGCGGCTTTCGTAGCCTTGCCGCAAAACCCGCCCCGCAACACCAACTGGACATCCATGGGTAAATGGGTGCACTTGGCCAAGATTGCGTTTGAGAAGTACTTCCTCTACAAAATCAAGCGCGGTACGTCCGAACCTATCTACGAGAAATACGTACTGGGTGCCATGGGTATCAAACGTACCAAAGACTGATCACCGCTTGATTGGTTAAGTGGTTCGCGCTAAAAAAGCGCCATAGTGAAGCGCACCTTCGGGTGCGCTTTTGCGTTTGGAGCCAAGATGAAAACTAATCTGATCACCCGTGATGGCTTTAATGCCCTGAAAACGGAGCTAGATCACCTGTGGCGTGATGAGCGCCCAGAGGTCACCAAAAAAGTTGCCTGGGCGGCTAGCCTCGGTGATCGCAGCGAAAATGCCGATTACCAGTACAACAAGAAACGGCTGCGGGAAATTGACCGGCGGGTGCGCTTTTTACGCAAGCGCCTGGAGCAGGTGCGCGTGGTGGATTACTCACCACAGCAAGATGGCCGGGTGTTTTTTGGGGCCTGGGTGGAAGTGGAAAATGAAGCCGGTGAGCTGCGCCGTTTTCGCATCGTTGGGCCGGACGAGATCTATGGCCGCAAAGATTACATTTCTATCGATGCCCCGATGGCCCGGGCGCTATTGAAAAAGGCCGTTGACGAGGAGGTCACAGTGCGTACTCCGGAAGGGGTACGCCAGTGGTATGTTGTCAGTATTCACTATGAGCACTGAGTCAGCCGTGATGCTGACCGGCGTTATAAACCCTTTGTAACAAAAGAAGCCAGGCAGGGATGAGCGCAACTTTTTATAGTGGTGCCAGGGTCTGTGGAGAACAAAAGCATGGGACAGGAAACCACCAAAATTCTGGTTGTTGATGATGACATGCGGCTACGGTCGCTGCTGGAGCGCTACCTGGTTGAGCAAGGCTTTCAGGTGCGGGCCGTGGCCAATGCTGAACAAATGGACCGGTTACTGGAGCGGGAAAATTTTCATCTGATGGTGCTGGATCTGATGCTGCCTGGTGAAGATGGCTTGGCTATCTGTAAACGGCTGCGCGGCCATGAACAGCAAATCCCCATTGTGATGCTGACCGCCAAAGGCGATGAAGTGGACCGCATTATCGGCCTGGAACTGGGCGCTGATGACTATTTGGCCAAACCCTTTAACCCGCGCGAACTGCTGGCCCGCATTCGTGCGGTATTGCGGCGCCGCACCAGTGAACTGCCTGGAGCGCCGTCAGCCAAGGAAGCGGAAATCTCTTTTGGTGAGTTCCGGCTTAACCTTGGCACCCGGGAAATGTTTCATGGCGAAAAGCTGATGTCGCTGACCTCCGGTGAGTTTGCCGTACTCAAGGCGCTGGTCAGCCACCCACGGGAGCCGTTGTCCCGGGACAAATTGATGAACCTGGCCCGAGGCCGTGACTATTCCGCCCTGGAACGCTCTATTGACGTACAGGTGTCTCGGCTCCGGCGCATGATTGAGCCGGATCCGGCCCACCCCCGTTATATTCAGACCGTTTGGGGCCTGGGTTATGTCTTTGTGCCGGACGGCAGCGAGCGGCCATGAGGCTACTGCCGCGCTCGGCATTCGGGCAGACAGTCGCACTGCTGGCAGCGATGTTGCTGGTTAATCAGCTGGTCAGTTACGTCATTGTCGCGCTGTATGTGATCAAGCCCAGCTATGACCAGATCAATGATCTGTTGGCCAAGCAGGTGAAAGTGGTGTTCATCGATGAGCCGCTGAACGGCCGCAAGCGGCTGCACCTGTCACCGGAAATGAAAAAGCGCTTCTTTGAAGCCACCGGTATTGAGATTTACAGCAAGGAAGCGGCAATGCGTGCCGGCCTTGGCCAGGCGAAGCACTACAACTACCTGTCCAGTGAGTTAGGCCGGGAATTGGGCGGCCCTACTGACGTGCGAATAAGCCAGGGCAAGAATCTCGATATCTGGGTAAAAACCCCCATGGCGCCCCGTTACTGGCTGCGAGTGCCGCTGTCTGGCTTTGACAGTGCCCGTTTTTCGCCGTTACCCATTTATCTCGGAGTCATAGGTATCTTGTCGGTGCTCGGTGGCTGGTTATTTGCCCGGCGCTTGAACCGACCGCTAAAACGCTTAGAAGGCGCTGCCCGCAGTGTTGGTCGTGGTGAACAGCCACCGCCCTTGCCGGTAGATGAAGGCGCCAGTGAGATCCAGTCGGTGACCCGGGCCTTTAACCGGATGGCACGCGGTGTTGCCCAACTAGAAGAAGACCGGGCGTTGCTGATGGCCGGTATTTCCCATGATTTACGTACGCCACTGACCCGCATCCGCCTGGCCTCGGAAATGATGGGAGATGATGAGCAGTACCTCAAAGAAGGTATTGCCAGCGATATAGATGACATGAACGCCATCATTGACCAGTTCATCGCCTATGTTCGCCAGGATCGTGAAGACGAACCGCAGCTCACTGACGTGTGTGCTTTGGTGGAAGATGCTGTCAGTGCTTTTACCGATCGGCCGCTTAATGCAGCCTTGCAGTGCCGGACTTTGCCTGCCATGCGGGTGCGGCCACTGGCCATCAAACGGCTGGTATACAACCTGCTGGAAAATGCCGAACGCTATGGTAACGGGGAAGCACTGGTGGCTGCCCGCCTCAGTGACGATCAGCAATGGCTGGAATTACAGGTAGATGATAATGGCCCCGGTATTGTTGCTGAAGAGCGGGCCCGGCTGTTTCAACCTTTCGAACGGGGCGATAAAGCCCGCGGCACCCACGGTTCGGGCCTGGGGCTGGCGATCATCAAGAAAATTGTCGACTCCTATGAAGGCGAGATCCACCTCAGTGATGGCGATCTTGGCGGGTTATGTGTGTTGATCCGTTTACCTCTGGCCGCAATGGAAACTGTGAAGTAGGTTTACCTGATATAGCCAAAAGTCGCATTGTGTTGTTCATAAAATGTGCAGACGATGGTGGCGGGAGTACACTTGCTGGCTCCCGGACAGCCACATAACACGCAAAACAATGAGGACTGCTCATGAGCGCCATCGTATTGCTGGTATTGGGGTTAGGTGGTATGGCCCTGGGCTATTTCGTCTATTCCAAGTTCATTGCCAAGCACGTCTACCAACTCGAAGAACAATTTCAAACCCCCGCCCACGAATTTGAAGACGGTGTGGACTTCGTCCCCACCAACAAATTTGTACTCTGGGGCCATCACTTTACTTCCGTAGCCGGTGCTGCGCCTATTGTCGGGCCCGCCATTGCGGTGATCTGGGGCTGGTTACCAGCCTTCTTGTGGGTCACTCTCGGTACCATCTTCTTTGCCGGTGTGCATGACTTCGGCGCCGTCTGGGCCAGTGTGCGCAACAAGGCCAAGTCGGTCGGCGCCCTGACCGGAGAAGTGGTCGGCAAACGGGCCCGTGCGGTCTTTATGATCGTGATTTTCCTGGTGCTGTTGATGGTTAACGCCGTCTTCGGCGTCGTTATCGCCAAGCTGCTGATCAACACGCCCGGTTCGGTATTGCCGGTGTGGGGCGCTATTGCGGTGGCACTGGTTATTGGCCAGTTGATCTACCGCTTTAAAATGGGCCTGGGGCTGGTGTCGGTTGTCGGTGTTGCGGTGCTTTACTGGTTGATCTACATGGGGCCGTCGGTACCGGTAACGCTACCTGATTCCGTGATCGGCTTATCGCCGTCAGCGGTATGGATCCTGATTTTGTTTGCTTACGCGGCCATTGCCTCGTTGCTGCCGGTCTGGGTTTTATTGCAACCGCGGGACTATATCAACGGTCTGCAGCTGTTTGTGGGCTTGATCCTGCTTTATGGAGCGGTACTGATTGCCAACCCGACCGTGGTCGCCCCAATGATTAACACCAATGTACCGGCCGGAACGCCGTCGATGGTGCCGTTATTGTTTGTGACCATAGCCTGTGGCGCTATCTCCGGCTTCCATGGCTTGGTGGCATCCGGCACCACATCCAAACAGCTCAACAAAGAAACCGATGCCCGTTTTGTCGGTTACTTTGGCTCTGTTGGTGAAGGTGCGCTGGCGCTGGCAGCCATCATTGCTGCAACGGCGGGTTTTGCCTCACTGGCTGACTGGCAAGCGGTATACACCGCCTTTGGTAAAGGCAGCCTGGTGGCCTTTGTGCAAGGCGGCGCCAGCATTCTCAGTGCGGGTACCGGTATGGACAGTACCGTTGCCGCCACTATGCTGACGGTGATGGCGGCGCTGTTTGCCGGAACCACCATGGATACCGGCTTGCGCCTGCAACGCTATATCTTCCAGGAATGGGGTGAGATCTACGACATCAAGTGGATGGGCAAGCCCTTTGCTGCTACCAGTCTGGCGGTTGTGAGCTGCCTGGTGCTGGCCTTTGGCGCCGGCGGTGCGGATGGCTCCGGCGGCTTGCTGATCTGGCCATTGTTCGGTACCACCAACCAGTTGTTGGCCGGTCTGACGCTGCTGGTGATTGCCGTCATGCTGGTGCGCCGCAAGCGCCCGGCGATTTATGTCATGGCACCGCTGGTGTTCCTGCTGGTGATGACCCTGGCAGCGCTGCTGCTGCAATTGAAGGGCTTTTATACCGGTGGTAAGTGGTTCCTGCTGGGGCTGGATATCGTGGTGCTGGTGGCAGCGGTGCTGGTGACCTTGGAATGTATCGGTGCCCTGCGTGACGAAAAACGCAAAGCCGAGGCCAAGGTCTGATGAAAGAGACCTTCGCACGGCTGCGGTTTTGGTATCAAAAAGCCAGTACGCTGGGGGCGCAGTATTATAACGCCCCCTACCGTGCCGCCATTGCCCGGGCCAAGCGGGATGAAGAAGATCTGTTCATGCTGCTGGTGTTCTCGGAAATGATGGGGGTGCCAAATCCTGCTTCCTGGTACTGCCTGGAACTGCAGCCGCTGCTACTTGAACGTTTCCATGCCTGGCATAAACGCATGGGCATGGAGCGTTCCCCTCTTGATAACTTTCGGTGCTGCTGATGTTAAAGCAACTACTGACAGACAAACGGCTACTGCTGGTTGGCGGCAAAGGCGGCGTGGGTAAAACCACCGTCTCGGCCGCTTTGGCAGTAGCAGCGGCCGAAGCTGGGCGTAAGGTGCTGGTGATTTCTACCGATCCGGCGCACAGCCTGGCTGACGCCTTCGACCGCCCCATCGGTGGCAAACCGGTTGCCTTGGCCAATAACCTCACTGGCCTGGAACTGGACCCGGATGCCGAAGTGGAAGCTTATCTGGAACGGGTCTTGGCGCAGATGCGCCGCTATGCCGGCCCCGATCAGGTAGGTGAACTGAAGCGCCAGCTGCGGTTGTCGAGCCAATCACCGGGTGCGCAGGAAGCCGCGCTACTGGAGCGTATGGCACGGTTGATGGAAGAAGGCCTGGAACAGTACGACCTGCTGATTTTTGATACTGCACCGACCGGCCATACCTTGCGGCTGTTGAGCCTGCCAGAGGTCATGGCGGCCTGGACAGAAGGCCTGCTCAAACACAACAAGCGGGCGGAAAAACTCGGTGAAGTATTGTCACACCTGACACCGGGGCGCAGTGTCGCCAGCCCGGTCGGTGACCCGTCCGAGGATGCCTTGGAGGGGCTGGATGATCGTGGCCGTGAACTGGCCGACACGCTACTGAAACGGCAACGGTTATTTCACCGTACCCGGCACCTGCTGGCGGATAGCGAACGCACTGGCTTTTTGTTTGTGCTGACACCAGAACGGTTACCGGTGCTGGAAACTGAACGGGCCGTCAATGCCCTGCAAGATGCCCATATTCCCGTGGCCGGTGCTGTGGTGAACCGGGTTTTACCGGCAGCGGACGACAGTGTTTTCTGGGCTGCTCGCCGGGAGCGCCAGCAACGCCATCTGGATGACATCGCCGAGAGGCTTGGTGCCTTGGCGCGGGTACAGGTGCCATTGCAGCAGGACGATATTCAAGGCCTGAATGCGCTCAGTCAGTTTGGTCAGCAACTGTTGCATGCCTAATGAAAACCGCCAGCAGGCGGTTTTCATCGCTTTCCCCCATAGAAAACCCCATTTTTATCATTAAAAGCAATTGCTCTTATTGTTAATCCCCGTTTAGCAGGTTCCTGCTACCCCTGCTAGCTTGAAATAAGCACAAGCGGCAGTGGTGCGGTCGTGTATTTCCCACATCATCGGTAGCGCTGCCTGTTATCTGACCCTAAAAAGGACTGACAAGATGAGTAACGGTAAATGCCCGGTGATGCACGGTGCTAATACGGCGGTGGGCAATGACACCATGGCGTGGTGGCCAAAAGCCCTGAATCTCGACATCCTCCATCAGCATGACCGCAAGACCAACCCACTGGGTGACGACTTCAATTATGCAGAAGCCTTCAAAACGCTGGATCTGGCAGCGGTCAAAGCCGACCTTAAAGCCCTGATGACCAATAGCCAGAGCTGGTGGCCAGCCGACTGGGGCCATTATGGTGGCTTGATGATCCGTATGGCCTGGCATGCGGCAGGCTCTTACCGTATTGCCGATGGCCGGGGTGGTGCTGGCACAGGTAATCAACGCTTTGCGCCACTGAATTCCTGGCCTGACAACGTTAACCTCGACAAAGCCCGGCGACTGCTGTGGCCTATTAAGAAAAAGTACGGCAATAAACTCTCCTGGGCCGATTTGATTATTCTCGCCGGCACCATGGCTTATGAGTCAATGGGCCTGAAAACCTTCGGCTTTGCCGGCGGCCGTGAAGATATCTGGCACCCGGAAAAAGACACGTACTGGGGCTCGGAAAAAGAATGGCTGGCGCCCAGTGACAACCCCGACAGCCGTTACTCCGGTGAACGTGATCTGGAAAATCCGCTGGCGGCGGTAATGATGGGGTTGATTTACGTTAACCCGGAAGGGGTTGATGGCCAGCCTGATCCTTTGAAGACCGCCCAGGATGTGCGCGAAACGTTCAAGCGCATGGCCATGAATGACGAAGAGACCGTCGCGCTTACCGCTGGTGGCCATACCGTCGGCAAATGCCATGGCAATGGTAATGCCGATAACCTCGGCCCTGAGCCCGAGGCGGCAGATGTTGATGCGCAGGGCCTGGGCTGGCTCAATACGGTTAGCCGCGGGATCGGCCGCGACACCGTTACCAGCGGTTTGGAAGGTGCCTGGACTACCCATCCCACGCAATGGGATAACGGCTACTTTCATTTGTTACTGAACTACCACTGGGAGCTGGCCAAAAGCCCGGCCGGTGCCTGGCAGTGGGAGCCGGTGGACATCAAGGAAGAAGACAAGCCAGTGGATGTGGAAGCCCCCAGCATTCGCCATAACCCCATCATGACTGACGCTGACATGGCCATGAAAATGGATCCGGCCTATCGGCAGATAGCCGAACGCTTTTATAACGATCCGGACTACTTCGCAGACGTTTTTGCGCGTGCCTGGTTCAAGCTGACGCACCGTGACATGGGGCCGAAAAGCCGTTACCTGGGGCCGGACGTACCAGCTGAAGAACTGATTTGGCAAGATCCGGTGCCAGCCGGTAACACTGATCTCAACGCTAGCGATATCGCACAACTCAAAGCACAAATCCTGGCCAGCGGTTTGCGTGTTGGTGAGCTGGTTGCCACTGCCTGGGACAGTGCCCGTACGTTCCGTGGCTCGGACTTTCGTGGTGGTGCCAATGGCGCCAGGATACGCTTGGCACCACAAAAAGACTGGCAAGGGAACGAACCGGTACGGCTACAAAAAGTACTGGCTGAGCTCGAAGCAATCCAACACAACTTCGCCAAGCCAGTATCACTGGCTGATTTGATTGTGCTGGCCGGCACCGCCGCCGTGGAAAAAGCGGCGGCTGATGCCGGGGTGGCGATCACGGTGCCCTTTGCGCCGGGCCGTGGGGATGCCACGGAGGCAATGACCGACGCCGAATCCTTTGCGCCACTGGAGCCAGTGCATGATGGCTTTCGTAACTGGCTGAAGCAGGATTATGCGGTGCAACCGGAAGAGCTGTTACTTGACCGTGCCCAGCTGATGGGCCTGACGGCGCCGCAAATGACGGCACTGATAGGCGGCTTACGGGTACTGGGCGCCAACTATGACAACAGTCCGGAGGGGGTCTTTACGGACCGCATTGGTGTCTTGTCCAACGACTTTTTCGTTAACCTGACCGATATGGCCTACCAGTGGCAGCCAACGGCGAGCAATCGCTACAACATTGTGGCCCGTGATACTGGCAAGGTAGCCTGGACGGCCAGCCGGGTTGATTTGGTGTTTGGCTCCAACGCCATACTGCGCTCCTACGCCGAGGTTTACGCCCAGGACGATAATCACCAGAAGTTCGTCAAAGACTTTGTTGCAGCCTGGGTGCAGGTGATGAACGCCGACCGTTTTGACTTGCACTGAAGGTTAGGCGCGTTTGCTGGGCTCATCGCTTCGCAAGAAGCCTGGAAGGTAGTATGGGCCTTTCATAACAAACAGGCCGCCAGTTTGGCGGCCTGTTTTTCTACTCGACGGCTGGGTGTTCTGCGCCGCGTTTCCCGGCGCGCTGGCGAGCCAGCCATTCTTCCTTGAGCATGTCGCTGGTCTTGCGGCTGCCGTCTGGTGTCCAGCCCGGTGGAGCAAAGAGAAACATGAATTTGTCGTGCAGGGTCCTGGCCCCCCTGATGTCCTTGATAATGCCCCACCATTCATGGAAGGCAACCCGCAGCGGGTTGAAGGTGCCCAGATCGTGCACGAGGCCGTAGCGTACGGGCTCGGCATCGTCTTCGGGCACGAAGGTGCCGAACAGCTTGTCCCAAATGATAAAGACACCAGCATAGTTGGAGTCCAGATATTGCGGGTTGTTGGCGTGATGGACACGGTGGTGGCTTGGGGTGTTCATGATTGCCTCAAACCAGCGTGGCATGCGCCTTATCGCCTCGGTATGGACCCAGAATTGGTAAATGAGGTTGATGCCGGCAACGAACAGGATAATGGCCGGGTGCACCCCGAGAATGATCAGCGGGATCTTAAACAGGGCGCCGGGCGTGAATTGGCCGGTCCAGGTCTGTCTCAGTGCGGTCGTCAGGTTGTAATGCTGGCTGGAATGATGGGTGACATGTGCGGCCCACATCCAGCGCACGCGATGGCCGTAGCGGTGTAGCCAGTAATAGGCGAAGTCATCGAGCACGAAGGCGAGCACGAACACCCAAGGTGCCTGGCCGAGGTCGAAGAGCCTCAGATTGTCCCAGATCCAGTAGGCGCTGATGGCAGCAATAGACGCAGTCAGAGCACCGGAAACTGTACTGCCCAGGCCCATGACCAGCGAGGTATAGGTATCCCTGCTTTCAAAATGGGCACGGCCGGTTTTCCAGCCATAGATCATTTCAGCCAGGCACAGCAGCACAAAGGCCGGCACAGCGATAACGGTTGGTTCTGGCAGGTTAAGCAGCATGCTGTGGCGCCTCCACTTCAAGCTTTTTCAGAAGGTTGTAGGCTTTTTCTTGTGCGTCGCCTGAGAGGAGGAAATACAGCCCCGGGTAGGTGAAGTCATGAAAACGGATATACAGGCGGTCATCTTGGCGTTCAAGCGCAGCAATATCCGCGGCTGTCAGCAGGCGGCAGACTACCCGGTCACCGGGCTGGGTTACGAGGCCAAGCTCCTTCTCGCTGGCGGCGATCAGTAATAATGCAGCCGTACCGTCTTCTGCAATGATGGCTTCACCTGGCGTCAGGTCAGGGTAGCAGCGGCTAAAGTTATGGCGCACACGCTCAGCGTCCAGGCTCTTTTGCACGGGAAAGAGCCAGCGGGCAATCAACGCCAACAGCGTGATCGCTATGAACGAAAGTGCGAACTGCGTGTAATCCATACCGGCTTTCCTGACATTATTGTTATTGCCAACCCTTTATATACTGCTTCATCAAGGTAAGTAAAAACGGCCGCTTTGTTAAGGATGACTCAGGGCGGTTGTGAGCCAGGCCAATACCAGCTGCTGTTTGCTCTGGTCGGGGAAAAGGATAGAAAAGTGATTGTCATTTTGCCCTGTCCAGCGGCGCAGCTGGAGTGCTGACAGCGTTGTTGTCCAACGGGGCTTGCTCACCTTGTCTTGTGCTGCTGCCAGCAGCACAGGCTTATGCCATTTTGATAAAAGCGCCATGTCATAGTACATCCTTGTTGTTCATAACCTGAACTACCAAAAAGGCCGCTCAGTGAGCGGCCTTTTCGAGTCTTTTACAGCTTGGGGCCGGCGGCCACCAGAGCTTTACCGGCATCGTTGTCGGTGAACTTTGCAAAGTTATCGACAAAGCGCTGTGCCAGGTCGGTCGCTTTTTCCTGCCACTGAGCAGCATCCGGGTAGGTATTGCGTGGGTCCAAAATGGCGCTGTCTTCTACCCCCGGCAAAGCGCTGGGTACGGCCAGGTTGAAGTAGGGCAGGGTATGGAACTCAGCCTTATCAATGCTGCCATCAAGAATGGCGTCAATGATGGCGCGGGTTGCCTTGATGGAGATCCGCTTGCCAGTGCCATTCCAGCCGGTGTTGACCAAATAGGCCTCAGCACCAGCGGCTTTCATCCGCTTGACCAGCACTTCGGCGTATTGCGTTGGGTGCAGAGTCAAAAAGGCTGCGCCAAAGCAGCTGGAAAAGGTGGGCGTCGGTTCGGTAACGCCGCGCTCGGTGCCTGCCAGCTTGGCGGTAAAACCAGACAGGAAGTAGTACTCGGCCTGGGCATCGGTCAGTTTGGCTACCGGCGGCAGTACGCCAAAGGCGTCGGCCGTCAGGAAGATCACCTTCTTGGCATGGCCCGCTTTGGAGACCGGCTTGACGATGTTGTCGATATGGTAGATAGGGTAGGAGACCCGGGTGTTTTCGGTCTTGTTACCATCATCAAAGTCGACGCTGCCGTCGGCGCGCACGGTGACATTCTCCAGCAGGGCGTCGCGGCGAATGGCATTGTAAATATCCGGCTCGGCTTCCTTGCTGAGGTTAATGGTCTTGGCGTAGCAGCCCCCCTCAAAGTTGAATACGCCGTCATCATCCCAGCCATGTTCGTCGTCGCCAATCAGCTGGCGTTTCGGATCGGTCGAAAGGGTTGTTTTACCGGTACCGCTGAGACCAAAGAAAATCGCCACATCGCCTTCTTTACCAACGTTGGCAGAGCAGTGCATGGAGGCAATGCCTTTGAGCGGCAGCAGGTAGTTCATCATTGAGAACATGCCCTTTTTCATTTCCCCGCCGTACCAGGTACCGCCGATCAGCTGCATCCGTTCGGTGAGGTTGAAGGCGACGAAGTTTTCGCTGTGCAGGCCGTGTTTTTCACATTCCTGGTTGGTGCACTTGGCGCCGTTCATCACCACGAAGTCAGGCTGAAAGACTTTCAGTTCTTCTTTCGAAGGGCGAATGAACATGTTTTTGACAAAGTGTGCCTGCCAGGCCACTTCGGTAATAAAACGCACGGCCAGGCGGGAGTCTTCATTGGCACCGCAGAAGGTGTCCACCACAAACAAGCGCTTGCCGGACAGCTGCTCACTGACCAAGCCTTTCAGATCGGCCCAGATTTCCGGAGAAATGGGTTTGTTGTCATTTTTACCTTGGTCGGCCCACCAAACGGTGTCACGAGTGGTATCGTCACGAACGATGTATTTGTCCTTGGGAGAGCGGCCGGTAAAAATACCGGTATCCACGGCAACGGCGCCCAGGTCAGTGACCACCCCTTTTTCATAACCTGTTAAATCAGAACGGGTTTCTTCTTCGAATAATTGGTCGTACGAGGGATTGTGGACAATCTCCTGGACATCGGTAATGCCGTATTGGCCCAGATCGAGGTTGCTCATGGATGCGGCTCCTGCGGGTCGGTCGTAACTGCGTAGGGTATGAGTATTTTATGGCGGCATTGTAGCCCAAGGGGGGAGCGCAAAGAACGCCTGATAGTCACGAAAGTGAAAGACTTTCAGCTTGAGTTACAAAAAATTTGAAGCCGGTCTGATCTACTGCACGTTTTTCATTCAGGGCTGAACGTAAACACAAGATGCCGTTGTGCAAATGTATCAACAGTGTTAAATCGAGATGATGCCATGCTGACCTGCTAAAGGTGGCGCCTGACTCATTGCCAAGAAGGATGAAGTAACGTGAAGACCCAAGCGGCGTATACCCTGAGTGCCTTGATGCTAGCGATGACGCCGTTCCTTGCAATGGCCGCCTCAGCGCCGCAGTTGCCTGAGCAGCTGGCGCTCACCAGTGGCCACTATGTTAAAACGGCGGCGTCAGCGCCACACCTGCAAATAAAGAAAAAGCGCTTTGTGGTGCAGCTGGCGGCGCCGCCTATGGCAACCTACGGCCTGGGTACGGCACGGGCACTGAGTCGGGATAAAAGCGGCAAGCTACAGCTGCATTCGCTGGCTGCCACGCAATACCACAGCCAGTTGCAGCAGGCGCAGCAACAGGTGATGACGGCACTGCAAAGCCGCTTTCCAGGAGCCACTGTCGAGCAGCAATTCAGTATTGTTTTTAACGGGTTGCTGGTCGAGGGCGTCAATGACGCCAAAGCGCTGCGTCAGTTGCCTGGCGTAAAAGCGGTTTATCCGGAGCACTTTTTTTCCGTCAAGGTGGATGCCTCGCTTGATTTAATTAATGCCCCGGCTGTCTGGCAAGAGCTGGGCGGGCGCAGCAGTGCTGGTCAAGGGGTGAAAGTCGCTGTTGTCGATTCCGGTATTCGCCCTGAAAACCCGATGTTTGCTGACAGTGGTTTTAGTGCACCGGCCAACCTGCCAACTGACGATTACTGCCACACAACCGATGCCACCTTTTGTAACAACAAGCTGATCGTGGCTCGCTGGATGAACCCGGCCTTTACCGTAGATGCTAACGAACACCTCAGCCCGCTGGGGTATAACGGCCACGGCACGCACGTGGCGGGTATCGCGGTGGGCGACCCGGTAAATGTGACCTTCAACGGAGCCAACCTGGATCTCTCCGGGGTGGCACCTGGCGCCTATCTGATGGTGTACAAGGCATTATTTTACGATGGCACCTCTGCCACCGGCTCTGATGCCATGCTGCTGCAGGCGGTGGAAGACGCAGTCACGGATGGGGCTGATGTTATCAACAACAGTTGGGGCGGTGGCCCGGGCGGCGATCCGGCCACTAGCCCGTACAAAGCAGCATTTGAAGCGGCCGAAGCGGCCGGTGTGGTGGTGGTGTCGGCAGCCGGCAACGACGGCAACAGTGCCGGTACCATCGGTTGCCCGGGGTGTGTAGAGTCTGGCATTACCGTTGCCAACACACAGACCGGCAGGCTGTTCAGTAATACCGTGTCAGTGCCCGGTGTTGGCAATTTCATTGCCCAGGAAGGCACTGCTGATACGCAGCTCAGCAGTGATATCAGCGCCACTGTTGAGGCCGCAGAGCTGGTCGACAGCAACAATGCCGAAGGCTGTAGCCCGTTTGCTGCCGGTACTTTCACCAATAAAATCGCGTTGATTAAACGCGGTACCTGTACCTTCACAGATAAAGCCAAATACGCCCAGGATGCCGGTGCCAAGGCGATGATCGTCTACAACACCGACGACAGCTACCTGACCATGAGTATGACTGGCACCTTGCCGTCGGTACTGATTAACAACAGCGATGGCCGGACTCTGGTGCAGGCGTTGCAAAACAGTGCCTTGACCGCCACCATCGCCGGCCAACGTACCACCGCCATAGTTGACAGCCTGGTGGATGTGATGAATGCATCGTCCTCCCGTGGCCCGGACGGCGATGCCCATATCCTCAAGCCCGATCTTGCTGCCCCGGGAACAGATATCCTCTCGGCAGCGTCCCCAGAGCAGGATGGCAGTAGTTTTGCTCTTAAAACCGGCACTTCCATGGCCAGCCCGCATGTAGCTGGGGCGGCGGCATTGGTTAAAGCCAGCCACCCTAACTGGACACCGATACAAATCAAATCGGCCCTGACCTCAACAGCTAACCCCAGTGTCAAAGATGATGACGGCGTAACGCCGGCTACGCCCTTTGCCATGGGCGCCGGGCGGCTGGATGTGGCCAAAGCGGTGCAGGCTGGGCTGGCTTTTGACAAAGTGTCAGTGGCTGAACCGATATGTGTGGGGAACTGCGTAGCTGAGCGTCAGCTACGGTCTCTGGCAAACAGCAGTGTGACCTGGCAGGCTAAGGTGGCCTTTACTGACAGCGCCGTCAGTGGCAGTTTGTCGAGCAGTAGCATCAGCCTGGCTGCCGGGGCCGTGCAGCCACTGACCATTACCATCGACACATCACAGGCCAGCAAAGATCAGTGGTATTTCGGAGCCGTAACCTTCACCGACAGTAGCGGCAACTTGCCCACGGCCCGTATGCCCATCGCGGTGTATGCCGGTGCCAGCACCGACAGTTACCTGCTCAGCACTTCTGGTGGCACCCTGGCGTTGGGAGGCAGCCTGGCGGCCAGTACGGTAATGAATAATCTCACCAACCCGGACTCGCAAACGCTGACCCTGCAGCTACCCAGCGGCGCTGATTTTGCCAGCGCACCGGTGCTGAGCCTCAGTAACGCTACCCAAAGCAGTTACAGTTACGACAGTGCGCTGCGTAAAGTGACCTGGCAGGGGCAACTGGCCACCGCGACTCTGGCTTTAGCCAGCCGCGCAGCCCTGCCGGCAGGTTCCATTGCCGGCCTCAGTAATACGGTTACCTTGAGCTGTAGCGCCGAGTGTGATGATGATGACCTGCTGCTGGATGTCAGTGGTTTTGGCCTGAGCTTTGCTGGCCGTGACTACACCCAGCTGCATGTGTCTTCGAACGGCTATTTGCTGTTGGGTGATGGTAACGCCACCTCTCCCAACAATGTGGCACTGCCCAGCAGTAGTCTCTCTAATGCCATTATTGCCCCGTTCTGGACGGATCTTGACCTGGCTGGCGGCGCCGGTGGTGGTAGCGTGATGTATAACGCTTTGACTGCCGGTGGTAACGACTACCTGGTGATCGAATGGCATAACGCCCAGCTCTATGGTGATACCAGTGGCAAGCAGTACAGCTTCCAGGTGTGGTTGCAGCTCAACAGCGGTAATGTCTACTTCAACTACCTGGCACTGGATACCCTGCCCAGTAGCGTTACTGTCGGCGTTCAGGGTGTCAATGGTGTGTTGGGCCAGAGCTTGTACTACAACGGCCAGGGTAGTGCGCCGGCAGCCGGTGACGCCTTGGCAGCAGCCTATCAGGCCGGTGGCCAGGTAAAACTGGACTACAACCTGGTAGCCAAAGTACTGACCCCGGCAACAACAGCGCTCAGCCTGAATGAAGACACCACGGTTCGCACGGATCTGACACAGCTCCTGCCCGGCAGTAACGAAGCTGTAGAGGCCAAGATCAGCTCCATCGGCCATGACGATATTACAGCCGAAGGCCTGTTAAAGCTGGGCGTAGACGGTGGCATTGTGGCGAGCAGCCTGACTGTGACCACGGCGCCGGCGCACGGCCAGTTGAGCATCGACAGTACCGGCGTGGCAACCTACAGCCCGGATGCCAATTTCAATGGCACCGACAGTGCCGCCTATAGCGCTACCGACCAGGCCGGTAATGTGCTGCCAGGTAACACCCTGAACTTCACCGTGGCACCGGTCAATGACCCACCGGTAGCGGCCATCAGCGGCCCGGCCAGCGTACAAAGCGGTACGCTGGTAACACTGTCGGGAGCAGGCTCGTCGGATGTCGACGGTGACAGTCTTAGCTACCAATGGCGCCAGCTATCCGGGCCGGTTGTTACCCTCAACAGCAGTGCTGACAGTGTCAGTTTTACGGCCCCAAGCCAGGCTGGCACTGTGGTGCTCGAGCTTAAAGTCAATGATGGCACTGTTAATTCGGCACCGGTCAGCCACAGTGTCACCGTGGCTACCAGCAGTACTACTACCAGCGCTAGCAGCAGCGGTGGTGGCGGAGGCAGCCTGGGTTGGGGGCTTTTGCTACTACCGTTAGTTGCCCGTTGGCGGCGCAGAACATGATTAAAAAACCCGGCTTTGCCGGGTTTTTTAATAGCCCCGTCACATTCAGAAACAGTTTATCCTGGCGCCCCCTTGCAAGTGGCTGGCAGGGGTGTGGTATAACGCCATTCTCCCTCTCGTCCTTGCCAGCTTGTTGTAAAAAAAATAAAGAAGCACAAGGAGTTGTACTGTGACGAGACGTTATCCTGTTTCCGCCCTGTCGCTGGCAGTGGCATTGTCGCTGGCCGGTTGTGGTGGCGGCAATGATAGTAATGCTGTTCCGACTATTCAGAACGCGCAGTTCAGTGATCTGCGCCAGATGGTGACCTTTACCGGTGCACTGTCGGTCAAAGATGACAGCGATCTGAGTAAACTTAAATACAGCGTCAGTGAGAACGGCCAACCCGTGACCGCGCACAATGGCGTATTCATGTTGGCCCATGGTGAGCTGCGTATCGATGCCAAAACGGCAACGGTGCACTATTTGCCTTACGACACCACCGACACCACGGTTAAAGTCAGTGTCAGTGATGGTGAAAAATCCAGTAGCGGCAACATTACTTTCAGTAACATCGCCGGCGATCCGCTGTTCGCCCAGCAATGGCATCTGCGCAACACTGGCCAAAAAGCCTATTCACAAAATCCGGCGGGTGTTGAAGCGCTTATTCAATACTACGAAGGTCTCGGTTATACCGAAGACTTCCTGCGCAGCATTTTCTTCATTGACGAGACAGTACTGGTACCGGGTGAAGACCTGCACCTGACCAACACCATTGCCAGTGGTATCACCGGTAAAGGCGTCAAGGTACTGGTAGCCGATTCCGGTATGGAGCTGGGCCATGAAGATCTGGCGCCCAACGTAATCCCTAATGCCTCGCTGAACTTTGCCTACATGGGCGTGGACGACGGCAATGGCAACACCACTTACCCGTCAACCCAGAACCCAATGGACCCCACCAGCCGTGCGCAAACGGGTGACCACGGTACCTCTGTGGCGGGTCTTATTGCTGCCAAAGGCTGGAATGGTAAAGGTGGCCGCGGGGTGGCCCCGGATGCCGGGCTGATGGCGCAGAACTTCATCACAGATCAAAACAACCTGTCTTATATGCTGTCCAACGGTATTCCCGGTTCTATGGGCAGCAGCGCCGACATCATCAACAAGAGCTACGGCGCCGACGTCTTCTATCAGGACGTGTATTTTGACAGTACCGACCAGGCTGTGCAGGCCTATGGCCCCACCTATGGCCGTGATGGCAAAGGTATTGTCATGGTCAAAGCGGCAGGTAACGGCTTTAACAGTGACTTGTCTGCCTATTCGCCCTGCCGTGCGCTTGGCACCAACGCAGCCGGCCTGACCTGCCAAAACACCAATATTGAAGGGGTGAACGCGTATCCCTACAACACTATCGTCGCGGCGGTAGACAGTAACGGTAAGCACACCAGCTATTCCAGCGCCGGCTCCAACGTCTTTATCTCGGCACCGGCCGGTGAATATGGCGATCTGGAACCTGCTATGGTCACCACTGACCAGTCCACCTGCTTACAGGGCTATTCATCCTTCCCGGAAATGCAGTCGCAGTCAGCGGGGGGCTACCCTTACGCACAGCTGTTCCCGTTCAATGCGCCGGGTAACCCGGATAACCCCAACTGTAACTACACTGCCAACTTCAACGGTACCTCGTCGGCCACGCCGAATACCGCTGGTTCCGTGGCGCTGCTGCTCAGTGCCAACCCCAACCTGACTTGGCGTGATGTGCGTTACATTCTGGCCAGCACCGCCGATGAAGTTGACCCTAACGCGGCTCCTGCTGTGATCCAGGTTAACGGCGACAACTATGTCGCCCGTGACGGCTGGATCACCAATGCCGCAGGCTTCCATTTCAACAACCTGTACGGTTTTGGCCGGGTTGACGTAGACAAAGCGGTGGCCATGGCTACAAATGGCTACAAAAACCTGCCGCCAATGGTGGAAACTGACTGGCAGGATGCCGATGTGGCCAGCCCCATCGATATTCCTGACAACAGCATTACCGGTGCAGAGTCCACCTTCGAAGTGACCGATGACATGATCCTGGAAACCACCCAGATCCACGTCACCATCACTAACGACAACATGGTTACCTTCAACCCCAGTGGCAGTAGCTTTGAAGGCTCAACCATCGGCCCGGATACTGCGATTGAGCTTATCTCACCGTCCGGTACCCGTTCGGTGCTGCTGAACCCGCGCTCGGGTATGACCATCTCTTACGATGCGGTCATGGGTAACAGCCCTGAGAAGTACTTCACCAAAGATATGGTGCTGGCCACCAACGCTTTCTACGGTGAAAACGCCAAAGGCACCTGGACTATCAAAGTGCTGGATACCAACGGCAGCGATGTTTACTTCAGTAACAGTAGCTTTGCCTCCGGCGTACTGCGCAATAACACCACCGACAGCCAGCTGGCCGGTTGGGGCCTGCGCTTCTTTGGTCATCAGCAGTAAGGAGATAAACGATGACAGCTTCAAAACTTATGATCGCGCTGGTCGCCCTGGCTTCTACCTGCGCCATGGCGGCGCCATCAGTACCGCCGGTTCGGCCGAACATGGAAAAGCACTTCCAGCAAATTCACCCCGGCAAAGCCGACTTTGGGGTTTATCGCCAGGTGAAAACGTTGCGCCTGCAAACCAGCGCCGACAAAGCCAATGGCAACATGGCTGTAGCGGAAGTGGCAGGCATGCCCATCGTCAAAGCTGAACCCAGCAAGATCCTGACTCGTGGTTCTGTGGTACAGAACCTGTTAACGGGGCAGAACGGGGTAGTGACTGGCCGTCTGACTGTACTGGCTAATCAGGGAGTAGATGTTACCTCACTGGCCAATCAATACGGCCTGAAGGTACGGATTGATGCTGCCAAGGGGGGCCTGTTTATTCTGGACGCACCCGCCAGCACCGATCTGATGGCATTAAAATCACAGCTCGCTGCCAGCTCCGGCGTAAAACAGGTGAAAATCGACGTCACCGACAACCGCAACGTGCTGTATTAAGCGCGAGTGCAGTATTAAAAACCCGGCTTCGGCCGGGTTTTTGTGTTTCAGCTCACAAAGCCGAACGTCGCGGTTTTTTCTGTAACATAATTGGCTTAGCTTAACGACACTAAGCCATGAAGGGCTGCACCATTGCAGGAAGCTACGGGGTATTGGATAACGTTATTCCAAGGGCGGTAGCGTACCTGAACTAGAACTCCTTCTCTTTATACTGCTTGTGAAATAACTCATAACTGTTTATATGAGCTTGTTTTAAAATTCGATGTTAATCTTTTTCGTTAATTAAAGAAATAAAATATAACGATGGCTAAATCTCTTGTGCTATTTGTTTTTGTTACTTTAGTATCTTTTTCCGCCAATGCGGTTGGATGGCGATTCTATAGTGTATTTCATACGGCAGAAGGAAGAGTTGTTCTAGGTATTCTTTTTTCTATTCCGCTTTCTGGTAGTGAAATTTATTTTAAAATAAAAAAAAGTTCACTGTGTAAAGATTACAAAAAAAATGATTATATTTCTTTCCCTAGTTTTGTTAAAGATATAAATTTCACTGACAGGACATACTATTTTGATGTATTTCCTGATATGTTTTGCAAAAAAATATCTAATCTTGAATACATAGATTATATTTTTACATATAAAGATCATAGTGGAAAAAAAATAACTATAGGTCCTCGTCGTAATTCATACCAATTACTCTCTAGTGGTTTGAGTGATCCTGAAAAAGATCCATTAGATATTTTTTACGAAAAACACAGTTACCAAATATGGTTAAGAAATTATGACCTTAAGAAAGATGAATCAATATATGAAATCAATGTTTTAAATGAGTCTAAAAATAGAACTTTCAGATACATGTTAAAAAAACAAAGGAGTGCTCTTATAAATATTAAAAAAGATCCTGGTGATATTAGGATAGAAATAAAGAAAGGCTCAATTCTCATATACAGTGATTTAGTTAATGGTAATGGAATTGTTGAATGAAAAGTATGTTGGCTTTATTACTAGTATTTTCCTCTGTCCATGCCGGTACTTAAATCGGTAAAGTGACCAGTATTATCGTACGTCAACATGATGGGCTGCATTACTTCTATATGTCAGGAACCGAAAAAACCGGCCTGCATACGAATTTTAGAAAAAACGCCATCATGTGGGGAGCAAATGGATATCAAGTATATACATCGTTTGGGTTTGGGTTTGGGTTTGGGGTTGGCGTAAAAGCGGCGTTGTTGATCAAATCAGAGCTTGGACAGCCTGCCCCTAAAGGGTTTGCTGCCCTTAGTTGCCCGGCTTTCAGCGCAGCAACGGCCTCATTCCTTGGGTGACCTTGCTTCCAGAGCCCCGCTGTCTTGCGAGGCGGGATGCTGGCTTTGGCGCCTTTCCTTTGCAGTAGCCGGTGGCAGGCTTTGCTGTCATAAGCCCCGTCGGCGCTGACTTGGTCGATACGTCGGGGGATCAGATCACGGCAAGACAGAATGGTTCAACGCATTTGGGAAACAACGCCGATATAGGGAGCACTATTAATAAAATGAAATTTTTGAGTAGGTTCATTGCTTATTTGTCTATCATGATGATTCCATCGTGTTATGCGGTCGAACGTCTTTACACTGATTCATACTCAGCTACCGGGGGAATTTTTCTAGGCGATAAATGGATCCTTTTATATTCTCTACCGGATGATGAATACAGCGCAGAAAAGCTGTCTCTTCTAAATGGTCTTTTCACGTCAAGTAAAATAAAGTTAGAAAAGAAAAGAGATAGTTATTGGGATGCCATGGATAGAATAAATAAAAACTATCATATTGCTCTGGAAAAAATAAATAATGAACGTGGGAGCAGTGATATTGAATATGAACATGGAGGGATAGGGAGTGGGCGCTGGCATGTTACTGTCTCTATGATAGAACCAGGAAATTTGGTTTCCAAATTCTACATGAGGGAGAAGTTAATGCTGAAAGTCGAGCGTTCATTGATAATGAGTGTTAGAGATACTGTGAATGGGAAAAGTGACTTTCTGCTAGTTGAATCTGTATCCTGTGGTGCCGTCTCTTGTTCAACTGATCTTTATAGCTTTAAAGAAAATTGAACAGGACACCCATCTTCGGTTTATCGAAATTTCAGTGAATTAGCAAGGGTTAGGGTGTTAAAGGAAGTTTAACGCTGCTAACAGCGTTGTTGATCAAATTAGAGCGTGGAAAGCCTGCCCCTAAAGGGTTTGCTGCCCTTAGTTGGCCTGGCGAACAGGCATGTCTAGGCCCAGCATTGTGTTCATTACTTTCACCCCGGCCAAAGCCTCTGCCACTTGGCCGTTGTAGTCGCGCAGACTCAGCTTCGGGCTGATGAGCTGCTTGTCTCGCGACATGGCCGTTTCCACTTTTGAGCGTTGGTGATAGCGGCTTTATCCATCCAGAAGGTCAGCGAACCTCGGCTGACCAGGGCCCGGTTGTAGACTGCCTAATTGGTGATATCGTGCTTGGCCTTGTCCATCTGCGGTTCTCCTTCGATAAGTCGGGTGATCGGATCATGGCAAGACAGAATGGTTCAACGCATTTGGGAAACAACGCCAGTTGTAACTGCTGCATTTACGAGTGCATTACGACAGGATTGGAGTTCTGAAATGAAGAATAGCCATGCGGGTTCAGTGTCTAGAGAAGATAGGAAAGAGCAAATTGATGCGAGCTTGAAAACAACTAATGAAAAAATCGCATTAGCAAACAAGAGAGGCTTTGACTCAATGGATGATGCTGCAAAATTTCTGAATGACATATCTGGTGTCGTGTATGGTAGTGATGGAAAACCCATTGACGTAGAAGTTAGTGAAAGGATTTTCTATGGGAACGATAGATACTTGATTGGAAATGTAGTCACTAACTATCAAAGTGGCTATGTAGATGTTGCCGATTCAAGGATGGCTTACTTTAAGAACGTAGTGGCTGAGTGGCATACACATGGCTCAGATCCTATTTACTATACCTTTTCAGAAAATGATTTGTTCGATGTTAAGAGTAAACTCCAATACTTGTCTGCACCAACATTCTCGGCTAAATTTAAGGGTGTTAGCCTTTTAAAGAACAATGGTTCATCAACATGTCTTTTGGCTGGTGATGCCTGGTATTATGGAGAATGTAAATGAAAGTAGTGTTGACCTTTATTTTCCTTTTTTTTTACGGGGGAGGGAGTGTTGTTCATGCCTCTCAGATGGATGAAGGGTGTCCTGTTCGAACTAATGTAAATATTGGTAACTCTAAATCTGTCTCTATGATCAACTTAATCACTAGTCCAGAAAAATATTATGGTCGAATGATAAATATTAAGGGATTGCTAGACATTGATGGACGGCTTCCTATTGTTTATTTCGACAAGCGTTCAGAAAAAAATATAATAACAAAAGAGGCTGTTTTCATTACTGATCCAAAGATAAATGCTGATCTTGAAATTTTAAATAAACTGGATGGTGAATTTGTTGTTGTTAATGGTATTTTTGAGAAACCTGATTATTCAAAATTTATCGGTGAATTTAAAAAGGTGCAACTTCTCTGTCTTAACTACCAAGCCCCAAAGAGGATGCCTCTTCTAGAACTTAAGAAGCAATGATTTCTTAAGTTAAATATATCTAATGAGGACATTCATCTTCTGGGTTTCCGGGTGAACAAGTTTTGCATTGGTAATGCGGGTTGGCATCCAATGAATGGAATATGTAAAGCTATGGGGTGTTAGCATGAGTAAATTCCGTATTTTTTTTGCTATCTTTTTCATCATATCTTCTTATGGGATTTGTGGCGAGGTGTAATGTCTGTCCTCCAAGGTGGGAAGTTCGGGAATGGCTTTGTTTCGGCCGGTGTTGTTGGCGCCTTTGGCGGCCAAGTTAAAGGTATTCAAAGTCGAGCTGGCTTCATTGCTGCGTCTGCTCTGTTATCAGGCACAGTATCTGAGTTGACTGGTGGTAAGTTTGCCAATGGAGCTGCCACTGGAGCGATGGTTGCCGCTATTCAATTGGCTGGTGGACAAAAAGCTAAGGCAAATAGTAGTGCTCGTAGAAGTGGTAACTTCCAAATTAACGAACATGCGTCGAGGGAAATGATTGCAGATCCTGATACTTACGGTGGTGCCTTGGCTAACGTGGCTGGATTGCTTGATGATGATGAACTCCGAGATATCCTAGGTGATAGTTACGGAAGTTTTAAGTCAGAGTTAGAGTCTGCATTCCGTGTGGGTTGGGATAGAGAAATACTCGCTAGCTCTATTAATGCCCCGGGCTTTATGGGTTCTTCTTTGATGGGATCGGGTGAACTCGCTGGCAGCGCTGTTAAATCTGTGATATCCCGTGCAACTGAGCCGTTTTCGAGATTTTCCTCACTACCCAAACATTACAGGCAAGCCTGTTTTGAGCTTGCCCTGGGTCTTTGTGGTTCTGGTGGTCCCGTTGATAGTATTTTGTCTCCACCTGCACCATACTCAATGTCTATTCCTAGACCTCAGCCTAGCCCGTATGCTTCTTCCGCAGAATGGATCATCCATTCAAGGTGATTCATTGATAAAATGGATGCATCAGGAGTGGAGTGAAAATATGTTTTTTCCTGAAGAAAACAAATGGAAAAATATTTTACTGCTTAGTGTTTTCTTTATCCTAGGTAATTTATTGGTCGAAAAAATATGGCCTGGATGTTTTGTTGCCATTGCAATATTACTATCCAGAGTTCTCGCCAAGAAACCAGAACAGAAAGCTACTTTTTTTTCCCGAAAAGAGCTAGTCGAATACAATAGTAATTATTATTCCGCCTTCTATAGAATGCTTCTTTCCGGTAATTATGTATATGTGGCTTTTAGCCATGGTCACCTAATAACCTTGGATCTTGCTTTTTTTATCTTGTGGCTTGTGGGGTATACACTGTACTGGTTTGCAGTTTTCTTTATTCCTCATAATGGTGAGCTTTCTCCTCGTTTAATCTTCATTTCAAATATAGCTGCAATTGTATGCATTGCAGCTGTGCTATCTACTTTTATTTGGATCTTTTCGTCAGTTAAAGGTTTTTCTTTTATTAGTCCAATCATAAAGAACGCATTTGAATTTTTAAGCCCCTAGATATGGGCTAAAGATATTGAAGATGACATCATTTTCAGTTTTTAAAATGAAGAAGATTAGTGTGGTTACCTGCCAATTGGATGTTCAGGCTTGGCTATTCGTGTGTGTGGAGGAGGGCAGCGCCGTTAGCTGACGGTACTGCACAGAATGGACCGCTGTGCTGATTTATCTTGCGCAGTTGTACTTGGATTAGTCAGGTTTTCTGAAATAATTCAGGTTATTTCTGGTAGGTAAGGTTATGCTCTTTGAACTTGTCTGTAATGCTTGTTTTTATTGGGCTAAGCATTAAAAAACCGGCCTGCATGCGCATATGAGAAGCAACGCCATGACAGCCTCAACCGGTTAACCAAGGTCAGCACTACAGAGCAAGGTGCCAGTGGCAACTTGCCAAATACCAGTGAAAGCTACAGTTACGACGGTGCCGGTAACTTCCTCGCCAAAGGCAGTATCAGCGACTACGCCTACGACAGCACGAACCCCTATCGGATGACGCATGCCAACGGCCGTAACTACCAATACGACAACAATGGCAATGTCACCACCGATGGCGTGCGCAGCTTTGCCTACAACGCTGCAGACCGCGTAACCCAAATTACCAAAGGCAGTAGCGTCACACACTTCCGCTATGGCCCCGGGCAGGTACGTTTCCAGCGGGTCGACAACCGGGTTGTCGACGGTAAAAATGTGGAAGTAACCACCCTGAGCCTCGGTAATATGGAGCGGGTTACTGAAAAAGAAAACGGCACGGTAAAAGAAGATAAAGAGCGCTATAACCTGGGTGACGCCATTGTCACCCACCACTTCACTACCAATGGTAGCGCCAGCAGTAATACAGACCGCCACTACCTGCACAAAGACTACCAAGGCTCTGTTATTGCTATCAGTGATGCCGCCGGCACCATTACCGAGCAACGCCTGTATGACCCTTGGGGCAAAGTTGCCCTCAGCTTGGCCAGCGGTGATGTAAATAACCCTCTGCTGTGGTTTACGCAAGTGGTTACCAACCGCGGCTATACCGGCCATGAAGAAATACCGGATATGGATCTCATTCATATGAATGGCCGCATTTACGACAGCACTCTGGGTCGCTTTATGCAGGCGGATCCCTTCGTCCAGGCGCCCGGCAACCTGCAAAACTACAACCGCTATAGCTATGTCATGAATAACCCCATGACGCTGACGGATCCCAGTGGGTTCTTTTTCAAAGGAATTTTGCGCAAGATTGCAAAAAATAAGTTTCTGAACTTGGTCATCCAGGCCGTGCTTTATGTTTACGCGCCATATGTTCTGCCTTATTACAATGCTGCTGTTGCATATGGGGCTACCGGTAGCCTGAGAACAGCCGTCATCGTTGGTGTTACTACCTATGTGGCAAATAACATCCCTGCGATGGGGCCAACTAGTAGATTTGTTGTTTCCGGGATGATTGGTGGAATTGCATCTGTAATGACAGGAGGGAAGTTTGGGAATGGATTTATAAGCGCCGGAGCTGGAACGTTAGCTGGTGGTGGATCTCTTGGTTATAGAATATTTGCATCGGCTGTGATCGGGAGAACAGTTTCACTTCTGACTGGAGGGAAGTTTGCGAATGGAGCAATGACCTCTGCTTATGTTGTTATTATTAATGCAGTAGTAAGTAACACCCTTGCTCCTACAAACATGAAAGCAGCCGATGAGGCCGATGGGGCTAACTCAAAAGGTCTTCCAGACGACGTTAAAGAAAAAATAGATTCGTTAATTAAAGCAAAAGACATCAAAGGTGCTGTTAAAGTAGCAACAGAGTATCTTGGTTTGGATATAAAGGACGCCTACGATATTGTGGTGAAGAGGGGGGGACAGTATTATGCAATGACTGATTCCCTTGGTGAAGTAACTATTGGTGCATTTGCTATTAAGTCTCCTGAGGCGTTTGTTTCAACTGTTGGCCATGAATGGGTTCATCTTAGACAAAAAATGATGGGATATCAGGATGTAAATAGTGGAACCCAACAACATTTCATGGATGAAGTGGAAGCATATAAATGGGAAATTGATAATGTTGGTAGAACTGGCTTTACATCAGGCTTAAGAGAAATGCAGAGATATTATGATGAGTACTCAAGTTATCTGAATGATGATAATCATTACAGAATCCTTTTTACTGGGAAATATGATCAATGCACACCAAAAATGCAAAGTTGCTACTAGCACTACTCTTTTTTAGTGGCTGTGCCTACAGCAATGCTGATGTGAAGGTTTTGCTCACCCAGGTAGACGGCGAGCATTTAAGTGTTACTGTGCAGAATGTAACTGACAGTGATTATGACTTTGAATATAATTTCTGTCGCTCATCAGTAGGGAGTCTATCTTTTGAATTAAAAGATAGTGATGGCAATGTGCAGCCTGTTCGCGCTTTCTTGAACGATGGCTGCGCTCTTGATGAAAAATTTAAAATTAGAGCGTATGGTGCTATCAGTCGTGAATTTAATATTGATGACATTGTTGCTTTGTATGAAAACCCGAAAGGGGTGATCTCGTTTAAAGCACTATTTTGTGGCCATACTAGATATGGTAAAAAAACAGACTGCATTTCTAGCAATACCATTGATGTCGATGTAAGTAATGAAAAATAGTATTGGGTAACTTGATTGGATTAAATAGGACACCCATCTTTAGTTTCTAGTAATTTCACTGGCTTAGTGCTGGTTGGAGTATTAAAGGACGTTTAGCCTGCTAACAGCGAGCCGTGCAGCCTTAACCAGTAGAACTGCTCAGACTTGGCCAGCAGGGTGTGTGAGGGAGGGCAGCGCCGTCAGCTGGCGGTGCTGCAAAGAATGGACGGCTGTGCTTATTTTTATTGGGCTAAGCATTAAACAAACCGGCCTGCATGCGAATTTTAGAAAAAACGCCATCATGTGAGGAGAAAATGGATATCAAGTATATACATCGTTTGGGTTTGGGTTTGGGTTTGGGTTTGGGTTTGGGTTTGGGTTTGGCGTAAAAGCCAATGTTGCAGATTTCGGATATTCTACAGACTCTTATAGGTGATGTTATGAAGGCTTTAATTATTATATTGTTTTTTTTAGGGTTGCTAGGCAGTGCCTTCTCTTCTCTTATATATCTAAATATGTTGAGGAAACTAATTGCTCACTTAAAAGAAGCGCATGAAGAGCACTGGAGAGCATTGGGCTGTCCAAGTGTAGGGGTTGATTCCAGTGCATCATCATCGTTTAATTTAAGTTTATTCTTATTTAACAGGGGGAAGTTTGTTTATTGTGATGGAGCTTGTAGAAAAACAATAGATAAAGTAAAGTCAAGCTTCGTCATTTCTATGGTGTGTTTTTTATTGTTTTTTGTTTCAATGATATGCTCTTGGTACGTCTAAATAATTTTTCCTAATTGTGAACCACCATATGCCGCTACAGCCTGCGAAAACCGGCGTTGTTGATCAAATCAGAGCTTGGACAGCCTGCCCTTAGTTGACCTGGCGAACAGGCATGCCGAGGCCCAGCGTTTTTCTTCATCACCTTCACCCCAGCCAGGGCTTCAGCAAGCTGGCTATTTCCGCGTTTGACCGTTGGTGATAGAGGATTTTCCCACGATTGCTCAAAGTGCGGCTGTATTTGCCCAGTAGCTGATTGAATGCTCGACTTGGCCCATGATTCTCTACTTCAATACGTTGAGGATCGGATCATGGACTGGCAGAGTGGCTCACTGGATTTTAGGAAACAACGCCACTATGAACTGTATCTTTTGTGACATTGTGGCCGGCAAGATGCCGTGCCATAAAGTGTGGGAAGACGACCAGCATCTGGCGTTTTTATCCATTTTCCCCAACACCCGAGGCTTTACCGTGGTGATCCCCAAGGCTCATCACGGCAGCTATGCTTTTGCACAATCCGATGAGGTCTTAACGGGGCTGCTGCTGGCTACCAAAAAGGTGGCGTTACTGTTAGACCAAGCCTTCGATGACGTGGGCCGTACCGGTATGTTCTTCGAAGGTTATGGCGTTGACCACCTGCACAGTAAGCTGTTCCCGATGCATGGCACCGGCAATAACGCCGATTTTCAGCTGATTGAAAACCGGCAGGACTATTTTTTCGAGCGTTATGAAGGCTACCTGTCATCCCACGACTGCCAGCGAGCTGATGACGCCGAACTGGCTGCTACGGCGGCGATGATCCGCGAAGCAGGGCGTTGAGGGAATTTTACCGGTAGAAAAAAGGCGGCCATTGCTGGCCGCCTTTTTTATTGCTGGCTGTCCGGGCTGTCGGTAGCACCGTTGAACAGGCCGGCAACATCCACAGCGTCAAACGCGTATTGCTTACGGCAATATTCACAGTCCATGGCAATTTTGCCGCCTTCTTCGGCGAGCAAGGTGTCAACCTCGGCTTTCCCCATAGACAGTAGTGCGCCTTCACAGCGCTGGCGTGAGCAGGTACAGGCAAAACGCACCGGCTGTGGGTCGAACAGCCGTACTTGCTCCTGGTGGTAAAGGCGGTGCAATACCTCGGTCGCCTCCAGCTCCAGTAATTCTTCGGCCTTGATGGTGTCGGTCAGGGTGGTGAGGTGCTCAAAGTCGGCGTCTTCCTTGCCGGCGGGCATCACCTGCAACAACATGCCGGCGGCTTTATCATTGCCTTCTTGCAGCCATAGCCGGGTAGGGAGCTGCTCGGAGTTGGCAAAGTAGCCTTCCAGTACCTGGGCCAGGGTATCGCCCTCGAGGCCTACCACGCCCTGATAGCGTTCCCCTTCTTTGGGGGTGATGGTGATCACCAGGTGGCCCTTGCCCACCTGGGCGTGCAGGTTGCTCTCGGGTACGTCACCCTGATAGCGGGCAACGCCACGCAGCACCTGATCGTGGGTACCGTTGACCACCAGCAGTGTCACCGGGCCGCTGCCTTGTACTTGCACGGCAATTTCGCCTTCAAATTTCAAGGTGGCGGTAAGCAGGCTGGTGGCCACCATCAGTTCGCCCAGCAGGCGTTTAACGGGGGCCGGGTAGTGGTGGTTGGCAAGTACGTCGCTGAAGGTCTGGTCGAGCTGTACCAGCTCGCCCCTGACCTGGCCTTCTTCAAAGAGGAAGCGGTACAGCTGATCCTGGGCCATGGGTTACTCCTGGTGTTTGAAATCGCGTAGCTGCCGGCGCTGTTTTTTGTCCGGTTTGCTGTCGGGGTGCGGATTGTACAGGGCATTGAGCTTTCGTGCCTCGGCATTTTTGGCTCTTTTTTCGACACTCTGTGTTGTTTCTTCATATAAGGTTTGTGCTACCGCTGCCGGGCCGCGTTTATCGCTCAGTGCCTGCACTATTACCTCCCGCTCATCAAAGCCGGTGCGCAGCAATATGCGCGCCCCAACCTCAACCATTTTCGAGGGTTTGGAGCGCTGGCCATCGTAGTGCACTTTGCCGCCTTCAACTTGCGCCCGGGCAACGGCCCGGGTTTTATAAAAACGGGCGGCCCAAAGCCATTTATCAAGTCTTACCCTTGTATCAGTTTGCTGATCGCTCATCTTTTCATCACTCCTGCGGCTGGCAAGGCGTATTTGTGTGATGTTTGCCCCGTTTGGGCTATTGCAAGTTGGCGCCCAACTTGCGACCTTAAGTCATTGATGTGGGGCTGAAGATAAACAGTCACACTTTGATAACACCAAGCGGCGACAATTCTGGCACAATCGGTGCGTTTGATATTGTAAAGAGGTTACAGCCTCGCGCTAGGGAAAGGCGACAAAACGGGCTGTTATGACAATGACATCGACACATCTACTGACGCGCGCGGGTTCGCTCACCGGCCGCCTCCCTGAGAAAACAATACGGCGCCTGCTGACACTGGCTCTGGCCGCCGTAGCCATATGGCAACTGGCGGCACTCGTCTGGCAGTGGCTGACGCCATTACCGAAGCCCGTTCCCTGGGTGCCGACAGCGGCCAGCAGTGCTAATGCGCCAGTGAATTTGTCTGCGCTAAAAGCGCACCCGCTGTTTGGTACCGCCAACAGCAATAATGCACCGGCTGCTGCGGCCGTGGCCCTGGATGCCCCGCAAACGCGCCTGAACCTGCGCTTGACCGGGCTGGTGGCTGAGAATGAAAACGGCAGTGGCGTCGCCATTATTGAAAACCAGGGTAAACAGGCCGCTTATCGGGTCGGGGAAACCATTCAAGGCACCGGCGCGGTGGTGAAGCGGATTCTGCCGGACAGGCTGTTGCTGGAAAACCGTAACCAGACCGAAGCGCTGATGCTCGACGGCAAGCGCTACACGCCATTGGCTACGCCGCCACGCCCTGCTCGTAGCTCTGGTAAGGCTGATGTCAGCCTGGCGGCCAGCCGCTATGCCCAGCTCATTAAAACCGTACAAACCGACCCGGCGAAACTTAGCGATATGGTGCGTTTTACGCCGGTTCGCCGGGGCGGCAAGCTGCAAGGTTTTCAGGTTGCGCCTGGCAAAGATGCCGCTTTATTTTTGTCGCTGGGTCTTAAGGCCGGCGACCTTGTCACGGCCATTAATGGCCATGCCCTGAGCGACCCGGCCCAGGCGATGACCGTGATGAATCAACTGAGCCAGCTCCAGGAGCTGGAGCTGAGCCTGGTCAGGGGAGGCCAGGACCTCACCATTAACGTGAAGATTGCGCCATGACCGTAACCAACCAGAACAAAGGAAAAAAGATGGTTCGCCGAAACGGCTCGCGGCCGACGCTGGCTGCTGCATTGATGCTGGCCCTGCTGGCTGGCCCTGTTATTAGCCTGCCGGTTAGCGCCGAGCAAGGCACTTATTCCGCCCAGTTCAAAGATACTGATATTCATGAGTTTATTTCTACGGCGGCGGCGGTACTGAAAAAGACCATCATTGTCGACCCCTCTGTGCGCGGCAAAATTGATGTGCGCTCTTATCAGCAGATGACCGCCAAGGAGTACTACGGCTTCTTCCAGAATGTGCTGGATGTATACGGCTTTGCGGTGGTTGAAATGCCCAATGGCGTGCTGAAAGTCGTTAAGTCCAAGGATGCTAAAAACGGCGCCATTCCGGTGGTGTCGAAGAACTTCAAGGACAAAAGCGGCGACCAGATGATCACCCGGGTGATTCAGGTGCATAACGTGCCGGTGCGGGAGCTGTCACCGATCTTGCGCCAGCTGGTCGACAATGCCGGTGGTGGTAACGTCACCCATTACGATGACTCCAATGTGCTGTTGGTTACCGGCCGCAGCGCCGTGGTAGACCGCATTGACCAGATTGTGCGCCGGGCCGATAAAGCCGGTGATCAGGAAGTGCAGGTAGTGAAACTCAAGCATGCCTCCGCCAGCCAGGTGGTGGACATGATTGATAACCTCAACAGCAACAGTGGCCGCAACCAGAACCAGCGTAGCCCGCTGGCGGTGAAAGTGGTGGCGGATGCCCGTACTAACTCGGTGCTGATTTCCGGCGAAGAAAAAGCCCGGGCCCGTATTGCCAAAACTATCCATGAGCTGGATACCGACTCCGGTAACACCGGCAATACCCGGGTAATTTACCTGCAATACGCCAAGGCCAAAGACATGGTTGACGTGCTCAAGGGCGTGTCGAAATCCATGGAAGCTGATGACCCGAAAAATCAGGGTAAAGCGGCCACTGCCCGCCGTGGCGATGAGATCTCAATCGAAGCCCACGAAGACACCAACTCACTGGTGATTTCCGGCCAGCCGGACATGATTGACTCGCTGGTGAAGGTGGTCAACAAGCTGGACATCCGCCGCGCCCAGGTGCACGTGGAAGCGATGATTGTTGAAATCTATGACGGCGACGGCACCGATCTGGGTGTGCAGTGGGTGTCGAAAAAGTACGGTTTACAGCAGTTTTCTACCGGTAGTTTCCCCAGCCTGACCCGGGTTGGGGCCGCGGCGCTGGCGGCAGAAGGGCAAAAAGGCACCAGTACGACTATCGTTTCGCAAGATGGCTCCACCACCACCAGTTCAACTCCTGACACCAAGGGCGATTACACCTTGCTGGCGCAGATCCTGGGCAGTGCCAATGGCGCCATGTGGGGCGTTATTCGCAACGACTGGGGAGCTATCGTGCAAGCGGTCAGTACCGACACCAAGGCCAATATTCTGTCGACCCCGTCGGTTACTACCCTGGACAACAAAGAAGCCTCCTTTGTAGCCGGTGAAGATGTGCCATTGCTGACCGGCTCCACCCCCAGCTCCAATAACTCCAACCCTTTCCAGACCATTCAGCGGGAACAGCTGGGTGTGAAGCTGAATGTCACCCCGCAAATCAACAAGGGTGACTCGGTGCAGCTGGATATTGATCAGGAAGTGTCCAGCCGGGCCGGTAATACACCGGTTGATATCACCTTGAACAAGCGCAAAGTGAAGACCACGGTGATGGTCGATAACGGTGACACCATTGTGCTTGGTGGTCTGATTGACGAAGACGTGCAGCAGTCCAAGTCCAAGGTGCCGCTGCTGGGTGACATTCCGTTCTTGGGCAATCTGTTCAGCTCAACGTCGACCTCCAAACGCAAGCGCACCCTGATGGTGTTCATTCACCCCACCATTGTGCGGGATGCCCAGGGTATGCGTGATCTGAGCCGTGACAAATACAACCTGATCCGTAACGAGCAGGAAAAACGCCGTGAAGAAGGCATCAGCCTGATGCCGTTTATGGATCAGCCGTCCATGCCGGCCTGGGATGACAGCCTGGCCAAGCCACCGAGTCTGGTGAAGTACCTGCTGAAAAAACAACAGGCCAAGATGAATGACTGACCCGGTATTGACCCCGGACGGCACCCCAGAAGACGCCGCCGAGCTGAGCCCCGAACAGGAACTGGCCGCTGGCCGGTTACCCTTTGCTTTTGCCAAACGCCACGGCGTACTGCTGGCAGAGGAGCATTTTTACGTGCGCGAAGGGGCGGCGCCGGCAGCCTTGTTGGAGGCCTGGCGGGCACTGGGGCGCAGCATTGCCCCGACGCTGCTCAACAGCCACGACTTTGAAGAGCAACTGGTTGCCGCCTATCAGCGTGACTCCAGCGCTGCCCGGCAATTGATGGAAGACATCGGCGCTGACCTGGACTTAAACGCCCTGGCCGAAGAGCTGCCACAAACCGAAGATCTGCTGGACTCCGACGACGATGCGCCGGTGATCCGGCTGATTAATGCCCTGCTGTCTGAAGCCATCAAAGAAGGGGCCTCGGATATTCATATCGAAACCTTCGAACAGGCGCTGGTGGTACGTTTTCGCGTTGACGGGGTGCTCAAAGAAGTCCTCAAGCCCAGCCGTAAACTGGCCAACCTGCTGGTGTCGCGGATCAAGGTCATGTCGAAAATGGACATCGCCGAGAAGCGGGTGCCGCAGGATGGCCGTATCGGCCTGCGTATTGCTGGCCGCGCCGTTGATGTGCGGGTATCGACCATGCCCTCTAACCATGGTGAGCGGGTGGTACTGCGTTTGCTGGATAAAAATGCGGTGCGGCTGGATTTGGCCGATTTGGGTATGACGCCATCGGTGCGCGAACCCTTTGAGGCGCTCATTCGCAAGCCGCACGGTATCATTCTGGTCACCGGCCCTACCGGCTCTGGTAAATCCACCACCCTGTATGCCGGGCTGTCTGATATCAACGCCAAGGATCGCAATATTCTCACCGTTGAAGACCCCATTGAATTTGACCTCGAAGGCATTGGCCAGACGCAGGTAAACCCGAAAGTCGATATGACCTTTGCCCGTGGCCTGCGTGCGATTTTGCGTCAGGACCCGGATGTGGTGATGGTGGGGGAAATTCGTGACCTGGAAACCGCGCAAATTGCCGTGCAGGCGTCGCTGACCGGCCACCTGGTGCTGTCGACTCTGCACACCAATACCGCCGCCGGTGCCATTACCCGTTTAGAAGACATGGGCGTGGAGCCGTTTTTGATCTCCAGCTCACTGCTGGGGGTGTTGGCGCAGCGGCTGGTGCGGCGGCTGTGCCCGGCCTGCCGGGAGCCTTATCAGGCATCCAAGGCCGAACGGGAGCTGCTGGGTGTTGAAGACAAAAAACTCACCCTGTATCACCCGCGTGGTTGTGAACACTGCAATCAAACCGGTTATCGCGGCCGTACTGGCATCCATGAATTTATCGTCATTGATGAGAAGCTGCGCGAGCTTATTCACAACGGCAGAGGCGAGCAGGCGCTGGTCAAACAGGTGCGCAAAGTGGTGCCCAGCATTCGTGACGACGGTTTCAGTAAAGTGCTGGCGGGTGTCACTTCCCTTGAGGAAGTGCTGCGTGTGACCCGGGAGGACTGATGGCCGCCTTTGAATACGTGGCTCTGGATGGCCGCGGGAAACAAAAAAAAGGGCTGATTGAAGCAGACACCGCCCGCGGCGCCCGCGGGCTGCTGCGTGAACAGGGTCTGATGCCGGTCAGCCTGGAAGCCACAGTACAAAAAGAGCAGGCGCAGGGCCGCAGCAAAGGCTTTAGCTTTGCCCGCAAGGTGTCGGTGCCTGATCTGGCCTTGATCACCCGCCAGTTAGCCACACTGGTGCAATCGGCCTTGCCGCTGGAAGAGTGCCTCAAGGCGGTGGCTGAACAAACGGAAAAACCGCGCCTGAAACGGATCTTGCTGTCAGTGCGCTCTAAAGTCGTGGAAGGTTACACCCTGGCCGATTCCATGGCGGAATTTCCCCACGTTTTTGATGAACTGTTTTGCGCCATGGTCTCGGCCGGTGAAAAGTCCGGGCATCTGGATACAGTGCTGAACCGCCTGGCCGATTACACCGAACAGCGCCAGCAGGTGGGCCAGAAAATTCAGCAGGCGATGATCTACCCGATAGTGCTGACACTGGTGGCCATTGGCGTTGTTTACCTGCTGCTGACCACAGTGGTGCCGAAAGTGGTTGGCCAGTTTCAGCATATGAACGCCACGCTGCCAGCCAGTACCCGTTTTTTGATTGCGGCCGCCGACTTTTTGCAGCACTGGGGGCTGTTACTGCTGGCGGGGCTTATCATCGCCGGTGTGGTTTTTTCCCGGGCCATGCTGCGGCCGGGGTTTCGCACCCGGGTTCATGGCCTGATGATGCGACTACCAATGCTCGGCAAAGTGGTGCGGGGGGTGAATACCGCCCGTTTTGCCCGCACCCTGGCCATTTGCTCGGCCTCGGCGGTACCGCTGTTGGATGGCATGCGCATCAGTGGCGAAGTGCTTACTAACACCGTCATGCAAGACGCTATCAGTAATGCCACGGCCAAGGTGCGTGAGGGGGCCAGCCTGCGCCAGGCATTGACCCAGACCAAGCTGTTCCCGCCGATGATGTTGCACATGATCGCCTCCGGCGAGCAGTCAGGGGAGCTGACCACCATGCTGGAACGGGCGGCCGACAACCAGGATCGGGAATTTTCCAACCTGGTGACCGTGGCTCTGGGGATCCTCACGCCGGCGATGGTGGTGGGTATGGCCAGCATCGTTTTCTTTATCATTATTTCTATTCTTCAACCCATTTTGGAAATGAACAACATGGTGGCCTAACCACCGGGAGTCGATATGAAAAAACAACAAGGCTTTACGCTGATTGAAATCATGGTGGTGGTGGTGATCATTGGCATGTTGATCGCCATCGTTGCCCCCAATGTGCTGGGCAACAAAGACAAGGCCATGGTGCAAAAAGCGGTAGCGGATATCAGCGGCCTGGAGTCAGCGCTGGAAATGTACTACCTCGACAACAGCACCCTGCCGACCACTGAGCAGGGCCTGCAAGCGCTGGTTGAAAAACCGGTGCCGGCGCCGCGTAACTGGCGCGATGGTGGCTATATCAAGCGCCTGCCCAAAGATCCCTGGGGCCGTGACTACATCTACCTGAACCCGGGCGAGCACGGTAAATACGACCTCTTTACCCTTGGTGCCGACGGCCAGGAAGGGGGCAAGGATCTTAATGCAGACATTGGTAACTGGAACCTCAAGGACTTCCAGAAGTAACCATGTCGGTACCGGCGAGCCGCGGTTTTACCCTGATTGAAATACTGGTAGTGCTGCTGCTGGTGGGGTTGATGGTGTCCATGGTGACCTTGTCCATGGGCGGCCACAATGCCGGCACGCTGGTACAGCAGGCGACAGAACGCTGGCAGGCGCGGCTGCAGTTGCTGCATGACGAAGCGATCATGCGCTCTGCCGTATTGGGCATCAAGTTTCGCCATGACGGCGGCATTGAAGTGATGCGCTACGACCCCAATGCCGCGGCGCCGGGCAGTGAAGAAGACAGCGATGGCCCGAAAGGTGCCTGGGTGGCTCTGAACGACGATGGCGTGCTGAAAAACTGGCAGAGCCAGCCGGCCATCCACGGCAGCTTGCAACTGGACGGCCTGGATCAGGGCGAAAGCCTGATCCCGGAAGATGCTCTGGCCCAGCAGGATGACAACAACAGCAACGACCGGGATAAAAAAGCCAAACGCCTGACCCCGCATCTGTTCTTTTTACCCTCGGGGGAAGTGCTGCCGTTTCGGCTGTGCTTGTATCGAGTCTATGACCGGGCCCGGCAAAATGGCCCGGACGGTGATACGCAAGTATTGGCTGGCGGCAATCCCAATGACTACGCGGCCCGCTGTATCAAGGGCATGGCCAGTGGCCAGCTGAACATTGACGACACCGAGGCGGCGCCGTGGTCTGACGGGGCGGTGTCATGGTAAAGGCCGGTGCCGAGCGCGGTTTCACGCTGATTGAAGTGCTGGCAGCCATGGCCATCTTTGCCATTGCTGCCATTGCGGTGATCAACGCCACCACCGCCAACATTCACAGCTTGTCGGTACTGGAGCAAAAAACCTTTGCCGACTGGGTGGCCAGCAACAAGCTCAATGATGTGCAGTATCAGAAGCTCGACGATGGCGCCTCTGGTGTCGAAAAGCTCGCTGGCATTGACTGGCACTGGCGTATCAAGAAACTGAAAACCCCCGATAACGGCTTTTATGCACTGGAAGTGTCTGTTTCCCGCCATGCCGATTTCAGCCAGCCCGAAGCCGTAGAGCGGCTCTATCTGGAGTCCGGCAAATGAGCCTTTACCCGCGCCAGCGTACGCCAGGGGGCAAAGCGCAAGGCTTTACGCTCATTGAAGTCTTGGTGGCCATGGCGATTTTTGCCTTTATTGGCCTGGCCGCCTATCAGGTGCTCAATCAGGTGATGACCGCCGACAAGCGCAGCGAATCAGCGTCCGCGCGCCTGGCGCAGTTGCAGCAGGCGATGCTGACCATCGAGCGCGACATGCTGCAACTGACCAACCGTACGGTGCGCTTCCCCGATGGCGAAAAACAACAAGCGGTGCTCAAAGGCGGTTATCAGTTGCTAGGAGGCGATGGTGACGCGGTGATTTTTACCCGCCGCGGCTGGCAGAACCCCGGCGCTATCTTGCCCCGCAGTGAAGTGCAGCTGGCCAGCTACCACCTCAAAGACCACCAGCTGATCAAGCAATATTACTTTTATCCGGACCCGGAAGTTGGCCGTGAACCCCAAACCATGGTGTTGCTGACCAAGGTATCGGCATTTACGGTGCGCTACTTCGACGGCAAAAGCTGGCTGAAAAGCTGGTCGGCGGGGACTTTGCCTGTGGCGATATCCCTGACGGTGACACTCAAGGACTATGGCAAGATTGAACGGCGCTTTGCCATTGCCGGTGGTCAGGGCGTGCGCCAGCGTGGCCGCCAGCAACAGACGCCGGCCGATGGCAGTAACAGCCCACGTACGGCCCGGCAGCCTGTGCCCAATGGCAAGGGGGGCCTGTGAGAAGGCAACGGGGCGTAGCGCTGATCACGGTGCTGCTGGTGCTGGCCATCATTGTGGTGCTGGCGGCCAATATGGCTAACCGCCTTGGTATCAACATCCGCCGCACCGGTAACCAGATAGGCGAACATCAGGCGTACTTTTATGCCCTGTCGGGGGAGGCCTATGCCCGCCTGGCACTGCACCGGCTGCTGAAAAAAGATGACGGCATCTTGGTGGCCGGTGGCGACTGGAGCAAGGCACAGAAATTCCCGGTGCCGGGCGGCAGTATTGCCGGGCGCATTGTGGATGGCCGTAACTGTTTTAACCTCAACAGCTTGGCGGGCAACGAACAGGACGTCAAAGCACATAAAGCGCAATTTATTGCCTTGCTGACCCTGCAGGGCATTGACCGCTACCAAGCTGAGACCATTGCCGCCTCGCTGGCTGACTGGCTGGATGCAGACGACCGCCTGCAAAGCAGCCTGGGCGCAGAAGATGCTGAATATCAGGGGCATAAAGTGCCTTATCTGGCTGCCAATGGCCCCATGACTGACAAGTCAGAACTGCGCATGGTCAAAGGCGTCAGCGCCGAGCTATATCAAAAAATTGCCCCGGATGTCTGCGTCCTGGATAACGCCAGTAACCAGCTGAATATCAACACCTTGCCAGCTAACAAGGCGGCGCTGCTGGCGGCACTGCTGACGCCGATGCCGCTGGACAGTGCCGAGGCGGTGCTGGCATCGCGGCCAGCCAAAGGTTATGCCAGCAAAGAGGCCTTCTGGCAGGACCCGGCGGTGAGCAAGTTACATAATCTGCAAGCGGGTGCACAGGAGAGTATCGTGATCAAGTCCGACCGCTTTTTTGTGCAGCTTGAGGGGCGCTTTCAGGGCCGCCCAGCCTATATGGAAAGTGCGCTGAAAAAGAATGATAACAATAACCTGACGGTGCTATGGCGCCGTCTTGGAGGACGACTGTGAGTAACCTTGTGGTGATCCGCCTGCCACTGGCACCGGGACAAAAGGTCGCCTGGCTGCACTGGTCGCAAGGCGAACAGGTTGTGCTGGCCAGCGGTGAGTTGGCCGGTGCCGAGGAATTGAATCAGCTGGCCGGCCTGGATGGCCGCCTACTGGTGCTGGTGCCGGGGCAAAGTGTTTTTACCGGTGCGCTAAAGAAAACCGGTAGTGGCCGGCAATTTCTCAAAGCCGTACCTTACATGCTCGAAGATGCCCTGGCTGATGATGTCGACAACCTGCACTTTACGCTGCGTGCCGAAGGTGAAGAGGTCTCGGTCATCGCCGTTAGCCACCAGCTGATGGCGCAGTGGCTGGACTGGCTGGATGACGCCGGTCTGACCCCCTGGAAAATGCTGCCTGACTTTCTTGCCTTGCCCTGGCAGCCCCCGAGCTGGTCAGCCATGACCCTGGACGGTGAGCTATTGCTGCGTACCGATGAGCGTCGTGGCTTCACGGTAGTGGCCGAACTCAGCGAGGCTATTGTGGCGCCGCTAGCTGGCGACGATGTGCAACCAGTCGAGGCCTACGGGGATGTGCGGCTGCCGGTCAATTGCACTGTCACCCAACTGGCCGGCGACACGCCGCTGTCAGTGCTGGCCAAAGGAGCACTCAACAGCAGTACTGATTTGCTGCATGGCCCCTACCAGCGCCAGCAAGGTGGTGAACAACCGCTGCGGCGCTGGTGGCCGGTGGCAGCGGTAGCCGCCGCCTTACTGGTAGTTGGCCTGGCCGGTAAAGTCACGCAGTTATATCGCCTGCACCAGCAGCAGCAGGTGCTGGTCAGTCAGATCCGCAGTGATTATCAGCGGTTATTCCCCGGTGAGCGGTTGGTCAGTGCCGGCGCATTGCGGGCGCAGTTGCGTGGCAAGTTGCGCCGCCTGGGCCATGGCAGCGGTACGGATGCGCAGTTGCTTAGTATGCTCAACGACCTGGCGGCCGGTTTTGCCAAAGTGGGTAAATTGCACCCGCAGAGTTTGCGCTTTGACGCTAATCAGGGCGAGCTGCGGGTACTGGCAACGGCCCCCGACTACGGCAG
Organism: Gallaecimonas aegicerasi; assembly: GCF_045291545.1. Taxonomy (GTDB): domain Bacteria; phylum Pseudomonadota; class Gammaproteobacteria; order Enterobacterales; family Gallaecimonadaceae; genus Gallaecimonas. The sequence goes on from NZ_CP149514.1 coordinate 178,747, forward strand.
CTTTGAAGCCATCAAACAGGCTCTGGCGGCGCAATATCAGGTGGAAACCGGCGGCCAAAGCAGTGTCGACGGTGGTGTCAGTGGCACTTTGACACTAAGGAGTAAGTCATGATCAAGGCGTATTGGCAGTCACTGTCGGAACGGGATCAGCAGGTTTTACGCTGGGCTGCACCACTTATCGTGCTGGGGTTGTTGTACTTTGCTCTGTGGCAGCCGCTGAATGGCGCCATTGCCGAGGCTACACAACAGCTCAACAGCCGCCAGCAAGATCTGCAATACCTGCGCGAGCAGGGCGGACGGATCCTGGCCAGCCGTCAGGGCAATGACAGCCAGCAACAAGCGAGCCTCACTGACAGAGTCACCCGCAGCGCCGGTGCGCTGGGGATCAGCATCAGCCGTTTACAGCCGGGTAAGAACAGTGTCAGCGTCTGGGTAGATGAAGTGGCGTTTGACACCTTCACCCAGTGGGTACAGCGCATGGAACAGCAGGGGCTGAAAGTGGCGGTGGCCGATCTAACTACCACCAAAGACAGTGGCAAAATACGGGTTCGCCGTTTGGAGCTGGTTGGCGCATGAAGAACCGGATTGGCTGGACTTTGGCGGCCCTGGGGCTCTTTATCGTGGCTTTGCTGTGGCAATTTCCGGCGGCAGTCATCACCAGCCGCTTGTCATTGCCAAAAGGCATGCAATTAGGGGAGGTGCAGGGCTCTGTCTGGCAGGGCCAGGCGGCTACCCTGAGCATCAATGGCCTGCGCTTTGAGCAGCTGTACTGGCAGTTTCAGCCGCTGGCCTTATTGCACGGCAAGCTGGCGGTGATCTTACACACCCGCCCCGGCAGCAGCAGCTTGCAGGGCACATTTGCCAGTAGTTTTGGTGGCCAGCTCAGTGCCAGCAACCTGACCCTGCGGCTGCCGGTGGCACCACTGCTGGCGGGGGTGCGTTTACCGGTACCGAGTGATATTGGCGGTGAAGCCTTGCTGGCGGTTAGCCAGTTCACTGTCGGCCAGCCGCTGTGTCAGGCACTTAACGGCAAAGCGCAGTGGTTACAGGCCAGTGTCTCCAACCGTTACGGTGGTTTTAATTTGGGCCGTATCGAGGCGGATTTGGGGTGCGACAAGGGCGCTGTGGATCTGGCCATCCATGATGACGGTGCCCTGGGGTTACAGTTGGAAGCCCGCTTCGATGGCCGCCACTATCAGGTACGCGGCTTTGCCCAACCGGCGGCCAGCCAGCCGCAAGCCATCAAGGATGCCCTGGCACTGTTCGGCAAGGTAAACCCTAATGGTCAAATTGCCATTGAACAGCAAGGCAACCTGTAACCGCAGCCGCGCTTATCGCTGCTGATGTGGGCAGCGGCACTGCAAACGGCCACCTAGCGTGGCTGTTTTTTTATGTCGCTAAGCAGGGTGCGAAAATCGCTGGTGGCGGCAAAACCGTCGAAGTGCTTGTGCGGGCGCTGGGAATCCGGGTTCATTACCCCCAGTAGGTGGCCGATGCCAAAGCGCTGCGCGGCTTCCAGAATGGGCTGGGAATCGTCGACAAAAAGCGTGCGTTCAGGATTAAAAGCCAGGGTCTGCTGCACCCCTTGCCACAGTTGCTGAGACTCTTTGGAAACGCCGTATTCGTGGGTCGATATTAACCGGTCCAGATGCTGATCGAGGGCGGTGCGCTCAATTTTCAGTGACAGGCTTTTCGGGTGGGCATTGGTCAGCAGTACGACCTGGCGGCCACTTTGGCGCAAAGCATCCAAAAAGGGCAGGGTGTCGTCACGCAGGCTGATCAGATGCTGTATTTCCCGGCTGGCTGTGTCGATATCAATCTTGAGCCGCTCACTCCAGTAGTCATAGCAATACCAGTTCAGGGTGCCGAATACGGCGGCGTATTCCTGTTCAATGCGTTCACGGGCCGCGGCCAGGCTGATGTGGTCTTGCTCGGCCAGCAGCATCGGTACCCGCTCCAGCCAGAAGTGATTGTCAAAGTGCAAATCCAGCAGCGTACCGTCCATATCCAGCAATACGGTGTCAATGGCGTGCCAATCTAAATGGTGAGGGTCAAGCATCTGGTAACTGTCTCTGTGTTTCGGTGTAATGGGGGAACATTCTAAGCCAGCGGTAACACCATGACGAAATCGGCCAAGCTGCCTGAAGTACTGGACGCACGCATTGTCGCAGAAAGTCGGCTGTTCCGGGTTGAGCAGCTGCACCTGCGCTTCAGTAACGGCAATGAACGTATTTATGAGCGAATGAAAGGCACCGGCCGCGGCGCTGTAATGGTGGTGCCATTGCTCAATGACGACACCCTGCTGCTGGCCCGCGAGTATGCCGCAGGCCTGCACGAGTACAGCCTGGGGTTTCCCAAGGGGCTGATTGACCCCGGTGAAGACGCCATTGATGCCGCCAACCGCGAGCTGCAAGAAGAGATTGGCTACGGTGCCCGAGACTGGACAGTACTGCGTGATGTGGCCATGGCGCCGGGCTATTTTGCCGCCAGTATGACCCTGCTTATTGCCCGCGATCTCTACCCTTCGCGCCTGGAAGGTGACGAACCCGAGCCTATCGAGGTGGTGCCTTGGCCGCTGGCAAAGCTCGATGAGCTACGCTATCACCAGGACTTTGCGGAAGCCCGCAGCCTGACGGCCCTGCTGCTGGCCCGCGATTACTTCCAAGAACAGGCCCTATTATGAATCCAGCCTCTGTTAGTGATGACGTCATTGCTCTAGCCCGGCAGGCCGGTGCTGCCATTTTGCCGTGGTTTCGTTCCAGTGAACTGGTCACTGAGCATAAAGCCGACGACAGCCCGGTTACCAATGCCGATCTGGCCGCCAATCAGGTGCTTGTCGAGGGCCTGGCGGCGCTGACACCCGAGCTGCCCATTTTGTCAGAAGAGTCTGGCCATAAACCCTTTGCGGAGCGGGCCAGTTGGCCGGCCTATTGGCTGGTTGACCCTTTGGATGGCACCCGTGAGTTTGTTGGCGGCTCGCCGGATTTTGCCGTCAATGTGGCACTGGTGGTGAATAACGAACCGGTGCTGGGGGTGATCTTTGCTCCGGTATCGGGTGATTTGTATCTGGGTATCAAGGGGGCTGGTGCTTTTAAAAATGGCCATCCCATTCACACCCGGGCGGCGCCGACGCCGCCACTACTGGCTGTATCGCGGCACCAGAGCCGGGCATTACTGGAAGCTCACCTCAAAGATGACCTGCACTATCAGGCGGTGCCGTTTGGTTCAGCCAGCCTGAAATCCTGCATGGTGGCCGAAGGCCAGGCTGACGCTTATGTTCGCCTGGGGCCAACCGGTGAGTGGGATACCGCTGCCAGTTGGGCGGTGGTCAGTGAAGCCGGTGGTAGCATTCTTGACCTTAATGGCCAGCCGCTAACCTTTAATCGCAATGAGTCACTGGAAAATCCCAACTATGTGGTGTTGGGGCAGTTGCCGGTCAGTGCGCTTTTTTAAGAGGTGTGGATGATTCGCCTATTGATTGCGTTAGTGCTGGTGGCGGCTTTGTTGCTGCTATTCAGGCAGTTGCTACAGAATCCGTCACCGGTAGCCCCGGAAGCCGCGTCGGTGCCAGCCAGCGAGCATGTGAAGGCCGAGATCAACGCTGACCTGCTGCAGGCTCAGTGCATCAATGCCATTGCCTTGCGTTACAGCACCAGTGATGGTTACCGGGTTAAGCAAGTGCGTAGTGGTCTTTATCAAGTGACCAGTGCTGGCCACACCATCACGTTACGGTGTCAGATGGCAAAGGATGGCCAGGTGTCACTGCAAGAGCCGTGAGGTAACTGTGAGCACAGTCACAAAGATTACAAGAGGACAAAAAATAGCCTAGTGTAAATTTCCTTTGTTATCAGTATGTTGTGTTTGTTTGCCTGCTTAACGGCCTGAACCCCCCTGTTACCCTGCTGCTCCCTGCATTAACCTTGGATAAATCAACAGGCCAAAGCCGCTTTTTAGCGCCTGTGTATCAATGATTTAGCGCGCTTTGGGGTTGAGTGTTGTTGTTAACAACAAGGTCAGGGACGCCATGTCATCGGCACGTAAAGTGCGTTCCCCCCTGCTTGTTCCTCAAAACCCAACCGTTGATACCAGCGCTGAACATGGCCGCCGGGTTGTACGTGCAGGCTTACCGTTAGCTGCTGTTGCCGGGCTTCGGCCAGCAAAGCCAGCAGCAAGGCCTGGCCAATACCCTGGCGCTGCCAGGCCGGCAGCAAAGCAATGTCGACCAGGTGCAGGCCGGTGCTGTTACGGGCGCTCAGGTAACGGCCGATGGGTTCTCCCGCGGCGGTGATCAAGCGAAACCGTTCAGTGTTGTAGGCCGAAAAGTAATGCTGATATTGCGCGACAAATTGGCTGTGTAAAAACTGCTGCTTCTGTTGCTCATTAAAGGGAAAGGCGGCCAGTTCCTGCTGGCGGCCAGCGGCAAAGAGGATGGCCATGAAGGCATTGTCGTCAGGGGTAATGGCGCGCAGCGTAACGCCTGCAGGCAGTGTAGGTATAAACATGGTCTGGTTCCTGTCCTTGGCAGAAGCGCAGACTAACACGGGATGAAAAGGAATCACCATGGAACCGTATCTCGGTGAAATTCGCATGTTCGGTGGCAACTTTGCGCCAGCAGGCTGGGCCTTTTGTAACGGCCAGATAGTGGCAATCAGCCAGTACGAGTCACTCTTTGCCCTGATTGGCACCACCTACGGCGGCAACGGCCAGACCACCTTCGCCCTGCCTGACCTGCGTGGCCGCCTGCCGCTGCACATGGGCATCTCCACCACTGGCAGCCACTATGTATTGGGCGAACAGGCCGGCGCCGAGGCAGTCACCCTGCTCTCGACCCAACTGCCCCAGCACAGCCACCAGGCCCCGGCGGCCACCAGCGGCGGTGTAGATAGCCCCACCAACGCCTTCTGGGCGCCGCCCAGCGCGGGCACGGCCTACTCCAAGTCGACCCCCAGCACCACCATGGCGCCCCAGGCCCTGTCCCTGGCCGGCGGCAGCCAGCCCCACGAGAACATGATGCCGACTAAGGCGTTGAGCTTCATCATCGCCCTTTTCGGCATCTACCCGTCACCTAATTGAGGAGGATCTGTCATGGCTGAACCCTTTATCGGCGAGATCCGTGTTTTCGCTTCCAGTGTGGTCCCCAAAGGCTGGGCGGCCTGCAACGGCCAGTTGCTGCCCCTGAACCAGAACCAGGCCCTTTATGCCATTCTCGGCACCACCTACGGCGGCAACGGCACCACCAACTTCGCCTTGCCCAACCTCCAAGGGCGGGCACCTGTGCATGTCGGCAATGGCGTCTCCCTGGGCGAAAGCGCCGGCCAGGAAACCCATATCTTGACGGTTCCGGAGATGCCTGCCCACAACCACCAGGTGGTGGCGGACTCGGCTGAGGGCACCAGCGCCTCTCCGGACAACGGTTACTGGGCGGTCAACGCCCAAGTCAGCCCCTATGCGGCCCAGGCTACTACCACCCTGGCGGCCAATGCCATCGCCAGTGCCGGCGGCAGCCAGGCCCACAACAACATGCAGCCCTTCCTGGTGGCCAATTTCTGTATCGCCGTCCAGGGCATTTTCCCGAGTCGCAGCTGAGGAGCGCACAAATGGATTCCTATATCGGTGAGATCCGCATCTTCGCGGGTAACTTCGCGCCCAGAGACTGGGCCCTCTGTGATGGCCAGTTGCTGCCTATTTCGCAAAACACGGCGCTCTTTTCGCTGCTCGGCACCACCTACGGCGGTAACGGCACCAGCAACTTCGCCCTGCCGGATCTGCGCGGCCAGGCGCCTATGCACTGGGGCAACGGGCCAGGCCTGACCCCAAGGGTGCTGGGGGAGCGGGCCGGCACCGAAACCGTTACCCTGATTGAATCCGAGATGCCCGGCCACAACCATCTGGCCCATGCCGTCAATGCCCCGGGGACCGAATCCAGCCCAGAAGCGGCCTATTGGGCCCAGAGCGCCCTTGGCCGCCAACCGCCGGGGCTGTATGGCGGCGGCACCGACAAGACGACCATGTCGCCCCAGGCCCTGGGCGTGACGGGTGGTGGCCAGCCCCATAACAATATGCAGCCTTATCAGGCGCTGAATTTCATCATTTGCCTGCAAGGTGGGGAATACCCCCCAAGGCCGTGATGGTGTGCCACACAGGCCGCTTGCGGCCGGCGATAAACAGCTGCCCCGGTTGGGGCGGCTTTTTGCCGTTCAGGACGAACGGTCATTAACCGCCGGGATTGTGTCCGGTATTGATAAGTAAAAGAGGATAGCGCCATGCGTCGACTGTGGCTGTTGGTGGGAATGTTGCTGGCCTTTAGTGGCTACAGCAAGGAACTGGTGTTGGTCAGTGCGGACTTGGCCGGGCAGGTTAAGGCTAGCCCTGGGCAAACGGTGCGGGTTTTGACTGACCTTGGCAGCCTGCCGGCGGCACTTGATGGCGGCGTATGGAGCCGGGTCAGCGTGGTGAGCCATGGTGCCCCCGGTGAACTGCTGATTGCCGGCCAGCGCCTGGACCGCGCCTTTTTAACGCGCCACCCCCAGCTGCTGGCGGCCTGGCCGCGCCACTTAACCCCCGCCGCACAAGTGGAGCTGTGGGGGTGTGATGTTGCCAGGGGCCAGGGCCAGGGTTTGGTTGACACCTTGACGGCTGACCTCGGCCGGCCGGTGCTGGCCTCCACTGATGCCACCGGCCCGGCCAGCCTCGGCGGTAACCTGCGCCTGGAATATGGCCAGGGCCGGGCGCCGGACAGCGCCCCTGTCGCCCAGCTGCAACAGCTGTTGGCGCTGAGCAGCAGTAATAGCCAGGACTTTGAGAACACCGGCGACACTGACAACACTTTCTACTCCAGCCCTCATACCTTTGGCAGCTTTACCATCTACAGCAACAGCACCGGCACGCCGTCCAACCAGAGGATGTGGTTGAACAGCTCTTATACCCACGTCGGCACAGAGGGACTCTATGTCGCCAGCCAATCTGTTGGCGATCTCACCGAGGTTCGGGTGGTCGGTTCCAGTACCTTCCAGCTCAAATCCATTTGGTTGGGGACTGCCTCTGGCCTCGGCGATCCGACCGCTGTCCTGCACGCCTACAAGGGGGGCAGCGAGATAGGTACCGGCAGGCCGGTAACTGTGAGCAATGCCAGCATCGATACCAGCGGCTACAGCGAATTCCATGATATCGACGAGGTCCGCATTACCGGTGTGGACCTCGATTTCATAATGGACAACATCATGGTCGATGTGCCGGTCACCCAAGACGCCGACGGCAACCTCAGCGCAGGCAGCGGCAGCGAGCCTGGCAGCATCGCCACCAACGCAGGCAGCACGGCGGCGCTGGACTTCACCCTGAGCGACGGTGGCGGTGGTGACGGCCAGGCCATGACGGTGTCCCAGGTGCAGGTGCATGTGTCCGGTACCAGCACCGCCACTGATCGTAGCAATGTCGTCTGGAGCTTGACCGGGCCCGATATCAGCGGCTCTGTGACCGGCAGTTACAGCGCTGGCGTGGTCACCTTCTCAGGCCTCGCTATCAGCGTTGCCGACGGCGGCAGCGAGACCTATACGGTCAATGCCGACCTCGGCCACAGCGGCATAACCGATGGCCATAGCTTTGTCTTGAGCCTTGATGGCGATACCGACCTGACGGTAGGCGGCTCCGGCACCCAGATGGGCACCACCACTGCCGTGAATAACGGCGCGGGCTTTACCGCCAGTGTCGTCGCCAACAAGCTGGTCTTTACCACGCAGCCGGCCGGCTCGGTATCCGGCAGTGCTCTGACCACCCAGCCGGTGGTCCAGGCTCAGGACAGTTTCGGTAATACCGATATCAATTTCACCGGTAACGTCAGCTTGAGTGAGGCCAGTGCCGGCGCCTTGAGCGGCACCACCACTGTCGCGGCCAGCAGTGGCGTGGCCACGTTCACGAATGTTGCTTACACCGCCACCGCAGATCAGCAAAGCTTCACCCTGACTGCCTCAGCGACGGGCCTTACCGATGGCACAGCCAATGCGGTGACTTCCGATGTGGTAGCCACGCAGTTGGTGTTTGCTACCCAGCCGGCGCCAACCAGTATCAGTAGCGGGTCGTCCACCAGCTTCAGTACTGTGCCGGTGGTCAAGGCGGTGGACGCCAACAACACCCTCGATACCGGTTACAGCACCGATGTGGTGCTGGCAGTCAGTAACTCGGCCGGGAGTTTGCCAGCCGGCACCGTTAATACCCTGAGCGGCACCGGGGACACCGACGGCAACGGCATTACGGTCACCCTGACACCCAGCGCCGGCAGCGCCACCTTCAGCGGCCTGGCGTTGCAGTACACCAACAACAGCAGTGTGGATGTGATTGCCTTGCATGCCACGTCCGGCGGCCTGACAGCGGCCACCAGTACTGCCATTACTTCGAGCTCAGGCCCCACAGTCACCGATGCCAATATCAGCATCAGTGGCGCCAGCGGCACCGGCGGGGCCTTTAAAATTGGCGATACCGTGACCGCCACCTGGAATAACACCATCGGCGGAGATAACAACAGCGGTGTGACCGGCGTTACCATGGACTTTAGCCAGTTCGGCGGCGGTAGCAGTGTTGTTGCCAGCAATAGCAGCGACACCTGGACTGCCACCTACACAATCACCGCTGGTAGCATTGATACCAGCAATCGTAATGTCAGTGTTTCCGCCACCACCAGCAATGGCACCAGCACCACTGCTGATACCACCAACGCGACCGTTGATAACATTGCGCCGACTGTAACTGACGCCAATATCAGCATCAGTGGTGCTAGCGGTACCAGTGGCACTTTTATTGCCGGCGATACGGTTACCGCCACCTGGAATAATACCGCTGCTGGCGACAACAACACCGACAGTTTGGCGGGGGTAACGGTTAACTTCTCGGCTTTTGGCGGCGGCAGCAGTGTGGCTGCCAGTAACAGTGCCGGTACCTGGACAGCAACCTATACGCTGCCGGCCGGTACCCTTGAAGTCAGCAACCGCAATGTCTCGGTCACCGCGACGGATAACGCCGGCAACCAGACTACGGCGGCGGATACCAGCAATGCCAGTATTGACACGCAAGCGCCAGTGGCGCCGTCGGCGCCAGTGCTTGCTGCCAGCTCTGATTCCGGCAGCAGTAACAGTGACAACCTCACTAACGACACCACACCGTTACTGACCGGCACTGCCGTTGCCAATGCCACGGTACGGATCTTCGATGGTGCCAGCCAGGTTGGCAGTGGTGTAGCCAACAGCAGCGGTAACTGGAGTATTACCACCAGTACCCTGAGTGACGGTAGCCATAGCCTGACGGCAAAACAGCTTGATAGCGCCGGTAACCTGTCAGCAGCCTCGACAGCGCTGGCTATCACCATTGATAGCAGCGGGCCCAGTGGTTATAACCTGGCGGTATCTCCCAGCCCGGTTAATAACAGCAATGAAACCGCCAGTATGGTTACCTTCAGTAGTGCCGAGGTTGGCAGTGACTACCAGCTGAGCATTAGCAGCAATGGTGGTGGCACACCTATTGTGCGCAGTGGCACCGTCACTAGTGCTAACCAGCAGTTGCCGGCAGTGGATGTCAGCAGCCTGTCGGACGGTACCCTGACCTACAGCCTGACGCTGCAGGACAACGCCGGGAACAGCGGTTCACCGGCAACCAAAACGGTACAAAAAGACACCCAGGCGCCTACCGGGTACAGCGCTTCACTGCAGGGTAATGTCATCAACATTGCCAATCAGAGCACACAGACGCTGACCATGAGCGGGGCCGAAGTGGGCGCCCAGTATGCGCTGACCATCAGCGATGGTGGTGCTAGCCCGGTTAGCCGCAGTGGCACTGTCAGCGGCGCTAACATGACGATCGGTAGTCTTGATCTCAGTGGCCTGGCTGATGGCAATGTGCAAATCAGCCTGACCCTGACTGACACCGCCGGTAATGCCGGAACCGCCTATACCAGCTCGGTGGTCAAAGACACCGTGGCGCCAACACTGGTATCAAGTACGCCAGCCAATAACGCCATCAATGTAGCTCTGCGGCCCAGCCCGTCGCTGACCTTCAGCGAGCCGGTTTTAGCCAGCAGTGGCGCCAGTGACCACCTGACCCTGACTGCTTCTGATAACACTGTTGTCTTTGACAGTGCGGCAGCCAGCAGCGATGTCAGCGTCAATGGCAATACCGTTGCCCTGACGCTCAATAGCGATCTGGTACCGACCCTGGTGCACAGCCTGAATGTGGGCGCCAATGCCCTGACCGATGCAGCGGGTAACCCTTTTGCCGGGGGCAATGTGTTGCAGTTCACCGCTGCCGACGGCAAACCGGTAGCCAATAACGATAGCTTTACGCTGACAGAAGACACGCCGAAACAGCTGGCGGTGCTGAGCAATGACACCGTGCAGCGTGGTAGCCTCAATGCGGCCAGCCTGGTGGTTACCACGGCACCGCTGCATGGTAGCCTGGCGCTGGATACCGGTACCGGGGTGCTGACCTACCAGCCTGACGCTGACTACAACGGCATCGACAGCTTCACCTATCAGGTACAGGACAGCTACGGCTTTACCAGTAATAACGCCACTGTGCAGCTCAGTATCAGTGCCGTGAATGATGCGCCGCGTACCCAGCCAGACAGCACCACAACACAGGTAGGCCAGCCGGTTAGCATTGATGTGCTGGCTAACGACAGCGACATTGATAGCGGTGACAGTGTTGATGCCAGCTCACTGGTAGTAGCCTCTGCGCCGTCGCAAGGTGTAGCTGTGGCAAGTGCTGGCAAGCTGCTGTACACGCCACCGGCGAATTTCAGTGGCGTAGTCTCATTGACCTATCAAGTAGCGGACAACCATGGTGCCCTGTCGCCTGAAACCACGGTGACCATTGTGGTGCAACCTTCCGGGGCACCGGTGGCGGTGAATGACACGGCGACGGTGGCCGAAGACACGGCTAAGTCCATTAATGTCCTGGCTAACGACACCGGCAGCGTTGATGCCAACACCCTGACGGTAGTTACGCCGCCAAAACATGGCCAGGTGCAAGTGCTGGCCGGCCAGCTGCAATACCAGAGCGCGGCCAACTATAACGGTGCTGACAGCTTCAGCTACCGGGTTGCCGATGGCAATGGTGCCAGCAGTAATGTGGCTACCGTCAGCCTGACGGTGACGGCCGTAAATGACGCCCCGGTAGCCAACCCGGATACTGTGGTGGTCAGTGGTACCGCCCCGGTGGATATCAATGTCAAAGGCAATGACAGCGATGTGGATTCACCTATAAGCACCGCCACTATTATCTTGGTGCAAGCGCCCAGCGCCGGTACCGCCAGTATCTCCGGTGGCTTTATACGCTACACGCCGCCGTCATCCGGTGCTGTTAATGACAGCTTCCAGTACAGCCTGCGTGACAGCAGCGGTGCGGTCTCGGCCGCCGCCGTCGTCACCATCAGTACCAGTGCTGTGAATCAGGCTCCTTTGGCCGCAAATGACAGCGCCATAGTGAACCAGAACAGTTCGGTGCTGATTGATGTACTGGCCAATGACAGCGACGCCGATGGCAGCCTTGATGCCAGCAGCCTGAACCTGACCACGCCGGGCCACGGCACGGCGGTGGTGGAAGCCGGCAAGGTGCGTTACACCCCTGACGCGCAATACCATGGCACTGATAGCTTTACTTACCGGGTGTCTGACACTCAGGGCGCACAGTCTGCCTTTGCGACAGTGTCAGTGCAGGTGCAGGTGGTGAACCAGGCACCTATTGCGGTAGCTGACAGCGCGACGGTACCCAATGATGCGCCGACTACGCTCAGTGTGCTCAGTAATGATAATGACCCCGATGGCACCTTGGCGGGCGTGATAGTACGTACCGCACCGACCCATGGCACTGCCGTTGCCCAGTCCGATGGCACTGTGATTTACACCCCCACCAGTGGTTATACCGGCAGCGATAGCTTTAACTACGTGGCGGTGGATGATTTAGGGGCGGTGTCCAATGAAGTGACAGTTTCGCTGAGTGTGTTCCAGCCGAACCGGGCGCCAGTGATCAGCGGTAATCCGGCCACTTCGGTACTGCAGGATAAGCCGTACCAGTTCCAGCCGACAGCCAGTGACGCTGACAGCGACCCGCTGACCTTCAGCATCAGCAACAAGCCGGCCTGGGCTACTTTCGATAGCCAAACCGGTTTGCTGCAAGGCACGCCTGGCAACAGCGATGTTGGTACCGACAGCAATATTGTGATCACCGTTTCAGACGGCAAAACACAGTCCAGCCTGGCGGCATTCAACATCACTGTAGTCAATGTTAATGACCCACCGGTTGCCCAAAACGACAGCTACAGCCTGGCTGAAGGCGGTATCCTGACGGTGCCGGCAGCGCAGGGCGTGTTGGCCAATGACAGTGACCCGGACAATAACAGTCTGACGGCGACACTGGTGAGCGGCCCGGCGTATGCGTCAAGCTTTACGCTCAATGCCGATGGCAGCTTCAGCTACCAGCACAACGGCAGCGAGCACCATAGTGACCAGTTCCGCTACCAGGTCAGCGATGGTCAGGGTGGTGTGGCTGAAGCCGTGGTCAACCTGGCGATCACGCCGGTTAATGATCCACCGGCCTTTGTGTCGACGCCGCCGACAACCCTGGTTGCTGGCAGTACCCTGAACTATGTCGTTGCCGTACAGGACCCGGACAGTGCTCCCAGTCTGACGCTAGTCAGTGGCCCGAGCTGGTTGCAGCTTAATGGCAACACCCTGACCGGCACGGCACCGGCCAGTGCCGCAGGTAGTGATGTACCAGTGGTACTGCAGGCCGATGATGGTCAACTGCAGGTACAGCAGTCCTTCACTGTGAGTATTACCGCGGCCAGCACCAGCCAAATCCGCCTTACCAGCCAGTGGTTGGGGTTACCGGCTAAGGTGCATCAGCCACTGCAATTAACGCTGAGTGTGTTGAACCAGTCCGGCCCGGCATTGAATGATGCCACCGTGGTTGTGCACTGGCAGGGCAGGGGTGTGCCGGCGGCCAATGGCTGCCGTCAGGTTGATACACAGACCCTGCATTGCCCGTTAACCCTGGCCAGTGGTGCCCGTTACCTGTGGCGACTGACCCTGGACACCAGCACGGCAGGTGATCAGTCGGTGAGTGCCATGGTGCTCGGCAGTGACCAGAAAACCCTGGCCAGCAGCCACACTGATGTATCTATCAGTGATGACACTCTCAGCCAGGGAGATATCAACAGCATCATCACCAAAGCTACGGCAATCACCATGCTCAGCAGTGAGGGTGAGCGTTATCTGGCAGCAGGCACAGATGGTCAGGGGGTCACCTTGTACCGTCTGGATAATATGCAGCCGGTGGCGGTCACCACTCTGGATGACGGTGGTCATGTGGCGGCGCTGGCCAGTATCGACTGGAACCATGATGGCCTGAACGACCTGGTGGTTCTCAACCGTGACACTACACAGTCGGCTATTTACCTGAATCAGGGCAGTGAGCAGTTTACGGCCGGGCCGGCACTGCCGGCGGGTAGCCAGCTGCAACTGCATGATACTGATGGTGACGGTTACACTGACCTGCTGATCGGTGTGCCGGGTCTGTACCGCCTGCCGGGCAGTGCCAATGGCCAAAGCCAGCTGCAGGTTGTGCAAGCGACGTTGCCGATCAGCCACTTTAGTGCTGTAGGTCATGGCGGTCTGGTTACCAGTAAAGGCGGTACCTTGCGCTATGGCAGCATCAGTACCGGCGCCTTGAATAATGCCGTGGCTGACAGTAGCGAAGTACTGACCGGCGAGATCAGCACACTGGCTACCCATGACCTCAATGGTGATGGTTTGCCAGATGTGGTGGTGGGCTTGTCGCCTGATGCCGAGGGTAACGGCGGCGGTATTGCCGTGCTGAGTATCGACGCTAATGGCCAATGGCAAATGCAGGCGCAAACCGGTAATGCAGCGGTGGAGCGGGTGATGCTGGGTGATATGAACGGCGATGGCCTCGATGAACTGCTGGTACAGCACCAAAATGGCAGCTGGCAGCGGTTCAGTCAGAGCGGCGATCTGAGGCAGTGGACGCTGGCACCAGAAGCCTTCTATCTCAATGACAGCCTGGGTTTGGTTGCTGATCTTAACGGTGATGGCCTGGCCGACCTGCTGCTGGCTAATACCGAAGACGGCACCTTGGCTGTCTACCAGGGCAGTGCCAGCAACCAGCCGGGGCCGCAGGCGGATGTCTCGGTCTCGGCGACCCTGGGGGGCATGACTCAGCAAATGCAGCGCCAGTACCGGGTTACGGTGCAGAACCAGGGGCCGGCTGACAGCACCCAGACACAGCTGTTGCTGAACATTCCCGAAGGCCTGTTGCTCACTGGCCAGCCTAGCCAGTGTGTGCAAGCGGGCAGCCTGTGGCAGTGTGCTATTGGCGCCATTGCCAGTGGCCAGCAGCAAGCCCTGACGCTGACCCTGTCAGGCAGTGCCAGCGCCGCTGACATCAAGGTGCTGGCTGTGGTCAGTGGCTCGGCTGGTGACCCAGATACAGCAAACAACAGTGCTGCCAATGTCTTTGGTGAGAACTGGACCGCGCCGGTGACGCAATCAAGCAGCGGCGGTGGTGGTAGCCTGGGGTGGTGGTGGTTAGCCAGCTTGTGGCTGATCTGGCGGCGACGTCAGGCATGAAAAAAGGCGCCGAAAGGCGCCTTTTTTATGGCAGTGGTGGCAACTGCCAGTGGCTGGCCAGTTGCTGATAAGCCTGACGTGGCAGCACCACCAAGCGGGGCTGATAAGCCGGCTTCAGCCAGGCAAGTAAAGTGTTCAGAGCCTCACCGGGCATGGCGGTGCAGCCCGCGGTATAGGTGTGGCTGTCAGCCCACTGGTGCAAAAAAATACAGCTACCGGCACCGGGGCTGTTGTCGGGGTTATGGTTGACCACTAGTGCCAGGCGGTAGCGTTGGTCACCGGCACGGTGTAAATCCAGGCGCAGTGGTTCACTGGCACCCCGTACCGCGACTCTACCGGCCACGGCGCTGTCGACCAATTGGTTATAAAACGCCGATGCGGGTACATCCACGCAGTAGTCACTGGCGCTGGCCGCCAGATACGGCATGGCCGTGGTAGCCTTGGCCGCGTACCCAAAAGCGGTGCCGAGGGTGAAGATCCCTGCCGGTGTTTTGCCATCGCCTTCTATCTTGCTGGGGGTCAGTGGCGCGGTGGGGTATAGCCCCAGCCCCCAGGCCAACCCCTGCCTGCCCAGCACCACCGGCGTTGTTACCGGGCCGGGTTGCCACTGGCCCTGTTGGCGTTGATAGGTACGAAGTGTGGCGGTGGTGCTGTGCCAGTTATCGGCCACCACGACAACCAATTGCTGTTGGCCATAAGCGGCGTTACAACAGAGCAATAACAGCAACAATAACCAGGGTAAGCGCATTGTCAGTCCTCCACAGCACTTAACTGTAGGCGGCACTGGCGTAAATGGCGACAGTGCTGGGCGCTGTGCCACAATGGCTTATCAGTTAAATGGAGCTAACTCCTTGCACGCACTTGTGATTTTGCCACCACTGCTGGCTATCGCTTTCGTTTTCTGGAAGCGGGATGTCATTGCCGCCTTACTGCTGGCGATAGTCAGCGCCGAAGGCATACGGCTTTGGCAGGAAGGGCTATTGAGTGTTGGCGCTCTCGGCCAAGACAGTGTCAGCCGGGTATTGGCGGTTTTTGCCGGGCCGGGTAATGTCAAACTGCTGCTGTTCAGCGTGCTGATTGGTGCTTTACTGGCTTTACTGCGCGCCTCCGGTGGTGTGGCGGCAACGGTGCAGAAGCTGGTTGCCACCGGTATTGCCCGCACTGCCCGGCGCAGTCGTTTGCTGACCATGCTGGTGGGGGTGCTGATTTTTGTTGAGTCCAACTTGAGTGTCCTGACCGCTGGCATTCTGGCCCGGGGCCTGTTTGATCGCTTCGGCATGAGCCGAGCGCAGCTGGCCTATCTGATTGACTCCACTTCGGCGCCAGTGTGTATTCTGATTTTGCTCAATGGCTGGGGAGCTTATGTGCTTGGCCTGCTGGCTGGCTATGACCTGGGCGCCAACCCGGTAGCGGTACTGTGGCAGACAGTGCCGCTGAATTTTTATGCCCTATTGACCCTGGCGCTGGCTTTTTACAGTGCTTACAGCGGCAAACTGTTTGGGCCGTTGAAGCAAAGCCAGCAGCAGTTTGACCCGGCCCGGGACGAATTGCATGCCGCCACGGCCAGCAAATCCCGTTACATGGTGGTGCCGTTAGCAGTGCTGATCGGGGCCATGGTGGTCTTTATGTTGATTTCTGGTCAGGGCCAACTTACCGCCGGTGATGGTGCCCAGTCGATGCTGTATGCCACCTTGTGTGCCATTGCCGTGGCATATCTGCTCCTGGCCTTGGGCCGCCATTTCAATCATCGACAGATGGTGGATCTGAGCTTTCAAGGTATGAGTGAGCTGTTACCGCTGGTGGCCATAGTGCTGCTATCGATTGCGCTGGGTAGTAGCCTCAAAGCACTGGGTACGGGCAGTTATATTGCCAGTCTGGTCAGTGGCCATGTGCCGGTAGTGTTACTGCCGGCACTGCTGTTTATGGCCGGTGCGGCGATGTCGTTTGCCACAGGTACTTCCTGGGGTACCTTTGCGCTGTTGATCCCCCTGGGCATGCCTTTGGTCAATGAACTGGCGTTACCACCGGCACTGATCCTGGCGGCCATTCTTGGTGGCGGTATCTTTGGTGATCATTGTTCACCGATGTCTGATACCACAGCGGTATCCAGTATTGCCTCCGGCTGCGACTTACTTGAACACGTGCGCACGCAGCTGCCTTATGCGCTGGTTGCCGGTGCGGGCAGCATTGCCCTTTACCTGCTGGCCGGTGTGCTGATGACAGGAGGCTGAGATGGCAAAAGTGATGTTATGGCTGTTGAGTGTACTGGCACTGCCGGCCTGGGCGGCTCTGCCTTGGGTAACGCCAGCGCAGCTACAGGCTCATTACTGGCAGCAGCGCCTGGCACAGCCAGAGCGGCTATTGATGAATGCCCGGGAAATTGCCCGCTTTAATAAAGCGGCCATGGCCGAGCCCTCCATGGTGGCGTTGGCAGACTTGCCCAAGCAGTTACCGGGCCAGACGGTGCGCCGGCAGATCCAGGCACTTAGCCACCCGGCTGCGCGTTTCAACCAGCAACACCAGCCAATCAACTTCGCGCCACTGCGGGCAAATCTGGCATTGCCTGCTATTGGTCGGACGGTGACATTGCGTTATGCCCTGGTGGTCAAGCGCACCAGCATGCGCACCTTCCCCACAGACCAGCGGGCTTTTAACCGGCACATGGACCAGGACATCGACCGCTTTCAGGAAACCGGGCTTTTTACCGGTGAGCCGCTGGCGGTGCTGCACATCAGTGCCGATGGCCGCTGGGCCTTTGCTCAGGCCTATCATTATCGCGCCTGGGTGGCGGTGGCCGATATTGCCTTTGGGCCGCGCCGGACTGTGTTGCAGTTTGCCCATGCCAAGCCTTTTTTGGTGGTCACTGGCCGCCGCACAGAAACGGTGTATAACCCGGAGCTGGCAGCTGTGTCCCGGCGGCAACTGGCCATGGGAGTACGGCTGCCGTTACTGACTAAACCGCCGGAACAGCTCTATGGCCAGAATACCTACGCCGGCTTTGTGGTTCGGTTGCCGGTACGTCAGGCCAATGGCCGGTTGGCATTGCACTCAGCCTTGATCCCCCGTGGTGAAGACGTACATCAGGGGTATCTGCCACTAACCGGCCGTTATCTCATTGGCCAGGCGTTCAAGTTGCTCGGCCAGCGCTACGGCTGGGGGCATGACTATGACGGCCGCGATTGCACCGGTTTTATCAGCGATCTGTATCGTAGCTTTGGGCTGGTGATGCCCCGTAACGCCAGCCAGCAAGGGCGCGGCAGCTATGGCCGCAATTGGCGCTTTAGTGCCACCACCAGTGTTCAACGCAAACAAGCCCTGCTGGCAGCAGCCAAGCCAGGCACCATGCTTTACATGCCGGGCCACGCCATGTTGTTGCTGGGGCACATCAAGGGGCAAAGCTGGGTTATCCATGATGTTGAGAGCATCAGCTATCGCCACCGGGGTCAGCTGCGCCATGCCAGGCTTAATGGCGTGTCGGTGACACCGTTGGCGCCATTACGGCTGTCTTCTGGCCGGCCCTTTATTGAGGCACTTACTAGCCTGAAAGCCCTGCAATAAAAAAGGCGCCTTGCGGCGCCTTTTGCTTAGTAACGGTACTGGGCATTGAGGTAGTAATAGCCACCGTTGAAACCAAAGGGGGCATTGGTCAGCGGGTAGACAAAAATACCGTGGTAGTTGTTGTCAGCTGGCCGCTTTTCCGGGTAAGTGTCAAACAGGTTCTGGGCGCCGACAGTGATCGACAGCTGGTCGGTTGCCGCATACTTAAAGGCCAGATCAGTAACCCACTTGTGGTCATATTTGTAATCGCCACTGGAATAACCGATGGAATAGGTACCAAAGTAGTTGAACCGCAGCGTTGTTTGCAGTTTACCCAAGGTGTGGGTTAACCCCAGGTTACCGGTGTTACGGGGCGTGGCTTTGGTCATCCGGGTCTGTTCGATATGGTCAAACAGGTTATCTTCCAGGCCACCGAGGATCGACGGCAGGTGAATACTGTCAATGGTGGTCTTGTTGTATCCCCAGGCCAGGTTGGCTTTAAGCTGGCCGTAGCCACTGAGATCCCAGTTTTTGCTGGCAACCAGGTCAATACCGTGGGTTTTGGTATCCACAGCGTTAACAAAAAAGCGAGCTGACTGGGCACCGGAAGCGGTGATCAGATCAACAACGTTTTGCGGCAGGGTGCTGTCGGCACTGTTCAGTGAGGACGACAGCACAATGCGGTTGTCGACCTTGATCTGATAGGTGTCCAGAGTCATCGACAGGCCATTATCGCCGCTGTACGTCAGCCCCAGGCTGTAAGAATGTGATTTTTCCGGCTGCAACTGGCCAACGCCCAAAGCCTGGGTGATAGCCGCCAGGTTGTTGAAGGTGCCGGACTCTGTGGGTACCAGCGCGCCGTTGTTATTCGGATCCGGCACAAACAGCGTGGAGATATTGGTGAAGTACATCTGCTGTACGCTGGGAGCTCTGAAACCAGTATCCACGGTGCCGCGCAGCGCTAACTGGTCATTCAGCTGGTAGCGTCCGGACAGCTTCCAGCTGGTGTTGCCGCCAAAGTCAGAATAATTCTCGTGACGTACGGCGGCGGCCCAGTAAAAGGCATCGGTTAACTGGTTTTCAGTTTGCAGATAAACACCGATATTGTGGCGCTTGTCCTTGGTAGCCGAGGCTGGTGAAAAACCGACAAAGCCCTGGCTGCCGCCGGGTTTGTCCATGTAGCCGCCGTTGATGTAGGAGTCAGGCTCACCTGCCTCGATTTTGTATTGGTTCTGGCGCCAGGACACGCCCATGGCGACCAGCAGATCTGAATCGTTGGCAAAGGGCACAAAGCGTGAAGCGTCAATGTTGGCGTTGGTTTCGTTGGTCGACAACGTACCGGCATCAAAGGCGGTAGGCGAGGTTGGTCCCAGCGAGGCATTCAGCGAGTGCTTCACCTTGTACTGGAAACTGTTCATGCCATAACCCAGCGAGCTGTCAATCTGCCACTGGCCGACACTGAACTTGTAACCGACATACAGCGATTTATCGATGATCTTCGGCGCCAGCTCCGGCAGGAAACCGTCCGGGTAAATCTCGGGCAGGTTACGATCGTCAAGGGCGCGGCGATAGAAGGCGCCGGATGCATTTTTCCGCTCACTGATACCACCAAAGGCATACAGCTTGCCGTTGTCACCGACCGGTTGACCAGCGTTAACAAATAACCCCAGGTTGTCGTATTTACCGTCACCAATTTGAAAATTCTTGCGATCAAAAGTGGCCTCCCGGGGGTCCGGTTCGCCATTGATCAGAGGGTATTGCTGGCGGGGATCTGGGCCCGCACGGTTGGTTTTATTGTGGTGCTCGGCGGTCAGTGACAAGTTGATAAAGCCATCGTTGGGCAGGCTTAGGCCCTGGTTCCACCCCACCAGCCACTTCTGGCCGTCACCGGCATAGCGCTGCCCGGTTTGGGCGGTTACGGTGCCGCCGGAGGCATTATCTTTGAGCACAATGTTGATCACCCCGGCAATGGCGTCGGAACCATACTGGGCTGAGGCACCGTCACGCAGGATTTCAATGCGTTTAATGGCCGCCATGGGAATAGCGTTGAGGTCAACATTCGACGAACCTTTCCCGGCCGTGCCGTTCAGGTGCACCAGCGCCGAGCCATGGCGCCGTTTGCCATTAACCAATACCAGCACATGATCCGGGCTCATACCCCGCAGAGAAGCCGGCCGCACCGCGTCATCTCCGTCGGTAATAGACGACTGCGGAAAACTGTAACTGGGCGCCAGAAACTGCAGTGCTTTGGCGGTTTCGGTCATGCCGGTGGCCTGCAGTTGCTCACTGCTAATAATATCCACTGGTGCGGCGCTGTCGGTGGCGGTACGCAGGGCCAGGCGCGAACCGATTACCTCTATGGTTTCGGGTTTTTTATCTGCTGTAGTGCTGTTGTCGGTGGTATCGGCGGCGATGGCCAGTCCAGGCAAAGCGAATGCCGTGGACAGAGCAAGGGCGATGGAGGAAAAACGCATGATGACCTCGTTCTGATTGCGAAACCTGGTTTTAAAAGGTTTGGTTTTGTGAATTAAATTATTGTTTTGATGAAAAGTTATGCAGCTTGGTGATATCAGCCAGCAGCGCATATTGCAAGGCACCACTGACCCAGCTCATGCCCCTCCTTTTGCAGTGAAAAACAGCTAAAAGACAGCAAAATGGCGCAAAAGCACCCCGTTACATGGTTGACTTATCATCAGTTGTTGGCGTTCTTTGTTGTTGATTCTGTGGCCAAAAATGTGAACCAGTACAGACTTTTTATGGACCAAAAGTGAATGAGATATTTCAATTTGGAATGAATACCTTATTTAGCAGTTCTTCGTGGCATAAGTAAGATGCTGGTGTTCTGGCCAGTGAGTCAGTAGAGTTGCGCCGCTTGCCGAGGAGGTGTTGTGGCGCGTTTAAAATGGTTATTGCTGGCGTTGGTTTTACTTAGCCCGCTGGGGATTGATATTTATCTGCCGGCGATCCCGGCCATTGCCAATGCGTTGGCCATACCGGCGTCACTGGTGCAAAGCACGGTGAGCCTGTTTTTACTGATGATGGGGCTGGGGCAGCTCATTGCCGGCCCTCTGGCTGATCGTTTTGGCCGCCGGCCGGTGGCCATGGCTGGCGTCTTGTTGTACATGCTGGGTGGCCTGATGGCGATGCTGGCAGATAATGTTTTGCTGTTTATTGCCTCACGCTTGTTGCAAGGTACGGCGGTGTGTTGCAGCTCAGTGGTGGCATTTACTGCGGTACGTGACCGCCTTGACGGCGAAGCCAGTGCGCGCACTTACTCTTTTTTAAACGGTGCTTTGAATATTGTTCCGGCCCTGGCGCCATTATTGGGCGGCTTTTTGGCGCAGCAGTTTGGCTGGCAGGCGCCGTTCGGCTTTCTGGCTGGTTATGCGGCGCTGCTGCTGGGGGTGATCTGGCGCTACTTGCCGGAAACCCGGCCCGCCGATACCCACGCCGCCACCTTACTGCCACTGCACCGTTACCTGCAGATCCTCCGCAGCCGGCAGTTTCGCCGTTTTAGCCTGGTCAATAGTACTGGCATGGGCATGGTGCTGAGCTATGTGTCATTGGCGCCGACGGTGATGATTGCGGAGGCGGGTTTATCACCGGTCCACTTTTCGCTGATCTTCGGGGCTAATGCACTGTGGATCATGTTGGCGTCGGCCAATGCCAACTGGCTGATCCGCCGTTTTGGGCAGCGACGTTGCCTACAGGTTGCGGCCAGCTGGCAAGCGCTGGCGGCGTTGAGCTTGATGCTCTCGTTTACTTTGTGGGGCAGCTCTGCGGTCGGCTACATGCTACCGGTGGCGTTGGGGTGTGCCGGTTTTGCCTGTGGCCTGGGGCCGGCCACCAGCCTGGCTTTGGCACCTTATAAAGCACAGGCTGGCGTTGCGGCATCATTGGTACTGTTTATGCAGATGGCGGGGGCATCGCTGATTGGCCTGTTGGCAGTGGCCTTGCCGGTGGCGCCACAATGGGCACTGGCTGCCACCATGCTGCTGGCGGCGTTGGTGGCTTACCGGGCTGCCAGGGCCGCGGTTAGCGTTGCGGCCAGTTGATCGGCACTACCGCGAGCAACGATCCGCTGTTGCAATTTATCCAGCTGGTAGTGATACATCGGGTCGTAATAGTCAGTTAGTAGTTGGGCTATCCATTGCCGATGGCCGCTGTTGTCGCCTTGTTGTTGCTGGGCGGTGAGAGCCGCGCTCATCAGCTCCGCTAACTGGCGGTAACGCTGATCGCCAAGGCGTCGGGAAATTCCTTTAAGGCTGGCCTGTAACCCCTCGGCAAAAGCGTTAAAAGCAGCGTCTGGCGCTAGCCGGGCCTGCTGTTCGGCCAGATTTTGCTGAATATACTGCTGGTGAATACGTTCAACCCGCTCGGCAAGGGGCGCTTCCAGTAAAAAAATCGGCGCCTTGGCCATGGCTCGGTGCAAGGCCAGCGGCACCGCTACCGAGCCAATCAAGCGCGATTCGTCTTCCAGCAATAAGGGACCCGTTTGCCCGCGCAGGGCCATGGCCAGACGATTCTCAAAGGTCACCGGTGACGGTTGCGGGGTGACGCGCCGGCCAAAAGCCGAACCACGGTGGCAGGCCAGATCTTCGAGATCGACCGCCTGCGGGAAATGATGAATAAAGTCGGTTTTACCGCTGCCGGTGGTGCCGGCAACCACAAACAGCGGCCGCTGTGCCGCTTGCTCATTAATGGCCATCAAGTGTTGCCGCAGTGCCTTGTAGCCACCGGCTACCAAAGGAATATGCAAACCGGCTTCAGCCAGCCATTGCTGCACCAGTTGTGAGCGTAAACCGCCGCGAAAGCAGAACAGCACGGCCTGGGGGTGAGCATCAATAAAGTCCTGCCAGGCAGCCAGCCGCTGAGCTTTAACATCACCGCTGACCAGCTCATGGCCCAGCGCAATGGCGGCCTCTGGCCCTTGCTGTTTGTAGCAGGTGCCGACGCGGGCCCGCTCGTGGTCGTTCATCAATGGCAGATTGACCGCCCAAGGCAGAGTACCTTTTGCAAACTCCACTGGCGCTCGCACATCAAAGACTGGCCGTTGGGAGCTGAGTAATTCTTCGGGGGTTACAGTTGTAACCACGCTGCCCCCCGGGTCTGTACCTGGCCAATAGGATATAAGGGTTGTTGGTGTTCGTCGGCCAGTGCTGCCAGAGCCTGCTGCTCGGCCGGTGATACGGCAATCAACAAACCGCCACTGGTTTGTGGGTCGGCCAGTAGCTGGGCTTGACGCTGGCTCAACTCGGGAAGCTTGTCGCCGTAGGCCTCCAGGTTTCGTTGCGTTCCCCCGGGAATGGCGCCGGCTGCTAAGTAGTAGTCGATGTCATCAAGTAATGGCAGTTGCTCGGTGAATAACCGGGCGCAGCTGTTGCTGGCTTCCATCATTTCCAGCAGGTGGCCAGCCAGGCCAAAGCCGGTGACATCGGTCATGGCGTGCACACCTTCCAGCGTCGCGGCAATGGCGCCAAACTGGTTGAGTTGCACCATTTGATCTCGGGCCAGCGTGCGGTGTTCTGCTTTGAGCAGGCCCTTTTTCTCGGCGGTAGTGAGAATGCCCACCCCCAAAGGTTTGGTCAGCAGCAGCAGATCGCCGGCTTGCGCACCGCCGTTTTGTTTCAGGCGGTTAAGGGGCACGCGGCCGGTTACCGCCAACCCGAAGATAGGCTCAGGGGCATCA
The DNA here is from genome assembly GCF_045291545.1 of Gallaecimonas aegicerasi. Taxonomy (GTDB): domain Bacteria; phylum Pseudomonadota; class Gammaproteobacteria; order Enterobacterales; family Gallaecimonadaceae; genus Gallaecimonas. Next base: position 202,603 of record NZ_CP149514.1, read on the forward strand.
ATGCTGTGGCCTCCTGCTAGGGGAATGCCAGCGGCCTCGCAGGCTTCCCGGCCTCCAGCGACTACCTGACCGGCAACCTCGGCCGGTAGCTTATCAATGGGCCAGCCGAGAATAGCAATAGCCATCAGTGGCGTACCCCCCATGGCGTAAATATCGGAAATGGCATTGGTGGCGGCAATGCGGCCAAAGTCCATGGGGTCGTCGATGATGGGCATGAAAAAGTCGGTAGTAGAAACAATGCCGGTGCCGTCGCCCAGGTCCATTACGGCGGCGTCATCTCGGCTGTGATTGCCTACCAGCAGATCAGGGAAAGCCATGGTGCCGCGTGAGCCGGCCAGAATGCGTTCCAGCACCTTGGGTGAGATCTTGCAGCCACAGCCGGCGCCATGGCTGTATTGGGTCAGCCTGATGTTATCCATGTTACCTCCGTCCACGAAGGGCCATGATACAAAAAAGGCGCCGTGCTGGCGCCTTTGTTCAAACCAGTTGTAAGCGCAGGTGTTGCCAGCGCAGCTGTAGTTCTTTGAGCTTACCGGCCAGCTCGTCAAGCTGGTGGCGCAACTCCGAGGCTTCTACCGACTGCTTGAGTTTACTACCCTTCATTTGCAGCCAGCGTTTACGCAGCTGGTAGTAATGCTGAGCGGTCGCGACAAACTCCTCGTAATGATGATGCAGCTCTTTGAAACACAAACCTTTGGCCTGAGCCTTGGCCTGGGTTTCTTCCAGCTGACGAGTCAGTTTGGCTTTAACGATCAGCTCTTCCGGGGTACGGCGCAGATTGCTGGCCAGACCCAGTGCTTTAGCCCCTCTGATCAACCATTTGGTTGGGTCGAAGTGATACCAGCGAATGCCGTTCCGGTAGTCGTTCTCAAAGGTATGGTGGAAGTTGTGATAGCCCTCACCGAAAGTCAAAAAGGCCAACAGGCCGTTGTCACGGGCGCTGTGCTTGTCGGTAAAGGTACGCTGGCCCCAGATGTGTGCCAGAGAGTTGATAAAAAAGGTTGTGTGGTGGGTCATGAAAATGCGGAAGAACCCGACCAGCAAGACAGTACCGAGTACATCACCCAATAGCATTCCCAGCAGCAGGGGAATGGCAAAGTTCAGTACCAAAACCAGTGCCAGGTAATGGCGATGCTGAAAGGCCACAATGGCATCTTTTTGCAGGTCGCGCACATTGCTGTAGTCACTGTAGCGTTCCTGCTGGTATTCGCGCAGCATCCAGCCAATATGAGAAAACCAGAAACCGCGGCCTGCCGAATAGGGGTCAATATCGTTGTTGTCCACATGCCGGTGGTGAACCCGGTGATCTGACGACCAGTGGATAATGGAATTCTGAATAGCCAGCGCACCGCCCAAGGCAAACAGCCAGCGCAGTACCGGGTGAGCTTGATAAGTCTTATGAGACCAGAGCCGGTGGTACCCGGCGGTGATCGACAGCCCGCAGTAAACAAACAACACAGCAAAAGCCAGCCACTGCCAGCCACTATAGCCGTGGTAAAAGCCCCACAGGGGCATGGCGACCAGCGCCATCAGGGCTGTGACCGCAAAAAAGGCGGCGTTAACCCAAATTATTCGGGGTTTACTCATATGTCACTCAATTTCAGCTTACAACTGTACGCCATTTAAGAGGTTGGCGAGATAACTGTCAATGCTACTCGTCGCATAGGGTGATCGACTTCTGGTTTTGAGCGGTTTGCCTTTTTATTGCCAAGGCAGGCTAGAATAACGGCCTCTGGCCATGCAGGAGCAAGCTATGGGCACCCGCGCTCAGCAAAAAACCAAAACCCGTCGTGCCATTATCGATGCGGCCCTTAATCAACTGTGTGCGGAAACCAGCTTTTCCAATCTGTCATTGCGGGAAGTCACCCGTGAGGCCGGTATCGCTCCCACCTCGTTTTACCGCCACTTTAAGGACATGGACGAACTGGGTTTAACTCTGGTAGACGAAGCCGGGCTGACTTTACGGCAACTGATGCGCCAGGCCCGCGCGCGGATTGCCGGTAACCACAGCGGTGGCAATGTGATCCGCACCTCGGTGGAAACCTTCATGGAATTCATCAACGATAACGGCAATGTTTTTAGGCTATTGCTCCGGGAGCGCTCCGGCACTTCAGCTGCCTTTCGGGCCGCTGTCAGCCGTGAGATCCAGCATTTTATTGCCGAGCTGGCGGATTACCTGGAAAAAGAGCTGTCGTTTAGCGAAGACGAAGCGCGAGTGCAGGCCGACGCCATGGTGACGCTGGTTTTTTCTGCCGGCGCCGAGGCCTTGGATTTATCCCGCGTGGCCCGTAAGTCGTTGGCCGACAAAGTGATGATGCAATTAAAAATTGTGGCCCGTGGCGCCGCCAGTCTTAGTGGCAAATAGCCCGTAGCCACAACCTGACTCACTTTTTTACTAACCAGACACCAGATTCCATATGGTGGCTGTAAGGGAACTGGTCAAACAGCGCCAGCTTGGCAATGCGGTGGGTTTTGCACAGCGTCTGCAAGTTGCCCGCCAGGGTGTCGGGGTTGCAGGAAATATACAAAATGTACTGATAGCCGCTGACCAGCCGCTCGGTGGCCGGATCCAGCCCGGCACGGGGCGGGTCGACGACAATAGTATGGCAATCAAAGCTGGCCAGTTCGATACCTTGCAAGCGGCGAAACTCGCGTACGCCATTGAGCGCCTGCGTAAACTCTTCGGCAGACAGCCGGGCTACGGTGACGTTATCAATGGCGTTGGCCTCCATATTGTACTGGGCACTTTTGACGGAACTGCTGGCAATTTCGGTCGCTAGTACCTTATCGAACTGGCTAGCCAGTGGCAGGGTAAAATTACCGTTGCCGCAGTAAAGTTCTAATAAATCACCGCCAATGCCAGCGGTGCACGCCAGTGCCCAGCTGAGCATTTGTTCATTGATACCAGCATTAGGTTGCGTAAAGCTGTTCTCCACCTGCTGGAAGGTCCAGTCACGGCCGTTGACATGTAGCTTTTCGACGACAAAGTCCCGATCCAGCACAACCTTCTGTTTCTTGGCGCGGCCGATCAGATCGATTTTGCCGTACTGCTGTAATTGTTCACGCAGTTGCCGGGCTTCGGCTTGCCACTGCTCGGTCAGTGGTTTGTGATACAACAGGCTGATCACCGCCTCGCCGCTTTGGGTGGTCAGAAATTCAACCTGAAAAAGCTTCCGGCGTAGCAGCGGGTTGGGTTTAAGGGCAGCCAGAATGACCGGCATCAGGGTGTTGATGAGTTCACTGCCCATTGGGTAATGGTCGACCCGGATACGCTCGTGCGTTGTCTGGTCGAACATGATATAGAACAGATCCTCACCCTGGTGCCAGACCCGAAATTCTGCGCGCATGCGGTAGTGGCTTGGCGCGGAACGGAACAGCTGAGGCGCGGGCGCGGCAAAGGGCTCCAGCAGTGCACTGAGGCGTGCAGCCTTTTCTGCCAGTTGGTTTTCATAAAGTTCTGGGTAAACTGCACCCGGCTGTTGCATTTTGGCCTCCTGTCTCAGGGGGGCAAATAATAGGCAAGCGTGTGCCAATGTCCAGCATTGTTCGCGGCTGATAACAAATAAGAAGGGGCTATGGGGCCGGTACTGTTTTTTGATTCCGGAGTCGGTGGGCTGTCTATCTGGCAGGCTGTATCGATGCGCTTACCGCAGTTAGACGCGGTGTACGCCATGGATGATGCAGGATTCCCTTATGGCGAGCTGGCTAACGACGTTTTGGTCTCACGAGTGCTGGGTATGGTGCAAGCCGTTGCCGAGCGTCACCCCCTGGCCATGATTGTTATTGCCTGCAACAGCGCCTCTACCTTGGCTCTCCCGGCACTGCGAGCTGCTTTTAGTTGCCCGGTGGTGGGGGTGGTGCCAGCAATTAAGCCTGCCGCGCAGTTGAGTCGTTCCGGTCATATCGGTCTGCTGGCCACGCCGGGTACTGTTGCGCGGGACTACACCCGGCAACTGCATCAGGATTTTGCTGCTGACAAAACCTTGCTGAAAATCGGCTCCAGTGAGCTGGTGCTGATGGCTGAAGCAAAGCTGCGCGGGGGTGTGGTTGATATGGATAAACTCAAAGCCATATTGGCGCCCTGGCAAGGTAGCCAGCAGCCAGACGTCGTGGTGCTGGGGTGCACTCACTTCCCATTGCTGCGTGAGGAAATTGCACAAGTGCTGGGGCCTGCCACAAAACTGGTTGATACCGGAGAAGCCATCGCGCGGCGCGTTGACAGTTTGCTTGCCCTGGGGCCTGACAATAAAAAAGGTGGCCTTAGCCACCTTTATCACACCGCCACAGCCCCACAGGGCCTGGCTTGCATCAAGCGCTGGTTACGTCCCGATGCGGACATTGCACAGTTAACACTTTAGTCGTCCTGGCGCTCTTTGGCCTCGCGTACCTTTAATGTCCGTTCTTGAAAAGGTTGGTCATTGAGGCCACGAATAGCGGCGGCAGCATCTTCCTTGAGCATTTCTACAAAACCGAAACCGCGGCGGCGGCCGGTATTGCGATCTTTTAACAAACGCACCGACAGCACCTTGCCGTATTGCTCAAAGGCTTGCTGTACGGATTGCTCATTCGCACGGTAAGGCAAGTTGCCAACATAAAGTGTAATGGTGGCAATATCGTCGCTGCGTGTGGCTTGTTTCGCTGTTGCTGATGGAGAAAAGGCAATAGCCAGGCCACCGATCACGACACCTACAGCGCACCATAATGAAGCGTTAAGCGCCGAGGTAGAGATCAGTATTGGTAGGAAGTAGCCCAGTACCGCCAGGGCCAGGATAATTAACAGATGATTTTTATTCATAATAATGGGAAGTCTTCAAGTCAGATTGATAAAAAAATGCGCGGCAATGTTAACTTTTTTTACACCGTTGGGCAAAAATAATGCCATCTGAGCAGCATTTCACCATTCAAAGCCCGCCGGGCAAAAATTCCTTGCCAGCATAAAACGGCGCCCTATAATGCCGCTCCGTCGCCAAGGGAAAGCGGTTTGAGTGTTGAAAAGGTAGGTTAAACCGGCCTTGACCGCACAAGAAAAGCGAGTAGAATGGCGGCCCGCTTCGGTAGATGAGCTTAAGGGCTCAAAAACAGAAGTTTCGGTGTTGAGAAATGTGCTTGACACTGTCAATGGGAGCGGTAGAATGCGCTTCCTCGCTCGGCAAGAGCGACGTTCTTTAACAAGATAATCCAAGTAATCTGTGTGGGCACTCGCAGAGGGTACATCTCAAAAAATTGAGATTTACTCGATGACTGCGAAGTGTTCAACACTTCAGCAATTCATTGAGCATCAAACTTTTAATTGAAGAGTTTGATCATGGCTCAGATTGAACGCTGGCGGCAGGCCTAACACATGCAAGTCGAGCGGTAACATTTCTAGCTTGCTAGAAGATGACGAGCGGCGGACGGGTGAGTAAAGCGTAGGGAGCTGCCCGATAGAGGGGGATAACCATTGGAAACGATGGCTAATACCGCATAATGTCTACGGACCAAAGAGGGGGACCTTCGGGCCTCTTGCTATCGGATGCGCCTACGTGGGATTAGCTAGTTGGTGAGGTAACGGCTCACCAAGGCGACGATCCCTAGCTGGTTTGAGAGGATGATCAGCCACACTGGGACTGAGACACGGCCCAGACTCCTACGGGAGGCAGCAGTGGGGAATATTGGACAATGGGGGCAACCCTGATCCAGCCATGCCGCGTGTGTGAAGAAGGCCTTCGGGTTGTAAAGCACTTTCAGCGAGGAGGAAAGGCGAGTGGTTAATAACCGCTTGCTGTGACGTTACTCGCAGAAGAAGCACCGGCTAACTCCGTGCCAGCAGCCGCGGTAATACGGAGGGTGCGAGCGTTAATCGGAATTACTGGGCGTAAAGGGCACGCAGGCGGCCTGTTAAGTTAGATGTGAAAGCCCCGGGCTTAACCTGGGAATGGCATTTAAGACTGGCAGGCTAGAGTCTTGGAGAGGGGGGTGGAATTTCCGGTGTAGCGGTGAAATGCGTAGAGATCGGAAGGAACATCAGTGGCGAAGGCGACCCCCTGGCCAAAGACTGACGCTCATGTGCGAAAGCGTGGGGAGCAAACAGGATTAGATACCCTGGTAGTCCACGCCGTAAACGATGTCAACTTGGGGTCTGTGGTCATGCACTGTGGATCCCGGAGCTAACGCGTTAAGTTGACCGCCTGGGGAGTACGGCCGCAAGGTTAAAACTCAAATGAATTGACGGGGGCCCGCACAAGCGGTGGAGCATGTGGTTTAATTCGATGCAACGCGAAGAACCTTACCTACTCTTGACATCCAGAGAACTTTGCAGAGATGCATTGGTGCCTTCGGGAACTCTGAGACAGGTGCTGCATGGCTGTCGTCAGCTCGTGTTGTGAAATGTTGGGTTAAGTCCCGCAACGAGCGCAACCCCTATCCTTTGTTGCCAGCGATCAGGTCGGGAACTCAAAGGAGACTGCCGGTGATAAACCGGAGGAAGGTGGGGACGACGTCAAGTCATCATGGCCCTTACGAGTAGGGCTACACACGTGCTACAATGGCGCGTACAGAGGGAAGCGACCTCGCGAGAGCAAGCGGATCCCAAAAAGCGCGTCGTAGTCCGGATCGGAGTCTGCAACTCGACTCCGTGAAGTCGGAATCGCTAGTAATCGTGGATCAGAATGCCACGGTGAATACGTTCCCGGGCCTTGTACACACCGCCCGTCACACCATGGGAGTGGGCTGCACCAGAAGTAGATAGCTTAACCTTCGGGAGGGCGTTTACCACGGTGTGGTTCATGACTGGGGTGAAGTCGTAACAAGGTAGCCGTAGGGGAACCTGCGGCTGGATCACCTCCTTACTAAAAGAGGCGTACTGTTTGCGCAGTGTCCACACAGATTACTTGGATGAGTAAGAGCGAATACAGGTGTGGGTCTGTAGCTCAGCTGGTTAGAGCGCACCCCTGATAAGGGTGAGGTCGGTGGTTCAAGTCCACTCAGACCCACCACACTTTATATGGGGCTATAGCTCAGCTGGGAGAGCGCCTGCTTTGCACGCAGGAGGTCAGCGGTTCGATCCCGCTTAGCTCCACCATTTAGTGTTTGTGGTTGCAACAGCAGCCCACCATGATTGAAGTCCCCTTCGTCTAGAGGCCTAGGACACCGCCCTTTCACGGCGGTAACAGGGGTTCGAATCCCCTAGGGGACGCCATTTATGTGTTTGCTCGAGAAATGCCTAAGTTAAATCGTCAGATTTACCTTAGGCTTTTTTAAGCCTTGCTCTTTAACAATTCGGAAAGCTGATAACACTGCAATTTAAATGAGACTCTCAGTTTTACTTGAGCGTCCGGCGAAAAAACCAGGTGTTAGTCACATACGGACATGCTCATTCGTGAGGATGTGTTCGCGCAAGCGAAACCCTTAGGGGTTGTATGGTTAAGTGACTAAGCGTACAGGGTGGATGCCTAGGCAGTTGGAGGCGATGAAGGACGTGCTAATCTGCGATAAGCGTTGGTGAGGTGATAAGACCCGCATGAGCCAACGATTTCCGAATGGGGAAACCCACTTGCATAAGCAAGTATCGTTACGTGAATACATAGCGTAACGAGGCGAACCGGGAGAACTGAAACATCTAAGTACCCCGAGGAAAAGAAATCAAACGAGATTTCCTCAGTAGCGGCGAGCGAACGGGAAAGAGCCCAGTGTGTTTATCAGCAGTTGGTATAGTGGAAGGCTCTGGAAAGTGCCGCGATAGAGGGTGATAGTCCCGTACACGAAATGCCAGCTGTTGTTGCATACGAAGAGTAGGTCGGGACACGTGGTATCTTGACTGAATATGGGGGGACCATCCTCCAAGGCTAAATACTCCCAACTGACCGATAGTGAACCAGTACCGTGAGGGAAAGGCGAAAAGAACCCCGGCGAGGGGAGTGAAATAGAACCTGAAACCCTGTACGTACAAGCAGTAGGAGCACCTTCGGGTGTGACTGCGTACCTTTTGTATAATGGGTCAGCGACTTATGTTTTGTGGCGAGGTTAACCAAATAGGGGAGCCGTAGGGAAACCGAGTCTTAACTGGGCGTCCAGTCGCAAGGCATAGACCCGAAACCCGGTGATCTAGTCATGGGCAGGTTGAAGGTTGGGTAACACCAACTGGAGGACCGAACCCACTACTGTTGCAAAAGTAGGGGATGACCTGTGATTAGGGGTGAAAGGCCAATCAAACCGGGAGATAGCTGGTTCTCCTCGAAAGCTATTTAGGTAGCGCCTCGGACGAATACCTTGGGGGGTAGAGCACTGTTTGGGCTAGGGGGTCATCCCGACTTACCAAACCCATGCAAACTCCGAATACCCAAGAGTACTATCCGGGAGACAGACGGCGGGTGCTAACGTCCGTCGTCAAAAGGGAAACAACCCAGACCGCCAGCTAAGGTCCCCAAGTCATAGCTAAGTGGGAAACGATGTGGAAAGGCTCAGACAGCTAGGAGGTTGGCTTAGAAGCAGCCACCCTTTAAAGAAAGCGTAATAGCTCACTAGTCGAGTCGGTCTGCGCGGAAGATGTAACGGGGCTAAGCTATGCACCGAAGCTGCGGACTCCTACGGGAGTGGTAGAGGAGCGTTGTGTAAGCTGTTGAAGGTGTGCCGGGAGGCATGCTGGAGGTATCACAAGTGCGAATGCTGACATGAGTAACGTTAATGGGGGTGAAAAACCTCCACGCCGGAAGACCAAGGGTTCCTGTCCAACGTTAATCGGGGCAGGGTGAGTCGGCTCCTAAGGCGAGGGCGAAAGCCGTAGTCGATGGGAAACAGATTAATATTTCTGTACTTCTGCGCAATGCGAAGGGGGGACGGAGAAGGCTAGGCAGGCATGGCGTTGGTTGTCCATGTGAAAGTGCGTAGGCTGAGGACTTAGGCAAATCCGGGTCCTTAAGGTCGAGACACGAGACGAGTTGCTACGGCAACGAAGCTGTTGATGCCACGCTTCCAGGAAAAGCCTCTAAGCGTCAGTTGCGCAGGAACCGTACCCCAAACCAACACTGGTGGTCAGGTAGAGAATACTAAGGCGCTTGAGAGAACTCGGGTGAAGGAACTAGGCAAAATAGTACCGTAACTTCGGGAGAAGGTACGCTGCTGACGGTGAAGACTTCGCGTCGTAAGCTGTTGGCAGCCGCAGTGACCAGGTGGCTGGGACTGTTTATCAAAAACACAGCACTGTGCAAACTCGAAAGAGGACGTATACGGTGTGACACCTGCCCGGTGCCGGAAGGTTAATTGATGGGGTTAGCCGTAAGGTGAAGCTCTTGATCGAAGCCCCGGTAAACGGCGGCCGTAACTATAACGGTCCTAAGGTAGCGAAATTCCTTGTCGGGTAAGTTCCGACCTGCACGAATGGTGTAACCATGGCCACGCTGTCTCCATCCGAGACTCAGTGAAATTGAAATCGCTGTGAAGATGCAGTGTACCCGCGGCTAGACGGAAAGACCCCGTGAACCTTTACTACAGCTTGACACTGAACATTGAGCCTACATGTGTAGGATAGGTGGGAGGCTATGAAGCACGTACGCCAGTATGTGTGGAGCCAACCTTGAAATACCACCCTTGTATGTTTGATGTTCTAACCTCGGCCCATTATCTGGGTTAGGGACAGTGTCTGGTGGGTAGTTTGACTGGGGCGGTCTCCTCCCAAAGTGTAACGGAGGAGCACGAAGGTTGGCTAATCCTGGTCGGACATCAGGAGGTTAGTGCAATGGCATAAGCCAGCTTAACTGCGAGACAGACACGTCGAGCAGATACGAAAGTAGGTCATAGTGATCCGGTGGTTCTGAATGGAAGGGCCATCGCTCAACGGATAAAAGGTACTCCGGGGATAACAGGCTGATACCGCCCAAGAGTTCATATCGACGGCGGTGTTTGGCACCTCGATGTCGGCTCATCACATCCTGGGGCTGAAGTCGGTCCCAAGGGTATGGCTGTTCGCCATTTAAAGTGGTACGCGAGCTGGGTTCAGAACGTCGTGAGACAGTTCGGTCCCTATCTGCCGTGGGCGTTGGATGATTGAAGGGAGTTGCTCCTAGTACGAGAGGACCGGAGTGAACGAACCTCTGGTGTTCGGGTTGTCACGCCAGTGGCACTGCCCGGTAGCTAAGTTCGGAATCGATAACCGCTGAAAGCATCTAAGCGGGAAGCGAGCCCTGAGATGAGTCATCCCTGAGACTTCGAGTCTCCTAAAGGGTCGTTGAAGACCACAACGTTGATAGGCTGGGTGTGTAAGCGTAGTGATACGTTGAGCTAACCAGTACTAATTGCCCGTGAGGCTTAACCATACAACACCCAAAGGGTTTTGTAGGGCGCCAAGCAAGACTGAGAATCTAAGCATTGTTATCAGCTTTAATCCGAATTGAATGAGTTGGCTCGTATGAGCGGACTCCAACAAATTCGCCTGGCGGCAATAGCGCTGTGGAACCACCTGACTCCATTCCGAACTCAGCAGTGAAACGCAGTTGCGCCGATGGTAGTGTGGCATTCGCCATGTGAGAGTAGGTCACTGCCAGGCACCTAATATCGTGCTGATATAGCTCAGTTGGTAGAGCGCACCCTTGGTAAGGGTGAGGTCGGCAGTTCAAATCTGCCTATCAGCACCACTAAACGTCAAAGCCCTGGTTTATCGCCAGGGCTTTTTCGTTTTGCCCGTAGAGGGTAGACTTACCCCCCTTCTTGCTAATTTGACCTTCCTATGCAACTGCTGGCTGATACATCGCTTAAGCCTTACAACACTTTTGGCCTGGATATACCAGCAAAGTCGCTGATGGTGCTGGCTGATACTCGGCAATTGGCTGAGCTTGCTTCATTGCCAGAGCCGTTACTTGTTCTGGGGGGAGGCTCGAATGTACTTTTCAGTGAGCCCTATCAAGGCACTGTAGTGCTTAATCGTCTTAAGGGGATCCGGGTTGCAGAAGATGAGGCTGGCTATCACTTACACGTGGCGGCCGGTGAATCCTGGCCTGATCTGGTTGACTGGACTTTGGCGCAGAATATGCCGGGTTTGGAAAATTTGGCTTTGATACCCGGAACGGTAGGCGCGGCTCCCATTCAAAATATTGGCGCTTATGGCGTGGAGCTCTCTGCTATATGTCGTTATGTGGAGTATTTTGACCGCCTGAGCGGTGAAACTCACCGTTTAGCATCTGAACACTGTGCTTTTGGCTACCGGCACTCTATATTCAAGGCTGAACTAAAAGATCGTGCTTTAATCACAGCAGTAGGTTTTTACTTACCTCGCCGTTGGCAGCCGATACTCAGTTACGCTCCGCTCAATCGTCTTTGCTCTCCGTCACCTGTGGAGGTGGCTAATATGGTGAAGGCGACCCGGCGCAGCAAATTGCCAGACCCGGCACAGTGGGGCAATGCGGGGAGCTTTTTCAAGAATCCGACGCTCAGTTCTGATGCTTATCAGCAATTACAGCAACGGTTTGCCGATATCCCGGGCCATAGTGTTCCAGGGCAAGGTGTGAAAGTGCCAGCAGCATGGCTAATTGATCAATTGGGTTGGAAGGGTAAGTGCCAGGATGGCGCTGCAGTGCACCATTTACAGCCTCTCGTGTTGATTAATAAGGGCGTTAGCAGTGCCGAGGCATTGTTATCCCTGGCCCGAGAAGTCAGGGCGTCTGTCGAAGAACATTTTCGTATTACGTTGGAGCCGGAAGTGCGGTTGCTCGGGTCTCATGGAGAAATAGCACTGTAATGTTATGCAAGTACTAACCAAAAAACTTGACGGTATCAATCAGCGTCTACTGGCACAGTTGGCCGATGGTCGTTTCCATTCCGGAGAAGAGCTTGGCGAACTGCTAGAGATGTCCCGCGCTTCAATATCCAAGCGCGTCGGTGAGCTTCGGCGCCTTGGCCTGGACGTTTTCAGCGTAAAGGGTAAGGGCTACAAGCTGGCACAGCCCATATCGTTACTTGATGAGCAAATGCTGAGACTGTCGCTGGGTGACGAGCTCTGGGTGTGGCCGGAGGTTACGTCGACCAATGATGTTGTCAAAAGTCTTGAAGCCCCAGTAAATGGTGCTGTTGTACTGGCAGAGTGCCAGACAGCCGGGCGTGGCCGTCGTGGCAACCACTGGGTATCTCCTTTTGCAGCTCACCTTTACCTGAGCATGTTCTGGCGAATGGACAATCGCCATGGTGCTCTACAGGGGCTTAGCCTGGTTGCCGGTGTTGCGGTAGCCAATGCCATAAATAAAGTCTGGGGGCGGGCCATCACCCTCAAATGGCCTAACGACCTTTATCACCATGGTCGTAAACTGGGCGGTATTTTAGTGGAGTTGGTTGGTCAGGCAAACGGACCGGTGGATGTTGTGATTGGCGTAGGTCTTAACGTGGCGATGCCAATGGGTGTGGCTAGTACGGTTGGTCAGCCGTGGGTGGACTTGCAACAAATTTACGGCCAATCACTGGATCGTAACCGTCTGGCCACATTGGTGATCAGTGAGCTACGCCAAGCCATGGCGACCTTTGTCGAATCCGGCTTGGCGCCGTTTGTGGATGACTGGAATGCACTGGATGATTTTCGGGGCCGTCCGGTGATCCTGAAAAACGAAAGCACGGAACGAGTAGGTGTTTGCCGTGGCATTGAAGCTGATGGCGCGCTACTGCTGGATACCGGCTCTGATATAGAGCGTATATACGGTGGTGAGCTGTCCCTGAGAAGCCATGAAAACACTGCTGATTGAAGCGGGTAATACGCGCGTCAAAGGTGCCTGGTTAGATAATGGTGAGGTTATCGACTTAGGCACGCTGCAATTGCCGGAACTGCTTGATGGTTTGCCCCCAGGCCGGGCATTGCTGGCCAGTGTTGCCGGGTCGGCGAAGAATGAGGCCTTACAGAGCACTTTGCATCGCTTTGGTTGGCAGGTTCAGCCGGTAGTTTCAGAAAAGCAGCGCTTTGGGGTCAGTAGCAGCTACCAGTTCCCGGAAAAGTTAGGGGTGGATCGCTGGTTGGCGATGCTAGCCGCTTATCAGCAAACTGCCGGTGCCTGCCTGGTGGTAGATATTGGTACGGCTGCCACGGCAGACCTATTGTCTGATAATGGTCAACATCTGGGAGGCTGGATAGCACCAGGTCTGGCATTAATGCAGCAGTCTGTTCTTACTCATACCGCTCGTGTTGGTGATGTTGCCGCCAGCTGTGCTATTGATTTTGCTAGCGATACTGGTGCCGCCTTAACTCAAGGCTGTCAGGCGATGCTGCGAGGCTTTATTCATGAGGCCGAAAAACTGGCTTTACAACAGTTGGGTAAAGCCTGCCCAGTGCTGCTCAGTGGCGGTAGCGGTGAGCTGTTAGCTGTACAACAAAGTGCTTGGCAACATCGCCCATTACTGGTGCTCGAAGGGCTAGCTCTTTACGCCAGCGCATAAAAAACAACCGAAGAGCATCCTTTAGCAGGGTATTTGACCAATTAACTGTTGCCCTTGTGCATCCCTTCTCTTAGAATGCGGCCCACTTGACAGGCATGTAACCGGCCTGAATGGCCCAGCCATTCAAATCAAGGTTATAGATCAGGTGGGGTTCCCGAGTGGCCAAAGGGATCAGACTGTAAATCTGACGGCTCAGCCTTCGAAGGTTCGAATCCTTCCCCCACCACCATATTTCATGGTTTGAGGTAGCCTCCAAGGGACAACTAGCGGGCATCGTATAATGGCTATTACCTCAGCCTTCCAAGCTGATGATGCGGGTTCGATTCCCGCTGCCCGCTCCAGTCAACAATGTGCGCTGATATAGCTCAGTTGGTAGAGCGCACCCTTGGTAAGGGTGAGGTCGGCAGTTCGAATCTGCCTATCAGCACCACTTTTCCCTTCCCGGCATTTCAAGTCATAATAGCTTCTTTGTGAAAACCGGCAGGCTAGCCTGCCGCAAAGTGAACCGAGGGACTATCATGTCTAAAGAAAAATTTGAACGTACGAAACCGCACGTCAACGTAGGTACCATCGGTCACGTTGACCACGGTAAAACTACCCTGACCGCCGCCATCACCACTGTACTGGCCAAGACCTACGGTGGCTCAGCCAAAGCGTTTGACCAAATCGATAACGCGCCGGAAGAGAAGGCCCGTGGTATCACCATCGCCACCTCTCACGTAGAGTACGACACACCGACTCGCCACTACGCGCACGTTGACTGCCCCGGCCACGCCGACTACGTGAAAAACATGATCACCGGTGCTGCCCAGATGGACGGCGCGATTCTGGTAGTAGCGGCGACTGACGGCCCGATGCCGCAGACTCGTGAGCATATCCTGCTGGCGCGTCAGGTAGGCGTACCGTACATCATCGTGTTCATGAACAAATGTGACATGGTAGATGATGAAGAGCTGCAAGAGCTGGTTGAAATGGAAGTTCGTGAACTGCTGAGCCAGTACGAATTCCCGGGTGACGACCTGCCGGTAATCAAAGGTTCTGCTCTCAAGGCGCTGGAAGGCGACGCTGAGTGGGAAGCGAAGATTGTAGAGCTGGGCGAAGCGCTGGACAGCTACATTCCGGAGCCGGAGCGTGCGATTGACAAGCCGTTCATCCTGCCAGTAGAAGACGTTTTCTCTATTTCCGGCCGTGGTACTGTAGTAACTGGTCGTGTAGAGCAAGGTATCGTGAAGGTTGGTGACGAAGTTGAAATCGTCGGTATCAACCCGACCACCAAGACCACCTGTACTGGTGTTGAAATGTTCCGCAAGCTGCTGGACGAAGGCCGTGCAGGTGAGAACGTAGGTGTTCTGCTGCGTGGTACCAAGCGTGACGAAGTTGAGCGTGGTCAGGTTCTGGCGAAGCCGGGTTCAATCACTCCGCACACCAAGTTCCAGTCAGAAGTGTACGTACTGGGCAAAGACGAAGGTGGCCGTCACACGCCGTTCTTCAAAGGCTATCGTCCGCAGTTCTACTTCCGTACAACTGACGTAACAGGCACCATCGAGCTGCCGGAAGGCGTAGAGATGGTAATGCCAGGCGACAACATCCAGATGACAGTAGAGCTGATTGCTCCTATCGCGATGGATGAAGGTCTGCGTTTCGCTATCCGCGAAGGTGGCCGTACTGTAGGCGCCGGTGTGGTAGCTAAAATCATCGCCTAATTATTGGCGATATATGACAGACAGGGCGCTATGGCGCCCTGTTTTTTGTCTGCCTGTCGAAAAGTGCCATCAAAGTCGCTTAGGGCAGGTATTATTGCGCAAATTCTGTTAGTATCGGCAGCTCGCCTTCACAGGCTGCAATATTTTGTTTTGCAGTGCAGTGTCAGAGGTTTAAGCCCTGATGCTGACTGGAGAAAGGCCCGGCCGCAAGAGGCGGGTTTTCGTGTCGACGGAAGTTGATTTAGGTTGGTCGTGATGAATGTAAATACTGAACATCAGCAGCAGCCCAAGAGCGCGCTGGATGTGGTTTTGTGGATTGCCGTGATCGCTTTACTGGCCGGTTTGGTGGTTGTGAATCACCTTTATGGTCAAGGCGTTTCCATGCTGATCCGGGTAGTGGTTGCCGTGGTGGTTTTTGCTGTCGCCATTGGCCTTGCCGCCCTGACCGGGAAGGGCAAGCAGGCACTGTCTTTTGCCAAGGAATCCCGTACTGAGGTACGCAAGGTGATCTGGCCGACGCGCCAAGAAACCGTGCATACCACTTTTATCATCATGGCTGCCGTTGCTGTCATGGGACTGTTACTGTGGATCATGGATGGCATCCTGGTTCGGGTAATTGGCTGGTTCACCGGTTTGGAGATCTAACCCATGTCTGAGCAGAAAAAACGTTGGTATGTAGTGCAGGCGTTTTCTGGCTTTGAAAGCCGGGTCGCGCAGTCATTGCGGGAACATATCAAAATGCATGGCATGGAAGCGTACTTCGGTGAAGTACTGGTGCCGACCGAAGAAGTCGTCGAAATGCGTGCTGGCCAGAAGCGTAAATCAGAGCGCAAATTCTTCCCCGGCTATGTGCTGGTGAACATGGTCATGAATGATGAGTCCTGGCACCTGGTGCGTTCGATTCCGCGGGTGATGGGGTTCATTGGTGGCACTTCAGACCGCCCGGCACCGATTTCAGATAAAGAAGCCGATGCAATCTTGAATCGTCTGCAAGAGTCCGTTGATAAACCGCGTCATAAAACGCTGTTTGAACCGGGCGAAGTGGTGCGTGTTAATGACGGTCCTTTTGCCGACTTCAACGGTGTTGTTGAAGAAGTGGACTATGAGAAAAGCCGCCTGAAAGTATCAGTGATGATTTTCGGCCGTTCCACTCCTGTAGAGTTGGATTTCGGGCAAGTTGAAAAAAGCTGACGAACAAAAAGTCAGCAACAGGCTTGGCAGGGGCAGCGAGATTCAGTAGAATTCGCTGCCCTGTTTTTTTGCAGGGTTTTTTACGGGGAGCCTCACCGAGGCGTTAGCACCCAAACATTGAGGTATTAACATGGCTAAGAAAGTTTCAGCTTATATCAAGCTGCAGGTTGCCGCTGGTATGGCTAACCCGAGTCCGCCGATTGGTCCGGCTCTGGGTCAGCACGGCGTTAACATCATGGAATTCTGTAAAGCATTTAACGCCAAAACAGATTCCGTTGAAAAAGGCATGCCGCTGCCAGTGGTCATTACTGTATACAGCGACCGTTCCTTCACCTTCGAAACCAAAACCCCGCCGGCCAGCTACCTGCTGAAGAAAGCGGCTGGTATCAAGAGTGGCTCCTCTAAGCCGCACGTTGATAAAGTGGGCAAGGTAAACCGCGCTCAGCTCGAAGAAATCGCCAAGATGAAAGAGCCGGATCTGACAGCTGCTGACATGGACGCCGCTGTGCGCACCATCGCTGGCTCTGCCCGTTCCATGGGCCTGGTAGTGGAGGACTAAGACATGGCAAAGCTGACTAAGCGTATGCGTGTGATCCGTGAAAAGGTCAACGCCACTCAAGATTATGCCATCAACGAAGCCATTGCCCTGCTCAAAGAGCTGGCCACTGCCAAGTTCGTTGAAAGTGTTGATGTTTCCGTAAACCTGGGCATCGATGCACGTAAATCCGACCAGAACGTGCGTGGCGCTACTGTGTTGCCGCACGGTACTGGCCGCAGCGTACGCGTTGCTGTCTTCACCCAAGGTGCTAATGCCGAAGCTGCTAAAGAAGCGGGCGCTGACATCGTTGGTATGGAAGATCTGGCTGAGCAGGTTAAAGCTGGTCAAATGGACTTCGATGTGGTTATTGCTTCTCCTGACGCTATGCGCGTTGTGGGTATGCTTGGCCAGATCCTCGGTCCGCGTGGCCTGATGCCGAACCCGAAAGTTGGCACTGTAACTCCGAACGTCGCTGAAGCGGTTAAAAACGCTAAAGCCGGTCAGGTACGTTACCGCAACGACAAAAACGGCATCATCCACACCACCATCGGTAAAGTGGACTTTGAAGAAGGCAAGCTGAAGGAAAACCTGGAAGCATTGCTGGCTGCCCTGAAGAAAGCCAAACCGGCTACCTCAAAAGGTCAGTACATCAAGAAAGTCAGCCTGTCCACCACCATGGGTGCTGGCGTGGCTATCGATCAAAGCACGCTGGAATCCCAGTAATTTCTGTGCTTTGAGAGAAATTGGCGAAGGCGTCAGCTTGTGATACGATCTGGCGCTTTCGCATGGGTCGACGCCCTAGTGGCGCTCGTCCAAGACCGTAGGTGCAACCGCTTAAAATTTGCCTACGCAGACGGTGCAGGGCCCTAAGAGATTTTCTCTCTTGGATGCTTTCACCGTAAGGCGACTCAAGATCACTTGAGTCTGTAGAAAACAACCGGTAAAACCGGTGAAATCCAGGAGTTAAGCCAATGGCATTAAGACTCGAAGACAAAAAAGCAATTGTTGCTGAAGTCAACGAAGCTGCCAAAGGCGCGCTTTCAGCAGTTGTCGCGGATGCCCGCGGCGTGACTGTTGCAGCGATGACTGAATTGCGCGCGACTGCCCGTTCTCAGGGCGTCATGATGAAGGTGGTTCGTAACACCCTCGCACGCCGTGCAACTGTAGGTACTGATTATGAGTGCCTCAATGATGTCTTCGTTGGCCCAACTCTGATCGCTTTCTCTAACGAGCACCCCGGTGCTGCGGCGCGTCTGTTCAAAGACTTCGCTAAACAGAACGATCAGTTTGAGCTCAAAGGCGCTGCCTTCGGTGGGGAATTCATTCCCGCAGCCGATATTGACCGTCTCGCCAAGCTGCCGACTTACGAAGAAGCTCTGGCCAAGCTGATGGCGACGATGAAAGAAGCCGCTGCTGGCAAGCTGGTTCGTACTCTGGCTGCACTGCGCGATCAGAAAGAGGCCGAAGCTGCCTGAGGCGGTTTGGCTGATTGATTACTTCAGAACATTTAGGAAATTGAGTCATGTCCGTAACTAAAGATCAAATCCTCGAAGCCGTTGCCGCAATGACCGTAATGGAAGTTGTTGAACTGGTTGAAGCGATGGAAGAAAAATTCGGCGTTTCTGCCGCTGCTGCTGTTGCCGTTGCTGGCGACGCTGGCGCTGCTGCCGCTGAAGAGAAAACTGAATTTGACGTTATCCTGACTGCTGCCGGCGCTAACAAAGTTGCCTCTATCAAAGCAGTTCGCGGTGCTACCGGTCTGGGCCTGAAAGAAGCCAAAGATCTGGTTGAATCCGCTCCGGCTACCGTTAAAGAAGGTATTTCCAAAGAGGAAGCCGAAGAGCTCAAGAAGCAGCTTGAAGAAGCTGGTGCTTCTGTTGAAGTTAAGTAATCCTTGCAGATTACTGCTCCAATTGGAGCAAAGGCTGGTGGCGTAAAAGCCACCGGCCTTTTCGCGCTGTAGGAATAGGCAAAATTTCGCGTCGTTTATTTTGCCTATTCCGGTGACCTGCGGTCACCCAGGTCACTGAGACCAAACGACGTTGCGCTGACACTGTTCAGATTGAACAGAATAGTGGGTCACACTTTCGCGAGCTGAGGAACCCCATGGTGTACTCTTACACAGAGAAAAAACGTATTCGTAAGGATTTCGGTAAACGTTCACAAGTACTGGACGTCCCTTTCCTGCTTTCCATCCAGTTGGATTCATTCAAGAAATTCATCGAGATGGACCCCGACGGGCAGAACGGCTTGGAAGCTGCTTTTCGCTCCGTTTTTCCTATTAAAAGCTACTCCGGCAATGCCGAGCTGCAATATGTTAGCTACCGTTTGGGCGAGCCTGTCTTTGATGTACAGGAATGCCAAATTCGCGGTGTGACTTATGCGGCACCATTGCGGGTTAAATTGCGTCTGGTGCTGTTTGATAAAGAAGCAGCTCCGGGTACGGTCAAAGACATCCGCGAGCAGGAAGTCTATATGGGCGAAATCCCATTGATGACCGATAACGGTACCTTTGTTATCAACGGTACTGAGCGCGTTATTGTTTCTCAGCTGCACCGTTCACCGGGCGTGTTCTTCGATCACGACCGGGGTAAGACTCACTCATCCGGTAAGGTTCTGTATAACGCTCGCGTCATTCCTTACCGCGGCTCCTGGCTGGATTTCGAATTCGATCCGAAAGACAACCTGTTTGTCCGTATCGACCGTCGCCGTAAGCTGCCAGCGTCCATCATCCTGCGTGCCTTGGAATACAGCACTGAGGAAATCCTTGACCTGTTCTTCGAGAAGGTGACTTTCGAGGTCAAGAAAGACAAGCTGATGATGACTCTGGTACCGGATCGCCTGCGTGGTGAAACGGCTATTTTTGATATCAAACTTCCCAGCGGTGAAGTCATCGTTGAGAAAGGCCGCCGGGTAACGGCTCGCCATGTCCGGCAGATGGAACAAGAGGGCATGGATAAGCTGGAAGTGCCGATTGATTACATCAATGGCAAAGTACTGGCTAAAGACTACGTTGCTAAAGACACTGGCGAAGTGATTGCCAGCGCTAACCAGGAAATCACCCTGGAGCTGCTGGCTGAGCTGAGCAAAGCCGGCCACAAGAAACTCGAGACGCTGTACTTTAACGATCTCGACCACGGCAACTACATGTCCGAGACGCTGCGTGTGGACCCTTCCAGCAGCCGCCTCGAGGCGCTGGTGGAAATCTACCGGATGATGCGCCCGGGTGAGCCGCCGACGAAAGAAGCTGCCGAAGCGCTGTTCTCCAACCTGTTCTTCACCGATGATCGTTACGATTTGTCGACTGTTGGCCGGATGAAGTTCAACCGTCGCGTTGGCCGTGATGACATCACCGGGCCGGGTATACTCGATAACCAAGACATTATCGATGTCATGAAAACCCTCATCGAGATCCGTAATGGTCGTGGTGAAGTGGACGACATTGACCACCTGGGTAACCGTCGTATCCGTTCTGTCGGTGAAATGGCCGAGAATCAGTTCCGTGTGGGCCTGGTACGGGTAGAGCGCGCAGTGCGCGAACGCCTGTCACTGGGTGATATGGACGGCCTGATGCCGCAGGATCTGATCAACGCCAAGCCGATCAGTGCCGCTGTCAAAGAGTTCTTTGGCTCCAGCCAGCTGTCGCAGTTCATGGACCAGAACAACCCGCTGTCAGAAGTGACTCACAAACGCCGTATTTCTGCGTTGGGTCCAGGCGGTCTGACCCGTGAGCGTGCCGGCTTTGAAGTTCGTGACGTACACCCGACACACTATGGTCGTCTGTGCCCCATCGAGACCCCTGAAGGTCCGAACATCGGTCTGATCAACTCGCTGTCGTGCTTTGCCCGTACCAACGAGTATGGCTTCCTGGAAACGCCATACCGCAAAGTGATCGATGGTCAGGTAACGGACGAAGTAGAATACCTCTCTGCCATTGAAGAAGGGCAGTTTGTGGTGGCTCAGGCCAACGCTGCAGTAGATGAAAACAACCGTCTGCTGGATGAGCTGGTACCGTGTCGTCACAAGGGTGAATCTACCTACATGAACGCGTCTGACATCCAGCTGATGGATGTGAGCCCGCAGCAGATTGTGTCTGTGGCCGCGGCGATGATTCCGTTCCTTGAGCACGACGATGCTAACCGGGCCTTGATGGGTTCGAACATGCAACGTCAGGCGGTACCGACACTGCGCGCTGACAAGCCGCTGGTAGGTACAGGTATGGAACGTACCCTGGCTGTTGACTCCGGCGTCTGTGTTGTCGCCAAGCGTGGCGGTACCATCGATTACGTTGATGCCTCCCGGATCGTTGTGAAGGTCAATGAAGATGAAATGCTGCCAGGCGAAGCCGGTATCGACATCTACAACCTGATCAAATACACCCGCTCCAACCAGAACACTTGTATTAACCAAAAACCGGTGTGCTCTGTTGGTGACCCGATTGTCCGTGGTGACGTGCTGGCTGACGGCCCGTCCACTGACCTGGGCGATCTGGCCCTGGGCCAGAACATGCGCGTCGCCTTCATGCCGTGGAACGGTTACAACTTCGAAGACTCCATCCTCATCTCCGAGCGTGTGGTACAGGAAGACCGCTTCACCACTATCCACATTCAGGAACTGTCCTGTGTGGCGCGTGACACCAAGCTGGGGCCAGAGGAAATCACCTCTGATATCCCCAACGTCGGTGAGTCGGCCCTGTCGAAGCTGGATGAGTCCGGGATCGTCTATATCGGCGCGGAAGTGAAGCCGGGTGACATTCTGGTTGGTAAGGTAACGCCAAAAGGCGAAACCCAGCTGACTCCAGAAGAGAAGCTGCTGCGCGCTATCTTCGGTGAAAAAGCCTCTGATGTAAAAGACACGTCCCTGCGTGTACCGGGTTCGACCTTTGGTACCGTTATTGACGTGCAGGTCTTTACCCGCGACGGCGTGGAAAAAGACAAGCGGGCTATCGAAATCGAAGAAATGCAGCTCAAGCAGGCGAAAAAGGATCTAACTGAAGAGTTCCAGATCCTTGAAGCCGGTATTTATGACCGGGCCAAGAACCTGCTGCTGTCTGCTGGCTTTGATAAAGCGAAAGTGGCCAAGCTCGACAAAGAAAAACTGCTCGAGCAAGCCATTGATGACGAAGCCAAGCAAATCGAGCTGGAGCGTATCGCTGAGCAGCTGGCTGAAATCAAAGCCGACTTCGATAAGAAGTTCGAGGCCAAACGCCAGAAGATCATCCAGGGTGATGACCTGCAACCGGGCGTACTGAAAATCGTCAAGGTATACCTGGCCGTTAAACGCCGCGTACAGCCGGGCGACAAGATGGCCGGCCGTCACGGTAACAAAGGTGTAATTTCCACCATCGTTCCGGTCGAAGATATGCCGTATGACGAAAACGGCAACCCGGTTGATATCGTCCTTAACCCGCTGGGCGTACCGTCACGGATGAACATCGGTCAGATCCTCGAAACCCACTTGGGCCTAGCGGCAAAAGGGGTTGGTGAGCGGATCAACGAAATGCTGCAGGAACAGCGCGAGCTGGCTGAACTGCGGGATTACCTGAAGAAGGTCTATGCCCTGGGCAACTATCGCCAGAACGTGGATATCGACAGCTTCAGCGATGACGAAGTGTTACGCCTGGCCAAACACCTCAAAGATGGCGTGCCGATGGCAACCCCGGTGTTTGATGGTGCTGCTGAAAGTACCATCAAGGACATGCTGGAACTGGCAGGCCTGCCGCGTTCCGGTCAGATCAAGCTGCATGATGGCCGTACCGGTAACGCCTTTGAGCGTGATGTCACCGTTGGCTACATGTACATGCTGAAGCTGAACCACCTGGTTGACGACAAAATGCACGCTCGTTCCACCGGTTCTTACAGCCTGGTTACTCAGCAGCCGCTGGGTGGTAAGGCGCAGTTCGGTGGTCAGCGCTTCGGTGAGATGGAAGTGTGGGCACTGGAGGCCTATGGCGCCGCCTATACCCTGCAGGAAATGCTCACCGTCAAGTCCGACGATGTTAATGGTCGTACCAAGATGTACAAAAACATCGTCGATGGCGATTACTCCATGGAGCCAGGCATGCCTGAGTCCTTCAACGTATTGCTGAAGGAAATCCGCTCTTTGGGTATCAACATCGAGCTGGACGAAGAGTAAGCCGCGAGGCCGAAGTGAATCGAGGTGCCGGGGTGGCGTAGCCGCCACCCCGCAGGGTTTAACTCCGATAGGAGAACAGCGTGAAAGACCTACTCAAATTTTTGAAACAGCAGAACAAGACCGAAGAATTCGATGCTATCCGCATCGGTCTTGCGTCTCCTGACATGATTCGCTCCTGGTCTTACGGCGAAGTCAAAAAGCCGGAGACCATTAACTACCGTACCTTCAAGCCGGAGCGTGACGGTCTGTTCTGTGCCCGTATCTTCGGGCCGGTGAAGGACTATGAGTGCTTGTGTGGTAAGTACAAGCGTCTCAAGCACCGTGGCGTGATCTGTGAAAAGTGTGGCGTTGAAGTCACTCTCACCAAAGTACGCCGTGAGCGTATGGGTCACATTGAACTGGCTAGCCCGGTTGCCCACATCTGGTTCCTCAAATCATTGCCGTCCCGTATCGGCCTTTTGATGGACATGACCCTGCGTGATATCGAGCGGGTACTGTACTTTGAAAGCTATGTGGTGATTGAGCCGGGTATGACCACCCTGGAAAAGGGTGCCATGCTGACAGAAGATCAGTATCTGGACGCGCTGGAGCAATTCGGTGACGAATTCGACGCCCGCATGGGTGCTGAAGCGGTTCAAGAGCTGCTGCGTCGCATTGATCTTGAAAAAGAAATCAATGAAATGCGCGAAGAGTTGCCGAGCATCAATTCGGAAACGCGCCGTAAAAAGGTTACCAAGCGCCTGAAGCTGATGGAATCTTTCTACAAGTCAGGCAACAAGCCTGAGTGGATGATCATGGCGGTACTGCCGGTACTGCCACCGGATCTGCGTCCACTGGTACCGCTTGATGGCGGTCGCTTCGCGACTTCCGACCTGAACGACCTGTATCGTCGGGTGATCAACCGTAACAACCGTCTGAAACGTCTGCTGGATCTGGCTGCGCCGGATATCATCGTGCGCAACGAAAAGCGGATGCTGCAAGAAGCGGTCGATGCACTGCTGGATAACGGCCGTCGTGGCCGTGCCATCACCGGTTCTAACCGCCGACCGCTGAAATCCCTGGCTGACATGATCAAGGGTAAACAGGGTCGTTTCCGTCAAAACCTGTTGGGTAAGCGGGTTGACTACTCAGGCCGTTCGGTTATCACCGTAGGTCCGACCCTGCGTCTGCATCAGTGCGGTCTGCCCAAGAAAATGGCACTGGAACTGTTTAAGCCGTTCATTTACGGCAAGCTGGAAGGGCGTGGCCTGGCCACTACCATCAAAGCTGCCAAGAAAATGGTTGAGCGGGAAGTGGCGGAAGTTTGGGATGTGCTGGATGAAGTCATCCGTGAGCACCCGGTACTGCTGAACCGTGCACCGACATTGCACCGTTTGGGTATCCAGGCATTTGAACCGGTACTGATCGAAGGTAAAGCGATTCAGCTGCACCCGCTGGTCTGTGCGGCCTATAACGCTGACTTCGATGGTGACCAGATGGCGGTACACGTGCCGCTGACTCTGGAAGCCCAGCTCGAAGCCCGGGCGCTGATGATGTCTACCAACAACATCCTGTCGCCAGCCAACGGTGAGCCTATCATCGTACCGTCGCAAGACGTGGTACTGGGGCTCTACTACATGAGCCGTGAGCGTATCAACGCCCAAGGCGAGGGCATGGTGCTGCGTTCCAACAAGGAAGCAGAAAAGGTTTATCGTGCTGGCCTGGCGGATCTGCACGCGCGTGTGAAAGTGCGTATCAGTCACTGGGAACAGACAGAAGATGGCGAGTTCGTTGAAGAGGTTCGCCTGACCGATACCACCATCGGCCGTGCCATCTTGAGCTTGATCCTGCCAAAAGGCATGCCTTACGAGCTGCTCAACCAAAACATGGGTAAAAAGCAGATCTCACGTCTGCTGAACGCCTGTTACCGTCGCCTGGGCCTCAAAGATACCGTTATCTTTGCTGACCAGCTGATGTATACCGGTTTCCATTACGCCACCCTGGCCGGTGCCTCTGTCGGTATCGACGATATGGTTATCCCGGATGCCAAGGCCAACATCATTGCCGAGGCAGAAGCGGAAGTGGCGGAAATCCAGGAGCAGTTTGCTTCTGGTCTGGTAACCGTCGGTGAGCGCTACAACAAAGTTATCGATATCTGGTCCAGCGCTAACGAACGTGTTTCCAAAGCGATGATGGCTAACCTCTCTACCGAGGAAGTGGAAAACAGCGAAGGCAAGCTGGAAACCCAGGCATCCTTTAACTCCATCTACATGATGGCAGACTCCGGCGCCCGGGGTAGTGCTGCGCAGATCCGTCAGCTAGCCGGTATGCGGGGGCTGATGGCCAAGCCTGACGGCTCCATCATTGAAACGCCGATCACCGCCAACTTCCGTGAAGGTCTGAACGTACTGCAGTACTTCATCTCCACGCACGGTGCCCGTAAAGGTCTGGCCGATACCGCACTGAAAACCGCGAACTCCGGTTACCTGACCCGTCGTCTGGTTGACGTTGCCCAGGATCTGGTCATCACCGAATCTGACTGTGGCACCCTTGAAGGTCTGTGGATGACGCCGCTGATCGAAGGTGGCGACGTGGTTGAGCCGCTGCGTGAGCGGGTACTGGGCCGGGTTGTGTGTGATGACGTGCTGATCCCCGGTACTGACGAAGTGCTGCTGCCGCGTAACACCTTGCTTGACGAAGCCAAGGTTGACCTGCTGGAAGCCAACTCTGTCGACCAAGTCATGGTACGTTCGGTGATCACCTGTGATACCGACTTCGGTGTCTGTGCCCACTGTTACGGCCGTGATTTGGCTCGTGGCCACATCATCAACAGCGGTGAGTCCATCGGTGTTATCGCTGCGCAGTCCATCGGTGAGCCGGGTACCCAGCTGACCATGCGTACCTTCCACATTGGTGGGGCGGCCTCGCGGGCAACTGCTGAGAACTCAGTACAGGTTAAAAACACCGGTTCGCTGAAACTGCACAACGCCAAGTACGTTGAGAACAGCGACAGCAAGCTGGTGGTGACCTCACGTTCAACCGAGCTGACGGTGGCAGATGAAAACGGTCGCGAGCGCGAGCGCTACAAGGTGCCTTACGGTGCGGTACTGTCTAAGAAAGATGGCGAAGCCGTTAACGCTGGTGACATCATCGCCAACTGGGATCCGCACACGCACCCGATCATCACCGAGGTAAAAGGTCGCATCAAGTTTGTCGACATGGTTGAAGGCGTCACCATGAGCCGCCAGACCGACGAACTCACCGGCCTGTCCAGCATCGTGGTGATGGAGCCGTCCCAGCGTCCTTCTGCCGGTAAAGAAATGCGGCCGATGGTGAAACTGGTTGACGACAAAGGCAACGACGTCAACATCGCTGGCACCGACATTCCGGCGCAGTACTTCCTGCCCGGTAACGCTATCGTCAGCCTTGATGACAATGCTGAAGTGAATGTCGGTGACGCCCTAGCGCGTATTCCGCAGGAAAGCTCGAAGACCCGTGACATCACCGGTGGTCTGCCGCGTGTTGCTGACCTCTTTGAAGCCCGTAAGCCGAAAGAGCCGGCCATTCTGGCGGAAATCACCGGTACTATTTCCTTCGGTAAAGAAACCAAAGGCAAGCGCCGCCTGGTGATCACCCCGGCTGATGGTAATGCCTACGAGGAAATGATTCCGAAGTGGCGCCAGCTGAACGTCTTTGAAGGTGAGCAGGTCCAGCGTGGCGAAGTTATCGCCGACGGTCCGGAAGCACCGCAGGACATTCTGCGTCTGCGTGGTATCGAAGCTGTGGCCCGTTATATCGTTAACGAAGTGCAGGAGGTTTACCGTCTGCAGGGCGTTAAGATCAACGACAAGCACATCGAAACCATTGTTCGCCAGATGCTGCGTAAGTGCACCATCACCAATCCGGGCGATTCCGATCTGCTCGAAGGTGAAACCGTGGAAGTGGCCCGCGTTAAGATTGCCAACCGTGAACTGGAAGCGGCGGGCAAGCAACCGGCCAGCTTCGAGCGGCAGTTGCTGGGTATTACCAAAGCGTCACTGGCGACCGAGTCATTCATCTCCGCGGCCTCCTTCCAGGAGACCACGCGAGTGCTGACCGAAGCAGCGGTGTCGGGCAAATCCGACGACCTGCGTGGCCTGAAAGAAAACGTCATTGTAGGTCGTTTGATCCCGGCCGGTACTGGCTATGCCTACCACCAGGATCGTAACCGTAAGCGCGCTGCGCCGATGGCCGAACCACAAATGACCGCTGACGACGCCGAAAAGGCGCTGACCGACATGCTGAATGCCGGTTTCGACAGCGAACAGTAAAAGGCTGTCACGATAACCTCACAGGCCGTCCCTTTAGTGGGCGGCCTTTGTTGTCTTGACACTTTTTTGAGCGGCAATTAGAATGCCGCGGCCCTTAATGGGGCGATTTTTCACCGTACGAAAAAAGCATCTAAATCAGGAGTAGCAAGCTAATGGCTACAATTAACCAGCTGGTGCGCAAGCCCCGCGTCAAGAAAGTTGCCAAGAGCAACGTTCCGGCGCTGGAAGCCTGCCCGCAAAAGCGTGGTGTCTGTACTCGTGTGTACACCACCACCCCGAAGAAGCCGAACTCCGCACTGCGTAAAGTGTGCCGTGTTCGTCTGACTAACGGTTACGAAGTGTCCTCCTACATTGGTGGTGAAGGTCACAACCTGCAAGAACACTCCGTGGTACTGATCCGTGGCGGTCGTGTAAAAGACTTGCCAGGTGTTCGTTACCACACTGTTCGCGGCACCCTTGACTGTGCCGGCGTAAAAGACCGTAAACAAGCCCGTTCTAAATACGGTGCCAAGCGGCCCAAGTCTTAATGGTTCTCCGTTAAGTAAGGCCAAACTGAACATTCATTTATAGGTTTTGGGTAACACCTGAAGCATACGGAGAATTAGTCATGCCAAGACGTCGCGTGATTGGTCAGCGCAAAATCCTGCCGGACCCGAAGTTCGGATCAGAGGTTATTGCCAAGTTTGTAAACGTCGTGATGGTAGACGGTAAGAAATCCATCGCCGAGAAAATCGTCTATGGTGCCCTGGACATCATTAACGAGAAATCCGGTAAAGAGCACATGGAGCTCTTTGAATCAGCCCTGGATAACGTTCGCCCGGCGGTCGAGGTTAAATCTCGCCGTGTTGGTGGTTCTACCTATCAGGTTCCGGTAGAAGTGCGCCCGGTGCGTCGTAACACCCTGGCTATGCGCTGGTTGGTCGATGCTGCCCGCAAGCGCGGTGAAAAATCTATGGCGGCCCGTCTGGCAGGCGAACTGCTGGATGCTGCTGAAAACAAAGGTACTGCTGTTAAGAAGCGCGAAGACGTGCATCGTATGGCAGAGGCGAACAAAGCATTCGCTCACTACCGCTGGTAAGACTGCTGTGGCCCCTCAACGGGGCCATTGTTGCAGTTTCACCACAGGTTTCTTAATCAGAGGAAAGCTATCGTGGCTCGCAAGACACCTATCGAGCGCTACCGCAATATCGGTATCAGTGCTCACATTGATGCAGGTAAAACGACCACCACTGAGCGGATCCTGTTCTACACCGGTATTTCTCACAAGATCGGTGAGGTTCATGATGGCGCCGCCACCATGGACTGGATGGAGCAGGAGCAGGAGCGTGGTATCACTATCACCTCCGCTGCCACCACCGCCTTCTGGAGCGGCATGGGTCAGCAGTTTCCCGAGCATCGTATCAACATCATCGACACTCCCGGACACGTTGACTTTACCATCGAGGTAGAGCGTTCCATGCGTGTGCTGGATGGTGCGGTAATGGTTTATTGCGCTGTGGGTGGTGTTCAGCCCCAGTCTGAAACCGTATGGCGCCAGGCCAACAAGTACGGTGTTCCCCGTATTGCCTTTGTCAACAAAATGGACCGTACCGGTGCCAACTTCCTGCGGGTTGTTGAGCAGATCAAGAGCCGCCTGAAGGCGACGCCGGTGCCGATCCAACTGCCTATCGGTGCTGAAGAGCACTTCAAAGGTGTTGTTGACCTGATCAAGATGAAGGCCATCAACTGGAGCGAAGACGACTTCGGTGCCACCTTCACCTACGAAGATATCCCTGCTGATATGCAGGATCTGGCTGAAGAATGGCGCATGCACATGATCGAAGCTGCTGCCGAAGCCAACGAAGAGCTGATGGAAAAGTACCTCGGCGGTGAAGAGCTGTCCGAAGAAGAAATCAAGGCCGGTCTGCGTGAGCGCGTACTGAGCACTGATATCATCCTGTGTACCTGTGGCTCTGCGTTCAAAAACAAAGGCGTGCAGGCCATGCTTGACGCTGTTGTTGAGTTCCTGCCAGCACCGACCGACGTTCCGCCGATCAAAGGTGAACTGCCTAACGGTGAAGAAGCGGTGCGTAAGTCCAGCGATGACGAACCTTTCGCTGCGCTGGCGTTCAAGATTGCTACCGACCCGTTCGTTGGCTCTCTGACCTTCTTCCGCGTTTACTCCGGTGTGGTTAACTCCGGTGACGCGGTTCTGAACGCCACCAAAGACAAAAAAGAGCGTATCGGCCGTATCGTGCAGATGCACTCCAACAAGCGTGAAGAGATCAAAGAAGTTCGCGCCGGTGACATCGCTGCCGGTATCGGTCTCAAAGACGTTACCACGGGTGAAACCCTGTGTTCTCCTGACCATCCGGTCATCCTGGAGCGCATGGAATTCCCTGAGCCGGTAATCTCCGTTGCTGTTGAGCCGAAAACCAAGTCTGACCAGGAAAAAATGGGTCTGGCTCTGGGTCGTCTGGCGCAGGAAGATCCGTCTTTCCGCGTACACACCGACGAAGAGACTGGCCAAACCATCATCTCCGGTATGGGTGAACTGCACCTGGAGATCCTGGTTGACCGTATGCGTCGTGAGTTCAAGGTAGAAGCCAATGTGGGTAAACCGCAGGTGTCCTATCGTGAAACCATCCGCAACACCGTTGAGAGCGAAGGTAAATTCGTTCGTCAGTCCGGTGGTCGTGGTCAGTTTGGTCACGTATGGCTGCGTTTGGAGCCGGTTGAAGAAGGCAAAGGCTACCAGTTCGTTAACGAAATCGTAGGTGGTGTGGTTCCGAAGGAATACATCCCGGCCGTTGACAAAGGTATCCAAGAGCAGATGAAGAACGGCGTATTGGCTGGCTTCCCTATCGAAGATATGAAAGTGACCCTGTACGACGGTTCTTACCATGACGTTGACTCCAACGAAATGGCGTTCAAAATTGCGGCCTCCATGGGCTTCAAGTCTGGCTTCATGAAAGCCAACCCGGTACTGCTCGAACCCATCATGAAGGTGGAAGTTGAGACGCCGGAAGAGAACATGGGTGACGTGATCGGTGATATCAACCGCCGTCGTGGCATGGTTGAAGGTATGGACGATGGCCCGTCAGGCAAAGTCGTTCGTGCTCTGGTGCCGTTGTCCGAAATGTTCGGTTACGCCACCGACCTGCGCTCTGCCACTCAAGGTCGTGCTTCTTACTCCATGGAGTTTTTGAAGTACCAAGAGTGCCCGAGCAACATTGCCAAAGAAGTGATCGAAGCTCGCAAAGCGGGCGAGTAACAGTGACTGACAGGGGCCTGCAGCGGTAGGCCCCCTTTGAGATGAAGGATTTTAGCCGTGTCTAAAGAAAAATTTGAACGTACGAAACCGCACGTCAACGTAGGTACCATCGGTCACGTTGACCACGGTAAAACTACCCTGACCGCCGCCATCACCACTGTACTGGCCAAGACCTACGGTGGCTCAGCCAAAGCGTTTGACCAAATCGATAACGCGCCGGAAGAGAAGGCCCGTGGTATCACCATCGCCACCTCTCACGTAGAGTACGACACACCGACTCGCCACTACGCGCACGTTGACTGCCCCGGCCACGCCGACTACGTGAAAAACATGATCACCGGTGCTGCCCAGATGGACGGCGCGATTCTGGTAGTAGCGGCGACTGACGGCCCGATGCCGCAGACTCGTGAGCATATCCTGCTGGCGCGTCAGGTAGGCGTACCGTACATCATCGTGTTCATGAACAAATGTGACATGGTAGATGATGAAGAGCTGCAAGAGCTGGTTGAAATGGAAGTTCGTGAACTGCTGAGCCAGTACGAATTCCCGGGTGACGACCTGCCGGTAATCAAAGGTTCTGCTCTCAAGGCGCTGGAAGGCGACGCTGAGTGGGAAGCGAAGATTGTAGAGCTGGGCGAAGCGCTGGACAGCTACATTCCGGAGCCGGAGCGTGCGATTGACAAGCCGTTCATCCTGCCAGTAGAAGACGTTTTCTCTATTTCCGGCCGTGGTACTGTAGTAACTGGTCGTGTAGAGCAAGGTATCGTGAAGGTTGGTGACGAAGTTGAAATCGTCGGTATCAACCCGACCACCAAGACCACCTGTACTGGTGTTGAAATGTTCCGCAAGCTGCTGGACGAAGGCCGTGCAGGTGAGAACGTAGGTGTTCTGCTGCGTGGTACCAAGCGTGACGAAGTTGAGCGTGGTCAGGTTCTGGCGAAGCCGGGTTCAATCACTCCGCACACCAAGTTCCAGTCAGAAGTGTACGTACTGGGCAAAGACGAAGGTGGCCGTCACACGCCGTTCTTCAAAGGCTATCGTCCGCAGTTCTACTTCCGTACAACTGACGTAACAGGCACCATCGAGCTGCCGGAAGGCGTAGAGATGGTAATGCCAGGCGACAACATCCAGATGACAGTAGAGCTGATTGCTCCTATCGCGATGGATGAAGGTCTGCGTTTCGCTATCCGCGAAGGTGGCCGTACTGTAGGCGCCGGTGTGGTAGCTAAAATCATCGCCTAATTATTGGCTGATGATAAAAAGGAGGCTTCGGCCTCCTTTTTTGTTGCCGTTAGCCGCTGTTGCTGCAATTTCATACAAGGCCTTGCTATTGCCGGGCAGGGCGGTATAATCCTCCGACCTTCCATGCGAAGGTAATGCTCTTGTTTGACCGGCAGGCCGGTGGCTTGCCTACACAGCAATCCCGATTGGGGATTGGCAGACTATAAGAGTCACCTCTCCCATCCATTCTTGGATGAGGCAGAGGCGATTTTTTTTGTCTGCAGCTCTTTAGTTCTTTTATTGGAGTCAATTGAAATGGCTAGTCAACGTATTCGTATCCGCCTGAAGGCGTTCGATCATCGCTTGATCGACCAGTCTACTGCGGAAATCGTGGAAACGGCCAAACGCACTGGCGCCCAGGTACGCGGTCCTATTCCGCTGCCGACCCGCAAAGAGCGTTTTACCGTGCTGATCTCCCCGCACGTCAACAAAGACGCGCGTGATCAGTATGAAATCCGCACTCATAAACGTCTGGTGGATATCGTAGAACCCACCGACAAGACTGTTGACGCTCTGATGCGCCTTGATTTGGCCGCTGGCGTCGACGTACAGATCAGCTTGGGCTGATCCTCTGCGTGGCAACACACTGAACAGTCTTAGAGGTTAATAATGGCTATTGGTCTTATCGGTAAAAAAGTCGGCATGACTCGTGTCTTCACCGAAGACGGCGTGTCCATCCCGGTCACCGTAATCCAAGTAGAAAGCAACCGCGTTACTCAGGTTAAAACCCTGGAGAACGACGGCTACCGTGCGCTGCAAGTAACCACTGGCACCAAAAAAGCCAATCGCGTTACCAAGCCGCAAGCGGGTCACTTTGCCAAAGCTGGCGTTGAAGCTGGTCGCGGCCTGTGGGAATTCCGTCTGGCAGACGACGAAGGTGAAGGCATCGAGCAAGGTGCTGAGCTGTCCGTCACCCTGCTGGAAGATGTCAAGAAAGTTGACGTAACCGGTACCTCTAAAGGTAAAGGTTTTGCAGGCGCTGTTAAGCGTTGGAACTTCCGCACTCAAGACGCCACTCACGGTAACTCCCTGTCTCACCGCGTACACGGTTCCATTGGTCAAAACCAATCACCGGGTAAGGTATTCAAGGGCAAGAAGATGGCTGGTCACATGGGTGACGAGCGTGTGACTACGCAGAACCTGGAACTGGTTCGTGTAGACGCCGAGCGTGGCCTGCTGCTGGTAAAAGGTGCCGTACCTGGCGCTACCGGTGGTGACCTCATCGTTAAACCCGCTGTGAAAGCGTAACGTCTGAGGAGATAGGTGATGGAATTGGTATTGAAAGACGCGCAAGGCGCTCTTGAAGTTTCCGAAGCTACCTTTGGGCGTGAGCTGAATGAAGCCCTGGTACACCAAGTTGTTGTGGCTTATGCCGCTGCGGCTCGTCAAGGTACCCGTGCTCAGAAGACCCGCTCTGAAGTATCCGGCGGCGGCAAGAAGCCCTTCCGTCAAAAAGGCACCGGCCGTGCCCGTGCCGGCACCATCCGTAGCCCGATTTGGCGCAGCGGTGGTGTAAGTTTTGCTGCTAAGCCGCAAAACTACGAACAGAAAGTAAACAAGAAAATGTATCGCGGCGCGATCAAGAGCATCCTGTCTGAACTGGTTCGTCAGGAGCGTCTGATTGTTGTCGAAAACTTCGGTGTTTCTGCACCCAAGACCAAAGAGCTGGTTGCCAAGCTGGGCGAACTGGAGCTCAAAGACGTTCTGATCATTACTCAGGAAGTTGACGAGAACCTGTTCCTGGCGGCCCGTAACCTGCACAAGGTCGACGTACGCGATGTCGCCGGTATCGACCCGGTTTCTCTGATCGCCTTCGATAAGGTGCTGATGACCGCAGGTGCTGTGAAGCAACTTGAGGAGATGCTGGCATGATCCGTGAAGAGCGTATTCTGAAAGTTATCCGCGCCCCGCACGTCTCTGAAAAGAGCACCATGGTTGCCGAAAACAACAACACCGTTGTTTTCAAGGTCACCACGGACGCCAACAAAGCCGAAATCAAAGCGGCTGTTGAAAAGCTCTTCGAAGTGGAAGTGGACGCAGTTCGCACCGTTAAAGTCAAAGGCAAAACCAAACGCACTGGTGCCCGTATGGGTCGCCGCAGCGACTGGAAAAAAGCCTACGTGACCCTGAAGTCCGGTCAAGAGATCGACTTCGGCGGCGCTGAATAAGGGGAGGATTCTGAGTTATGGCTATCGTTAAGTGTAAGCCGACATCTCCGGGTCGCCGCCACGTTGTCAAAGTGGTTAACCCTGAGCTGCACAAAGGCAAGCCGCACGCTGCCCTGCTGGACAAAAAGTCCAAAACTGGCGGTCGTAACAATGCTGGTCGCATCACTACCCGTCATATCGGTGGTGGTCACAAGCATCACTACCGGATCATTGACTTCAAGCGTAACAAAGATGGCGTACCTGCCACTGTTGAGCGCCTGGAATATGATCCGAACCGCAGCGCTAACATCGCGCTGGTTCTGTACGCAGACGGTGAGCGCCGTTACATCCTGGCCCCGAAAGGTATCCAGGCTGGCGACGCTATCCAGTCCGGTTCTGATGCCGCTATCAAAGCAGGTAACGCCCTGCCGATGCGCAACATCCCGGTGGGTTCTACCGTTCACGCTGTTGAGCTCAAGCCTGGTAAAGGCGCGCAAATGGCCCGTTCTGCTGGTGCCTACGTGCAGATCGTAGCCCGTGATGGTGCCTACGTGACTCTGCGTCTGCGCAGCGGCGAAATGCGTAAAGTTCCGGCTGACTGCCGCGCCACTATCGGCGAGGTAGGTAACGCTGAGCACATGCTGCGTCAACTGGGTAAAGCGGGCGCCAAGCGCTGGCGTGGTGTTCGTCCGACCGTTCGTGGTGTTGCCATGAACCCGGTAGATCACCCGCACGGTGGTGGTGAAGGTCGTACCTCTGGTGGTCGTCACCCGGTTTCTCCGTGGGGCAAACCGACCAAGGGCGCTAAAACCCGTAAGAACAAGCGTACTGACAAGTTCATCGTACGCAGTCGTAGCAAATAAGGTAGAGGAATCACCATGCCACGTTCTCTCAAGAAAGGTCCATTTATTGACCTGCACTTGCTGAAGAAGGTAGAGAAAGCGGTGGAAAGCGGGGACAAGAAACCTATCAAGACTTGGTCCCGTCGTTCAATGATCATTCCGAACATGATCGGTTTGACCATCGCTGTCCATAATGGTCGTCAGCATGTTCCAGTCTACGTTACCGATGAAATGATCGGTCACAAGCTGGGCGAGTTCGCGCCGACCCGTACTTACCGTGGTCACGCCGCGGACAAGAAAGCCAAGAAGCGTTAAGGAGTAAAAGATGGAAGCTATTGCTAAACATCGTTTTGCCCGTACCTCTGCGCAGAAGGCTCGCCTGGTTGCTGATCAGGTTCGCGGTCTGCCGGTGGCCAAGGCCATTGACGTCCTGACCTTCAGCGATAAAAAGGCTGCCGGTCTGGTTAAGAAGGTACTGGATTCAGCCATTGCCAACGCCGAGCACAACCTCGGGCTGGACATTGATGAGCTGCAAGTGGCGAAGATCTTCGTTGATGAAGGTCCGACCATGAAGCGCATCATGCCCCGCGCCAAAGGCCGTGCGGATCGTATCCTCAAGCGTACCAGCCACATTACTGTGGTTGTCGCTGAGCGTTAAGGACCAGGAGATAAGCAATGGGACAAAAAGTTCATCCTAATGGTATCCGCCTGGGCATCGTTAAGCCTTGGAATGCCACCTGGTATGCGGACACCAAAGATTTTGCTGACAACCTGCATGGCGATCACGAAGTGCGTACGTTCCTGCGTAAGGAACTGAAAAACGCCTCCGTATCCCGCATCGTTATCGAGCGTCCAGCCAAATCTATCCGCATCACTATCCACACGGCTCGTCCGGGTGTAGTGATCGGTAAAAAAGGCGAAGACGTCGAGAAACTGCGTAAAGCGGTTGCCAAAATTGCCGGCGTACCTGCGCAAATCAACATCAGCGAAGTGCGTAAGCCTGAGCTGGACGCGCAACTGGTTGCTGACAACATTTCTGGCCAGCTCGAGCGTCGTGTGATGTTCCGTCGCGCTATGAAGCGTGCGGTACAAAACGCCATGCGTCTGGGTGCCAAGGGTATCAAGGTAGAAGTGAGCGGCCGTCTTGGTGGCGCCGAAATCGCTCGTACCGAATGGTATCGTGAAGGCCGTGTGCCGCTGCACACCCTGCGCGCTGACATCGATTATGCCACTTCCGAAGCTCACACCACTTACGGCGTGATCGGCACTAAAGTCTGGGTCTTCAAAGGTGAAGTTCTGGGCGGTATGCCGGTAGCCGAAGCCCAGCCTGAGCCGAAGAAGAAAGGCAAAGGTGGCAAGTAAGGAGTTCCAGCGATGTTGCAACCGAAACGTACAAAATTCCGCAAGCAGCACAAGATGCGCAACCGCGGATTGGCGCAAGCCGGTGCCAAAGTATCCTTTGGTACTTTCGGCCTGAAAGCCACTGGCCGTGGTCGTATGACTGCGCGCCAAATCGAAGCAGCCCGTCGTGCCATGACCCGTCACGTCAAGCGTCAAGGTAAGATCTGGATCCGGGTATTCCCCGACAAGCCGATCTCCGAGAAGCCGCTGGAAGTGCGGATGGGTAAAGGTAAGGGTTCCGTTGAATACTGGGTCGCCGAAATCAAACCCGGCAAGGTCCTGTATGAAATGGACGGTGTCTCCGAAGAGCTGGCACGTGAAGCGTTCGCCTTGGCGGCCGCCAAACTGCCGTTTAAGACCACCTTTGTGATTCGGACGGTGCTGTGATGAAAGCGACTGAACTGCGTAACAAGAGCGTTGAAGAACTGAACGCTGAACTGGTTAACCTGCTGCGTGAGCAATTCAACCTGCGCATGCAAGCCGGCACTGGTCAGCTGTCTCAGAGCCACGAGCTCAAAAAAGTGCGTCGCAATATTGCGCGTGTGAAGACTGTTCTCAACGAGAAGGCAGGTGCGTAATGACTGAGAAGACTGTTCGTACACTGCAGGGCCGTGTGGTCAGCGACAAAATGGACAAGTCCATCGTTGTAGCAATCGAGCGCTTTGTTAAGCACCCGATCTACGGCAAGTTCATCAAGCGCACCACCAAGCTGCACGTGCATGACGAAAACAACGAATGCCAGAACGGCGACGTCGTAAGCATTAGCGAATGCCGTCCGCTGTCCAAGAAAAAATCCTGGACACTGGTTGAAATTGTTGAGCGTCCGGCCAAGGTTTAATCCCCTAAGCTGACGCGACAAAATCACAATGACCCCGGCAACGGGGTCATTGTATTTTTATTCGTCCTTTGCGCTACCCAAGGCAGGGTGATGGTGTTAAACTGTCGCGCCTTTGCTATAGGCAGCCAAAGGTGGCCCGATATTCGGGCTGTAGTTTTTTATTAGCGGAGCACTAACATGATCCAAATGCAAAGTATGCTCGACGTTGCTGATAACAGCGGCGCTCGCAGCGTAATGTGTATTAAGGTTCTGGGTGGTTCGCACCGCCGTTATGCCGCTGTTGGCGACATCATCAAAGTTACCGTCAAGGAAGCAATTCCGCGCGGTAAAGTGAAAAAAGGTGATGTGGTTAATGCGGTGGTTGTGCGTACCAAAAAAGGTGTGCGTCGTCCTGACGGTTCTTTGATCCGTTTCGATCGTAACGCTGCGGTACTGCTTAACGCCAAGCAGGAACCCATTGGCACCCGTATCTTCGGCCCTGTGACTCGTGAGCTGCGTACTGAGAAGTTCATGAAGATCATCTCTCTGGCGCCGGAAGTACTGTAAGGAGTATCCCAATGGCAGCGAAAATTCGTCGTGACGATGAAGTGATCGTGCTGGCCGGCAAAGACAAGGGCAAACGTGGCAAAGTCACCAAAGTCCTGTCCAGCGGCAAGCTGATCGTTGACGGTGTGAATGTCGTC
Source organism: Gallaecimonas aegicerasi (assembly GCF_045291545.1). Lineage (GTDB taxonomy): Bacteria > Pseudomonadota > Gammaproteobacteria > Enterobacterales > Gallaecimonadaceae > Gallaecimonas. Next base: position 240,287 of record NZ_CP149514.1, read on the forward strand.
AAAAAACACCAAAAGCCGAACCCGTACCTGGGCGAACAAGGTGGCATTATCGAAAAGGAAGCGCCTATCCAGGCCTCCAACGTCGCCATCTATAACCCGCAAACAGGCAAGGCCGACCGTGTCGGTTTCCGGTTTGAAGACGGCCAGAAGGTCCGTGTTTTCAAATCTAATAACGAAGTCATCAACTGATTTTTGGAGTAAACGATGGCGAAACTGCATGATTTCTACAAAGAGACTGTAGTGCCTGAGCTTGTTAAAGAGTTCGGCTACAAGACAGTCATGCAAGTCCCTCGGATTGAAAAAATCACCCTGAATATGGGTGTAGGTGAAGCAGTAGCTGATAAAAAACTGCTGGAAAATGCGTCTGCCGATCTGGCGGCCATTTCCGGTCAGAAGCCGCTGATCACCAAAGCGCGTAAATCCGTGGCGGGCTTCAAAATCCGTGAAGGTTACCCCATTGGTTGCAAAGTAACCCTGCGTGGCGAACGTATGTGGGAGTTCTTCGAGCGTCTGGTCTCGATCTCTATCCCGCGTATCCGTGACTTCCGTGGCCTCAACCCGAAATCTTTCGACGGTCGTGGCAACTACAGCATGGGTGTTCGCGAGCAAATCATCTTCCCTGAAATCGACTATGACAAAGTCGATCGCGTTCGTGGTCTGGATATCACCATTACCACTACTGCGCGGAATGACGAGGAAGGTCGTGCTCTGCTGGCTGCCTTTAACTTCCCGTTCAAAAAGTAAGGAATTAGGGTTATGGCAAAGCAATCAATGAAGGCCCGCGAGGCCAAGCGCGCCAAGCTGGTAGCGCAGTACGCTGAAAAGCGCGCTGCCCTCAAGGCGATTATCAACGACGTCAACAGCTCTGAAGATGAGCGCTGGGACGCCGTGCTCAAACTGCAAGCCCTCCCGCGTGACTCAAGTCGCAGTCGTCAGCGTAACCGCTGCCGTGTGACTGGTCGTCCGCATGCCTTCCTGCGCAAATTCGGCCTGAGCCGGATCAAGGTGCGTGAAGCTGCTATGCGCGGTGAGATTCCTGGCCTTAAAAAGGCTAGTTGGTAAGCCACTTACGGGAGTGAAGCATTATGAGCATGCAAGATCCTATCGCTGACATGCTGACTCGCATCCGCAACGGCCAAGAGGCCCGTAAGGTTGCAGTCTCCATGCCTTCTTCCAAAGTGAAGGTGGCTATCGCCGAAACACTGAAGAAAGAAGGTTACATCGCCGACTATCAAGTCATTGGTGACGTCAAGCCCGAGCTGGAAGTGACCCTGAAATATTTCCAGGGCAAGCCGGTTGTCGAGAGCATTCAACGCGTTTCCCGCCCTGGCCTGCGCATCTATAAGAAAAAAGATGAGCTGCCGAAAGTAATGGGTGGTCTGGGCGTTGCTATCGTCTCTACGTCCAAGGGCGTGATGAGCGACCGTGCCGCGCGTAAAGCCGGTATGGGTGGCGAAATCATCTGCTACGTAGCGTAAGGGGGTAGAACAATGTCTCGTGTCGCTAAAGCACCTGTGACCCTGCCTGCCGGTGTTGAGTTCAAACTCGACGGCCAGGAAGTCACAGTAAAGGGTAAAAACGGTACACTGACGCGCGTTCTGAACGACGCAGTGACTGTTAACCAAGAAGACAACCAGCTGAAAGTTAGCCTTAAAGACGGTGCTACTGACATTGCTCAGGCCGGTACCGCTCGTGCACTGATCAACAATATGGTCATCGGTGTTACTGAAGGCTTCAGCCGTAAGCTGCAACTGGTTGGCGTGGGTTACAAAGTACAGGTGCAGGGTCAGAAATTGAACCTGAGTCTGGGCTTTTCTCACCCGGTGGAGTACGAAATGCCGCAAGGTGTTTCGGCTGAATCATCGAGCCAAACCGAAGTGGTTATCAAAGGCGCAGACAAACAGTTAGTTGGCCAAGTTGCCGCTAACATTCGCAGCTATCGTCCGCCAGAGCCTTACAAAGGCAAAGGTGTTCGCTACGCTGACGAAACTGTTCTGCGTAAAGAGGCTAAGAAGAAGTAAGGTAGCACTATGGACAAGAAAGCATCTCGTCTGCGTCGCGCTACCCGCGTACGCAAACAGATTAAAGAGCTGGGTGCGAATCGTCTGGTGGTTCACCGTACACCGCGCCACATCTACGCGCAGCTTATCGCTGCTAACGGCTCAGAAGTCATCGCCGCTGCCTCCACTGTGGATAAGGCACTGGCCGAGCAACTGAAAAGCACTGGTAACATCGAAGCCGCCAAGGTGGTGGGTAAAGCCATCGCTGAACGCGCCCTGGAAAAGGGTGTGAACACCGTCGCCTTCGATCGTTCTGGTTTCAAGTATCACGGTCGTGTGGCTGCCCTGGCGGACGCTGCCCGTGAAGCCGGCCTGAAATTCTAAGGAGCAGCTGATGGCGAACGTAGAAAAGCAAGCCGGTGACCTGATCGAAAAATTGATCAGTGTTAACCGTGTTTCGAAAGTAGTTAAGGGCGGCCGTATCTTCAGCTTCACTGCACTGACTGTAGTGGGCGACGGCAACGGTCGCATTGGTTTCGGTTACGGTAAAGCCCGCGAAGTTCCTGCTGCCATTCAAAAGGCTATGGAACAAGCTCGCCGCAACATGGTTACCGTATCTCTGAACGGCACTACTCTGCATCATCCGATCAAGGGCCGCCACTCTGGCTCCCAGGTCTACATGCAGCCTGCCTCAGAAGGTACCGGTATCATCGCCGGCGGTGCCATGCGCGCCGTGCTGGAAGTGGCTGGCGTACAGAACGTACTGTCCAAGGCTTATGGTTCAACCAACCCGATCAACGTGGTTCGCGCCACTATCGGTGCTCTGGTTGATATGAAGTCACCTGAGTCCGTAGCTGCCAAACGTGGTCTCACCGTTGAAGAAATTCTGGGGTAATCACCATGGCTAAGAAGACAGTAAAAGTAACCCAAGTACGCAGCGCTATTGGCCGCTTGCCAAAGCATAAAGCCACGCTGCGCGGTCTGGGCCTGCGTAAGATCAACCACACTGTGGAGCTGGAAGATACTCCGGCTGTACGTGGCATGATCAACCAGGTCATCTACATGCTGAAGGTGGAGGGCTAATCGGATGAAACTGAATACCCTGTCCCCGGCTGCAGGCTCTAAGAGCGCAGCCAAGCGCGTTGGTCGTGGTATCGGCTCCGGTCTGGGTAAGACTGGTGGCCGTGGTCACAAAGGCCAAAAGAGCCGCAGCGGTGGTAAAGTACGTGCAGGCTTTGAAGGTGGTCAGATGCCACTGCAACGCCGTCTGCCGAAGTTTGGCTTCACGTCTCGTAAGTCCCTGGTGACTTCCGAAGTACGTTTGGCTGAGCTGGCCAAGGTAGAAGGTGATGTGGTCGATCTGAACAGCCTGAAAGAGGCTAACGTCATCACCCGTAACATTGAATTCGCCAAGGTTGTACTGTCCGGCGCCATTGAGCGTCCTGTGACTGTACGTGGTCTGCGTGTCACCAAAGGTGCCCGCGCTGCCATCGAAGCCGCTGGCGGAAAGGTCGAGGAATAATAGGCAATGGCTAAACCAGGACTGGATACCAATAAGGCACAAGGCGGGCTGTCGGAACTTAAGCGCCGACTGCTGTTCGTGCTCGGAGCAATTATCGTGTTCCGAGCCGGCTCCTTCGTCCCCATTCCTGGTATTGACGCCGCTGTTCTTGCCGATCTGTTCTCGAAGCAGAAGGACACCATCGTTGCCATGTTTAACATGTTCAGCGGTGGTGCTCTTTCCCGCGCCTCTGTGTTTGCACTGGGGATCATGCCGTACATCTCGGCGTCGATCATCGTGCAGCTGCTGACGGTTGTTCACCCTGCACTTGCTGAACTGAAAAAGGAAGGCGAAGCGGGGCGGCGTAAAATCAGTCAGTACACGCGTTGGGGTACCCTGGGGCTGGCCATTGTTCAGTCCTTTGGTATTGCCACCGGCTTACCGAACTTGGTGAACGACCTGGTGTTGAACCCGGGTCCGGCTTTCTACTTTACTGCAGTAGTTAGCTTGGTAACCGGCACCATGTTCCTGATGTGGCTGGGCGAACAGATCACAGAACGAGGTATCGGCAACGGTATTTCCATTCTGATCTTTTCCGGTATCGTCGCGGGCCTGGCTCCGGCGATTGGTAAGACCATAGAGCAGGCGCGTCAAGGGGATTTGAACTTCCTGGTGGCGATTCTGATTGCAGTCGTGGTGATTGCAGTGACCTTCGGTGTGGTTTTCGTTGAACGCGGCCAACGCCGCATCGTCGTTAATTACGCCAAGCGTCAACAGGGCCGTCGGGTCTTTGCTGCGCAAAGCACCCACTTGCCGCTGAAGATCAACATGGCGGGTGTTATTCCGCCGATCTTCGCCAGTTCAATCATCCTGTTCCCAGGAACGCTGGCCCAATGGTTTGGTCAGAATGCGTCACTGTCCTGGTTACAGGACATTGCGCTGTCGCTGTCACCAGGTCAGCCGTTGTACGTGATGCTGTATTCAGCAGCCATTATCTTCTTCTGTTTCTTCTACACCGGGCTGGTTTTCAATCCGCGTGAAACAGCAGAAAACCTGAAGAAGAGCGGTGCCTTTATTCCGGGTATTCGCCCGGGCGAGCAAACAGCTCGCTATATCGACAAAGTGATGACTCGCCTTACCCTGGCCGGTGCGATCTACATCACCTTGGTGTGTTTGATCCCTGAGTTCATGATGGTGGCCTTCAATGTGCAGTTCTACTTTGGTGGAACCTCATTGCTGATTATCGTAGTCGTGATCATGGACTTTATGGCACAGGTACAGACCCATCTGATGAGCCATCAGTATGACTCTGTCCTGAAGAAGGCGAATCTCAAAGGCTACGGGCGCTAAGCCTGGCCTTTGATTTCGTTAACATACGGAGTAAGCAATGAAAGTTCGTGCGTCCGTTAAGAAAATCTGCCGTAACTGTAAAATCATCAAGCGTCACGGTGTGGTGCGGGTGATTTGCACAGAGCCGAAGCACAAGCAACGGCAAGGCTAAAACCGGGGCTGACCAGAACATCTGGTCAGCTTAATTGAAAACAGGCTTTCTGTTGGGTATCCTTACGGGCTTTCCGCAGATAGCCACCTACTTTAGGAGTGCAGTTGATGGCCCGTATAGCCGGCATTAACATTCCTGATCATAAGCATGCTGTGATCGCTCTGACTGCCATTTATGGTGTCGGACGTACCCGCGCCAAGGCCATTTGTGCCGCCGCAGGTATTGAAGAAAGCGTGAAAATCCGCGAGCTGGATGAAGCGCAAATTGACAAACTTCGTGACGAAGTCGGTAAGTACAGCGTTGAGGGTGACCTGCGCCGTGAAGTAACTCTGTCTATCAAACGTCTGATGGACCTGGGTTGTTTCCGTGGTCTGCGCCACCGTCGCGGTCTGCCCGTACGTGGTCAGCGCACCAAAACGAATGCGCGTACCCGTAAGGGTCCTCGTAAACCGATCAAGAAGTAATTGGGAAGGTAAACGATGGCTAAGACTCCGACTCGTGCGCGTAAGCGCGTCAAGAAGCAAGTTGCTGATGGTATCGCCCACGTACACGCTTCTTTCAACAACACTATCGTGACCATCACTGACCGTCAGGGCAATGCTCTGTCTTGGGCTACAGCTGGTGGCTCTGGTTTCCGTGGCTCCCGTAAGTCCACCCCGTTCGCTGCCCAGGTTGCAGCTGAGCGTGCTGGTACTGTTGCTGCTGAATACGGTGTGAAAAACCTCGAAGTGAATGTAAAAGGCCCCGGCCCGGGCCGTGAATCTGCAATCCGCGCGCTGAACGCTGCCGGTTTCCGGATCACCAACATCACCGACGTTACGCCTATTCCGCATAACGGTTGTCGTCCGCCCAAGAAGCGTCGCGTGTAAGTACGCTTCTCGAGGATAGTGGAGAAAGAACATGGCAAGATATTTGGGTCCTAAGCTCAAACTCAGCCGCCGCGAAGGTACAGATCTGTTCCTCAAAAGCGGTGTACGTGCGATCGACAACAAGTGCAAACTCGAACAGCCTCCGGGTCAACACGGTGCGCGTAAGCCGCGTCTGTCTGACTACGGCGTACAGCTGCGTGAGAAGCAAAAAGTTCGTCGCATCTACGGTGTGCTGGAAAAGCAATTCCGTAACTACTACAAAGAAGCAGCTCGCCTGAAAGGCAACACCGGTGAAAACCTGTTGCAGCTGCTGGAAGGTCGTCTGGACAATGTGGTTTACCGCATGGGCTTTGGTGCTACCCGCGCTGAAGCACGTCAGCTGGTCAGCCACAAGGCTGTCATGGTGAATGGTCAGGTGGTTAACGTACCGTCTTTCCAAATCTCCGTGAATGACGTCGTCTCCATTCGCGAAAAAGCTAAGAAACAGGCCCGTATCAAAGCGGCTCTGGAACTGGCTGATCAGCGCGAAAAGCCGACCTGGCTGGAAGTTGACAAAGACAAGATGGAAGGCACCTACAAGCGTCTTCCCGAGCGTACTGATTTGTCCGCCGACATCAACGAACAGCTGATCGTCGAGCTTTACTCGAAGTAAAGCTTAACGCACTAGAGAGGACTATATGCAGGGTTCTGTTACTGATTTTCTCAAGCCGCGGCTGGTGGACATTGAAAGTCTCAGCCCGACTCGAGCCAAGGTTACGCTGGAACCGCTTGAGCGCGGTTTTGGTCATACCCTTGGTAATGCGCTGCGCCGCATTCTGTTATCTTCCATGCCCGGCTGTGCCGTTACGGAAGTAGAGATTGAAGGTGTATTGCATGAGTACTCCAGCAAGGAAGGGGTACAGGAAGATATTATTGAGATCCTCCTGAACCTGAAGGGCCTGGCTGTGCAATTGCACGGTAAGGACGAAGCCATGCTGACGCTGATCAAAAGCGGTGCTGGTCCGGTGGTTGCCGGCGACATCACCACTGATGGCGATGTTGAGATCAAGAACCCTGAGCACCACATCTGCACCCTGACTGGCGACGCTGAAATTACCATGCGTATCAAAGTCGAAATGGGTCGTGGGTATGTGCCGGCGTCTTCTCGTCTTTCTCTGGAAGAAGATGACCGTCCCGTTGGCCGTTTGCTGGTCGACGCCGGTTTCTCTCCCGTTGAGCGCATCGCGTACAACGTCGAGCGTGCTCGCGTAGAACAGCGCACCGATCTGGACAAGTTGGTTATCGATATGGAAACCAACGGCACCATCGATCCGGAAGAGGCTATTCGCCGTGCTGCCACCATCATGGCAGACCAGCTGGAAGCCTTTGTTGAGCTGCGCGACATGAGCGAGCCGGAGCAGAAGGAAGAGAAGCCTGAATTTGATCCTATCCTGCTGCGTCCTGTTGATGACTTGGAGCTGACAGTGCGTTCAGCTAACTGCCTCAAGGCAGAAGCTATCCACTACATTGGTGACCTGGTACAGCGTACCGAGGTTGAGCTCCTCAAGACGCCTAACCTTGGTAAGAAGTCTCTGACAGAAATCAAAGACGTGCTGGCCTCTCGTGGTCTGTCTCTGGGCATGCGCCTTGAGAATTGGCCGCCGGCTAATCTCGTCGATAGAGACTGAACCGGGTTACGTGTTCAACTGATTTAGTTAAAAGGAAACGCCCATGCGCCATCGTAAGAGTGGTCGTCAACTAAATCGCAACAGCAGCCACCGCCAGGCCATGTTCCGTAACATGGCCAGTTCACTGGTACGTCATGAAGTAATCAAGACGACTGTACCGAAGGCGAAAGAGTTGCGTCGCGTAGTTGAGCCGTTGATCACCCTGGCTAAGATCGACAGTGTTGCTAACCGTCGTCTGGCCTTTGCCCGCACTCGTGATAAAGAGGTTGTAGGCAAGTTGTTCAACGAACTGGGTCCGCGTTATCAAGACCGTCCGGGTGGTTACCTGCGCATTCTTAAGTGCGGGTTCCGTGCCGGCGATAACGCCCCCATGGCCTTCGTCGAACTGGTTGACCGTCCTGCTGCTCAAGCGGAAGAAGCCGCTGCCGAGTAAGTAAGACATAAAAAGCCGGGGCATTAGCCCCGGTTTTTTTATGTCTAGAAAAATGGCTCATTTCTTTTTGTCATCGGCCTTAGCTGTCTCTTTTTCCTTGTTGTCATCTTTGGCATCAGGAAAGATAGCTTTGATTGCCAGCCAAGCTGCTTCTAGCTGTTCGGGCACATATTTTTTTACCAAAGCCATAATTTCTGACAGGTGCCCAGGTTGCTGCTGCGCCGCCGACTGAACAATACTGTCTACAGCTAACGGTTCAGTTGACAGAGCTATACCAACAATTTCTTTTAGCCGGGCTGGCTCGTCCTGCACCGCAGAGGCGACTACCACATCACTACAGGCTGGGTCGGCCTCAATGGCGGCTGCCACCACCTTGCCTACATCCACACCTGGTAATTTCAAAGCTTCTTCAACAACCAATGCAGAGAGCGCTGGTTGTTGATTGACAACCGCCTGTACTATGGCCGGGATTTGTTGCGGATAGCTGGTAAAAGCTTCGTGAACGATGGTGCGCGCGGCTTGGGGATAATTTTCCACCAACACTGATACACCTTTGGGTATGGAGTCATTAGCCGTTATTTGCGCATCCAGTAGTTCCTGGAAGGTCGGTTCTTCGGCTTGCACCGTTGAACACAGCAACAAAGCGCAAAGGCCAAATTGAGTTAATCGCATCCAAGGTCCCCAGTTGTTGTTGTCGTTTTGACCAAAATGCACGGTGCTTTGTTCCTTTTTTATCCTTTTAAAAAAAGATCGGCCAGTTTTTAAAAAAGATCTTGTGATCCAGCGCATGCTCCCTATAATGCCGCTCCGTCGCCAAGGGAAAGCGGTTTGAGTGTTGAAAAGGTAGGTTAAACCGGCCTTGACCGCACAAGAAAAGCGAGTAGAATGGCGGCCCGCTTCGGTAGATGAGCTTAAGGGCTCAAAAACAGAAGTTTCGGTGTTGAGAAATGTGCTTGACACTGTCAATGGGAGCGGTAGAATGCGCTTCCTCGCTCAGCAAGAGCGACGTTCTTTAACAAGATAATCCAAGTAATCTGTGTGGGCACTCGCAGAGGGTACATCTCAAAAAATTGAGATTTACTCGATGACTGCGAAGTGTTCAACACTTCAGCAATTCATTGAGCATCAAACTTTTAATTGAAGAGTTTGATCATGGCTCAGATTGAACGCTGGCGGCAGGCCTAACACATGCAAGTCGAGCGGTAACATTTCTAGCTTGCTAGAAGATGACGAGCGGCGGACGGGTGAGTAAAGCGTAGGGAGCTGCCCGATAGAGGGGGATAACCATTGGAAACGATGGCTAATACCGCATAATGTCTACGGACCAAAGAGGGGGACCTTCGGGCCTCTTGCTATCGGATGCGCCTACGTGGGATTAGCTAGTTGGTGAGGTAACGGCTCACCAAGGCGACGATCCCTAGCTGGTTTGAGAGGATGATCAGCCACACTGGGACTGAGACACGGCCCAGACTCCTACGGGAGGCAGCAGTGGGGAATATTGGACAATGGGGGCAACCCTGATCCAGCCATGCCGCGTGTGTGAAGAAGGCCTTCGGGTTGTAAAGCACTTTCAGCGAGGAGGAAAGGCGAGTGGTTAATAACCGCTTGCTGTGACGTTACTCGCAGAAGAAGCACCGGCTAACTCCGTGCCAGCAGCCGCGGTAATACGGAGGGTGCGAGCGTTAATCGGAATTACTGGGCGTAAAGGGCACGCAGGCGGCCTGTTAAGTTAGATGTGAAAGCCCCGGGCTTAACCTGGGAATGGCATTTAAGACTGGCAGGCTAGAGTCTTGGAGAGGGGGGTGGAATTTCCGGTGTAGCGGTGAAATGCGTAGAGATCGGAAGGAACATCAGTGGCGAAGGCGACCCCCTGGCCAAAGACTGACGCTCATGTGCGAAAGCGTGGGGAGCAAACAGGATTAGATACCCTGGTAGTCCACGCCGTAAACGATGTCAACTTGGGGTCTGTGGTCATGCACTGTGGATCCCGGAGCTAACGCGTTAAGTTGACCGCCTGGGGAGTACGGCCGCAAGGTTAAAACTCAAATGAATTGACGGGGGCCCGCACAAGCGGTGGAGCATGTGGTTTAATTCGATGCAACGCGAAGAACCTTACCTACTCTTGACATCCAGAGAACTTTGCAGAGATGCATTGGTGCCTTCGGGAACTCTGAGACAGGTGCTGCATGGCTGTCGTCAGCTCGTGTTGTGAAATGTTGGGTTAAGTCCCGCAACGAGCGCAACCCCTATCCTTTGTTGCCAGCGATCAGGTCGGGAACTCAAAGGAGACTGCCGGTGATAAACCGGAGGAAGGTGGGGACGACGTCAAGTCATCATGGCCCTTACGAGTAGGGCTACACACGTGCTACAATGGCGCGTACAGAGGGAAGCGACCTCGCGAGAGCAAGCGGATCCCAAAAAGCGCGTCGTAGTCCGGATCGGAGTCTGCAACTCGACTCCGTGAAGTCGGAATCGCTAGTAATCGTGGATCAGAATGCCACGGTGAATACGTTCCCGGGCCTTGTACACACCGCCCGTCACACCATGGGAGTGGGCTGCACCAGAAGTAGATAGCTTAACCTTCGGGAGGGCGTTTACCACGGTGTGGTTCATGACTGGGGTGAAGTCGTAACAAGGTAGCCGTAGGGGAACCTGCGGCTGGATCACCTCCTTACTAAAAGAGGCGTACTGTTTGCGCAGTGTCCACACAGATTACTTGGAGCCCGCTCATTGAGCGGGCTTCGTGTTCTTTAACAATTCGGAAAGCTGATAACACTGCAATTTAAATGAGACTCTCAGTTTTACTTGAGCGTCCGGCGAAAAAACCAGGTGTTAGTCACATACAGACATGCTCATTCGTGAGGATGTGTTCGCGCAAGCGAAACCCTTAGGGGTTGTATGGTTAAGTGACTAAGCGTACAGGGTGGATGCCTAGGCAGTTGGAGGCGATGAAGGACGTGCTAATCTGCGATAAGCGTTGGCGAGGTGATAAGACCCGCATGAGCCAACGATTTCCGAATGGGGAAACCCACTTGCATAAGCAAGTATCGTTACGTGAATACATAGCGTAACGAGGCGAACCGGGAGAACTGAAACATCTAAGTACCCCGAGGAAAAGAAATCAAACGAGATTTCCTCAGTAGCGGCGAGCGAACGGGAAAGAGCCCAGTGTGTTTATCAGCAGTTGGTATAGTGGAAGGCTCTGGAAAGTGCCGCGATAGAGGGTGATAGTCCCGTACACGAAATGCCAGCTGTTGTTGCATACGAAGAGTAGGTCGGGACACGTGGTATCTTGACTGAATATGGGGGGACCATCCTCCAAGGCTAAATACTCCCAACTGACCGATAGTGAACCAGTACCGTGAGGGAAAGGCGAAAAGAACCCCGGCGAGGGGAGTGAAATAGAACCTGAAACCCTGTACGTACAAGCAGTAGGAGCACCTTCGGGTGTGACTGCGTACCTTTTGTATAATGGGTCAGCGACTTATGTTTTGTGGCGAGGTTAACCAAATAGGGGAGCCGTAGGGAAACCGAGTCTTAACTGGGCGTCCAGTCGCAAGGCATAGACCCGAAACCCGGTGATCTAGTCATGGGCAGGTTGAAGGTTGGGTAACACCAACTGGAGGACCGAACCCACTACTGTTGCAAAAGTAGGGGATGACCTGTGATTAGGGGTGAAAGGCCAATCAAACCGGGAGATAGCTGGTTCTCCTCGAAAGCTATTTAGGTAGCGCCTCGGACGAATACCTTGGGGGGTAGAGCACTGTTTGGGCTAGGGGGTCATCCCGACTTACCAAACCCATGCAAACTCCGAATACCCAAGAGTACTATCCGGGAGACAGACGGCGGGTGCTAACGTCCGTCGTCAAAAGGGAAACAACCCAGACCGCCAGCTAAGGTCCCCAAGTCATAGCTAAGTGGGAAACGATGTGGAAAGGCTCAGACAGCTAGGAGGTTGGCTTAGAAGCAGCCACCCTTTAAAGAAAGCGTAATAGCTCACTAGTCGAGTCGGTCTGCGCGGAAGATGTAACGGGGCTAAGCTATGCACCGAAGCTGCGGACTCCTACGGGAGTGGTAGAGGAGCGTTGTGTAAGCTGTTGAAGGTGTGCCGGGAGGCATGCTGGAGGTATCACAAGTGCGAATGCTGACATGAGTAACGTTAATGGGGGTGAAAAACCTCCACGCCGGAAGACCAAGGGTTCCTGTCCAACGTTAATCGGGGCAGGGTGAGTCGGCTCCTAAGGCGAGGGCGAAAGCCGTAGTCGATGGGAAACAGATTAATATTTCTGTACTTCTGCGCAATGCGAAGGGGGGACGGAGAAGGCTAGGCAGGCATGGCGTTGGTTGTCCATGTGAAAGTGCGTAGGCTGAGGACTTAGGCAAATCCGGGTCCTTAAGGTCGAGACACGAGACGAGTTGCTACGGCAACGAAGCTGTTGATGCCACGCTTCCAGGAAAAGCCTCTAAGCGTCAGTTGCGCAGGAACCGTACCCCAAACCAACACTGGTGGTCAGGTAGAGAATACTAAGGCGCTTGAGAGAACTCGGGTGAAGGAACTAGGCAAAATAGTACCGTAACTTCGGGAGAAGGTACGCTGCTGACGGTGAAGACTTCGCGTCGTAAGCTGTTGGCAGCCGCAGTGACCAGGTGGCTGGGACTGTTTATCAAAAACACAGCACTGTGCAAACTCGAAAGAGGACGTATACGGTGTGACACCTGCCCGGTGCCGGAAGGTTAATTGATGGGGTTAGCCGTAAGGTGAAGCTCTTGATCGAAGCCCCGGTAAACGGCGGCCGTAACTATAACGGTCCTAAGGTAGCGAAATTCCTTGTCGGGTAAGTTCCGACCTGCACGAATGGTGTAACCATGGCCACGCTGTCTCCATCCGAGACTCAGTGAAATTGAAATCGCTGTGAAGATGCAGTGTACCCGCGGCTAGACGGAAAGACCCCGTGAACCTTTACTACAGCTTGACACTGAACATTGAGCCTACATGTGTAGGATAGGTGGGAGGCTATGAAGCACGTACGCCAGTATGTGTGGAGCCAACCTTGAAATACCACCCTTGTATGTTTGATGTTCTAACCTCGGCCCATTATCTGGGTTAGGGACAGTGTCTGGTGGGTAGTTTGACTGGGGCGGTCTCCTCCCAAAGTGTAACGGAGGAGCACGAAGGTTGGCTAATCCTGGTCGGACATCAGGAGGTTAGTGCAATGGCATAAGCCAGCTTAACTGCGAGACAGACACGTCGAGCAGATACGAAAGTAGGTCATAGTGATCCGGTGGTTCTGAATGGAAGGGCCATCGCTCAACGGATAAAAGGTACTCCGGGGATAACAGGCTGATACCGCCCAAGAGTTCATATCGACGGCGGTGTTTGGCACCTCGATGTCGGCTCATCACATCCTGGGGCTGAAGTCGGTCCCAAGGGTATGGCTGTTCGCCATTTAAAGTGGTACGCGAGCTGGGTTCAGAACGTCGTGAGACAGTTCGGTCCCTATCTGCCGTGGGCGTTGGATGATTGAAGGGAGTTGCTCCTAGTACGAGAGGACCGGAGTGAACGAACCTCTGGTGTTCGGGTTGTCACGCCAGTGGCACTGCCCGGTAGCTAAGTTCGGAATCGATAACCGCTGAAAGCATCTAAGCGGGAAGCGAGCCCTGAGATGAGTCATCCCTGAGACTTCGAGTCTCCTAAAGGGTCGTTGAAGACCACAACGTTGATAGGCTGGGTGTGTAAGCGTAGTGATACGTTGAGCTAACCAGTACTAATTGCCCGTGAGGCTTAACCATACAACACCCAAAGGGTTTTGTAGGGCGCCAAGCAAGACTGAGAATCTAAGCATTGTTATCAGCTTTAATCCGAATTGAATGAGTTGGCTCGTATGAGCGGACTCCAACAAATTCGCCTGGCGGCAATAGCGCTGTGGAACCACCTGACTCCATTCCGAACTCAGCAGTGAAACGCAGTTGCGCCGATGGTAGTGTGGCATTCGCCATGTGAGAGTAGGTCACTGCCAGGCACCTAATACACGAGAAGGCCCAGTCTAACGACTGGGCCTTTTTGTTTTGGGGTTTAAAACCTCAGGTCGGCTTTTTTACTTGCCGGTTTATATCCCGCCGCAATGCTATGGTTTTAAACAGGCTGGGTTACCCCTCCTTGGACTGCTCAGCACAGATTGAGCTCGTACCAACCCCTTGCGACAACTCCGCTAAGTCGACATATCAAGGCCTATCTGATGGGCTATTGCAGCCGGATCGGTACAAAGGTGCTTGGCTACTAATGAGACAGAAAGTAATAACTGTAAAGATGATAAAACCGTGGCCAGATTGCCTTGGTCACTGGCCCCGGCTAAAGCCGAGGCAGAGTGAGCTTGCAGTCTGAAAATTGTTGATCGCTACAATCCTGCTGATAATGAGACTGCGTAGCGGCCCAGTAATTGAGTCGGCTTTATTAAGATCGCGCGTTTTATGGTAACGATTTGGCCGGCTTCTGTTGGGCTTGCTCCTCAATTTTAGCTTCAACATCCTGTGGGGGTTGCAAGGCAATAATAATATCCCCGGTTTCCGGTGCCCGACAGTCACTACTAAAAGGTAACAGATAGCCTTTTTCATCAATTAAGAATAGCGGGATAGCCTCTGGCTGACGTTGCTGATAGTCCTCCCAAGTGAAGGCTTCTTTTAGTCCGGTGCCTTTAACCTGCCAGCCTTGGGTAATGAGGCTATTGAGTTTGGTAAAGGTGGCGTCTTCATTGAAGAGAATTTGCCGGGCTCTAAAAGTGGCACTTTCCTGGTTGGCAAAACCCTTGCCTTGAGAAGAGCGGATAGAAAATACCTTTTTCTGGCCGAACTGATGAGCAAAATGCACTATCGCATTAGCATTTTGATGGCGATTAGGGGACAGTGCATAAACTTGCCGAATGGCAGAAAAATCGAGTACTGCTTCAGCATGCTCTGACTGAGGATTGCCATAGTATACCTCCAGGCCATCCATCCTGGCCTGGCGGTAGTTTTCCCACACCGGATCAGCCAGCAGCACTTGCATCTCATGTTTCTGTAGGGTCTGGGCTATTGCCCGGGCCAGGCGGTTGGCGCCGATCATCAGCACACCTTTGGGTGCTTCCCGTACCACACCAAGTAATTTAGCCACTGGTCTGGCGGTCAAACTTTGCAGTACCACAGTGAAGATAATGACTGCAAAAGACAGTGATGCGAGTTTGTCGGCATCAGGGATCCCGGCTTGTTGCATACGCAATGCAAATAATGACGCCACTGCCGCAGCGACAATGCCACGGGGCGAGATCCAGGCGAGGAAGGCTTTTTCCTGCCATTGCAGCTGGCTACCAATAGCCGACAGCCAGACGCAGATAGGCCGCGCCACAAACTGCACCATCAGCAGCAGCAATACCAGTGGCCAGCCCAAAGCCAGCAGTTTGTCGACATTTAATCGGGCTGCCAGCAGGATGAACAGTGCAGAAATCAGAATGACAGAGAGATCTTCTTTGAACTCAATGATGTCATCAATATCCAGGTCGGGGCGGTTGGCCATGACCATACCCATAATGGTGACCGTCAGTAGCCCTGACTCATGTTGTACTTGTTCAGATAGTGAATAGGCCAGTAGTACCACCGCCAGTACGCCGATTTTGCGCAGGTAGATTGGTAGCCAGCCCCGGCAGAGAGTCTTGGCAACCAGATAGCCGCAAATAAAACCAAAGAGCGAGCCTAATAGGACGGTTTTAGCAAGGGTGTAGACGGTGTGCAGTACGGCATTTTGGCTGCTTTGTAGTAACACAAACTCCAAGACCAGCACGGCGAACAGGGCGCCGATGGGGTCAATGATGATCCCTTCCCAGCGCAGTACCCGATCCAGCTCGGGCTTGGGGCGTACAGAGCGTAACAGTGGGGTGATCACCGTTGGCCCGGTGACTACCATAACCGCACCAAACAATAGCGAGACTTCCGTGGAAATACCCAGTAGCCAGTGACTGACCGCGGCGACGACGGTAAAGGTCACTAGCATGCCGATAGTGACTAGGTTTCTGACCGTACCAGCTAACCCCTTAATTTCCTGAAAGCGTAGGGTCAGTGCACCTTCGAAAAGGATCACGGCAACCGCCATGGATACCATCGGAAACAAGACATCGCCCATCAAGAGGTCAGGGTCTAAGAGATGGCTGCCAGGACCCAGCAATAACCCGGCGCCCAGCAGGAAGATAATGGCGGGTAACTTTAACCGCCATGCCAACCACTGGGCCAGCAGGGAAACCGCAGCAACAAAAGACAGAGCAAGGGCCAGATCGGTCATTAACAGGGCCTGTTTGGGTTACATCAAAACAGCCTAGGCCAGAACAGAGGTGTTGGTAAAGGCTTGATTCTGCGCCTTAAGGCGCCAACAATGCCGACACACAGAAAGAGGTAAGCCATGTTTGAAATGACGCTGATGCCCCGCTTCCAGGAAACAGACGCCTTGGGGCATATCAACAATACGGTTCCTGCTATCTGGTTCGAGCAGGCCAGAGATCCGGTGTTTCGTTTTTTTACCCCGGACCTGGATGTCAATAATTGGGCGCTGATTGTGGCCGGCTATCAAGTGCAGTTCAAAGCCGAGCTGCTGTACGGTGCACAGGTGCGGATCACCACGCACATTAGCCACATTGGTAACAGCTCGTTCCGGTTATTACAGCGGGCCTATCAGCGAGATGAGCTCTGTGTTGAAGCGGAAACGACCATGGTGCACTTTGACTACCAGCATAAAAAAGTCACTGCCCTGACAGAGCAGCAGAGATTACAGCTCGCTGAACATCTGCTTTAAACAGGCCGCGCCAACAAGGCTGATTTATCTCTTGTTTAATCTTTTAACTCTTTGAATTAAAAGATTAAGTAAGATTGAACGAAGCCGATTCAGGTTTTGCCTTATGGCGGTAGTAACCGCACTGTAACGGCGCTGCTTTGCAATGAAAGGAGTGCAGTTACATGAAAAAAATACTTTTCCCCCTGACCCTTTGTGCCACTGCTTTGGCTGGCCCGGCGGTGGCTGATACCTTTCAGGCCGAGGGCGTTGCCGGGGTCACTGACCACAGTGCCGCGAGCAATGCTGATCACTGGCAACTCGGTGGGCGATTCTACCTGGCGCCGGTCAGCACCGACCGGGGTCCGTTCGAGCTGAATAGCTTTCTTAATCACAGTACTTATTTGCAACTGAGCGGTGACTTTAACGATCACATCGACAGTTACAATATCGCGGCCCATGCCATTACCGCTGGCAACTGGGTAGTCGATGCCAAATATGGCAATCTCAACCCGGATCACGGCAGCAGCGCGGATATTTACCGCATCGGCGGTGGTCGTTATCTGGATGACAGCACCTTGCTTAGCGGCTACTACCAGCGGCTGGAGTGGGGAGCGATGCATGCTGATACTGTCGGTGCCCATATTAAGCATTACCAGCCTCTGGCTGGGCAGACTGGGCTGTTGCTACAAGGGGAACTGAGCAACACCAGCCCCAACCAGGGTGACGATGTCTTCGCGGTGAAGGCCAATGCGGATTATTTCTTTAACAAGCAGTGGTCTGCCGGTGGTGGTGTGACTCTGGTTAGCAACAATAACCCGGCAGCGGCTTACCCTGTAACGAAGGTGGCCGACAATACTTACTATGCCAATACCAGCTACTGGTTTAACCCCCGCGCCAACGTCAAAGTGGGGATCAATAAAACCGAGGGCCAGGCTGGCATGGGCTGGGGTGTCAGCGGTACTTACCGCTTCTAAGTCTTGTGCTGATGAAAAAAGGCGCCTAACGGCGCCTTTTTTATTTCAGCATGGGTTTTAAGAATCGTGCGGTGTGCGACTCTGGGTGCTGTGCCACCTGTTCTGGGGTTCCCGCAGTGAGAATTTGCCCGCCGCCACTGCCGCCTTCCGGGCCAAGATCAACAATCCAGTCAGCGGTTTTGATCACGTCCAGGTTATGCTCAATGACGACAATGGTGTTGCCATGGTCACGGAGCCGATGCAAAACATCCAGCAACAGCTGAATGTCGGCAAAGTGCAGGCCGGTGGTAGGCTCATCAAGAATGTAGAGGGTTTTACCGGTATCGCGCTTGGACAGCTCCCGAGCCAGCTTGACCCGCTGAGCCTCCCCTCCAGACAGCGTGGTGGCACTCTGGCCAAGGCGAATGTATGACAGTCCTACATCCATCAGGGTTTGCAGCTTACGGGCTACCGCCGGGATAGGGTCAAAGAAAGTGCGGGCTTCTTCGACAGTCATCTCCAGTACCTGATGAATGTTTTTGCCCTTGTAGGTGACTTCCAGGGTTTCGCGGTTGTAGCGCTTGCCTTTACAGACATCACAGGGCACGTAGACATCGGGCAGAAAGTGCATTTCCACTTTGATCACGCCATCGCCCTGGCAGGCTTCGCAGCGGCCACCTCGTACGTTAAAACTGAAACGCCCCGGCTGGTAGCCGCGGGCACGGGCTTCCTGGGTGCCGGAAAACAGTTCGCGGATCGGTGTAAAAATGCCCGTGTAGGTAGCCGGGTTGGAGCGTGGCGTGCGGCCAATAGGGCTCTGATCAATGTCCACCACTTTATCGCATTGCTCCAGCCCCAGCAGTTCACTGTATGGCGCTGGCTCTTCACCACCAGCACCGTTGAGCTGCCGGTGTGCCAGCCGGAATAACGTGTCGTTAACCAGTGTTGATTTGCCGGAGCCAGATACCCCGGTTACGCAAGTAAAGAGGCCTACGGGCAGTTTCAGGTTGACGCCTTGGAGGTTGTTGCCGCTGGCCCCTTTGAGTTCAATCCAGCCGTTGTCTGCCGGTTGTCGCTGGCCGGGGACGGCAATGGCCTTTGTGCCACTGAGATAATGGCCGGTTAATGAATCTGGGTGTGCGGCGACTTCTGCCGGGGTGCCCTGGGCTATTACCTCTCCGCCATGTACCCCGGCTCCGGGGCCAATATCGATAACATGGTCGGCGGCGCGAATGGCGTCTTCGTCATGTTCGACGACCAGCACGGTGTTGCCGAGATCGCGCAGGTGAACCAGGGTATTGAGCAGCCGTTCGTTGTCGCGTTGGTGCAGGCCGATGCTGGGTTCATCCAGCACATACATTACCCCCACCAACCCGGCGCCAATTTGCGAGGCCAGGCGAATACGCTGTGCTTCACCGCCAGACAGGGTATCGGCACTGCGCGACAAGCTCAGGTAGTTCAGACCAACGTTCACCAAAAAGTGCAGGCGATCATGGATCTCTTTGAGGATTTTCTCGGCGATCTGCGCACGCTGGCCTTCCAACGCCAGGGTGCTGAAAAACTGCAGGCAGTCGCCAATGCTGAGCTGGGCGATAGCGGGCAGGTTACGCTCGGCAACAAAAACGTTACGGGCCTCCTGGCGCAGCCGGCTACCACTACAGCTGGGGCAGGCTTTGTTGGCCAAATATTTGGCCAACTCTTCGCGTACGGTATTGGACTCGGTTTCCCGATAGCGGCGTTCCATGTTGGGTATTACCCCTTCAAAGGGGTGTTTACGCACCACAATGTCGCCGCGGTCATTGACGTATTTGAAGGAGACTTCCTGCTTACCGCTGCCGTGCAGAACAATATTGCGGGCCTCGGCTGGCAATTGTTCAAAGGGTTCATCCAGGGCGAAGTCGAATTGCTCCGCCAGTGACTTGAGCATCTGGTAGTAATAGAAGTTGCGCTTGTCCCAGCCCCGAATGGCGCCGCCGGATAGGCTCAGTTCGCTGTTCAGCACAACTTTGCCTTCATCGAAATATTGCTGTACACCCAGGCCATCACAGGTTGGGCAGGCGCCAGCCGGGTTATTGAAAGAGAACAGCCGCGGCTCCAGCTCAGTCATCGAGTAACCGCAATGGGGGCAGGCAAAATTAGCGGAGAACAGCAGATCGGTGCTGTCATCGTCCATGCTGACGACCCGGGCTGTACCGCCTGACAGCGCCAGTGCTGTTTCGAAGCTTTCGGCCAGGCGCTGTTGTAGATCCGGGCGTACTTTGAAGCGATCCACCACCACTTCAATGGTGTGTTTTTTGTGCAGCTCCAGTGCCGGCGGATCAGACAAGTCACAGACTTCGCCGTCGATCATCG
This sequence comes from Gallaecimonas aegicerasi, assembly GCF_045291545.1. GTDB lineage: Bacteria > Pseudomonadota > Gammaproteobacteria > Enterobacterales > Gallaecimonadaceae > Gallaecimonas. The sequence goes on from NZ_CP149514.1 coordinate 260,354, forward strand.
CCCGGATATACCCCTGCGTTGCCAGGTTGGCCAACAACTTGGCGTGCTCCCCTTTGCGGTCTTTGATAACGGGGGCCAGTAGCATCAGCTTGCGTTCTTCGGGTTCACTGAGCACTTTGTCGACCATCTGGCTGATGGTCTGGGCAGCCAGCGTGACGCCATGCTCTGGGCAACGTGGCTCACCGACACGGGCGAACAACAAACGCAGATAATCGTAAATTTCGGTGATGGTACCGACGGTGGAACGGGGGTTGTGAGAGGTCGACTTCTGTTCAATAGAAATGGCTGGCGACAGCCCTTCGATATGATCGACATCGGGCTTTTCCATCAATGACAGGAACTGGCGGGCATACGCCGACAGTGACTCCACATAGCGGCGCTGACCTTCGGCATAAAGGGTATCGAAAGCCAGGGACGACTTGCCGGAGCCAGACAGCCCGGTAATGACAATCAGTTTGTCACGGGGAATGTCCAGGCTGATGTTCTTGAGGTTGTGAGTACGGGCGCCGCGAACTGAAATCTTATCCATGGGATCCTGTCTTTAAACCACGCAGACTTGGTAAGCGTGCAAGTATCGCACAGCACCCCCGCTCGCCCCAATCGCTATGCTATGATGCCGCTTCCTTGAGTTGTCATGAATTACCGTTATGTCGAAAACAGGTCTCACCAGTACTGAGCGCCGGGCCGCCCTGTCCCTGGCCTCGGTCTTTTCCCTGCGTATGCTGGGACTCTTTATGATCCTACCGGTGTTCGCGTTGTATGGCACGCACCTGCAAGGCTATTCACCGTTATGGGTTGGCGTGGCCATTGGCGCTTATGGCCTGACCCAGGCTATTTTGCAAATTCCCATGGGCATGGCTTCAGACCGCTTTGGCCGCCGCAAGGTGATCATCATTGGCTTGTTGCTCTTTGCAGCCGGTTCAACGGTGGCGGCTTTGGCAGACAATATTTACTGGGTGGTCGTTGGCCGGGCGATGCAAGGTGCTGGTGCTATCGCCTCGGCGATTTTGGCCCTGGCGGCAGATCTCAGCCGCGACGAGCAGCGCTCAAAAGTGATGGGCATCATTGGCGTGTCTATCGGTTTGTCGTTTGCCGTGGCCATGGTCGCCGGACCGATGTTGGCTCACTATTGGGGCTTGTCAGGGCTATTTGGACTGACCGCAGTGTTGGCGCTGGGTGGTATTTTGGTGGTGCAGTTTGCTGTGCCGCAAGTGGTGCACCGGGCGCCAAAAGGCGACACCATGCCGGCCCCAAAACGCCTGAAGCTGATGCTCAAAGATCCACAGCTATTGCGCCTGGATGCCAGCATCTTCCTACTGCACTTTCTGCTGACGGCCACCTTTGTCACCATGCCAGGGCTGCTGGTAGCAGCCGGGCTGCCGTCTTCCAAGCATTGGATGTTGTATTTCCCTATTGTCATCATTGCCTTCTTTGGCATGGTACCGATGATCATCATTGCCGAGAAAAAGCATATGTCGCGGCAGATGATCCAGGTGGCACTGGTAGTAATGCTGCTGTCACTGGCTGCGGCCTGGGGACTACAGAGCCACCTGTGGGGGCTGATTGGTGCCTTGTTACTGTTTTTTATCGCCTTTAATTTCTTGGAAGCAACCCTGCCGTCACTGATTGCCCGTTTTGCGCCGGCAGGCGACAAAGGCAGCGCTATGGGGATTTATTCATCGAGCCAGTTTCTCGGTGCCTTTTTTGGTGGCAGCATGGCCGGTGCCATGGCACAGTATGCGGATAAGCAGGGCGTATTGCTGATGTCGGGTGCCGTGGTATTGCTGTGGCTGTGGATCAGCCGCGGCATGCAGCATCCCACCCACCTTAAATCCATCAGCCTGAGCGCGGAGTCCATCACCGGCCGTGAAGAGCAGACGGCATCGGCGTTGTCAGCGTTGCCGGGGGTGTTGGAAGTGAATGTCATGGCGAAGGATGCCGCCGTTTATTTGAAAGTGAATACGCAGGAATTTGAACTAGCCAAAGCCAAGGCACTCTTGGCGGCGGCCAGCTAGTCAGGAGCGAACATGGCCAGTCGAGGCATCAATAAAGTCATTATCGTCGGCAACCTTGGGCAAGATCCGGAAGTGCGTTATATGCCAAACGGTAATGCCGTTGCCAATTTCACCGTTGCCACCAGTGAAACCTGGAAAGACAAGCAAACCGGTGAACAAAAAGAACAGACCGAATGGCACCGCATCGTAATGTATCGCCGCCTGGCAGAGATTGCCGGCGAGTACCTGCGTAAAGGTGCCAAAGTCTATCTGGAAGGGCGCCTGCAAACCCGTAAATGGCAAGGCCAGGACGGCCAAGATCGCTATACTACCGAGATCGTCGTCAATGACATGCAGATGCTCGACAGCCGCTCCGGTGGTGGTCAGCAAGGTGGTGGTTTTGGTGGTGGCCAAAGTAACCAGGGTGGTTTTGGCGGCGGCCAGCAGCAAGGCGGTTTCGCGGGCCAGGGTCAGTCCCAGGCCAAACAAGGCGGTTTTGGCGGTGGTAACACCCAAAGTGGTGGCCAGTTTGCCGGTAACAATCGCCCGGCACCACAGCAAAGCCCTGCGCAAAATGCGCCGCAGCAAGGCGGTTACGGTGCTGAAGAGCCGCCCATGGACTTTGATGACGATATCCCGTTCTGACCGCTAATAACAACAGTTTCATGCGCCAAAGGCCCCTCAATGAGGGGCCTTTTTGTTAGCACAATGACTCAGAAATAACCGGTCAATTGTATGTTCAGGGCCCGGCCCGGCGTCAGATACAGTGCTTGCTGTGAGCTCAGTGCCAAGCCACCAAACTCCGTGCCTTTGCTGCCAACAGGCAGCCGTAACTCGACTTTGCAGGTCAGGTTGTCACTGAGCGACCAGCTAAGCTGCGTATCCAACAGGGCACTGTGGTCGTTGATATTCCAGATGACGCTCGGCGTGAGCTGCAGCAGTGGTGTCCACTCCCAGTTGGCACCCAGTGCCAGATAATCCCGGGCAGTAACAAACTGCTGGTTGCGCCGCAGCCGAAGTACGGTTTCCGGGTTCAGTTCTGCCAGATTGTACTGGCCAGTCTGCCCGAAGCCGTTGTGATAATACTCGGCAAAGGCGGTGTAATTGCGTTGTGCAAACAAGCCGGCGCGATTGAGATTAACCAGTAGTGACTTAGCCACAGCACCGCCGGGCAGGCGGGTGCCGATAAGCTCCAAATTCCAGACATTGTCACCAAGTGGGCCATTAATGCCGACGCCGAGGGTCGGCTCGGCCCGGTCATTGGCGGCCAGAAATGTCCATTGCAAGGTGTTCCCTGGCACACTGGCAAAAATGGCTTGGGTTGGTTTGCCGCCATTGGCGTCGAGTGGATCCCGGTGGCGATGAGGCACCAGTGCAAACTGTATATCGGCGCCATTGGCAAACAGCCATTGGCCGTAAGCCATGTCGGTACCACGCTTGTAGGCGGTATCCAACTGCACCGGCTGGAAGGGGTTGACCAGATCCATGGGGTGAAATACCTGACCGGCTCCCCAAGTCAAGGCTTGGCGGCCCAAGCGTAATACCAGTGACGCTCCGGAGTAGGTCAGATTCAGCCGATCCCAGTGCTGACTGAAGGTACGATCAGCAGTAGAGCCAAAATTTTGCTGTAAATCCCAGTAACTACTGTCAGGTGCGGGTGCCAGCTGTGGGTAGCGGCTTACCAGCTGGCGCTGCAAGCTGACGGCGCTGCCTTGTTGCCCCTCTATTTGCCAGGCGGCTTGTAGCCGCCAGTTCGCCATTGACTGCTTGAGTTGTAGTCGTAGCTGACTGCTGAGCTGGGCTTGGGTTTGCTGGCCCAGTTGTTCGGCAATACTCTGGGAGCCGGCGTCACTGATACCGCCAGCCAGTTTGACGCGGCCACTGAAGTCAGAACCATGGCAGCTAAAGCATAACAGGGCGAACAGTGACCACTTGGACATCAGGCGGCCTGGTGCTGATCGCTATCAACCTGGCCATCGGTCAGGACGATATGGCGTTTGGTATGGGCGATGACCTTCGGATCGTGGGTGGCAACGATGATGGTGACCTGGGACTCTTCATTGAGCCGGGACATCAGTGCTAGCAGTTCGTCGGAGTTCTTTGAGTCCAGGTTCGCCGTGGGTTCATCTGCCAAGACGATCGTTGGTCGGCTCGCCAGCGCTCGGGCAACGGCAACCCGCTGCTGTTGCCCGCCGGACAGTTGCCCGGGCTTACGGTCGCCAAGGCCATCCAGGCCCACCTGATGCAGCAGTTCGGTTGAACGAGCGCGGCGGGTTTTGGCATCCACGCCCTGTAACTGCAATAAAAACTCAATATTCTCGGCCGCGCTTAACACCGGGATCAGGTTGTAGGCCTGGAAGATAAAACCGATATGGTTCAGGCGCAGGTCGGCCAATTGTTCACTGCTTTGCTCAAACAAGGACACGCCATCGAGGATCAGCTGCCCGGAGGTGGGCTCTTCCAGACTGCCAATAATATGTAGCAGGGTGCTTTTACCCGAGCCGGAGGGGCCGGATATGGCCACAAATTCCCCCTTGTGAAAACTGAGATCGACGCCGCGCAAGGCATCCACGGTAGTGTCACCCTGATGATATTGTTTGACCAGCTGCTGACATTGCAAAATGGCGTTCATGGCATGTCCTTTCATATCGGCCTAGGTTGAGCGCATTGCTTCTATGGCGTTAAAACGGGTGGCGCGGCGGGCCGGCCAGAGTGCGGTCATCACCCCCAGCCCCCAAACAACAGCAATGGTGATAAAAAACTCGCGCCATTCCAGGCGTGGGTAGATCACCTGCTCAATACCGAGAAAATCCGTACCGGCTTCCAGCCCGGCCAGTGAAATGCCGCCTTTGAGGCTGTATACCGTCAGCAGTGCAGCGACAGCGCCGAGCAACACACCGAAACCGATGATTTGCAGCGCTTCGAGTAACACTTCCAGCATCACCCAGCCGGGCCGAAAGCCCAGCGCCTGCAACAAGCCAAACTCGCGGGTGCGTTCAAATACGGCCATCAGTTGGGTGTTGACTACACCGATAGCGATAAGCACGAACATTACCCAGAGCCAGACATAAACAAAGCCGTCGGTGAGGTCATGAATGCCTTTGGTCATCGGCTTCAGGGTTTCCCAGCTTTGTATATCCAGCCCTGGGGCACTTGCCTTGAGCTGTTTCAGAACACTGGCCATGCCGGGCGGTGTGTTGGTCATCAGGGCAATTTCCGACAGCGCCGTACCAGCATGGGCAAACTGCTGTGCTGGCACTAAGCCGGTGAACAGAAAGTTGTCTTCCATTGGCTGCGACGAGCTGTAAATCCCTTTGATGATCACGCCGCGTTCCTGCACTTTGCCATTGGCATCGTTGGCCATGATCACCAGCCGCTTACCGACGCGGGTTTTCAAACGTTCGGCCAAGTGGCGGCCGATCAGCACCGCAGCGTCTTGCTGGTTTTGCAGGTGCTGGCCGCTAACCGGGCATTGCGCAATAAAAGACACACCGGCTTCTGCTGCCGGGCGGATACCAACCAGGCTCACCGGCAGGGTTTTGTATTCGCTTTGAACGATGGCCGGAATACGTATCCGCGGCGCCCATTGGCGAACGCCAGGGCTATTGAGCTCGGCGCGCAGCGGTGCGGTCAGCGTAAAGTGGTGGGCCATGTCCGGGTTATCCAAATAGCCGGGTGCATGAACTTGGATCTGCGCCGTCATGTTTTTCAGGCTGCCCCTTAAGGAACTGTCTGACCAGCCACGGATAAAGGCGTTGAACGCGAGAATGGACCAGACGCCGATACTGACTACCAGTAAGGTGATCAAGGTACGCCGCCAGTTGCGCCACAGGTTGCGCCAGGCAAAAGGAAACAGGATCAGCAATACCCGCATCATACTGCCCTCATTGCCGACACCGGCTGGAGTTGCCGGACCCGCAGATAAGGCACAATGCCGGCCAGCATGATACTGAGCGCCATGGCCGCCGGGCCGGCTGTCAAACTCAAGAAGCTCAGTTGTGGGTACAACTTCCCGGGTAGGCCCCACTGGGCAAAAATATCCTCTGTGCCGGGCATCGTCATGCCGTAGTGGCCGGTGATCAGGGTAATGACACTGCCAATCGCCATACCCAGCAGCAGGCCTAGCATGGTCAGCAGTAACAGCTCTAGCCAGATCATGGCGCCAATTTTGCCGGGCCTCATGCCAAGGGCCAACAGCACACCAAACTCCCTGGTGCGTTCGAACACGGACATCAACAGGGTATTGAGAATGATAAATACCACCACCACCACCAGGCTGATATACCACATCAGCGAGGTGTCCAAATCCAGGCTGATGGCGTCCTTCATGCCGGGCTCCAGGGCTTGCCAGGGGCGTACAGTCAGGTGCTGGCCGGGTAACGCTGCTTGTAGTGCGGATTGTTGTTGCGTCACCAAGTTCAGGTGGCTGGCGGATAAGGCAATGAGGTTAATGGCTTGCCCCATGCTGAACGTCGCCTGCAAGCGGGGCAGCGGGATCTGTGCAAATTGCCGGTCAATATCCGGTGTGCCGGTGCTGAAGATCCCTACAACCTTCACTACATCAGCGGCAATACTGCCGTCCAGGCCCTGGCCCAGTATGGTCAGGCTGTCGCCGACGGTAACCGCGAGGTTGCGGGCCAAAGCTGCTCCGAGCACCACGGCATTGGTATCGTTGGCCTTGAGGTAGCGGCCTTGACTGATGCTGTTGTGCAGCCGGGTAACCTGGACTTCACGAACCGGATCGACCCCCATCAGTGCGGCGGCCAGGCTTTTATCAGCTTTGGAGAGGATCACAAAGGTTGTCGCCCGGGGGCTTTGCTTAATATCCGGAAATTGTTGCTGTAGCTTGGCCATCAGTTGTTGAGGGTGGTTGATGGTCTTTTTCAGATCCGGGTCATCCAGATAGGCTTTTGGCTGGATCTGTGCAAAGCCATCGAGAATGCTCAGCATGTTCTCTTTCATGGTGGCATAGGTGCCGAGCTGAAAAGACAGCAAAAACACGATGATCAATGCCGTAAAAGCAATGCTGAGTACATTCAGCACGGTGCGGCGCGGCTGGCGCCACAGGTTTCGCCACGCCAACGCCAGCAACATCACTGGCCGTCCTTAAGGGTGAAGGGGCGCGGATTTCGCAGGTTTGACTTGGTCAGCAGCGCATCGGGGATCGCCACATTGAAGTGGGCCTGCAGGTAATCAATGCGTGTCCAGCTGTCCTGTTTATCGGCCTTTTTCATGACCATCACGATGGGAAAAGGGCGGCCACCAAGCAGGCCCACTTTGGTGGTGGTCATGCTTTTGACCAGTTTCATGTCCTGATCAAAAAACTGTTCACCCAGCAGCACACCATCATCACGCAGGGTGATCACCTGTTTGCCCCAGACCGTAGCGGCATCGGCTTTGGGTAGTGCGGCAATAGTGTACAGGGTGTGGCCGTCTTGCTGGCGGACGCTGACCATGTGATGGTGGTACTGGGTCAGAATGTCATTGGCCTTGGCCAAATCGTTATAGGAAAAGTCAGACCCCATCCAGGATTGCGCCATCATGCTGGCCGGTAGCTTGATGATCTGATTGAGCTTGGGGTTAAAAATCCACATGTCATCGGCCAGCTTCAACGTGGCATTACCAGCGTCTTTCGCGGGGGCGGTGAAACGCACCAAAGAGTCATCTTCACCACGGGTCCATGAGCGCATGGTCATGGTGCGTTGCCAGTCAGGCCGGTGGACGGTCATGGTGACCAGGGAATAAGACGACTGGCCGCGCCAGTTATCCAGTGTTTGCTTGATCAGCGCTTTCGGATCGGGATGTGTGCCTTCGCTGGCGGCAGCCGTGGCGGGCATCGTCAGGGCCGCCATGGCCAGCATCAGCAGGGCAGGCCAGAGATGTCGTGAGCGTATTGTCATGTGCTGGCTCCTGTCGGGCGTTGGCCCATGCCGGTTAGCAGGGTTTGCATGAACTGTTCAGCCATTTGTTCAATGGGCAGGCTTTGGTCAAACCAGAATTGCAGCATCAGGCCATCGAGCCCGCCTACCAGCCAGGCCGCCATGGCGTTGGCATCAATATCCTGAGTGAATTCACCATCGGTTTTACCGGCCTCAATCAGCGCCGTCATCAGTTGGCGAAACTCTTGGTACACGCTTTCCATTACCTCGGCAAAGCGCTCCCGGGCAGCGCCGGAGCTGGCTGCGGCCCAGAGCTCCAGAGTCAATGGAAACAGGGCAATGTTGTCGCGCAAAGAGGCCATGGTCAGCGTTAGCAGGGCATGGATCTTGGTACTGGCCGAAGGCGCTGCGGTGATGGCCTCTTGGCACTGTTGTAATAATTCCGCCTGGTAAGCCTGGAAAGTGGCGTAGAACAGGTCTTCTTTGTTGTTGAAGTAGCTGTACAAAGAGCCCTTGCTGACCCCGGCGGCCTCAGCAATGTCACTGACCGAGGCCCCCTGAAAGCCTTTTTCAGCAAAGACGAGAGCGGCGGCGGTGGTGATGTCTGTGCGCTTGGCGCTTTTGTCGACGCGTTTGGGTGCCATGATATTTTTAATGACTGACCGTTCAGTCATTTTAGATCGAAAAATAACCTACTCGTCAAATAAAAATAGTTCAGCGGGCAGTTCTGATCATGTCTGGTGCTGAACTGGCAGTCAGCCGCTACAGCCAGCGGCCTTGCTGGCGCAGCGCCTCCAGGCCCTGCAAGCCGCCGGTATGCAACCAGACCAGTGACTGTCCAGCGAGCTTACCTGCCGACAACTGCTGCCATAGCGCCAGCAGCAGCTTGCCACCGTAAATCGGCTCCAACGGTACTTGTAGAGCCGTTGCCAGCGTACGCATCTGCTGGGCCTGTGCCGTGCTGAAACGGCCAAAACCAGGCCCTTCAAAGCCGCTCAACAAGCGGTAGTTACGGTATGGGCTGCCCTCGAGTAGTTGCGTGATTTTGTCGGCCAGAGTGCTGTCGCGCACCGCCGGTACTCCGATAATGGTGCCCCGGCCGGCACTACCATGAACGAGCCCTGCCAAGGTGCCGCCACTACCAACCGGTACCCACAGCTGTTGCCAGTTAACATCAAGCTCATCAATAACGGCTGCCACTCCGGGAAGGGCCTCGGTGCTGCTGCCGCCTTCGGCTAACAACAGCCAGCCGGGAAAGCGCTGCTGCCAAGGAAGCCAGAACGTTTTTTCATGACGTTGCCGGTAGTACTGGCGGCTGACAAAACTCAGAGTCATGCCCAGTGTCTGTACTTTTTGCAGGGTTGGTGTTTGTTGCTGATGCCCCCTGACAATGCCGTGACTGGCTAACCCCCTGGCCTGGCAGGCGGCGGCCAGCGCCAGCAGGTGATTGGAATGTGGCCCGCCGAGGCTGACGATGCCAGGGCAGTGTTGCGCCTTGGCGCGTGCTAAGGGCTGTTGCAGTTTGCGCCACTTATTGCCAGAGATAAGTGGGTGCAGCAGATCATCGCGTTTGACCCAAAGTCGGCAGTTTTGAGCCGTCAACAAGGGGTGATGCAGTGCCACAAGCGGGCTGGCGGGGTTATTTTGCATGCTTTGAACCAGGACCGTAAGGCTGCTTACTATAGCCCCTGCCAAGGGTGTTTCGGCAGCGCGGATGCGGGTGTAGGCAATTAAAGCTGAATAGGGCGCATTCTGGCGGCGCAGCTCGCTTGTGGATAACCAAGGCGGTTGGTAAAGTTAGCCGATTAACAAAGCACCGTTTGCAAAAAATTACAGGACCGGCCTTCCCCATGTTCAAAAAACTCCGTGGTCTTTTCTCCAATGACCTCTCCATCGATCTCGGCACCGCCAACACGCTGATTTATGTACGCGACAAGGGCATCATCCTTAATGAGCCGTCGGTGGTCGCTATTCGTCAGGAACGCGCCAGCGGGCCAAAATCCGTGGCGGCGGTAGGTCATGCCGCGAAGCAGATGCTGGGCCGTACTCCGGGCAATATCAAAGCGATCCGACCAATGAAAGACGGTGTTATCGCTGATTTTTATGTCACCGAAAAAATGCTGCAGCATTTCATCAAGCAGGTGCATGAAAATAATTTCCTGCGGCCGAGCCCACGGGTACTGGTGTGTGTGCCGGTTGGTGCCACCCAGGTGGAGCGCCGTGCTATCCGTGAGTCTGCCATGAGTGCCGGTGCCCGTGAGGTGTTCCTGATCGAAGAGCCGATGGCTGCCGCCATCGGTGCCGGCCTGCCGGTTTCAGAAGCCACGGGTTCAATGGTTGTGGATATCGGTGGTGGTACCACAGAAGTGGCTGTTATCTCCCTTAATGGCGTGGTCTACAGCTCGTCGGTGCGCATCGGTGGTGACCGTTTCGATGAAGCGATTATCAATTACGTGCGCCGCAACTATGGCTCACTTATCGGTGAAGCCACTGCCGAGCGCATCAAGCATGAAATTGGCACCGCCTACCCCGGCGAAGAAGTCGTGGAAATTGAAGTGCGTGGCCGTAACCTGGCCGAAGGGGTGCCGCGCAGCTTTACCATGAACTCCAATGAGATCTTAGAAGCATTGCAAGAGCCGCTCAGTGGCATTGTCAGTGCTGTCATGGTAGCGCTGGAACAGTGCCCGCCGGAGCTGGCCTCGGATATTTCCGAGCGCGGCATGGTACTGACCGGCGGCGGCGCGTTGCTCAAGGATCTGGATCGACTGCTGATGGAAGAAACCGGTATTCCGGTGGTGCTGGCCGACGATCCGCTGACCTGTGTGGCTCGTGGTGGCGGTAAGGCGCTGGAAATGATCGACCTGCATGGCGGCGATATTTTCAGCGAAGAATAAGTCAGACAGCAGGGGCGCCGGCGGCGCCCCGGTGCCATTATGAAACCTATTTTCTCTCGCGGTCCTTCACTACAGTGGCGCCTGTTGTTGCTGGTGCTGGTGTCGTTGGGCGTGATTTTCCTTGACCACTGGCAGCATCGCTTTGACAGCCTGCGCTTTTATCTCAACTCCCTGGTAACGCCCATCCAGTATCTGGCGGATGCACCATCCAGCCTGTTGAGCTGGGGGTCGAAAGAATTTACCACCCGCGAACAGCTCAAAGATGAAAATGCCCGCCTCAAAGACCAGCTGTTAAAGCTGTCTGAGCGGGTGCAGCATGTGGATTTTCTGGAACAGGAAAACAACCAGTTACGGGCCTTGCTTGGCGCTGAAGCGCGCCCCCATGCCCGCAAGCTGGTAGCCGAAGTCATGGCGGTGGACTCTGATCCTTTCACTCTGCAGGTGATGATCAACAAAGGCCGCAGCGATGGCGTCTATGAAGGGCAACCGGTACTGGATGCGCAGGGATTGGTTGGCCAGGTGACCAGTGTCGGCCCTAGCTCCAGCCGGGTGTTGCTGATCACCGATGCGACTCATGCGGTGCCGGTGCGAGTGGCTCGCAACGGCATTCGTGGCATTGCCAGTGGCACCGGCCAGCTTGATGAGTTGGTGCTCAATCATGTGCCGCACCGTTCAGATATCAAAGTGGGCGATTTGCTGTTGTCTTCCGGTTTGGGCGGCCGTTTTCCGGAAGGTTACCCGGTAGCGAAAGTAACCGGTGTGATCTCCGATGCCGGCAAACCCTTTACCCGCGTCACAGCGCAGCCATTGGCCAAGCTGGATCGGATCCGTTACCTGCTGCTGGTATGGCCAGAACATCGGCCGGCGTCACCGGAGGGCAAATGAACGCTGTTGTGATCACGCTGTCACTGCTAGTAGCGCTGGTACTGGCGCTGCTCCCCATGCCGCTACCGGTTGATGCCTTTCGCCCGGACTGGCTGCTGCTGGTATTGGTGTACTGGACCATGGCCCTGCCACACCGGGTCAGTGTTGGTATTGCCTGGCTCAGCGGCTTGTTAATGGACATTATGCTGGGCTCGACACTGGGCGTGCATGCCCTGGCCATGACGATTGCCGTTTACATTGCCGCGGTCAATTTCCAGCGGTTGCGAAACTTCTCGGTCTGGCAGCAGGCGTTGATCATCGCTGTGCTGGTGGCCGTCAAGCTGGTGCTGGTTTACTGGGTGGAGCATCTGGCGAATGGTGTCATGCTCACGGCCCGTTATTTCTGGCCAGTGTTAACCAGCGCCGTAATGTGGCTGTGGCTATTTCCGCTACTGCGCCGGGTGCGCCGCAAGTTCCGGGTGCGCTGATGCCATCGCTGCCTTTATATCTGGCCTCTGGCTCACCCCGGCGCCAGCAGTTGCTGACGTTGCTAGACCGGCCTTTTAGGGTGTTATTACCGGCCGTGGATGAAACCCCGCACGATGCTGAGCGGCCACTGATGCTGGTCGAACGGCTGGCCCGCAATAAAGCCGAGGCTGGCGCGGTACTGATGCCTGAGCCCGGCTTGGTGCTCGGTGCTGACACTCTGGGTGAACTGGATGGCCAGGTGTTGGTCAAACCTGAAAGTGAGCAGGACGCGGCACGTATGATGCGGGCGATGTCCGGCCGCAGTCATTTTATTCATACCGCCATCGCCGTCACTGACGGTCGCCGCACGCTCAGCGAGGTGGTGACTTCCACCGTCACCTTCAAACCGTTAACCGATGCCGAAATTAGCGCCTACTGGCACAGTGGCGAACCGGTCGATAAGGCTGGCGGCTATGGCATTCAGGGGCGAGGTGGGCGCTTTGTCAGCCATCTTGATGGCAGCTATTTTGCCGTGGTCGGGTTACCCTTGATGGAGACAGAACAATTGCTAAACCGGTTTACGGGTAAGGAGACATCATGAGCGCTGAGCTGCTGATCAACTGCACCCCGTCAGAAACCCGGGTGGCACTGGTGGAAACCGGCATCCTGCAGGAATTGCATATTGAACGGGCTGCCAAGCGGGGCCTGGTCGGGAACATCTACAAAGGCCGGGTCAGCCGGGTGTTGCCGGGCATGCAGGCGGCCTTTATCGATATTGGCCTGGACAAAGCGGCCTTTTTGCATGCCTCCGATATTATTCCCCCCAGTGCCGGCCTTGATGAAGAAGATTTGCGACCCTTTCAGACCGGTGATATTGCCCGGCTGGTGCATGAAGGCCAGGACATTGTTGTACAGGTAGTCAAGGACCCGCTGGGCAGCAAAGGTGCCCGCTTAACCACCGATATTACGCTGCCGTCGCGTTATCTGGTGTTTATGCCCGGAGCCAGCCATGTCGGTGTTTCACAACGCATTGAGCAGGATGAAGAGCGTGGCCGCCTCAAAGCGCTGGTTGAGCCGTTTTGTGATGATGCCGGTGGCTTTATTGTGCGCACCGCCGCCGAAGGCGTCGGTGAACGTGAGTTTATGGAAGATGCCGCCTTTTTGCGGCGGTTATGGAAAAAAATTGAAGAGCGCCGCGCCCGCCCGGCCACCCGCACACTGCTGTATGAAGAGCTGAGCCTGGCGCACCGGATTTTGCGAGATTTTGTGGGTACCGAACTGGATCGCATCCGGGTTGACTCACGGCTGACGTTTGAGAGTTTAAAAACCTTCTGCGATGAGTTTGTGCCGGAGCTGGCGAAAGTGCTGGAGTACTATGCCGGGGAACGGCCGATCTTCGATCTATTCGATGTGGAAAACGAAATCCAACGGGCGCTGGATCGCAAGGTGGAACTGAAGTCCGGGGGCTATCTGATCATCGATCAGACCGAGGCGATGACCACCATTGATATCAATACTGGCGCTTTTGTCGGCCGCCGCAACCTTGAAGAAACGATCTTTAATACCAACCTCGAAGCTACCCAGGCCATAGCCCGGCAGCTACGACTGCGTAACCTGGGCGGCATTATCATTATTGATTTCATCGACATGAGCGGTGATGACCACCGGCGCCGGGTATTGCAAAGTCTGGAGCAGGCCCTGCAAAAAGACCGGGCGAAAACCTCGGTAAATGGTTTTTCCGCGCTTGGGCTGGTGGAAATGACTCGTAAACGCACCCGCGAAAGCCTGGAACATATTCTTTGTGGTGAGTGCCCGGCCTGTCAGGGCCGGGGGCAGGTCAAAACCGTGGAAACGGTTTGCTTTGAAGCATTGCGGGAGATCCTGCGGGTAAACCGGGCTTATGATTCCGATCAGTTCGTGGTCTATGCCTCACCCCAGGTTGCCGAAGCCTTGAGTGACGACGAGTCACATGCGCTGGCTGAACTGGAAGTATTCATGGGTAAACAAGTCAAAATTCAGGCTGAGCCGCTGTACAACCAGGATCAGTTCGACGTGGTGATGATGTAGTGAGCAAGCTGCTGCAGGCCATGGGCTGGCTGGCCCGCAAATTATGGCTGCTGGCGGCGTTGCTGGTAGTGCTGGCGGCTGTGCTGATGAGCGTGGCGCGGGTTGCCATGCATCACCTGGACGATGTTCGCCCCTATCTGGTCAAGGAAGCCAATGCCCGCCTGGGTTTGCAGTTAGCCATTGGCCGTGCCCATGGCAGTTGGCTGGGCCGTGGGCCGCAGTTCAAATTGTCCGATGTAACGGTCAAAGATCCTGACCACAAGCTGAGCCTGCATATTGATAGCTTGCAAGTAGGGTTGCGGTTCTGGGCATCGGTACTGTCTGGTAGCCCGAAGCTGTCATATCTGGAAAGCGATGGCCTCAAGCTGGCGCTGGCGGCGTGGCCGAAAAGCAAGGAAGACCCTGACTGGGCGCTGCTGGAAAACCTCTTCTTGCGCCAGCTCAGCCAGGCCAGGCTAACCAATGCTGAGCTGACCCTGCCGTCGCGTTTTGGCCCGCGTACAGTCGAAATCAGCAAAGTCTCTTGGACCGGCTCCCGTTACCGTCACCAAGCGGTGGGGACGGGCAGCATCCGTGAGTATGGCCGCCAGAAAGTCCGCTTTATTCTCGATCTTTATGGCCTGGAAGCACGGTTATCGCAGTTGGATGGCCGACTGTTTGTGGATGCCCACGACTTGCACCTGGACCCTTGGGTCAACACCTTCGTCGGTGACACCCTGACGGTTGAAAATGGCGTTGTGAATACGCGGTTGTGGCTGGACTTTTCGGCTGGCCGGCTAACCGGTGGCCAGGCCCATATGACCGACAGCCAGGTACGTTTTGACCAGCATGATCTGCGGGTAAAAGACTGGATAGGGACACTATCGAGTACCCCTGATGGTTGGCAGGTAGATAGCCGCCGGGCAAAGATCAGCACGGACGGTCACCCTTGGGACCTCGGTGCAGTGCAGTTTCGTCAACAAGGCGCCGATCAGCTGTTGTATGCCCAGCGCCTGAAGTTGGCGCCGCTGACGCCACTACTGAATCTGTGGCGGCGTTTACCGCCACCGATTAAGCAGTGGCTGGCGGTAGCACGCCCCAACGGTGAACTGGATGACCTCTACCTGGCCAATAATGCTGGCCAGCGTTTGTCTGGCAATGCCCAGCTGAAAATGGGCTGGAGTGCCAAAGATACCCTGCCTGGCATTGAAGGTGTCAGCGCCCAGCTTTCTTGGTCGGGGCACCAGGGACTGATCCGTTTTGATGATAAAGACCTGAAAGTCGATCCGGGTCCGCATTTCAGAGCGCCTTTTGTATTGCAGCGCCTCAAAGGCGACTTATGGCTGCTTAATACCGGTGAAAACTGGCAGTTTCGTACCGGCGACTTGAGCCTGGCCAGCCCTGGGTTGGCATTGGATCTGCGGGGTAAAGTTGACTTGGGCGCCAATCCCGGCATGGCGTTGTCAGTAAAGGTCAAACATCTGGAGGCCGATAAGGCCAGCCATTATCTACCGTTGACTGTGATGCCTAAGCAGGTGGTCGACTATCTCAACAGCGCTTTGCAAGGCGGTAGCGCCCAAGGTGGCGTGGTATGGCAGGGGGCTTTTGCAAACTACCCCTATGCGGATGGCAGTGGCACCTTTTTAGCCGATGCCACTTTCGAGCATTTGCATTTTGCATTCGATCCGCATTGGCCCGCATTGACGGACACCCAGCTGCGTGCTCGCTTTCAGGATGCCGCCATGCTGCTCAGCAGTCAGCATGGCCAGCTAGCCGGAGTGCCCATCGGCCAGCTTCAGGCCAGCATTGCTCATCTTGGCCAGCAAGGGGCGATGCTGGATATTACTGCCAGTACCCACAGCACCGGCGAAGCCGTTACCGCGTTGATGCAGCAGTCGGCACTGCAAGGCAGTGTAGGTAAGGCCTTACAGGCTTTGCAGGTCAGTGGCGGCCTGGATGGTAACGTCAAACTGGCCATCCCCCTTGGTGGCGGTCAACCCCATGCCAGCGGTGATATCACCTTTAGCGACAACCAGGTGCGGGTACTCGACACTGTTGACCTTACCGGCTTGAACGGCAGCCTGCATTTTGACGATGGTACACTCAGTGCCAAGGGGTTACGGGCCAGACTGTTTTCGCAGCCGTTGCAGCTCACCCTTAACAGCGCTCAGCAGTCTCAGGGTTACCATATCCAGCTGGCGCTTTTGGGGCGTTTTGATGCCGCCAAAGTGCAGGCCCCCTGGTGGCAGGTCAGCGGTACGACTCCCTGGCAGGGGCAAATCGCATTATTGCTTAACGATCCGGGTTTTACGCTCAACGCCCAGCTCAGCAGCTCACTTCAGGGGCTGGCCAGCCAGTTACCGGTGCCGGCGCAAAAAGCAGCGCCAAGTAGCTGGCCGCTGAAGGTCAGTGCTGTTGGCAGTGATGGAGGTATTGCGGTGTCAGCCACGCTGGCGGACAGGGCACACATCAAGGCGTTGTTACATAACGGCAAAGTGACCAGCTGGAGCGGCGCTATTGGCGGTGCCAGCTTGCCAGCGCAACAGCAAGGTCAGGGCCAGTTAGCGGCCCACTGGCCAACGCTGGATGTGGGTCAGTGGATTAGCGCTTTGGCCGGCAAATTGGGCGACGGTAACGGCTTGTTGCCACCGCTGGCGAAGCTGACGGTAACCACGCCAACTCTGACGCTGTTAGGGCAACAACTGCATGATGCCACCATTAACGGTACAGCTGAGGTCAACAGCTGGAAAGTCGATACCAAGGCCAAAGAGTTGGAGGGTGAGCTGTGGTTACCGACCACTGACTGGGGGCAAAGTCCGTTGCTGGTTAACCTTAAGCGACTTGACTTGCAAAAGTGGCAAGCGCCAGCTGATGGCGCTGGTCAGCATTGGCAACCAACTGACATTCCGCCCTTTAAGTTCTTCTGTGCAGACTGCCAGATCATGGATGTCAACCTGGGGCAGCTGACCCTGGAAGGGCAACATCAGGGCCAGGACTTGCTCTTACCGGTGCTGCGCATGAAACAGCCTGATGGCCAGGTGTTGGGCAGTGGCCAGTGGCTGGCAGACAAGCAGCAAACATCAGTGCAACTGAAAGCAGATGTGCAGGACATTGGCCGTTTTCTTAACACCATGAAACTGGCCTCAAGCCTGCGTGATGCGCCACTAAAAGGGCAATTGCAGGTGCATTGGGCTGGCGGCCCGCAGCAATTTGCCATGGCCAAAGTCAGCGGCGATGTCAGTACCGAACTGGGGCAGGGCTATGTGGCCAATGTCTCTGACAAAGGTGCACGGTTACTGACGGTATTTAGTTTTGACTCGCTCCGGCGCAAGCTGGCGCTGGATTTTCGTGATCTGTTCGATAAAGGCCTGTATTTCGACCGGATCAAGGCTGCGGGTGATATCAAAGATGGTGTTATCCGCTCCAATAAAATTACTCTTGATGGCGTGGTTGGCGACATGAGCGCGTCTGGCTGGACCGACTTGGTGCATCGTCAGCTGGCATATGACATCAGCTTTAAGCCTAATGTGACCGGTAACTTGCCGGTACTGGCTGCCTTTGCTGTTACCCCTGTAACCGGTGTGGCGGTATACGCACTGACCAAGTTGTTCGGGCCGGTCATTGATGTTGTTACGGAAATTCGTTTCAATCTCACCGGCTCGCTGGATAACCCGGTGATGAAAGAGGTGTCGCGTTCGAAGGGCTCTGTACCCTTGCCGAAGCCACCTGCCAAAGACAACAAAGCGGCAAAGACCAGCAAGCCATTAGTGCAGGCAGGCCAAGCATTGCCAGCACCGGCCAGTGCTGGCGCTGCGACAACCAAGGAGTGACCATGAGCTGTGTTACCGCTTTGCAGATGGTCTCCGTACCGGATGTCACTGAAAACCTGGCTACCGTCGAACGGCTGCTGGCAACGCTACCGGTGGCCCAGCGGCTGGTTGTGTTGCCGGAGTGCTTTGCCTTTTTTGGCGGCCGCGATCGCCAGCAGCTGGAGCTGGCCGAAGCCTTTGGTCAGGGGCCTATTCAAGAGGCACTAAAAGCTCTGTGCGTAAAATATAAGGTCTGGATGGTCACCGGCACCTTGCCTCTGCGCAGTGACAACCCTGAGCGCTTTTGTGCTGCCTCCCTGCTGCTTGATGACCAGGGGCAGGTACGGGCGCGCTATGACAAGATGCATCTGTTTGATGTTGAAGTGGCAGATAACACCGGCAGCTATCTTGAATCGGCCACCACTGTACCGGGGCCTAAGCCGGTGGTGGTTGACAGTCCTTTCGGGCGTATCGGCATGGCGGTTTGCTATGATCTGCGCTTTGCCGAACTGTTTGCCTGGTATCGCCAGCAGCAGGTTGAGCTGCTGGTGTTGCCTTCCGCTTTTACCGCCCGCACCGGTCAGGCGCACTGGCAGGTATTGTGTCAGGCCCGGGCCATTGAAGGGCAATGCGTACTGGTAGCGGCCAATCAGGGCGGCAGTCATGCCAACGGCCGTGAAACCTGGGGGCGGTCAGTGATTGTCGGGCCCTGGGGAGAGGTTATTGAGCAATTGGCGCTGGGAGAAGGCACGGCCAGTGCTACCCTGGAGCCATCGTCAATGGCGCAAGTGCGCCGCCGAATGCCCGTCGATCAGCATCGGCGTTTCACTATTGTGCCACCCAAGGAGTCTGAATGAGCCTGTTTGATACTGTTGCTGAGCGCCTGTTGGCGCCAGCCGAGCTGACCTTAGAACACCTGGAGCGCACTCTTGGCGCCATGCATCAGCATCAGCTCGACTATGCTGACTTGTACTTCCAGGCTGCTGCTCATGAATCCTGGGTACTGGAAGACGGCATTATCAAAGACGGCAGTTTTAATCTCGAGCGGGGTGTGGGTGTTCGGGCTGTCAGCGGTGAGAAAACCGGCTTCGCCTATGCCGAAGATCTGACCCCGCAAACCTTGCTGGATGCTGCCAAGGCCGCCCGCTCCATTGCCAGTGCCGGCCAGCAGGGCAAGGTAGCGGTAGGTAAGGCGCTGGCACAACCGCCGCTTTATGGCCAGGCCAACCCGCTGGACAGCCTCAGTCAGTTGGACAAGCTGGCTTTGTTGCGGGAAGTCGACAGCTTTGCCCGCAAGCTCGACAGCCATGTCAGCCAGGTGATTGTTTCGCTCGGCGGCGTTTACGAAGAGGTACTGGTTAGCGCCTCTGACGGTACCCTGGCGGCCGATATCCGGCCGCTGGTGCGTATGAACTGTTCGGTGCTGGTGGAAAAAGACGGCCGCCGTGAACGGGGCAGCGCCGGTGGTGGTGGCCGTTTCAGTTACGACTATTTTCTGGCTACCGAGGGCGGCGAGAAACGGGCGCTGGGCTATGCCAGAGAAGCGGTGCGGATGGCGCTGACCAATCTGGAAGCCAGCGCCGCACCCGCTGGCCAGATGCCAGTGGTGCTGGGCGCTGGCTGGCCCGGGGTGCTGCTGCACGAGGCGGTAGGCCATGGTCTGGAAGGGGATTTCAACCGCCGCGGTAGCTCTGCCTTCAGTGGCCGTATTGGTGAGCGAGTGGCCGCCCGTGGTGTGACCGTGGTTGATGACGGCACGTTAGCGGAGCGCCGCGGCTCCTTGACCATTGATGATGAAGGCACGCCCACGCAAGAAAATGTGTTGATCGAAGACGGTATTCTCAAAGGCTACCTGCAGGACAAGCTCAATGCCCGGCTGATGGGCATGGCTGCTACTGGTAACGGCCGCCGTGAATCTTATGCTCACCTGCCTATGCCCCGGATGACCAACACCTTTATGTTGGCCGGGGAGCACAGTGCCGAGGCCATTATTGGCTCGGTTAAACAAGGCCTCTATGCCCCCAATTTTGGTGGCGGCCAGGTAGATATCACCTCGGGTAAATTTGTTTTTTCAGCCTCAGAGGCTTATCTCATTGAAAATGGCAAAATTACCCGGCCGGTGCGCGGTGCCACGCTGATTGGCATGGGCCCTGAGGTAATGCAGAAAATTTCCATGATCGGTAATGATGCCCAGCTGGATCCGGGGGTTGGTGTCTGTGGCAAAGACGGCCAGTCTGTTCCGGTCGGGGTTGGTCAGCCAACCCTGAAAATCGACAGCATCACCGTGGGTGGTACGGAATAAAAAAGCCCGGCGTTTGCCGGGCTTTTTTAACTGTGTACGTGGGCTTCTTTTACCAGCATTTGCGCTACCTGGCGGGTAACACTGGCTAATTCATCAGCGGCAAAGTGCTTGTGACCACTGGCCGGATGGTAGGTGATCAACAGCGGAACCTGCCCCTGATCGCAGTACTGTTCCGGGTGGGAAATGTTATCCCAGCTCAGGCCCAGGCCAGCAACACCTTTATTGAACTTGTTATCCAGACTAAAGCGGACCTTATTGAAAAACTGTTGCTGGAGTAGGGCATAACCTGCGGCTTTGGCTTCCTTGGCTGTGCTAAAGCAGATGGCTTGCGGAAAGTAAGCCTGTGAGGAAGAAGATGTACTTTGGCAGGCCCCCAGAGCCAAACAGGCAAGCGACAGGGGCAGGTATAACAAGCGCTTCATGGTGGCGTCCTTTCATCATCACGGCGACTCCTAGCGCTTACCTTTACCACAGCCTGCCGAGCTCCGACAACTTTCAGACCGTTAGTTTTCGGCCAGCTGTTCTTTGACCAGCTGGAACAGTTCACGAAACGCCTTCGGGGGCTTATTGGCTGCTTTTTCCTTGCCGGCCTGACGGATCAACTGGCGCAAGCGCTGAATATCCACTGCCGAAAACTCATCAATAAAGGCCTGTACTGCGTCATTACCTTCGCTTAACAGCCGTTCACGCCATTGCTCTGCCTGATGGAGTTTCAGGGTCTCCATATTGTGCTGGTTTTTCAGCACATCCAAGGCGTCAGTGATGGGTTGAGGATCTTGCTGGCGAACAAGCTTGGCAATGTACTGGCGCTGGCGGCGAAAGCCTTCGTGCTTGTTACGGATCTTCTGGCCAAGGGCTATGGCGGCACGCAGTTCATCGCCCAAAGGCAATGCATTAAGCTGGGCCGGGCTCAGTTCCAGTAATTCTTTACCCAAATCGGCGGCCTGCTGGGCATCACGTTTGAGTTCGGATTTGCTGACGTAAATGATCTCGTCGTCGTCTTCTGGGTGCATGGTGCTGTCTGGTCAGTATTTTTGCATATGATAGCAGTTTGCCGGCCGCAGCCGCAGCCCTGTGCTGTGATATGCTGGCGGACAAATCGGCACACGGCAATGAGGACAGCGTGAGCGATATCGTCAATGACATGAAACTGGTCGAAGGCTTGATTGCCGAGGGCCTGGACTATGCCAAGACCCTGGGGGTCAGTGGCGCTGAAATGGCCATCAGCCGGCAAACCGGTATCAGTGTCTCAACCCGTCTAGGGGAAGTGGAAAACATTGAGTTCAACAAGGATGGCGCACTGGGCCTGACCGTCTACCGGGGTGGTGCTAAAGGCTCAGCGTCGACTTCCGATTTACGGCCGCAGGCAATCCGCGAAGCCGTGGCCGCTGCAGATCGTATTGCCAAGCTCACCTCAGAAGACAGTGCCAATGGCCTGGCTGACACCGATATGCTGGCATTTACTTACCCGGATCTGCAGCTTTATGATCCGGCAACCCTGAGCCCGGAAGCCGCCATTGACTTGGCCAAACGCTGTGAGCAGGCGGCCCTGTCGGCAGACCCCCGTATTGTCAATTCTGAAGGTGCCAGCTATTCCTCTCATGCCGGCTTCAAAGTCTATGGCAATACCGCCGGAATGATTGGCAGTTATCCTTCCAGCCGCCACAGCCTGTCCTGTGTGGTGATCGCCAAAGATGGCGAACAGATGGAGCGGGATTACGAATACGGTATTGCCCGGGCTCTGGCGGAGCTGGATAACGCCGAGCAGATTGGCCGCGATGCAGCCCACCATACGCTGAGTCGTCTGGGAGCGCGTAAGCTGGGCACCATGCAGGTGCCGGTATTATTCCGGGCTGACGTGGCAACCGGGCTGTGGGGCCATCTGGTCAGCGCCATCAGTGGTGGCAGCTTGTATCGCCGCTCCAGCTTCTTACTCGATAGCCTGGGCCAGCGTATTTTCCCGGCCCAGATCACTATCCATGAAGATCCGCACGTACTCGGTGGCCTGGCTTCGACACCGTTTGACAGCGAAGGGGTGCGTACCCAGGCGCGGGATCTGATCAAAGACGGCGTATTGCAAAGCTATCTGCTGACCAGCTACTCCGCGCGGCGGTTGGGCATGCAGACCACCGGCCATGCCGGTGGTATACACAACTGGTATGTCAAAGATAACGGGGAAGACTTTGCCACCATGCTGCGGCGTATGGACCGTGGCTTGCTGGTAACCGAGCTGATGGGCCAGGGCATCAACATGGTGACTGGCGATTATTCCCGTGGTGCGGCCGGTTTCTGGGTGGAAAATGGCCAGATCCAGTTCCCGGTATCGGAAATCACCATTGCCGGCAATCTCAAAGACATGTATCAGAACATTGTCGCGGTTGGTGCCGACCATGAGCGGCGGGCCGGAATTCACACCGGTTCGGTGCTGATTGAACGGATGACCATCGCCGGTGACTGAGGCAAAACCCGGCCATGTTGCCGGGTTTTGTTTTAGTGCAGTGGTAGCAGTAAGGTGGCTGAACCGAGAAAGGCGAACAGGCCTACCACGTCGGTTACCGTCGTCAACACCACGCCACCGGCCAGCGCCGGGTCAATCTTGAGGCGTTTCATGACCAGGGGCACCAGTACCCCTGCCAGGGCAGCGGCCACCAGGTTGACGCCCATGGCAAAGGCAATGATCCCGGCCAGGCGAATATCCTGTTTCCAGACCCCGACAATTGCGGCAATCACCAGTGCCCAGATCAGGCCATTGAGCACACCAATGGCCATTTCCTTGTTAAATAAAAACCGTTCATTTTGCTGGCCAATATGGCCCAAAGCCATGCCCCGGATCACCAGCGTCAAAGTCTGAGAGCCAGCGATACCGCCCATGGAGGGCACTATGGTCATTAATACGGCCAAAGTTGCCAGCTGCGCCAGGGTGGCTTCAAAAAGGTTGGAAACAGCGGCGGCCGCCAAGGCGGTGAGCAGATTCACGCCTAACCACAAAGTGCGCTTGCGCGTGGACTTGAGCACCGGTGCGAAGGTGTCTTCTTCATCATCCAGACCGGCCATGCTCATCATCGAATGGCTGGCGTCTTCACGGATAATATCGACCACATCATCGACGGTGATCCGCCCCAGTAGATGCCCTTCGTCATCTACCACGGGTGCTGAATACCAGTCGTAACGGGCAAACAGTTGGGCGACTTCGGTTTCCGGCATGGTGACATTGACCGGCTCCGGCTCAGGGTCCATGACATCTTTGACTTTTTGCGCCGGATTGGCAGTAACCAGGCTGGCCAGAGGGACTTCCCCGACTAAGCGGTCAGCCTTGTTGACTACATAGAGGCTGTCAGTACCTTCCGGCAATTGGCCGCGACGGCGCAGGTAGCGCATCACCACATCCAGTGTGACATCCGGGCGCAAAGTGACAGTGTCAGTGTTCATGATGGCGCCGGCGCTGTCTTCCGGGTAGGACAACACCTGCTCTACCCGGGAGCGGTCCTGAGCGTCCATGGCCCCCAGTACCTTGCGATAAACGGCGTCGGGTAGCCCACGCAGTACATAGGCCAGGTCGTCCGTTTCCATGCCTTCGGTGGCGGCGGCGACCTTGTCGGCATCCATCAGTTTGAGGATGCCGCGTTTTACGTCTTCGGACAGCTCGTCAAGAATGTCCCCTTCCTGCTCTGGGTCCACCAGTTGCCACAATGCCAAGCGCGCCTTGGACGGGCTGGACTCAAGCAGGTGGGCCACATCGGCCGGATCCATGGCGTGCAGCATCTCTCTGGCCTGGACAAACCGGCCCTTGGCCAGGGCAGCACTGATCTGCTCGAAAGTAGGGGGGGCGACATCCTCGATCATGGCACTCCGCTTTTTAAAACAGCAGGATAGAGCCAGTGTAACGCAGAAGTTCTGAATTATTGATGAGAATTACTTGCGGTTGCTAATAAGGCTCAATGATCTTCACCAAAACCGGCTTCGATGAGTTCACTGACCGCCCGCAGTGCGGCCTCGGCGTCGTCACCATGGCAGTGCAATGTAATCACCTGGCCCTGATGGCCTTCCAGTAGCAACAGGCCTAGTACGGAGCTGGCGTCAGCCTGCTGGCCGCGTGCTTCCAAAGTGATGGTGGCAGCGAATTGCTGGCTGAGTTTGACTAATTGCGTGGCGGCCCTGGCATGCAGCCCCAGGCGGTTTTTCAGGGTCAGGGTACGGCTGATGGTGGTCACGCGGGCATGATATCGCGGTGGCGGCTTTTCACCGTATGGCCTTTACGGATAAAGCGCTCTGCCAGTTGTTCGGCTACAAACACTGAGCGGTGCTGGCCGCCGGTACAGCCAATAGCGACGGTGACATAAGCACGATTGTTGCGTTCCAGCTGGGGTAACCAGCTTTCCAGCAGCCCTTCGAGCTGCATGATCAGGCGTAACACGTCCGCTTCGCCAGCAAAAAAATCCTGCACAGCCTGATCCAGCCCGGTAAGGGGTTTGAGTTCCGGTACCCAATGTGGGTTTGGTAAAAAGCGCACATCAAAAACATAGTCGGCATCCTTGGGCAGCCCGGCTTTAAAGCCAAAGGACTCAAAAATCAGGATCAGCGGCCCTTCTTTTTTGCCGAGAATACGCTCGCGCACCACTTCGGCCAACTGGTGGATGGACTTGTCAGAGGTATCGATGTGCAGATCCGCCATGGCCGACAAAGGCGCTAAGCGTTTGCGCTCCAGGGTCAAGGCTTCTTCCAGGCTGGAATGCGTCAACCGTGACAGTGGGTGCAGGCGGCGGGTCTCGGAGAAACGGCGTAACAGGACGGATTGCTCGGCATCCAGGTACAGCACCACCCGCTCAATGTCTTCGGGCAGCCAGTCCAGTTCCTCGGTCAGAGTGTGTTCTTCGGTGGGTAAATTGCGGATGTCGATACTGACAGCCACCTTCATTACCTCGTTACGCAAGGTGGCCACCAGCCCCGGCAGTAAATTCAGCGGCAGGTTATCAACACAGTAGTAGCCGAGATCTTCGAGTACTTTCAGGGCGACGGATTTACCGGCACCGGATGTGCCACTGACAATGACCAGGTTCATGCTGCTTCAGTCAGGATGCGATAGAGTTCGCTATCATCGCCTGCCTGACGCAAACGTTTCAAGGTCTGTTTATCTGACAGGGTGCGGGCGACGGCGGCGAGCGTGGCAAGGTGGGCCTGGCATTGCTCGCTGGGGACAAACAGCGCAAACAGCAGATCGACCGGCTGGTTGTCCAGAGCGTCAAAGTCGATGGGCTGGCTCAGGCGCACCATGACGGCGACCACCTTGTCAGTGCTGTCCATGCGGCCGTGGGGCAGGGCGATGCCGTTGCCGATACCGGTCGAACCCAAACGTTCACGAGCCAGCATGGCATCAAAGGCGGCATGGGCGTTAATGTCCGGGCACTGGCGGGCGGCAATATCGCCGATCATTTCCAGGACCTTTTTTTTGGACAGGCCCGGTGCCAGTGTCACCACGGCGTCCGGGCTCAGCAGTTGTTGAAGGTTCATTTAATGCTGGTGGAGCTTCTCTTTGTGCTTAATGATTTGGCGATCGAGCTTGTCGATCAGGCCATCGATGGCGGCGTACATATCCTGCTGCTCATCCGAGGCGTTGATTTCACCGCCGTTGACATGCAGGTTGGCTTCCGCAATTTGGCGGATTTTTTCTACCCGCAACACAACATGCACGTTATTGATATGGTCGAAATGACGTTCCAGTTTACCGAACTTTTCTGAAACGTACTGGCGCAGGGGATCAGTGATGTCGATGTGGTGGCCAGTGAGATTGATTTGCATAGTCGGTTCCTTCTCTTGAGCACAGCCTTATAACAGGCTTTTGCGTTGATTTGAGGGTGGGATCCCCAGCGCTTCGCGGTATTTGGCGATAGTACGTCTGGCGACCTGTATACCCTGCTCGGCCAGCAGCGTCACCATCTTGCTGTCACTCAATGGCTTAGCTGCATCTTCTGCTGCTACTAACTTCTTAATCAGTGCCCGGATGGCGGTTGAGGAGGCCTCACCACCGTCGTCCGTGGCAACATGACTGGAGAAGAAATACTTCAATTCAAAAATGCCCCTTGGGGTGTGCATGTACTTTTGCGTAGTCACCCGGGAAATTGTCGATTCATGCATGTCCACAGCCTCAGCTATATCGTTGAGGACCATGGGTTTCATGTATTCCTCACCGTACTCAAAAAAGCCCTGTTGGAACTGCACGATACAGCGGGCCACTTTGAGCAGGGTGTCATTGCGTGACTCCAGGCTCTTGATAAACCACTTGGCTTCTTGCAAGTGGGAGCGGATAAACTGGCTGTCGGCCTGATTGCGGGCCTGGCGCCCCATGGCAGCATACTGCTGATTGATGCGCACCTTTGGCATCGCGTCCGGGTTCAGCTCGACGCTCCAGCGCCCCTGCTTTTTGCTGACAGCCAGATCCGGGATCACATACTGCGGCTCTTCACTACTGACCACCGAACCGGGCCTGGGGTTCAGTCCCTGGATCAATCTTAGGGCTTCGCGCAGCTCGTCTTCTTTGAGGCGGGTCTGACGCATCAGGGTACGGTAGTCGCGGTTACCCAGCAGATCCATGTGGTCGCTGACCAGGGTTCTGGCGTCGTTCAGCCAGGGAGTACCATCAGCAAACTGAGCCAGCTGGATAAGTAAGCACTCACGCAGGTCGCGGGCGGCTACACCTACCGGGTCAAAGTGCTGAATGCGTTTGAGTACAGCGGCCACTTCTTCCGGTTCAATGTCGTCAATCGCCACGCTGTCAACGATGTCAGCAATGCTAGCGCGCAGGTAGCCGTCGGCATCAATGGCATCAATGATGGCCACGGCAATGGCCTGATCGGTATCAGAGAAGGGGGTCAGACGCATCTGCCAGAGCAGGTGCTGCTGAATATCGTCAACGGTTTCACCCTGATAGACGGTGTCATCACTGGCAGCAACGGCCGGGGTGCTACTGCCACTGCCGGCGGAGTAGACGTCGTCCCAGGTGCTATCAACGGGCAGCTCATCGTTAAGCTGGTTGCTTTCCATGGCTTCGGCAGTGTCCGCTTCGCTGCGGTCAGTGCTGTTTGCCTCTGAGCTGTTATCGGTGTCGTCGTTGCTGTGGCTATCGTCCTGATCGTCAGCACCGTCTTCAAGCAGCGGGTTGGCATCGAGAGCTTCTTGAATTTCCTGCTGAAGCTCTAACGACGACAATTGCAGCAGGCGGATGGCCTGTTGCAATTGCGGGGTCATGGTCAGTTGCTGCCCAATGCGTAACTGCAGGCTTGGCTTCATCACGAGCGCGGCTTTCCTCCGGGCAGCGTACCTGGCACTGCCTCTAACTCACTATAGCTGGAACTGTTCACCCAGATACACATCACGAACCTGTTTATTGTCCAAGATGGTGGCGGGTGAGCCACTGGCGATCAGTTCGCCATGACTGACAATATAAGCGTGTTCGCATACCGACAAGGTTTCTCGCACGTTATGGTCGGTGATCAATACACCCAGGCCACGATCGCGCAGATGCTCAATGATCTTCTTGATGTCGATCACGGAGATGGGGTCAACGCCGGCAAAAGGTTCATCCAAAAGAATAAAGTCGGGGTTTGCGGCCAGCGCCCGGGCGATTTCCACCCGTCGGCGCTCACCACCGGACAGGCTGGCCCCCAGGCTGTCGCGCAGGTGGCTGATATGAAACTCATCCAGCAATTGTTCCAGCTGATCTTCACGGCCATTGCTGTCGAGATCCTTGCGCCGTTGCAAAACCGCCATGATGTTGTCGTAGACACTGAGTTTACGAAACACACTGGCTTCTTGTGGCAGGTAGCCGATACCGGCGCGGGCCCGTTCATGCATGGGCTCCAGGCTGAGGTTGCGCTCGTCAATGAAGATCTGACCTTTGTCAGCCAGAACCAGGCCCACCACCATGTAGAAGGTCGTGGTTTTGCCGGCGCCGTTGGGGCCGAGCAGGCCGACTATCTGACCGGTTTTAACCTCGAGGGAAACGTCTTTGACAACCTGTCGGCGTTTGTAGCTTTTGGCCAAGTGCTGGGCTTTCAATACCGCCATCAGTGCTGATCCTTGCTGGGCTGATTGTCGTCCCTCGGCTGGTCTTTGGTGGCCGGGTCTTCTTTTTTCGGCGGCGGTGTTGGGGCTTCCTTGAACTGGCTTGGGGCGAGAATGGTTGTGACCCGGCCAGTATCGCTGTCTGCTTTGGCTTGCAGTTGCTGTTTGCCCAGGTCGTAACGAATGGTATCGCCCTTGAGGGTACTGGTGGCCTGTTGTACCTGAGCATGGCCGCTCAGCACAATCAGCCGTTTATTGTCGTAATAACTGATCTGATCGGCCTGGGCGCGCACCCAGCTGCCATCGTCGAGTTGCTGCTCAAAAAGTACCGGTGAACCGGTGGCCTTGAGAACGCGGCCGGCAGGGTTGCCGTCGATTTCCAAGCGTTCGGCCTGAATGTGCAGGCTGCCCTGGCGAATGTTCACATCCCCCTGATACACCAACGTTTTCTTGATGTTGTCGGCATCGGTATTATTTGCATTGATCTTCAGTTGCTGACTGAAGTCATTGTCGGCCGCCTGAACCACAAGCGGCACTGCCAGTAACAGGCTAAGGATGATTTGTTTGTTCATAAACCGTATTCACCTGACTCTTGAGGTGCATTTTTTGACCTTCAAGGCTGGCTTCCAGGCCCACCCCGGTCGTGATAAAACCAGGGCCTTGTAAGGTGACTGGCTGATCGGTACTCATGGTCTTGTTGAGTAAATCTAACGCCAGATTGCCAGTATGGACGCTGCGGATCCGGGCATCGTCGTCAAGACTGCGGATAATAACATTATTTTTTAAATCCACGAGCCGTTGGCCGGTGACGGTAGCACTGTCGGCAGTAATGGCCCAAGGGCTTTGCTGCTGGGCGTCATAGAGTTCAAAACGAGGCTGCAGCAACTGGGTTTCTTGCGCGTTGGCGAAATAGCGCATGCTTTTGGCATTAACCACCAGGCTGATCTGGCCTTGTTCGTCAAACTGGCGTACCTGCAGATCTTCGGCAATGCCGTCTGGTTGACGCTGACCGCTACTGGCGGCTTGGCTCGGTTGCGGCTCATTACCCCCGGTCCACCACATCAACAGCGCTGCGGTAGCAAACAACAACAAGACGAAAAAAACAGCGCGGTTCACAGGCTGGCTCCTTCCGGGGTCAGGCTGTGTCCCTGACTTTGCAGCAATAAATCGCACAGCTCGCGTACGGCACCAAAGCCACCGGGGAGCGTGGTGACATAATCCGCTGCTTGGCGCACCAAGGGGTGGGCATCTTGCACGGCAATACCCAGGCCTGCCTGGCGGATCAGGGCCAGGTCGGGAATATCATCACCGATATAGGCTATCTGCTGCGGGACAAGGTTCAGGGTTTTGAGTAGTTCATCGAACGGCTGCTGCTTGTCATGACAGCCCTGAAAGCGATAAGGCACACCGAGCGCTTGAAAGCGGCTTTCCACAATCTGACTTTGCCGGCCAGTGATGATGGCTACTTCTATACCGGCGGCACGTAGTGCTTTGATGCCAAAACCATCGCGGGTATGGAAGGCTTTGAATTCTTCCCCACCGTTACCCAGATAAATGCGGCCATCGGAAAACACACCGTCAACGTCACAGCACAGCAGGCGAACTTGTGCCAGCTGTTGCCACAGCGATGTTTCAATAGCGCCATACAAAGAAGCCGGCATTACAACACTCCTGCGCGCATCAGATCCTGGGTATTGAGGGCGCCGACGGGGCGGCCTTGGGCATCGGTGATAAAAAGCCCGTTGATTTTTTTGTGCTGCATCAGGGTCAGCGCTTCAGCAGCCAGCATGCCAGCATGGGCAGTAACACCGCCGGCCGTCATGACCTGGTCAATGTTCACCTGATGCAGATCGTGGCCAGCGTCAAAGACGCGCCGCAGGTCACCATCGGTAAATAATCCCAACAAACTACCGGCAGCATCGGTGACGGCCGTCATGCCCAGCCCTTTGCGGGTCATTTCCAGCAGCGCTTCGCGCAGCGGTGTACCGGTTTTTACCACCGGTACACTGTTGCCGCTGTGCATGACATCGCCCACCGTCAGCAGCAGGCGCTTACCAAGACTGCCGCCGGGGTGTGAAAGTGCAAAATCATCGGCAGTAAAACCACGGGCCTTGAGCAGTGCCACCGCCAGGGCGTCACCCATGGCCAGGGTTGCCGTAGTGGAGGCTGTGGGCGCCAGATTTAACGGGCAGGCTTCGCGCTCAACCGCTACCGACAAGTGCACATTAGCGTGGCGAGCCAGGGTGGAGTCGGCTTTACCGGTCATCGATAACAGTGGCACACCGATGCGCTTTAGCACTGGCAGCAAGGTTACAACTTCCTGGGTTTCACCGGAATTGGAGATGGCCAGTACAACATCCTGGCTACTGATCATGCCTAAATCGCCATGCGAGGCTTCACCCGGGTGCACAAAAAATGCCGGTGTACCGGTGGACGCCAGGGTGGCAGCAATTTTGCCGCCAATATGGCCAGATTTACCCATGCCGGTGACAATCACTTTGCCCTGACAGTCAAAGAGGATTTGGCAAGCCCGATCAAAGGTGGCGTCCAGCGATGCCAGCAAACCATTGATGGCGGCGGATTCAATTTCCAGCACATGCCGGCCAAAAGTGGAAAAATCTCGCTGTACCATGGGGGTTCCTTGCTGCTTTGCTGGCGCGATTATATGTAAGGCGCAGCCAATAAGCGAACCTTGAAAACACCTGCTGGCCGCCAGTTCACGGGTAATTCAGATGCGTCTAGTTACCCTTTCGAACGTTTTGTTGCATTTATTGTCATTGCAATCAATGCCGGTCCCTTTGTTAAAATGCCTTCCCTTACCTCACCAGGATTACCCGGATGACAGCACCCCGACCGCTGGTCGATATCACCAACATGACGTTTCGCCGTGGCGAACGGGTCATTTATGACGACATCAGCCTGCGCATTCGGAGCAATCAAATCACGGCGATCATGGGTCCCAGTGGCATTGGTAAAACCACCCTGTTGCGTTTGATTGGCGGGCAGCTGCGCCCCGACAGCGGTGACATCCGGTTTGATGGCAAAAGTATTCCGGCGATGTCTCGTGGCCAGCTTTTTGAAACCCGTAAGCGGATGAGCATGCTGTTCCAAAGCGGCGCCTTGTTCACCGACATGACGGTATTTGACAACGTTGCTTTTGCACTGCGCGAACACACCAAACTGTCGGAAGAATTGATCCGTAAAATCGTCCTGATGAAACTTGAAGCTGTGGGCCTGCGTGGTGCCCATGCCTTGATGCCTGGTGAATTATCCGGGGGGATGGCGCGGCGGGCAGCATTGGCCCGGGCCATTGCCCTGGACCCGGAAATGATCATGTTTGATGAACCCTTTGCCGGCCAAGACCCTATCTCCATGGGGGTCATCGTCAAGCTCATCCGCCAGTTAAGTGAGTCGCTGGGGTTGACCTCGGTGGTGGTATCGCATGACGTCGAGGAAGTACTCTCGATTGCTGATTACGTCTATGTGGTTGCTGATCGCAAAATCATTGGCGAGGGGACACCCGCGCAGTTACGGGAGCTGGACTCGCCGCAACTTCGACAGTTTCTTGATGGCGAACCGGACGGCCCAGTGCAGTTTCACTACAGTGCCCCGGATTATCGCCAGGATCTCAAAGGAGACGAGCACTGATGCTCAATGCCATTGCCAACCTGGGCCGCCAGGGGCTAACCATCACCGCCGGCCTTGGCAAAGCCATGCTGATGCTGTTGTCAGCACTGTACGGTATTCCCGGGCTGAAGAGCCTGCGGTTGCTCATCCGCCAGATTTACGTGGTGGGTGTGCAATCACTGTTGATCATCATGGTGTCGGGGCTTTTTATCGGCATGGTGCTGGGCCTGCAGGGCTACACCATTTTGGTCGACTTCGGCGCCGAAGCCTCACTGGGGCCAATGGTGGCGCTCAGCATTCTGCGTGAACTGGGACCCGTGGTTACGGCGCTGCTGTTCGCAGGCCGGGCGGGTTCTGCACTGACGGCAGAAATTGGCCTGATGAAAGCTACTGAACAGCTTTCCAGCCTGGAAATGATGGCAGTTGACCCGCTTAAGCGTATTATTGCGCCGCGTTTCTGGGCGGGTGTTATTGCGCTTCCTTTGCTTACCGCGATTTTCTGCGCCGTTGGTATTTGGGGTGGCAAAGTTGTCGGCGTTGACTGGCTGGGGCTGGATGTTGGTACTTACTGGTCAGTGATGCAGTCGGCGGTTGATCTGTACGACGATATTGGCAACGGCATGCTCAAAAGCGTGGTCTTTGCCTTAGTCGTTACCTGGATTGCCGTTTTCAACGGTTACAACGCGATTCCTAATTCCGAAGGTATCAGCCGCGCTACCACACAGACAGTGGTGCATTCGTCACTGGCCGTGCTGGCGCTGGACTTTCTTCTCACAGCATTGATGTTTGGAAACTAAGGTTATGCAAAACAGTCGAAAAATTGAGTTGCTGGTGGGCTTTTTCATTGTCTTGGGTATTGCTGCATTGACCGCCCTGGCACTGAATGTCGCCAATGGCGGAGTCACCAGTGACAGTCAAACCTATACCCTCTATGCCAAGTTCGACAACATCGGTGGCCTGAAAGTGCGCTCGCCGGTGAAAGTAGGGGGAGTCGTGGTTGGCCGGGTGGCCAGTATCAAGCTCGACAGCAAGGACTTCACGCCAGTGGTGGCTATGTCAATTGAGCGCCGCTACGACAAGTTTCCGGAAACCAGCTCGGCCGCCATTCTGACCCAGGGGTTACTGGGAGAGCAGTATGTCGGATTACAACCCGGGTTCATGGACAGTTCCATTTCCATTCTCAAAAATGGCGATTACATCGAAGACACCAAATCTGCTCTGGTGCTTGAAAATCTGATCGGCCAGTTCCTGTTCGGGCAGAAACACAATTAAGGAGTCCGTCATGTTCAAGCGATTTTTCCTGTTGTTGCTGGTGAGCACTGGCCTGGTTGCGTCAGTACAGGCCAAAGAGGTGTCTCGCAAAGACCCGTATGTGATGGTGGAAACGGCTGCCCAGCATGCCTTTGACCGGCTCAAAGCGCACCAACAAGAAGTTCAGAAAAACCCTAATCTGCTTAAAGATATTGTCCGTGAAGAGCTGCTGCCTTACGTGGACTACCGGTATGCCTCTTTGAAAGTGATTGGCCGTAACCTGCCTAACGTTAAACGTGATCAGGTTGAGCGCTTTATGGCTGCCTTTAAAGACTATCTGGTCACCACCTATGCGCAGGCTTTTACTCAGTATCATGACCAGAACGTACGTTTTGAGCGCGATAGCCTCGGCGACGACAATCATCAGCGTATTGTCTCTGTCAAAGCGCGGATCACTGAGCAAGGAGCCCCGGATATTGATATCACCTTCAAGGCCCGCTTGAACCGCAAGACCGGCAACTGGGGGGTTTATGACATGGTGGCAGAAGGGATCAGCCTGTTGTCTTCCAAGCAGGCGGAACTGGAAGGCCTGATCCGTCAAAAGGGCATCGATGCGGTTACCGAGATGCTCAAGGAAAAAGCCAAGGCGGACATCACCTATAAGAAGTCAGGCAATAAAACATCATGAGTCTGAGCATTGACTGGCAGGCGCCAGTATTGACGCTCAGTGGTGAGCTGGATCGGAACACCGTGCCGCTGTTGTGGCAGCAGCGGCGCAACTATGCTGATTTGGCCACCATTGATGTGGCGGCTCTGGCCCGTGTTGACACCGCCGGCTTGGCGATGTTGCTGACGTTATGTGAACAACATGACAAGGCGCAGGTCAGAGGGGCTTCTGAACGGTTACGAAAGCTGGCAGAATTGGGCAATCTCAATCGCATCATTCCGCTTGCTGAGTAATCATGACCTATCAGGACATCGAACAACAATTGCGTGACAACCTGGCACTGCAAGAAGTGCATGTCAGTGGTGAAGGCAGTCACTACAACATCATTGCCGTCGGCGACTGCTTTGCCGACCTGCGGCCGGTCAAGCGCCAGCAACTGGTGTATGGCCCGCTCAAAGACGCGATCGCTGACGGTTCACTGCACGCTGTTACCATCAAAACTTTCACTCCTGCCGAATGGGCCCGCGATAAAAAGCTGCTCATGCCTGGCCTCTGACGTAAACGCCCATGGACAAATTATTGATTTCCGGTGGGGCGCCACTGGCCGGCTCCATTGCCATTAGTGGCGCTAAAAACGCCGCATTGCCTATTTTGTTTGCCACATTGTTGGCTGATAGCCCTGTAGAGCTGAGCAACATCCCCCACCTTAATGATGTCACCACTACGGTGGCCTTGTTGGGCCGCCTGGGTGCCGGCATCACCCTGGGTGATGGCATGACGGTGGAAGTGGACCCCAGCACCGTACATGAACACGTTGCGCCCTACGATTTAGTCAGAACCATGCGCGCATCTATTTTGGCTTTAGGGCCCTTGACGGCACGCTTTGGTAAGGCACAGGTGTCACTGCCGGGCGGTTGTGCTATTGGTGCCAGACCGGTGAATCTGCATATCCACGGCCTGGAGTTGATGGGGGCTGATATCGTTGTCGAGCACGGCTACATTCAGGCTACTGTTGATGGCCGCCTGAAAGGAGCGCACATCCTCATGGATACGGTCTCGGTGACGGGTACCGAAAACCTGCTGATGGCAGCGACCCTGGCCGATGGCCGTACCGTTATTGAAAACGCCGCCCGGGAACCGGAAGTGGTGGATTTAGCTAACTTCCTGGTGGCCATGGGGGCCAAGATTAGTGGCATTGGCAGTTCGACACTGGTTATTGATGGTGTTGACCGCCTGTGCGGTGTCCAGTACCCGGTGCAACCGGATCGCATTGAAACCGGCACCTTTCTGGTAGCGGCGGCGGTAACCCGTGGCAGTGTGACTTGTACGCATACCGATCCATCCTTACTGGAAGCGGTACTGGTGAAACTGGAAGAAGCCGGCGCTGAAATTACCACCGGTGACGACTGGATCCGCCTGGACATGCATGGCCGCCGGCCCAAAGCTGTTGATGTCACCACTGCACCTTACCCGGGTTTTCCTACTGACATGCAGGCGCAGTTCACGGTACTCAATGCGGTGGCAGAAGGGTCAGCCCGGATCCGGGAAACCATTTTTGAAAACCGCTTTATGCACGTGCCGGAACTCAGTCGTATGGGTGCGAACATCAGCCTGGACGGTAACAACGCCTTGGTTAAAGGCGTGGAAGGGCTCTCGGGGGCACAAGTTATGGCCACAGACTTGCGAGCTTCAGCTAGCCTGGTTATTGCAGGGCTGATTGCCAGCGATGACACCTTGGTTGATCGCATCTACCACATTGACCGTGGTTACGAGTGCATTGAAGACAAGCTCTCCAAGCTCGGCGCGACCATACGCCGGGTAAAATAAAAAAGCCCCGAAAGGGGCTTTTTTATTGCTTGGTTCAGTAACCGGGCGGCCTTTCACCGACGGTGACAGATAATTTTTTCTTCTTACTGTTACGTTGCACGGTGACCGATACCGTTGTGCCGGGTTTGGTTTCTGCCACCATATCCATGGCCTGCAGACCGTTACGGATAGCCTTGCCGTTGATCCCGACAATCAGATCCCCTACCTGGATGCCGCCTTTTGCTGCCGGCGAGTCCGGGTCCACAGCAGTAATGAGCGGTGGAATGGTCATAATTGGTACACGTGGCTGCTGGTAGTTAACGCCCAGATAGCCACGAATCACCCGCCCGTAGGTCACCAGCTCTTTGAGGATTTTAGCGGCCAAGGTATAGGGAATAGCGAAACTGATCCCTGGGGCGTCCATGCGCTGTGAAACGTGGAACAGCGCGGTGTTGATACCGACCAGAACGCCATTGCTGTTGACCAAAGCGCCGCCGGAATTGCCCGCATTAATGGCCGCATCGGTCTGTAGAAAGTCCTGAAAGCCGGTTGAACTCATCCCTGAGCGGCCTGTGGCGGAGATAATACCCTGGGTAATGGTCTGGCCGATGTTGTAGGGGTTACCGATGGCCATCACCACATCACCGACCTGGGCTTTGTTGTTCGGGTCTTGCGGGATCACCGGCAGGTTATCCAGATCTACCTGTAATACCGCCAAGTCTGTGAGCGGATCGGTGCCTACCAGTTCGGCATTGGCGACCCGACCATCCTGCAAAGCCACCACAATCTGATCGGCATTATCAATAACGTGGTAGTTGGTAAGAATATGCCCCTTGGCCGTCATAATCACGCCGGAACCCAGGCCTTTGACGGTACCGCGGTTTTCGTAGAGGTTAGAGCTGCTGTTACTGACCGAATAAATATTAACGACAGCAGGTGCGGCGCGGCGCACTGCGGCGGAAAAGGACAAGATCGGCGGGTGGTTCGCTTCCTGGCGAAACAACCCCTGATTGGCGGTGTCATTTTTGCGCAGGTTGGGGAAGAAGGTCAGTAGTACTGCCGCCACCGCTAGGCCAAGCACAATGGCTTTTGCCAGGTCTTTGACAAGACGCGCCATTAAAAAATCCTGAGAGGAAACAGAGACCTGAGCATAACAGGTTTTGCGGGCCTGCAAAAAGGGGGCCTGATGGCCCCCGGTAACATCAGCGGATCACCAAGTAGAGACTGGAGTGGCCGCGCAAAATATTGAGCGCCAGCACACCACCGCTGTTATTGTTTTTGAGCACTTTCTCCAAGTCAGCAACGGTTTTCACGCGTTGGCGGTTAACCGCGATGATCACGTCACCTTCTTCCAAGCCGGTGAAAGCAGCAGGGGAGCGGTCAGCTACCTTCGTGACTTTGACACCGTCTTTGCTGTTTTCAAATTCAGCGCCTTGCAGGCGGGGGTGCAGTGACTGGCCGGAAGCCTCTTTTTCACCACTTTGACCTTGCAGGGTGACGTGTACTGTCTTGGCTTTACCATCACGGATCAGACCCAGCTCAATCTTGGCACCCACGCCAAGGGTGCCGACTTTGGCACGTAGTTCACCAAAGCTACTGACATCGCGACCATTAATCTGGGTGATGATATCCCCGGCCTTGATACCGGCTTTGTCTGCCGCAGAGCCGTCCATAACCTGGGAAACAAAAGCGCCTTTACCTGACTGGTAGCCCATGGCTTTGGCCAGCTCGTGGGTCAGCTCGCCGCCCATGATGCCCAGATAGCCACGGCGTACCTCGCCGTGTTCAATGATCTGTTTGACCAGGTTATTCATCATGTTGACTGGAATGGCAAAGCCAATACCGATATTACCGCCATCAGGGCCGATAATGGCGGTGTTAATGCCAATTAGCTCGCCACGCAGGTTAACCAAGGCGCCACCGGAGTTACCACGGTTGATGGCCGCATCGGTTTGAATGAAGTTTTCCAGTTTTTCAACCTGCAGATCACTGCGACCCAGTGCCGAAACAATACCGGATGTCACAGTTTGACCGAGGCCCAGTGGGTTGCCGATTGCCACAGCAAAGTCGCCGACCTGCAGGTCGTCGGAGTTGGCCAGTTTAATCTGGGTCAGGTTGGGCGCCTTGATTTGCAGCAGGGCAATGTCGGCATCGGCATCGGCGCCAACTTTCTTCGCTTTAAAGGTGCGGCCATCAGTCAAAGTGACTTCAATCTTGTCAGCTTCTGCTACCACATGGTTATTGGTGACGATATAGCCTTTTTTGGCGTCAATGATTACGCCGGAGCCGAGGCCCCGGAACGGCTGCTTGCGGGTTTGTTCCTGCGGCATGTTGGGGCCGAAGAAAAAGCGGAAAGCATCGGGAATACGTTGACGGGACACATGGGTGCCGGCAACGTTGATACTGACGACGGCAGGCGTCACCTTTTTCAGCATCGGTGCCAGGCTTGGCATTTCCTCACCGGCTACACTCTGCGGCAGAGCGGCGCTGGCGGGCAGGCTGGCAAATACAGTTGACCCAAACAGGGCCGCGGATAGTAAAAGTGACAGGGGTTTCATTAGTACTGAATCTCCTAAAAGCAACAAAGAGGTTGTTTCAGTCTCGGCTCATTCACTGACCCTGCCAGGGATTCAAAAGTTCCGAAATTTATTTATTCAACAGGCCATGTCGCTCCTGAGAGTAGTCCCGTGGCGGTTCTGCCAGCAGTTCAGTTGGCTCCTGTTCAGGTTCTTCGAGGTCGTTGGTGAGGGTAAAGGCATCGGTGTCGAGGCTGAGTAAGGTGTTGGCACCGTCGTTAACATGGCGGGCTAATTTGTCATAGTCCCGGGCCAGTTGTTTCATCATCTCGGCGCTTTGTTCGAAGTGATCGCGAATGTCTTCCTTGTACTGTTCCAGCTCCATTTTCGCCTGATCCAGTTCCTGACGTAACTGATCTTCGCCGACCGGGGAATTACCCATCAGCCGCGCGGTGATCAAACCCACGACCACACCCACTACCAGGGCGATAGCAATACTGATTACAGACATTAGAACTCCGGTGATGTTGCTGATAGCAACAATATACCTGCTCCTGCTGTGCCGTGGTACTATGCCGGCCCCGAAAACAGCCCATGAGAACCCTGATCCGATGACCCCCTGGCAGCGCTATCAGGCCGACCTGGCCCGGCCGGAATTCCAGCACGATCAAGCGCAGGAAAACGCCGTGCAGCACTTGCAACGCCTGTATGACGACTATCTGGCCAGAATGGCCGGCAACAGCAAAGGCCTGAAAGGCTGGCTAGCGAAACTGGCCAACAAGACGCCGGCACCAGTCAAAGGGGTGTACTTCTGGGGGGGTGTTGGTCGTGGCAAAACGTACCTGGTGGATACCTTTTTTGAATGCCTGCCCACCGAGCGCAAAATGCGGGCGCATTTTCACCGCTTTATGTACCGCATTCACCAGGATCTGAAAGCCCTCAAAGGTGAAAGTGATCCGCTACTGCTGATTGCTGAGCGTATTGCCAGCGAGACCGACATTATCTGTTTTGATGAATTTTTTGTCTCGGATATCACCGATGCCATGCTGTTGGGCACCCTGTTCGAAGCCCTGTTTGCGCGCGGCATTATTTTGGTGGCAACCTCGAATATTGTACCTGACGAGTTGTACCGTAACGGCCTGCAGCGCGCGCGCTTTTTGCCAGCCATTAAGCTGATTAACGCTCACTGCGAGGTGGTGAATGTTGATGCTGGCATTGACTACCGGCTACGTACTCTGGAGAAGGTACAGCTCTTCCTTAGCCCAGCTAATGAAGATAACCGTCGACATTTTGCCACTTATTTTGACCAGCTGGCCGGTGAGCGGGTATCGGAACAACCGCAGATTGAAGTTGAAGGCCGCAGCATTGCCGCTTTGCGTGAAGCTGATGGTGTGCTGATGATTGATTTTCGGTCCTTGTGTGACAGTCCTCGCAGCCAGGTCGATTACATGGAGCTGGCGCGTTGCTACCATTCAGTGATGGTCAGTGATGTGCACCAGATGCAGGCTGACCATGAAGACATAGCCCGACGTTTTATAGCCATGGTTGATGAATTTTACGAACGGGGCGTCAAACTGATTATGTTATGCGATGTGGCGATCGCCGAGCTGTATGCCGGCGAACGTCTGGTATTTGAGTTCAAGCGTTGTTTGTCTCGGCTCGAAGAAATGCAATCGCATGAATATCTGGCCCGTGAACACAAAAGCTGAGATGTAAAATTAGGCGTGATCTTGGCCACCAAGGTGCGTATAATCCGCGCAGCCCCACGTTACAACTGCCCTGTGTGGGCAGCGCATCTAGCACCAGCCGGTATTCGAAGGGATACAGCGGCCGGTTTTGCACATTGTGTGGGTAGTAAACCTGCACAGGTATGTAACAACACGAATTTGGGTTTAAGTGAATGAAAACGTTCGTAGCTAAGCCGGAAACTGTAAAACGTGACTGGTACGTGGTTGACGCTGAAGGTAAAACTTTGGGCCGTATCGCCACTGAAATCGCAACGCGTCTGCGTGGCAAACATAAAGCAGAGTACACGCCGCACGTTGATACCGGTGATTACATCGTTGTTATTAACGCTGAAAAAGTGGTTGTGACAGGTGCCAAGTCCAAAGACAAGATGTACCACGCCCACTCCGGTTATCCGGGTGGTCTGAAGTCCATCAGCTTTGAAAAGTTGCAGGCCAAAAAGCCGGAGATGATCATCGAAGCTGCTGTTAAAGGCATGCTGCCCCGTGGTCCTCTGGGTCGCGCCATGTTCCGTAAGCTGAAGGTCTATGCCGGTGCCGAGCACAAGCATGCCGCCCAACAGCCTCAGGTTCTTGACATCTAATACGGAATTAACGCAATGGCAGACAATCAATACTACGGCACTGGCCGTCGCAAAAGCTCCACCGCCCGCGTTTTTATCAAGCAGGGTAGTGGCAACATCACTATTAACAAGCGCACTCTCGAAGAGTACTTCGGTCGTGAAACTGCTCGCATGGTTGTTCGTCAGCCGCTGGAGCTGGCTGAAATGACTGACAAGCTGGACCTGAACATCACCGTTGTTGGCGGTGGTATCTCTGGTCAGGCTGGCGCTATCCGTCACGGCATTACCCGTGCCCTGATGGAGTACGACGAGTCTCTGCGCCCTGAACTGCGCAAAGCTGGCTTCGTTACCCGTGACGCTCGTAAAGTTGAGCGTAAGAAAGTGGGTCTGCGTAAAGCCCGTCGTCGTCCGCAGTTCTCTAAGCGTTAATCAACGCTTTCTTGGACGCAAAAAGCCCGGCTTGCCGGGCTTTTTTATTGCTTATCTTGATGGTCATCAAGGTCTTTGCCTTGTCTTCTCCATACCCTTTCATTATCATTCGTTGCAATTTTTTAACGTTTATTCAGCAGTCTTTAACAAGAGTCTAAAGAGGCCCTGGAAGAAGGCATTCGTGTGAGCGGAGGTTATGCTGTGGCATGGCAGCCGGCTCTGCAACTGGAGAAAAATGGATGAGCAATGCACCTGTGGATTCCGGGCGTCGCCGGTTTCTCACTTGGACTACTGCGGTAGTCGGGGCAGTGGGGGCGGGCTTTGCCGCTGTGCCCTTTATTTCCTCGTGGAACCCCAGTGCCAAAGCCAAAATCGCCGGCGCGCCGGTCAAGGTGGATATCAGTAAGCTCGAGTCCGGGCAGCTGATTCTGGTGAAGTGGCGTGGTAAGCCGGTGTGGGTCGTTAACCGTACAGCGGACGTGTTAACCAAGTTGGGCAACCATAATGATGAGTTGCGCGACCCGCAATCAGTTGAGCCGCAACAGCCGCCGTATGCGCAAAATGCTACCCGCTCCATCAAGCCGGAGATTTTGGTCGCGGTCGGGATCTGTACCCACCTGGGTTGTTCACCGACTTACCGTAAAGGCGACTTTGCAGAGCTGGTACAAGGGCTCGACTTTGGCTTCTTCTGCCCTTGCCATGGCTCCACTTACGATATGGCGGGGCGGGTGTTTAAAGGCGTACCGGCACCACTGAATCTGGTTGTGCCTCCCCACTATTATGTGAACGACAACACCATTTTGGTCGGGCTCAGTGAAGAGGAGGCCAAGGCATGAATAAGCTGATTGCCTGGATCGACGAACGGATCCCGATGACGGCGACCTGGAACAAACACGTAGGTCAGTACCCGGCGCCGAAAAACTTTAACTTCTGGTACTTTTTCGGCTCGCTGGCATTGCTGGTACTGGTTAACCAGATCCTCACCGGTATCTGGCTGACCATGAACTATGTGCCTACCGCTGAAGGCGCTTTTGCCTCGGTAGAGTACATCATGCGTGATGTGGACTACGGTTGGTTGCTGCGCTACATGCACTCCACCGGTGCATCGGCGTTCTTCATTGTGGTTTACCTGCACATGTTCCGCGGCCTGATGTACGGCTCCTATCAGAAGCCTCGTGAGCTGCTGTGGATTTTCGGCATGCTGATCTTCCTGGTACTGATGGCTGAAGCTTTCATGGGCTACCTGCTGCCTTGGGGGCAAATGTCTTACTGGGGTGCGCAGGTGATTATCTCGCTATTTGGCGCTATTCCGGTTATCGGTGATGACCTGACATTATGGATCCGCGGTGACTACGTGGTCAGTGGCGCCACCCTCAACCGTTTCTTTGCCCTGCATGTCATAGCCCTGCCACTGGTGCTGGTGGTGCTGGTATTCCTGCACATCATCGCTTTGCATGAGGTGGGTTCGAATAACCCGGATGGTATCGACATCAAGAAAAACAAGGATGAAAACGGCTGGCCGAAAGACGCCATTCCCTTCCACCCTTATTACAGCGTCAAGGATATTGTTGGCGTTGCCGGCTTCCTGCTGGTGTTCTGTTACATCCTGTTCTTTATGCCCGAGGGCGGCGGTTTCTTCCTGGAGCCACCAAACTTTACTCCGGCTGATCCTTTGAAAACCCCGCAACACATTGCGCCGGTTTGGTATTTCACACCGTTTTACGCCATTTTGCGGGCGATACCTGACAAGCTGGTCGGTGTTATTGCCATGTTTGCGGCTATCGTCTTTTTGTTCCTGTTGCCCTGGTTTGACCGCTGCAAGGTGCGCTCGGTGCGCTACCGCAGCCGGCTACATAAGCTGAACCTGACCCAGTTTGCCATCTCGTTCATTATTCTTGGTTACCTGGGAGCCCAGCCGGCCACGCCGCTGCTGACTAAAATTGCACAGGTTTGTTCACTGACTTACTTCGGTTATTTCCTGTTGCTGTGGTTGTACAGCAAAAATGAAAAAACCAAGCCGGTTCCGCAAAGGGTGACATTCAAATGAAACGTCTGCTGATGGTATTGCTGGCCCTGTTGCCGGGGCTGGCCATGGCCGCAGGTGGCCATGAGGTCCACTTGGACAAGGCAAATTACGACCTGACGGATAAAGCGTCACTGCAACGCGGCGCCAAAATGTTCATGAACTACTGTTCCGGCTGTCACCAGATGCAATTCCAGCGTTACTTGCGTACTGCTGACGATCTGGGTATTCCTCACAGCCTGATGGAACAGAACCTGATTTTCACCGGCGCCAAGATCGGTGATCACATGAAAAATGCTATGCCGGCCGAGCAGGCCGCCAAGTGGTTTGGTACCCAGCCGCCAGATCTGACACTGGTTGCCAGAGTACGAGGGGCCGATTGGCTGTACACCTACCTGCGGTCTTTTTATGCCGACCCTTCCCGTCCTTGGGGCGTCAATAATGTATTGTTCAAAGATGTCGGGATGCCGCATGTTTTGCAGGAATTGCAGGGTATTCCCCACAAAGTCTATGAAAAGCGCTTGATCAACGGCGAGGAAAAGGAAGTCTACGCCGGCATCAAATCGGATGGTTCTGGTGAGCTAAGCCCGGAAGAGTACGACAAGGCGGTGCTGGATCTGGTCAACTTCCTGGTGTATACCGGAGAGCCGACGCGTCTGCAAGCAGAGAGCATTGGTTGGAAGGTTATGGTATTCTTGGCCATCTTTTTCGTGCTGGCATATCTGCTGAAGAAAGAATACTG
This sequence comes from Gallaecimonas aegicerasi, assembly GCF_045291545.1. Lineage (GTDB taxonomy): Bacteria > Pseudomonadota > Gammaproteobacteria > Enterobacterales > Gallaecimonadaceae > Gallaecimonas. Next base: position 304,037 of record NZ_CP149514.1, read on the forward strand.
GCGCGACGTCCACTGAGGACGATGGACCCCGCAGCAATGGGGGCTTAGGCCTCCATTGCTGTTTTTGCGTTTAATTCTGGAGGCTTAAATGGCGTTGGCAGCCAACAAACGCTCGGTAATGACCCTTTTTGGTAGTGGTTCAGACATGTACAGCCATCAGGTACGCATTGTGCTGGCAGAAAAGGGCGTTACCTTTGATGTGGTTGATGTGGATTTGAGTAATCCGCCGGAAGATCTGGTTGAACTGAATCCTTATGCGACCATTCCCACTTTGGTGGACAGGGAAGTGACGCTGTACCGGGCAGATATCATCAATGAATATCTGGATGAGCGTTTTCCGCACCCGCCGTTGATGCCGGTCTACCCGGTTATGCGCGGCAATGCCCGCCAGACCATGTATCGCATTCAAAAGGACTGGTATAGCCTGGCTGAGCGCATTGAACAGGGTAAAGAGGCCAGCAAGTGCCGTCAGGAACTCAAAGAAGGCCTGCTCTCTCTGGCGCCGCTTTTTGCCGACACGCCGTACTTTATGAGCGAGGAATTCGGCCTTATTGACTGCGTACTGGCTCCGCTGCTGTGGCGCCTCAACCATCTGGGTGTGGAACTCAGTGGCCGAGGTGCCAAGGAAATCCGTACCTATATGGCGCGGGTGTTTGAGCGCGACTCGTTCCAAGGCTCGCTGTCAGATGCCGAACGGGAAATGGCCCATGGCGTCTGATGAACGCCCCCTCAGCCCCAGTCGCCCGCACTTGTTGCGGGCGTTCTACGAATGGCTGCTGGAAAATGAGCTGACCCCGCATTTGGTCGCCGATACCGGCATTGCCGGGGTGGATGTGCCGATGGAATTTGCCCGCGATGGGCAGATAGTGCTGAACATTGCTCCCGGGGCAGTTGGTGGCTTGCAGCTGGGCAACCATGATGTCACCTTCAATGCCCGCTTTGGTGGTGTTCCTCGCCGCGTTTATCTGCCGATGACCGCCATTGTGGCTATTTACGCCAGGGAAAACGGTGCCGGTACAACCTTTGAAGATGAACCCTATTATGCTGCGTTACGTGAAGGGTTGATTGAAGAAGACGGTGGGCCAGATGATGAGCCACCACCACCGGCGAAAAAAGCCCCTTTTCTGAAAGTGATCAAATAAAAAAACCGGCCATCAGGCCGGTTTTTTTATGACTGGCGGTATTCAAACACTTTCACCACACGGGTAACGCCAGAGACATTACTGGCCACTTGGGCGGCCTCGGCACCCTCGTGTTGATTTACCAGCCCCATCAGGTAAACCTCGCCATTTTCGGTTACCACTTTGATGGCTGAGGCATCGACTTTGCTGGCCATTAACTTGGCTTTGACAACACTGGTTAACCAGCTGTCATGGGCGCGGGTACCGAGAGAAGTGGGAGTCATCAGGCGGATCTGATTATGGATCTTGCGAACACCAGGTACGGCTTTAACTTTATCGACGATAGCGCTTCTGAATTGCTCCCCGGGGGCCTGTCCTACCAGCAATACCTGACCGTTCACTGAAACGGCACTGACATGGGTATTTTTCCGCAGATTTTCATCGCTGTTGATCAAACCGTTGATTTTCAACTCAATGCTTTCATCATCAATGTAGGCGCCAACGGTGCGCCGGTCATTGGCGACCACGGCGGTGCCGGCTGCGCCTGCAACTAACGCGGCAGCGCAGCCCTGTAACAACAAAACAGATGACATCGCACTGATTAATATGATTTTTTTCATGTCGTACTTTCCTGACTGAACAAGCTGGCATCAATGGCATCACACAATGCATGTAAGACCATCAGGTGCACTTCCTGCGTACGGGCGCAGCGGTAACCAGGTACCCGGATTTCGGCATCTCCAGGCCCTAACAGACCGGCCATTTCGCCGCCGTCCATACCGGTCAGTGCCAGTATTGTCATGTCCCGTGACAAGGCCGCTTCCATTGCTTTGACCACATTACGGGAGTTACCTGACGTAGAGATGACCATCAGTACATCCCCTGCCTGACCCAGAGCGCGTACCTGCTTGCTGAAGATATCGGTAAAGTTATCGTCGTTGGCGATGGCGCTGACCAGGCCGCTGTCCCCTCCCAGCGCTACCGCGGGCAAGCTGGGGCGCTCGGTTTCAAAACGGTGTATCAGCAGGTGGGCAAAGTGCTGCGCCTGTAAAGCGCTGCCGCCGTTGCCACAAGCCAGGATCTTATTGCCGGCGAGCAGGCAGTTCACTAGCATCATGCCGGCCAGGGCGATAGCATCCGGTAATGCTTCACTGGCAACGATATTGGTTTGAATACTTTCCGTAAACGTGTCTTTGATACGGTCGAGCATGACCACTCCGTTAATGGCAGAAAGCGTCCTTCAGCCACACTGGCTCGCCTTCCCCCTGAAAAAAAATCACATCAAAGCGGCAGCTGCAGTCCCACTCATTAACGCCCTGATCGTGCAAATAACGGCGGGCGCTGTGCCAAAGCCGTTGCTGCTGGGCGGCACTGATGGCGTGGGCTGCGCCACCAAAATCCTGGCGGCTACGGTATTTGACTTCAATAAAAACCCATTGTTCGCCATCGCGCATGACCAGATCGATCTCACCACCGCGAAAGCGAACGTTGCGGGCAACGGCTGTCAGCCCCTGTTTTCGCAGCCAGCGTTCGGCTTGCTGCTCAAAGTGCTGGCCCTTGGCTGTCTTGCTCGGGAACAGGCGGAATGACATGGTCTTGTACCTCAAGGCGGTCGCGGTGAATGGTGACCCACTGCAAGCGTCGATGGACAACGCCATTGTCATCAATACTGATCCGGCCAGTAATGCCTTGCACCGGTGCGGCGCCAGTTACCCGCAATGTCGCCATGCGGGGTAACAACCGGGCGGCATCATAGCCCAGAGCGAAAAAGCGCTCCAGTGTGGCCGGCCAGTGTGGCCGTACCTGCGCTAGCAGTTGCCGCATGGCCAGTGCTGGCCCCTGCTGACTGACAAAAAAGGGCATTTCAGAAAAATGCAGGCCATTGAAGTCACGCAGACCTGTCGGGTTGTGCAGATCCGGGTGACCACGGCTGGTGGTATAAGCTGCGATGGGGTCGGCAAAAGGGCTGATAGTGACGTCAATAAAGGCTTTCATCAGGCTGACGGCCTGGCGGTCACCTAGCAGGTAGATGAAGTCGACATCACGCCGGCTGCGTGCTTCGGCTACCACAGGTTCGCCCAGGATGTTCTGTAGCTGGCTGATGCGGGCTTTGGAGTCTTCCACCCGCAGCATATCGCGAATGCCCGCCTCTAACTGTTTGCGGCTGGCAAACAAGCGCATCGGCACCGGCTCGTTATGGCCATACTGGCGCCAGCGATCAATAAAAGCCTGGGCTTGGCGTTGCGACACGCTGTCATCAAGACCAAGGATCATCGGCTGCTGTGCTTCTTTATTCTGCGCCTCCTCGGCGGCCTGAATGGCTTCATCTTCTGGCGCCAGGGCAAAGAAATAATCATCACCGAAGCCTGGCCGGTAAGCACGATTGAGCGCTAACCAAGGGACCTTGACCGCGTCACTTTGCTGCAGCGCCTGTACATTTGGTTTCAGTAGTGGCCCCACCAGCATGTCAGCACCTTCTGCCTGCGCCTGCTGCCAGGCGTCTACTACAGCGTCACTGGCACTGTCTTTGACAATCAGCTGTGCTTGCTGGCCACTGTCCAACCAGGCGGCAATAAGGCCGTCCCGTAAGGCTTTACCCTGAGCCGCATAAGGGCCTGTGAGTGGCACCAGTAAGGCAACCTTACTGGGTTGATAGTCTTTTACCTCAGTGAGCTTGGTAACTGTCCGCGGCAAGAAACGGGCTGGCAATGAATCTGCGTACTGCTGTTGCCACTGACTCAGCGCTTCCTTCAGGCTGGGTCCGCGCTTGCTTTGCGCTAAGTCGCGCAAACTGAGCCAGCTTTGCCACTGTGCGGCTGGCAGGGTGCTGGTATCAACCTGATTGAGCAGCGCCCAAATACGGTCGGCGGCGCGTGCCTGTTGCACCTGATCATTGGTTGTTGCGGCCAGCTTGGCCAGCAGCATTAATTGCTGCCGACTGTCACCCATACGCTCTGCCAGGTGCAGTTGCAGCCGTAACTTCTGACTCAAGAAGGGGGGCGGTACGTGATGTGCCAGCAGGCTGTCAGCCTTGTCGTATTGTTGCTGATGCAGCGCCAGTTCTGCGGCTAACAGCCGATAGCTGGCCAGGCCGGCGGTGTTGGTCAGTTGCCCTTCCATACCGGTCAGTAAGGCTTGCAGTTGCTGCCATTGGCCACTTTGGGCATAGGCTCGCCCGGCCAGTAATTGCCAGTTCAGTTGTGGCTGGCCTGTTGTTTGGCTGGCTTTATTCAGGTACTCGCTGGCTTTGAGGTAAACCGGCCCCGACAATCTTGCTGGCCAATCATCCTTCTTTACCGGGCTGGCGCAACTGGCCAGGAGCAGCGCCGCACACAGCAGCACCGTACTCCGTGATAGAATCCGGGTCATTTACCGTCACGTCCTCGCTAAAACTGTGCCTAGTGTATGCGAGGGGCCAAACCGACACAAACAGAGGGCCCACTCGAAATGTCTGATGCGTCCGGCACCTTGTTCATCGTACCGACACCCATTGGTAATCTGGGGGATATCAGCCAACGTGCCCTGAACGTCTTGGCTGATGTGGCTGTGATCTGCGCCGAAGATACCCGCCATACCGCACAGTTACTGCATCACTTCGGCATACGTACAGCATTGCAGTCGCTGCATGATCACAACGAAAAGCAAAAAGCAGGGTTCATTATTGGCAAGATACTGGCCGGTGACGATGTGGCGCTGGTGTCTGATGCCGGCACGCCGTTGATTTCTGATCCGGGCTATACCCTGGTCAGCCAGTGCCGGGAAAAGGGCATTAAGGTGGTGCCGTTGCCTGGCCCCTGTGCAGCCATTACCGCCTTATCTGCTTCCGGTCTGGCAACGGACCGTTTCGCCTTTGAGGGTTTTTTACCTGCCAAGCAAAGTGCCCGGTTAGCTGCCCTGGAAACCCTGGCTGACGAACCACGAACCCTAGTGTTTTATGAGTCGCCGCGGCGGCTGCTCGATACCCTTGCGGATATGCAGCAGGCCTTTGGTGGCGAGCGTCAACTGGTTGTAGCGAAAGAACTGACCAAAACCTTTGAAACCATCTACGGTGCCAGTATTGATGAAATGCGCCAATGGCTGGCGGAAGATAGTGATCGCCAGAAAGGGGAAATGGTGTTGATGGTGGCGCCGGCGCCCAAAAGTGACGCCTTGCCCAAGGCCGCAGTCACACTGTTTTTGGCGCTGGCTGAACAATTGCCTCGTAAACAGGCGGCAACCCTGGTAGCAGATGCCTTTGGCCTGAAGAAAAACGCCCTCTACAAACTGGGGCTGGAGAGCGACAGCTGAGGCGCGTATACTGCGCGTCCGCAGAGTCGGCCGGACGGTCGCTGCCCACCTCGGTGGGGGGAGGAAAGTCCGGGCTCCGCAGGGCAGGGTGCCAGGTAACGCCTGGGCGGCGCGAGCCGACGACCAGTGCAACAGAGAGTAAACCGCCGATGGCCTTCGGGCACAGGTAAGGGTGAAAGGGTGCGGTAAGAGCGCACCGCGCGGCTGGCAACAGTTCGTGGCACGGTAAACTCCACCCGGAGCAAGACCAAATAGGCCTCCTATACGCGCGGCCCGCGCGGGAGGCGGGTAGGTTGCTCGAGCCAGTGAGCAATTGCTGGCCTAGACGAATGATCGTTCAAGACAGAACCCGGCTTACAGGCCGGCTCTGCGGACTTATTAACGATACCCCATATGGGGGTGTTTTCTCAGCCAGCCCGTGCTTAAACGCAAGCTGCTCGCTCAATATTCCCCACCGCTCCCCACCCAGCCTTTCCCAACCCTCCGGGAAACTGGTTTTATTACTTGTTTTTCAGCGTCTTGCGATTGCCCTGCAAAGCCCGTCACAACAGGCTTTTTGCTCCCTTGACAAGGTTGTTCACCGGCCCCTAGACTTGGCAGTGTGGGGAATTGTGGAAATTTGTGGTTAATCTTGTCGAAAAGAGGGCATAACTGTGTTTCGTGGCGCGAACGAACTGAGCCTAGACAGCAAAGGCAGGCTGGCCGTACCGACCCGGTATCGCCAGCAGCTTTTGGCGGACTGTGACGGCCAACTGGTTTGCACCATTGATATCTATCAGCCCTGTTTGCTGCTGTACCCGCTAGTCGAATGGGAAGTGATTGAACGCAAGCTCAGCCGTTTGTCTTCAATGAACCCGGTCGAGCGGCGTATGCAGCGGCTGCTGCTGGGGCATGCCACTGAAGTGGATATGGACAAACAGGGCCGGGTACTGCTGAGTGCTCCACTTCGCCAGCATGCCGGCCTGGACAGCAAAATCATGCTGGTTGGCCAATTCCACAAATTTGAAATTTGGTCAGACAGCGCTTGGCAGGCGCAGATCAGCGACGACATGGCTGCGCTGACAGACAACTTCCCCCTTACCGACGCCCTGAAGGATTTTTCACTGTGACCCAACACCTGAGCGTGCTGCTTAACGAAAGCCTGGAAGCACTGGCGATCAAGCCAGATGGTCTTTACGTCGACGGCACCTTTGGCCGTGGTGGTCACTCGCGGGCTATTTTGGCGCAGTTGGGGCCAACCGGTCGGCTGATCGCCATTGACCGTGATCCGGCGGCTATTGCCGAAGCCAAGACCATTACCGATCCGCGCTTTACCATTATCCAGGGGCCCTTTTCCGCGCTGGCGGAGTATTTGGCTGATGTGGCCGGTCAAGTGGATGGTTTATTGCTGGACCTGGGTGTGTCTTCGCCGCAGCTTGATGACGCGGAACGTGGTTTTAGCTTCTTGCGGGATGGCCCTTTGGATATGCGCATGGATCCGACCAGCGGGGAAAGTGCCGCCGACTGGCTGAACCGTGCTGACGCCGATGATATTGCTTTTGTACTCAAAACCTTTGGTGAAGAGCGTTACGCCCGCCGTATTGCCCGCGCCATTACCGAGCGCCGTATGACTGCGCCGCTGTCGCGGACCGGTGAGCTGGCTGAGCTGATTGCCAAGGCGGCCCCCAGTAAAGAAAAGCATAAGCATCCCGCCACTCGCTCATTTCAGGCCATTCGCATCTACGTTAACCGCGAGCTGGATGAAGCCAAGCAGGCACTGCATGGGGCTCTGGCGGTACTGCGTCCGGGCGGGCGTTTGGCGGTCATCAGCTTTCACAGCCTGGAAGATCGCCTGGTCAAACAGTTTATTCGCGCTCAACAAAAAGGGCCGGAGTTACCTCCGGGGTTACCCATTACCGACGACCAGCTACGTCACCACCAAACTCTCAAAGCAGTAGGCAAAGCCATTTTCCCCGGTGACCAGGAAATTACGGTTAACCCCCGAGCCCGCAGTTCAGTTCTGCGGGTAGCAGAGCGCACGGAGGCACCCAATGGCTGATCGCCAGCCCAGTTTGGTGCTGATTGTGGCGCAGGATATATGGCAGTCCAAGTGGCTGCTTTTGCTGTTTTTTGCGGTCATTGCTTCAGCCTTCTCGGTGGTGTATCTGGCACAAAGCAATCGCCTGCTTACCGCCGAGAAAGAAAAGCTGATGACGCAACGGGAAAACCTGGATGTGCAATGGCGTCATCTCAAACTGGAAGAAGGCACCTTGGGTGAGGACAGCCGGGTGGAAGGCATAGCTCGCCGCCAACTGGGGATGAAACAGGTTGATCACACTGATGAAAAGGTCATTGAGCTCAAATGAGCCGGCACGCACGCAACAAGCTTAAGCCAGGCATTATCGGCTGGCGCCACTTGTTCGCTATCGTTTTGATGGGCGCGGTATTTGTCGCCCTGTTGGCGCGTGCCGCCTACATTCAGGTGTTGCACCCAGACCGGTTGCGTGAGCAGGGTGACATGCGCTCGCTGCGGATCACCTCCACGCAAGTGTCTCGTGGTCTTATCACTGATCGAAATGGCGTGGATTTGGCCATTTCTGTACCGGTAGATGCCGTCTATGCTGACCCGAAAGTGGTGCTGGACAAAGGCGGGCTGCAAGATCGTCGCCGTTGGCAGGCGATGGCTGAGGTGCTGGGTACTGATGCCCATAGCCTGATGAGCAAAATCAGTGAAGATCCGAAACGACGCTTCGTGTACTTGCAACGGCAAGTTACCCCAGCCATGGCACAGTACGTGCGCGAGTTAAAAATTCCCGGTATTGGCCTAAAACACGAATCCAAACGCTATTACCCCACCGGCGAAGTAGATGCACACATCATCGGCTTTACCGATATTGACGACCATGGCCTGGAAGGTATTGAACGCACTTATGACGACCTGCTGACCGGCCAGCCGGGCAAACGCAAAGTGCGTAAAGACGGCTTGGGCCGGGTGGTGGAATCACTGGGGGTATTGCAGCCGGCTGAAAAGCCCAAGAACTTGCAGTTGACCATTGATCAGCGCATCCAGTCTCTGGCCTACCGGCAGTTGAAAAAGGCGGTGCAGTATTTCGAAGCCACCAGTGGTTCGGTAGTGGTAGTGGATGTGCCCACCGGCGAAGTGCTGGCCATGGCCAGCGTACCGTCTTTCAACCCTAATAACCGCGAAGATCTCAAACCTTACCAGTTGCGCAATCGTGCCATCACCGACGTTTTCGAGCCGGGCTCTACTGCAAAACCGCTGGCGATGATGGCGGCCCTGCAAGACAAGGTTGTCAAGCCTGGTGATACCGTTGACACCAATCCCGGCTGGATGCGCCTTGGCGGCCGCCGGGTCGCTGATCACCGCAATCTCGGGGTGATCTCGTTGTCCACCATTTTGGAAAAGTCGTCCAACATGGGTATTGCCAAGCTGGCATTGTCGATCCCCAAAGAAGATCTGCTGGGCACCTTTGCGGCTTTTGGTTTTGGCTCGAAAACCGGGCTAGATCTGGTCGGTGAGTCCAGCGGCTTGTTCCAGTACGACCGTCCACGCTGGTCTGATTTTGAGCTGGCGACCCTGGCCTTTGGCTATTCGGTCTCGGTAACGCCGGTGCAGTTGGCCCGGGCCTACGCCACCCTCGGCAATGCCGGGCGCCGTAACCCTCTGACCATTGTCAAGGGCCTGCCAAAGAGCCCACCTGAGCAAATAGTTCGGCCACAGGTCGCCAAAGAAGTGCTGCACATGATGGAGTCCGTACTTAAGCCCGGAGGTACCGGGGTCCGGGCGGCAGTACCGGGCTATCGCGTCGCGGGTAAAACCGGCACCGCCCGCAAAGCCGTAGCGGGTGGCTATGGTAACCAGTACGTTGCCAGTTTCGCCGGTATTGCCCCGGTGTCCAACCCGCGACTGGCGGTGGTGGTGATGATCAATGAACCCCAGGGCGACCAATACTATGGCGCGGAAGTGGCAGCCCCGGTGTTTTCAAAAGTCATGGGCGGGGCGCTGTCACTGTTGAACGTGCCGCCGGATGCCATTACCCCGGACATGCGGGTAGCCTCCCTTAGCCACAAGGAGGTTCCCCGTGGCTGAGTGGCAACTGGACACTTTGCTGGCTCCTTGGTGCGAACTGGATGTGACTGCCCGGGTGCGTGATATCACGCTGGATTCACGACAGTGCCGTGCCGGTACTCTGTTTGTGGCGATTGCAGGCCACCAGCTTGATGGCCGCAACTTTATTGATAATGCCATTGCCGAAGGAGCCACTGCCGTACTTGCCGAAGCGGACAGCCCGACAGTACAGTGGCGCGGCAAGGTACCTGTGGTGGCGCTACCGGAGCTGAAGCGGCGGCTGTCGGCTATCGCCTGGCGCTTTGTTGGTGAACCGGCAATTCGCCCGGTGGGTATTACCGGCACCAATGGTAAAACCACCACCAGTCAACTGCTGGTGCAGCTGTGTGACGCCCTGTCATGCCCGGCGGCGGTGATTGGCACTTTAGGCAGTGGCCGATTTGGTCGGTTAACCCCGGCTCGCAATACCACACCGGATGCGATCAGTGTCGCGCGCACCTTGGCCGAGCTGGCTGATGACGGCTGCCAGGTTGCCGCTATGGAAGTGTCCAGCCATGCCCTGAGTCAGGGGCGGGTCAGTGCCATTCCTTTTAGCGTGGCCGTGTTTACCAATCTCAGCCGTGACCACCTGGATTACCACGGCACCCTGGGGGCCTATGCTGCGGCCAAGGCGCAGCTGTTTGACTGGCCAAGTCTCAGTGCTGCGGTGATCAATGCTGATGATGAACTGGGTGAAGCCTGGCTGCGTGAACGCAAAGGCCGTCAGCCGACACTGGCGTACAGCCTGCACCCGCTTGACCCGACAGTTGCCGATCAGGTGCTCTACCTGACTGATATCAGGGCGCATGCCAGCGGCGTCCGTGCCAAGGTCGGTGGCAGCTTCGGCAGTGCTGAACTGTCATCGCCACTGCTGGGTACTTTCAACCTGGCGAACCTGTTGGCGGCAATTGGCGCGGGCTTAGCGCTGGGGCTGGAACTGAACGCGCTGTGTGCGGCGGCGTCGCTGGTAAAACCGGTTACCGGCCGTATGCAAACTTTTTCAACAGAGGGTACAGCCACCGTGGTGGTGGATTATGCCCATACCCCCGACGCCCTGAGAGCCGCCCTTGAAGCCTTAAGAACGCATACCCGCGGTAAGCTTTGGTGTGTCTTTGGCTGCGGCGGCGATCGCGATCCGGGCAAACGGCCACTGATGACCGAGGCGGTTGCCAAGGGTGCTGATATTGGCATTGTGACCGCTGACAACCCCCGCTCAGAGCCAGTGATGAGCATCATTCAGCAGATGTTGTCAGACCGCCAGTATGGTGACGCCATGCAAGTGGTTGCTGACCGTCGTGAAGCCATCGCTTATGCCATTGCCAATGCCGCGCCGGGAGATGTGGTACTGGTGGCCGGCAAGGGTCATGAGGACTATCAGGAGATCAACGGTCAGCGCCTGCCTTTCAGTGATATTGAAGAAGTTCAGCGTCAGCTGAACGGGGAGGTTTCATGCTGACACTGACACTCTCAGCTATTGCTCACGCTTTGGGCGGCGAGCTGCACGGCAACGACCTGAGCATCAGCGCGGTCAGTACTGATACCCGCGCCCTCAGTGGCGGCGAATTGTTTGTGGCATTACGGGGCGAGCGCTTTGACGCCCATGACTTTATTGACCAGGCCAGTGCCGCCGCCGCGCTGCTGGTAGAGCGGCCATTGGCGGCCGCACAGCCACAAATCGTCGTAAAAGATACCCGGGTGGCCCTGGGGCAGCTAGGGCAGCTGGTGCGCGACAAAGTGAACCCCAAAGTTGCAGCCCTGACGGGCTCTTGCGGCAAAACTACCGTGAAGGAAATGCTCGCTACCATTTTGGGCGAGTGTGCGCCGGTGCTGGCGACGGCCGGTAATTTCAACAACGACATCGGTGTGCCCTTGACCTTGTTACGGTTAACGGCGCAGCACCGCTACGCGGTAATGGAGCTGGGTGCCAACCACGAAGGGGAAATTGCATATACCGCCAGTCTGGTGCGCCCCGATGTGGCATTGATAAACAATGTTGCCCCAACACATTTGGAAGGCTTCGGTACGGTTGCCGGTATTGCCCGCGCCAAAGGCGAAATTTATGGTGCGCTCAGCGCCGATGGCATTGCCGTGGTTAACCGTGATGATGCCTTTGCCAGCGACTGGCTAACCAGCTTGGCGGGACGACCGGTATTGACCTTCGGCGAGCACCCTCAGGCGCAGATCCGGGCCGCCGACATTGTTGACCGGCACGATGACGGCCTAGCTTTTACCCTGTTATTGCCGGATGACAGCGTGGCGGTCACAGTACCGCTGCCGGGGCGGCACAATGTGCACAACGCCATGGCTGCTGCCGCCTGTGCGCTGGCACTGGGCGTGGGGGCTGATGCCATTCAGCGGGGTCTGGCAAAAGTACAGCCGGTGGCCGGGCGGATGAACATCCGGCCACTGGCCAATCGTGGCCGCTTGATTGACGACACCTACAACGCCTCAGTAGGGGCGGTGCGTGCCGCCATCGATGCCCTGGCCGGTTATCCGGGGCGGCGGGTGTTGGTGCTGGGCGATCTGGGTGAGCTGGGCGATAAGGCCCGTTATTACCATGCCGAGCTGGGCCACTATGCCAAAGCTCAGGGTATCGACAACCTGTTCACCGTTGGCGTCCTCAGCCAAGCCGCCAGTGATGCCTTTGGTCTGGGCAGTAAACATTATCAAAACAAAGAGACACTGGTCAGTGAAGTGGTGCTTGCCCTTGGCAGCGAAACCGCGCCGGTCAGTATTTTGGTGAAGGGGGCGCGCAGCTCCCGGATGGAGAGTGTTGTGGATTTAATTGCTGCCAGTACCCTGGCAACACCGTCGGAGGTGGCATGCTAGTCTGGCTTGCAGAATATCTGACACAGTTCATTTCCGGTTTTAACGTTTTTTCTTACCTGACGTTCCGGGCCATTCTCAGCATCCTTACGGCCTTGCTGCTGACGGTCTACGTTGGCCCGCGGATGATCAAAGCACTGGTGCGGCTGCAGGTTGGCCAGACCGTCCGTGATGACGGCCCGCAGTCGCATTTGTCAAAATCAGGCACCCCCACCATGGGCGGTTTGATGATCCTGCTGGCGGTATCGGTATCAACGCTGCTGTGGTCAAACTTGTCCAACAGCTATGTCTGGGTGGTGCTGTTTGTACTGTTGTCTTACGGCGTCATCGGCTTTGTAGATGACTACCGCAAGGTGGTGCGCAAAGATCCCAAGGGCCTGATCGCCCGTTGGAAATACTTCTGGCAGTCGCTGATAGCGCTGCTGGTGGCGGTTTTTCTGTACTGGCAGGCACGACCACAGGAAACCGAGCTGGTAGTGCCGTTTTTCAAGGATGTGATGCCACAACTGGGGCTGTTGTACATCCTGTTGACTTATTTTGTGATGGTGGGCACCTCCAATGCCGTCAACCTCACTGATGGCCTGGATGGCTTGGCGATCATGCCGACGGTAATGGTTGCTGCGGCCTTTGCGCTGATTGCTTATCTGACCGGTAACGTCAATTTCGCCAACTACCTGCATATTCCCTATGTTCACCAGGCGTCGGAGCTGGTGATTGTCTGCACTGCGCTGGTCGGCGCCGGTCTTGGCTTTTTGTGGTTCAACACCTATCCGGCCCAGGTCTTTATGGGTGATGTCGGCTCGCTGGCGCTGGGCGGTACCCTTGGCATCATCGCGGTGCTGGTACGCCAGGAAATTCTGCTGGTGATCATGGGTGGCGTGTTCGTGATGGAAACCATTTCCGTGATCCTGCAGGTGGGCTCTTACAAATTGCGCGGCCAGCGTATTTTTCGCATGGCGCCAATTCACCACCACTATGAACTCAAAGGCTGGCCGGAACCGCGCGTTATTGTGCGCTTCTGGATCATCTCATTAATGCTGGTGCTGATTGGCCTGGCGACATTAAAGGTACGGTAATGATTGGGGTAGTGGGTCTGGGACTCAGCGGCGTTGCCACAGTGAACTGGTTGCTTAGCCAGGGGCAGACTGTGCGCGCTTTTGATACCCGGCCCGTGCCGCCTGGGCTGGCAGAGCTGCCGGCTAACGTTGAGGTGGTCCTGGGGCCGCTGTCGGCCGCAGCTCTGAGTCAGTGCCAGCAGCTGGTGGTCAGCCCTGGGATCAGCATCCGTGAGCCAGCTATTGCCGGGGCCAAGGTGCCGGTGGTCGGTGATGTTGAATTGTTCGCCCGCCAGGCCCAGGCACCGGTGATCGCCATTACCGGCTCTAACGGTAAGAGTACGGTCACGACTTTGCTGGGTGACATGGCCGCCCGCGCCGGTATTAAGGTGGCAGTTGGCGGTAATATCGGTGTGCCGGTACTGGCATTGCCCACGGACGCCGAGCTGTATGTGCTGGAACTGTCGAGCTTTCAGCTGGAAACCACCAGCAGCCTTAAGGCGGTGGCGGCGACGGTGCTGAACCTGAGTCCTGATCACCTCGACCGCTATCAACACATGGCCGACTATGGCGCCGCCAAGTTACGTATCTACCAGGGCGCCGAGCATTGCATTTATAACAGCGATGATGCTGCTACTCGCCCGCCTGCGGCCGGCATCAGCTTTGGTGAACATGGCCGTTATCACTTGGCTGACGGTTACCTGTGCCGTGACCAAGAGCGCCTATTGGCCAGCTCTGAGCTGGCCATGCTGGGCCGACACAACTACTTCAATGCCCTGGCGGCACTGGCGCTTGGCGAGGCGGCCGGCCTGCCAATGCCGGCGATGTTAGAGAGCCTGCGCCACTTTCCCGGGTTGGCGCACCGCTGCGAATGGGTGGCAGAGAAAGCCGGGGTGCGTTTTGTCAATGATTCCAAGGCTACCAATATTGGCTCGCTGGAAGCGGCACTGAGCGGTTTTGCTGACATTGACGGTGATATTTTACTGCTGGCTGGTGGTGATGCCAAAGGCGCCGATGTGCAGCCGCTGGCGGCTAAGCTCGGCAAGGTTCGGGAGCTGATTTGCTTTGGTCGAGATGGTGCCAGGCTGGCTGCTCTGAAAGCGAACAGCCACTTGGTTAACTCACTTGATGAGGCCCTGCCGCTGGCCGCCAGCCTGGCACGGCCGGGCGATCTGGTGCTCTTGTCACCGGCTTGTGCCAGTCTTGACCAGTTCCGCAATTTCGAAGCCCGTGGTGAGCGCTTCCGGCAATTGGTGGGGGCGCTATGATTGCTGTCCTGCGCCAGCGGCTGTGGCCCGCAAAAACCGATACAGCCCTGTATGACCGCAGCCTGATTGTGGTGATCCTCGGGCTGATGGCCTTCGGCTGGGTGATGATCGCCTCAGCCTCGATGCCCGAGGCCACGCGTCTTAATGGCAACCCTTTCTACATCGTTTACAAAGAATCGGTGTTTGTGGTCGGGGCGCTGATCCTGGGGGCCGTGACCTTGAGTATTCCCATGGCGCGCTGGGCCCAGTACAACGGCTGGTTACTGGTGATGGCGCTGCTGCTGCTGGCGGGGGTGTTGGTGGTTGGCCACAGTGTTAACGGTGCTACCCGCTGGATCCGCATCGGCCCGCTGAACCTACAGGCGGCTGAGCCGGCAAAATTATTCCTGTTTGCCTATCTGGCCGGTTATCTGGTGCGCCGACACCAGGAGGTGCGGGAAAACCTGGTGGGCTTTTTGAAGCCGTTGGGGGTGTTCTTCCTGATGGCCCTGATGCTGCTGATGCAGCCCGATCTGGGGACTGTGGTGGTGATGCTGGTGACCACTCTGGGGCTGTTGTTTCTGGCTGGTGCCCGGCTCTGGCAGTTTGTCGCCATGATTGTGGTTGGGGTATCGGCACTGGTGCTGCTGGTTGTCACCGAACCTTACCGGATGAAACGGGTGACCGGCTTTTTAAATCCCTGGGCGGATCCTTTTGGTGCCGGCTATCAGCTGACCCAGTCACTGATGGCCTTTGGTCGTGGCGGCCTCACCGGGCAGGGGCTGGGCAACTCTATTTTGAAAATGGAGTACCTGCCGGAAGCCCACACCGACTTCATCATGGCCATTGTCGCCGAAGAGCTGGGTTTTATCGCCATTGTGCTGTTGATGCTGGTGATTTTCTGGGTGGTGTTACGGGCCCTGAAAATTGGCCGCCATGCCATGGCCAATGACCGTCACTTTGAAGGCTTTTTTGCTTACGCCATTGCCATCTGGGTGGCTTTTCAGGCTGCCGTGAACCTGGGGGTGGCCGCGGGTGCTTTCCCCACCAAGGGCCTGACCATGCCTCTGGTGAGTTATGGCGGTTCCAGTTTATGGATCATGACCATTGCTTTGAGCGTGCTGGTGCGCATTGACCATGAAGCACGACTGGCCGGGCAGCAGGCCCGGGGAGGACGCGCATGAAAAGGCTGATGGTGATGGCCGGTGGCACCGGTGGGCATATTTTCCCGGCGCTGGCGGTCGCACAACACCTGCAAGAAGAAGGCTGGCAGGTGGACTGGCTGGGCACTCCCACCCGCATGGAAGCGGACATTGTGCCCAAATACGGTATTGCGCTGCACTTCGTTGACATCCAGGGCGTGCGGGGTAATGGCCTTAAGCGCTTACTGGTAACACCTTTGAAATTACTCAAAGCTGTGTGGGATGCCTGGCGGCTGTTTGGCCGGGTTCGGCCAGCGGTGGTACTGGGTATGGGCGGCTTTGCCTCCGGCCCGGGCGGTATTGCTGCGAAATTGCGCGGTATTCCGTTGCTGCTGCATGAACAAAACGCTGTCAGCGGTGTCACCAATCGCTATCTGGCCAAAGTGGCCAACCAGACCTTGCAGGCCTTTCCCGGGGCTTTCAAGGATGCCCCAGTGGTTGGAAACCCGATCCGCGCCAGTCTGTTCAGTCTGACTCGGATGCGCCATCAGCCGCCGCTGCGGGTCTTGGTAATGGGTGGCAGCCTTGGTGCCCAGGTATTCAATGAGGTGCTTCCGGCGGCCTTTGCCAGTGCCGGTGTTGCCCTGGCAATCCGCCACCAGACTGGCAAAGGCCGTAGTGAGACGGTGAAGGCGCGCTATCAGCAACTCGAGCAGCAAGCAACGGTATCGGACTTTATTGACGACATGGCCGAAGCCTATCAGTGGGCTGACGTGATGATCGCCCGGGCTGGGGCGCTGACCGTGTCGGAACTGGCGGCGGTTGGCCTGCCGGCTATTTTGGTGCCGCTGCCCATTGCCGTGGACGATCATCAGACGCAAAATGCCCGCTTTTTAAGCGAGCAGGGGGGCGCCGTGCTGGTACCCCAAAGCCAATTTACCGCCGAGCGCGTGGCCTCTTTGCTGCGCGAATGGCATGACGATCCCGAGCAGCTGGTGCGTATGGGCAATGCCGCACACCAGCTTGCCAAGCCGGATGCCACGGAAGCTGTGGCAGCGGTATGCCGGCAGTTGGCCGGTGTCAGAAAGAGAGCAGGTGTATGACCAGAACAGGCCCGATGCGGCGAGTAGAGCGAATTCATTTTGTTGGCATCGGTGGTGCCGGCATGGGCGGTATCGCGGAAGTCTTGCTCGGCGAAGGCTATGACATTACCGGCTCGGATCTCAGCGATAACCCGGTGACGCAGCGCTTGGCAGCACTGGGCGCCACCATCTGGCCGGAACATAAACCAGAACAGGTTGATGGCGCCTCCGTGGTGGTGGTATCCAGCGCCATCAAGGGTGACAACCCGGAAGTGCTGGCAGCCGCCGAAAAACGTATTCCGGTGGTACGCCGGGCAGAGATGCTGGCGGAGCTGATGCGTTTTCGCCAGGGAATTGCCGTAGCCGGCACCCACGGTAAAACCACCACCACCAGCCTGGTTTCGGCCTTGTTGTTTGAAGGGGGCCTGGACCCGACTTTTGTTATCGGTGGCAAGCTCAACTCCCATGGCACCAATGCGCGCCTAGGCACCGGTACCTACCTGGTGGCCGAGGCGGACGAGTCCGACGCCTCTTTCCTGCATTTGCAGCCACTGATGGCGGTGGTCACCAATATCGAACCGGATCACATGGACACCTACGGTGGCGATTTCGAGAAACTCAAAGGCACTTTTGTCGACTTTCTGCGAAACCTGCCGTTCTACGGGCTGGCCGTTTTGTGTGTGGACGATCCTGTTGTCAAAGAGCTGGCCAACCCGGAACTGGGCCGCCAGTACCTGACTTACGGTTTTGACGAACAAGCGGATGTGCGCGGCCGTGATTTTTCACAGCGCGCCAACCAGAGCCGGTTTGTGGTGGAACGTAGTGGCCATGCGCCGCTGTCGGTGACGCTCAACCTGCCTGGTCAACACAATGCGCAAAATGCCCTGGCTGCCATCGCCATTGCCACCGACCTGGGGATCAGTGACGCCGCCATTCAATCTGCCCTGGCGAAGTTCCAGGGTATTGGCCGGCGGTTCCAGCACTATGGCGACTTCAACACCGCCAAAGGGCAGGTGATGCTGGTAGATGACTATGGCCACCATCCCTCAGAAGTGGATGTGACCATCAAAGCGGCTCGCGCCGGCTGGCCAGATAAACGGCTGGTAATGGTGTTTCAGCCACACCGCTACAGCCGTACCCGCGATCTCTATGAGGATTTTGCCGAAGTACTCAGCCAGGTTGATGTGTTGCTGATGCTGGATGTATACAGCGCTGGTGAAACGCCTATTGCCGGCGCTGACAGCCGTTCGCTGTGCCGCACCATTCGCTCCCGTTCCAGCCTCGATCCGGTATTTGTTTCCAGTATCGCCGATGTGGCCAAGGTACTGAACGATGTGATGGCTGATGGCGACCTGGTGATCACTCAGGGCGCAGGGAATGTCGGCACTCTGGCGCGGCAGCTGGCAGACGCCGGCCTGGAGGTGGCCAGTGAGTAAAGTGGCGGTATTACTGGGAGGGCGC
Organism: Gallaecimonas aegicerasi; assembly: GCF_045291545.1. Taxonomy (GTDB): domain Bacteria; phylum Pseudomonadota; class Gammaproteobacteria; order Enterobacterales; family Gallaecimonadaceae; genus Gallaecimonas. Next base: position 322,366 of record NZ_CP149514.1, read on the forward strand.
TCCGCTGAGCGGGATATTTCCCTGCTGTCAGGGCAGGCGGTACTGCGTGGCCTGCGCGCCGCCGGAGTGGATGCTCACCCGTTTGATCCAGCCGAGCAACCGCTGCTGGCGCTGAAGTCTCAGGGCTTCGAGCAGGCCTTCATTGCCTTGCATGGCCGAGGCGGGGAAGACGGCACCGTGCAAGGGGCACTGGAGTGGTTGGGTGTGGCCTACACCGGTAGCCGTGTGCTGGGGTCAGCGCTGGCTATGGATAAAGTGCGCAGCAAGCAGATCTGGCAGGCCATGGGGTTACCCACAGCACCGTTCTGGGTGCTCTCTGGAACAGGCTTGGACAGCGATCTGGCCACTGCTATGATGGCTGCGCCGGTGATGGTTAAACCATGCCGGGAGGGCTCCAGCCTGGGTATGACCAAGGCCTGCAATCTTGAACAATTGCATGCCGCCGTAGCCCAGGCAGCAGCGCTGGATGATGTGGTACTGGTAGAGCGCTGGATCGATGGCCCTGAATTCACCGTGGGTATTCTGGACGGGCAGGCATTGCCGGTGATCCAGATGAAAACACCCAACAGTTTTTATGACTATCAGGCCAAATATCAATCCAATACCACCCAATATCTGGTGCCCTGTGGCTTGCCTGCTGAGCAGGAAACAGCGCTGCAAGAACTGGCGTTGGCCGCTTTTAACGCCGTTGGCGCAGAAGGCTGGGGGCGGGTTGATGTGATGTTGGACGCGAATGGCCAGATGCAATTGCTGGAAGTGAATACGGTGCCAGGGATGACAGAAAAGAGCCTGGTGCCGAAGGCGGCCGCTGCTATGGGGATGGATTTTTCCACCCTGGTATGCCGCATCCTGGCATCGGCCCGTTAAGGACCGGCCGGTGCAGCGGTGGCAGTTTTGGCTGGGCCTAGGCTTTTTTGCCATGGTACTGGTCGGCTTTACAGCCAGTGGTGTGGCGTTGTGGCACACCATGCGTGACCAGGGGCGGTTACCGGTGGAGCAAATCGAGGTGAAAGGGGCACATCCCCACACCCCGGCTGCAGCCATCAAAGCCGCCTTGCGAGCACAACCATTGGGCAGCTTTTTCACGGTTGACGTGAACGATGTGCAGCAGCGGCTGGAAGCACTGCCCTGGATTTATCAGGCCTCGATACGCAAGGCCTGGCCAAGAACCCTGCAGGTGTTTTTGGTGGAGCAGCAGCCGGTCGCACGCTGGAATGGTCAGGCGCTGCTTAATGAACAGGGGCAGGTATTTACTGCCAAGCCCGGCAAAGCGGAAGCCGCTTTGCCGGCGTTATACGGCCCCGAAGGCGATGCTGCTGAGGTGCTGGCCGGCTACCAGAAGCTGGCGACGCTGCTGGAAGACAACGGCTATCAGCCGGCAGCAGCTTGGTGCAGTGACCGTAACGCCTGGTCGCTGCAGCTAAAAAATGGCCTGAAGATTATTCTCGGGCGGGAAGACACCCTCAGGCGGGTGCAACGGTTTATCGACAGTTTCCCTTATGTAGAGGGAGGCAAACGCCAACCGGCATACCTGGATATGCGTTATGACACCGGGTTTGCCGTGGGTTGGCAGCAACAGGACGAGAAGAAGACGCCATGACCAAGGCAACAGACAGAAAACTGATTGTCGGACTGGATATCGGTACCTCCAAGATTGTGGCGGTGATCGGTGAAGCCTTGCCTGATGGCCAGCTCAATGTACTGGGCGTGGGTAATCACCCATCCCGAGGTATGGACAAGGGTGGGGTCAATGACCTGGACTCCGTGGCCCAGTCGGTACAGCGGGCGGTAGATGAAGCCGAAGTAATGGCTGACTGTCAGGTCAGCGCAGTTTACCTGGCCATCTCCGGCCGGCATGTGCGCTGCCAGAACGAGTCCGGCATGGTACCCATCAACGATGCGGAAGTGTCGCAGGATGACGTGGAAGCGGTGATCCACACCGCCAAGTCGGTACAGATCCCGGAAGGGCGGCGCATTCTGCACGTCTTGCCGCAGGAGTTTGGTATCGATTACCAAGAGGGTATCAAAAGCCCTATCGGGATGAGTGGCGTGCGCTTAACCGCCAGTGTTCACCTGGTGACCTGCGCGAACGACATGGCCCGCAACATCATCAAGTGTGTGGAGCGTTGCGATCTTAAGGCTGACCAGCTGATTTTCTCGGCGCTGGCGTCCAGTTACGCGGTACTGACCGACGACGAAAAAGAGCTGGGTGTCTGTGTCGTTGATGTGGGTGCCGGCACCATGGATATGGCGGTGTTTACCAATGGCGCCATTCGCCATACCGCAGTGATCCCTGCCGCCGGTAATCAGGTGACATCGGATATTGCGAAAATCTTCCGCACCCCGCTTAGCCATGCCGAAGAGATCAAAACCCGCTACGCCTGTGCCATCAAGAGCCTGGTGAGCAAAGAAGAGAACATCGAAGTGCCGTCCGTGGGTGGCCGGCCTTCACGCACCATGAGCCGCCACACCCTGGCGGAAGTGGTGGAACCGCGTTACCAGGAGCTGTTTGAACTGGTACAGGAAGAACTGCGCAAGAGCGGTTTGGAAGAACAGATCGCCGCCGGCATTGTACTGACCGGCGGCACCGCCCAAATGGAAGGCGCCATTGCTTTTGCAGAGGAGCTGTTCCAGATGCCGGTACGCCTGGGTGTACCGCTACCGGTAAAAGGGCTGAACGACTACGTGGCCGACCCCCGTTTCGCCACCGCCATGGGTTTGCTGCATTACGGCAAGGATGACAATGCAGTGCGCCGCAGTGAGCGACATTCGGTAGGGGAAGGCGTCAGTAGCCTTTGGAGCAAGCTGCAAAGCTGGTTCAAAGGGCATTTTTAAGGACACAGGCAGAACGATTGGAGACGAGAATCATGTTTGAATTTGTTGAAGGCCATACCGATGAGGCCGTCATTAAGGTCATCGGCGTCGGTGGTGGCGGCGGTAACGCTGTCCAGCACATGGTGGAACAAACTATTGAAGGCGTGGAATTCATCGCTGCCAATACGGATGCGCAAGCGCTGAAAACCTCCAAGGCGGATGTCACTATCCAGCTCGGTGCCAATGTCACCAAAGGGCTGGGTGCTGGCGCTAACCCGCAGGTAGGTCGTCAGAGTGCCGAAGAAGATCGCGAGCATATCCGGGAAGTGCTGGAAGGCGCCGATATGCTGTTCATTGCCGCCGGTATGGGTGGCGGTACCGGCACCGGTGCTGCGCCAGTGGTAGCGGAAGTGGCCAAAGAACTAGGCATTCTGACCGTTGCGGTGGTCACCAAGCCGTTCCCCTTCGAAGGCAAAAAGCGTATGGCTTATGCACAGGAAGGGATCAGCCAGCTGGAAGCACACGTTGACTCGCTGATCACCATCCCCAACGAGAAGCTGCTGAAGGTGCTGGGTAAATCCACCAGCTTGCTGGACGCCTTCAAGTCTGCCAACGACGTGCTGCTGGGCGCCGTAAAAGGCATTGCCGAATTGATCACCCACCCGGGCATGATCAACGTCGACTTTGCTGATGTGCGTACCGTGATGAGCGAAATGGGCAAAGCGATGATGGGTAGCGGTGTCGCCCGCGGTGAAGACCGTGCGCAGGAAGCGGCTGACCTGGCCATTTCCAGCCCGCTGCTTGAAGATGTGGATCTGGCCGGTGCCCGTGGCATTCTGGTTAACATCACCGCAGGTATGAACCTCAGCATTGAAGAGTTTGAAATTGTTGGTAACGCCGTGCAGGGTTTTGCTTCCGAGCACGCCACTGTGGTGGTCGGTACCACTATCGATGCCGAGATGGATGAAGATATCCGTGTGACCGTGGTCGCTACCGGTATTGGCGGCGGTGAGCGTAAGCCAGAGATCACTTTGGTGCAGCAAAATCCGGAACCGCCGCGTCAGCCTGTAGCCCAGCCTAGCGGTGACGGCACCCATGGCCGTCCGATGCCGGTCGCCAAAGGGCAGTCACAACCGGCTCAGGCGGAGCTGCGTAAGCAGGACGAACCCGCGCCGGCACCAAAGCGTAACAGTCAGGCGGATCTGGACTACCTGGATATTCCGGCGTTTTTGCGCCGCCAGGCTGACTGAACGGCGCAGCCCTAACGGGCGGAAGTGAACAGTAGAAGGCCATACCCTGTCATTGGTATTGTCACCTTCTGGTGTTATACTACTGCACCTTTTTTTCAGGTAAGACCAGTTGTGGCTTACCTTGTGAGATGCGAGGTCAATGATGATCAGGCAACGAACCCTTAAAAGCGCTATTCGCGCTACTGGCGTCGGCTTGCACAGTGGTAACAAGGTTACCTTGTGCCTGCGTCCGGCACCGGTAAATACCGGGGTTGTGTTCCGTCGCGTCGATCTGGACCCGGTGGTCGAGATCCCGGCGGATGGTAGTCTGGTTCAGGACACCATGCTGTGTACCTGCCTGCATGGCGACGGTGGTGTCAAAATCGCGACTGTTGAGCATCTCAGTGCTGCTCTGGCGGCACTTGGTATCGACAACCTCTATGTGGATGTTGATGCTCCGGAAGTACCGATCATGGACGGCAGCGCCAGCCCTTTTGTGTTCCTGTTGCAATCTGCCGGCATCGAGGAACAGTCAGCCGCCAAAAAATTCATCCGCATCACGGATACGATCCGGGTGGAAATGGGCGACAAGTGGGCTGAGTTCCGTCCTTACGACGGCTTTAAGATGGATGTGGCCATCGACTTTAAGCATCCGGCCATGGAAGGGCGTAATCAGCGCCTGGAAATGGATTTTTCCACGACATCCTTTGTTAAGGAAATCAGCCGCGCCCGGACGTTTGGCTTTATGCGGGACATTGAAACGCTGCGGGCCAATAACCTGGCCTTGGGTGGTTCAATGGAAAACGCGGTAGTGCTGGATGATTACAAGATCCTCAACAATGAAGGGCTGCGCTACGAAGATGAATTCGTTAAGCACAAGCTACTGGATGCGGTGGGTGACCTGTTCCTGGCCGGCCACTCGATCATTGGTGAGTTCCGTTCATTCAAGTCCGGCCATGCGCTGAACAACCTGATGGTGCGGGAAATCCTGGCTCATCAGGAAAAGTGGCAAACAGTCACTTACGAAGATGAGGGCGATGCGTCTCCTATCGCCTACTTGTCTCCGAACCTCAGCCTGGCCTAATCCGTCGACCCTTCTTCCTTGCGGCGCTCACTGAGCGCCGCAAGTCTTTTCAGGCTCCGCTGCAAAGCTGGCGGCGCTTCATCTGCTAGAGCCAATAGTGAGGCTGCTGCGCCAGCACTGATTTTTCGCGGGTTGGGCCGCGGCGTTGCGATAACGTTCGGGGCCGCCTTGTTGCAGGCCGGGTTGATCCGCAGATCAATGCTGGTTAGGCTGGGGAGCATTTGCCGCATCTGGCTTAACAACAAGGTCCGTTGCAGGCGTAGCTGGCTCAGCCAGGCTGCACTGCCGGTTTCGAGTACCAGAATACCTCCGCGCAAGTTGGCAACCCGGCAATGGCCGGACAGTGGCGCTGGCAAAACCTTTTCCAGGTGCTGCTGCAACGCCGCCAGTTGTCGTGCCTTGCGTGACAATGACGCTAAGCCACTGAGGCTTTGCTGCATAAGGTCTTCCAGGTTGCTCGGTTGCTCGGACATAACAAAGGCCTTCACCATGACACTGACGTTCATTATCAACGGCCGCGGCCGCCAACGGCAATGGCAATTGCCGTTATGGCTGTTAGCTGCACTGATAGTGACAGTCGTGTTACTGAGCTGGAGCTTGATGCCTGCGGCGCAAGCTACAGTACCGGCTGCCACCAGCAGTGATCAGCTGGCCGCCGCGCGTTATCAGAATATTCAGCAGCAGCTGGCCGAAACCCGTGCGCAATTAGCCAGCCTGACAGTGCGGGCAGAGCTGCTGTCCCGGCAGCTGGGGCTGGGGCCGCTACCGGAGGTGCCGGTGCCCGGACAACTGCCGCAACTGGATAAAATCTATCAACTGCTTGAAAAATGGCAGGGGCGCCACCATGTCACAGAGCTGACGTCGCCATTAGCACATAGCCGGCTTTCGTCCGGGTTTGGTTATCGTACCGATCCTATTAATGGCCAGCGTCGTTTTCACAGTGGCCTGGATATGGCGGCCGGTATCGGTACCCCGGTACATGCCAGCGGCCCCGGTGTAGTGACCTTTGCCGGTGCTTACGCTGGCTATGGCAAGTTAGTGGAAATTGCCCATGGTAATGGCTTGGTGAGCCGCTATGGCCATAACAGTCAGCTATTGGTGACGCGCGGCGAACAGGTAAAACAGGGGCAGGTTATTGCCCGGGTGGGGGAAACCGGCCGAGCCACCGGCCCTCACCTGCATTTTGAAGTACAGGCGTTTAACCGGCCCCGTAACCCGGCAGATTACCTCTATCGTCACGGCGGCCTTTAAGGAATAATAACCGGCACTCGAGCCGGGCCACATATCGAAAAGACAGGATTATGTTCACACAATTTCTCACCAAGATTATCGGCAGTCGCAACGACCGCACTATCAAGCGCCTCGGCAAGGTCGTGGCCCGGATCAATGCTCTGGAGCCACAATACGAAGCCATGGATGACGACGCGTTGCGCGCCAAAACTGCGGAGTTTCGCAGCCGCCTCGATAAAGGTGAGACGCTCGACGACATTCTGCCGGAAGCCTTTGCGCTGGTACGTGAAGCCTCCAAGCGTATTTTTGGTATGCGCCACTTCGACGTGCAGATGATTGGCGGCATGGTGCTGCACCAAGGCAAAATTGCCGAGATGCGTACCGGTGAAGGTAAAACCCTGACCGCCACCCTGTCTGCTTACCTGAATGGCCTGACCGGCCCGGTGCACGTGGTGACGGTGAACGATTACCTGGCTCGTCGTGATGCTGACACCAACCGGCCGCTGTTTGAATTTCTTGGCCTGACCGTAGGCGTTAACGTTCCCGGCATGGGCCCGGACGAAAAACAGCAGGCCTATGCCACCGACATTCTGTACGGCACCAACAACGAGTTTGGTTTTGACTATCTGCGCGACAACATGGCGTTTAGCCCGCAAGAGCGGGTACAGCGCAAGCTGGCCTTTGCCATTGTCGATGAAGTGGACTCCATTCTTATCGATGAAGCGCGGACTCCGCTGATCATCTCTGGCCCGGCGGAGGATTCGTCCGAGCTGTATCGTCAGATCAACAGTATCGTGCCGAGCCTCCAGCGCCAGGCTGAAGAAGATAAAGAAGGGGAAATGGGCGACGGCGATTTCACTATTGATGAAAAAGCCAAACAGCTCTACCTGACCGAACGTGGCCAGGTACACATTGAGGAAATCCTCAAAGAAAAGGGCATGCTGGAAGAAGATGACAGCCTGTTCAGTGCCAGCTCCATTAGCTTGCTGCACCACGTGAATGCAGCGCTGCGGGCGCATCATCTGTTCCACAAAGATGTCGATTACATCGTTGCCGATGATGAAATTGTTATCGTTGATGAACACACCGGCCGGACCATGCCGGGGCGGCGTTGGTCCGAAGGTCTGCACCAGGCGGTGGAAGCCAAAGAAGGGGTGAAGATCCAGAACGAAAACCAGACGCTGGCCTCCATCACCTTCCAGAACTATTTCCGCCTTTACGACAAGCTGTCCGGTATGACCGGTACCGCTGATACCGAAGCCTTCGAATTCAACCATATCTATGGCCTGGAAACGGTGGTGATCCCGACCAATAAACCGATGATCCGTGATGACATGCCGGATCAGGTCTATCTGTCGGCAGAAGAAAAATACGACGCCATTATCACTGACATCAAAACCCAGCGTGATAAAGGCCGGCCCATTCTGGTGGGGACCATTTCCATCGAATCTTCTGAGCTGTTGTCACGGCTGCTGCGCAAAGAAGGCATTCCACATCAGGTACTGAATGCCAAGTACCATGCCATGGAAGCGGACATTGTTGCCCAGGCCGGCCAGCCTGGCGCCGTGACCATTGCCACCAACATGGCAGGCCGTGGTACCGATATTATTCTTGGCGGTAGCTGGCAGGCCGAGATCGACAAGCTCGATAACCCCACCGACGAGCAAATTGCCCAAATCAAGCAGCAGTGGCAAGAACGCCATAACGCCGTGCTGGATGCCGGTGGTCTGCATATTATTGGTACTGAGCGTCACGAGTCACGCCGTATCGATAACCAGCTGCGGGGCCGTTCTGGCCGTCAGGGTGACCCGGGCTCCAGCCGTTTCTACCTGTCTATGGAAGATGCGCTGATGCGGATCTTCGCCTCTGATCGTGTTACCAACATGATGAAGCGGCTCGGCATGGAGCATGGTGAAGCCATCGAACACCCCTGGGTGAACCGCGCCATCGAAAACGCGCAGCGTAAAGTGGAAGGCCGTAACTTCGACATGCGTAAGCAGCTGCTGGAGTACGATGACGTGGCCAACGACCAGCGCCGGGTGATCTACGACCAGCGCAATGAGCAGATGGATGCCGATAACATCAAAGACACCATCGATGCCATTCGCGCCGACGTCGTAGAAAAAACCATCAGCGCCTATATTCCGCCAGAGTCTCTGGAGGAAATGTGGGATGTAGCCGGCCTGGAAGAACGCCTGCGCGGCGACTTTATGCTCGCGATGCCCATTCAGCAGTGGTTGGACGAAGACGACAAACTGCATGAAGAAACCCTGCGTGAGCGTATCCACGAAGTGGTTGAAAATGCTTACCGGGCCAAAGAAGAGCAGGTGGGCGCCGAAGTGATGCGGCACTTTGAAAAAGCGGTGATGCTGCAAACCCTCGATGGCCTCTGGAAAGAGCATCTGGCGGCTATGGATCACCTGCGTCAGGGCATTCACCTGCGTGGTTATGCGCAGAAAAATCCCAAGCAGGAATACAAGCGTGAAGCCTTTGAGCTGTTCACCGAAATGCTGGAAAGCCTCAAGCATGATGTGGTGACTATTCTTTCCAAAGTGCAGGTGCAGGCTGAGGAAGACGTCGAAGCGGTAGAAGAACAGCGTCGTCGCGCCGAACAGGTGCCGCACCAGTACCAGCACGCTGAAAGCCATGCCCTGACCGATAATGAAGCCGCGGAAGCTGCAGGCGCCGTTGAAACGGTAATGCGTGATGGTCCGAAAGTTGGCCGTAATGACCCGTGCCCCTGTGGCTCCGGCAAGAAATATAAGCACTGCCACGGCAAACTGGCGTAACGGCAGGTAAGATCAGCAAAACGGCCTTAATGGGCCGTTTTGTGTTTGAGGGCAAGCCATGAAAAAACGTATCCATGTCGCCGTTGGCGTGGTCGAAAATGGCCGGGGTGAAGTGTTCCTGACTAAACGTCTGGCGCACCAGCACCAGGGCGGCAAGTGGGAATTTCCCGGCGGCAAAGTGGAACCGGGCGAAGCGGTACTGACAGCACTGGACCGGGAGCTTTGCGAGGAAATCGGCATCAATGTGGTGGTGGCAGAGCCCTTGCTACTGGTCGAACATGATTATCCGGACAAGGCCGTAGCGCTGGATGTGTACTTGGTGCGTGGCTTTGTTGGCCAGCCCCACGGCCGCGAAGGGCAACAGGGCGGCTGGCACGCTATCAGTGAACTCGACGAGCTGGAATTTCCGGCGGCCAACGGCCCTATTCTGGAAGCGGTCAAGGGGTTAAACTGATACCCACAAGGGTATCTTGGAGAACCATTATGGAACTGCTGTGTCCTTCCTGTCAGAAACTCAATCGCGTTGCCGATGACCGTCTGGGTGACGGCCCCAAATGTGGTGCCTGCAAAGCACCGCTGCTCGATGGCCGTGTGATGGCCCTGGACGATGGTAATCTGCGCCAGGCCATCAGTCGCCATGGTTTGCCATTGCTGGTAGATTTTTGGGCCGAATGGTGTGGCCCCTGCAAAATGATGGCGCCGATCTTTGCTGAAGTGGCCAGTGAGCTGGCCGGTCAGGTCAGCTTCGCCAAAGTGGATACCATGCAGGCGCCAGCGGCCAGTGGTAGCTATGGCATCCGTTCCATTCCAACCCTGATCCTTTTTCATCAGGGCCAGGAATTGGCACGGGTCAGCGGTGCGTTGCCAGCTGTGCAGCTTAAGCAGTGGCTGGCGCAGCAACTGGGGCGTTAAAAATCGGCTAAGCCTGTGTTAAGGCAAAGTCGGCATACTGCGGGTAGCCACAAGGAGAATACGCATGCTGAAAAACACGACTGAACGATACGGCTTTCCTGCCCGTGCATTGCACTGGTTGATGGCAGTGCTGATCGTGCTGTTGTTTCTGGTCGGGCTGACCATGGGCCTGCCGGAAAAAGGCAGCTGGCTGCGCGACACCATGAAAGACGGCCATGTCAATATCGGCGTGCTGACCTTTGTGTTGCTGCTGGTGCGTGCCATTTGGCGCCAGGTCAATCCCATTCCGGTTGCCGGGCTAACCCCACTCAATGCCAAGCTGGCGCACTGGGGCCATGTACTGCTCTATATTCTGATGGGCCTGTTGATGCTGGCCGGTATTGGTATTGTCATTACCCGCAGCGGCCCCACCGCCCTATGGTGGGGGTTCAGCCTGCCGGGCTTCGGCGGTAGCTTGCACCGTACTCTGGAAGAAGTGCACGAAGTGTTGGCCTGGAGCCTCATCACGGTCAGTGCCGGGCATGTGGTTATGGCGGTGGTGCATAAGCTGCAGGGCGACCTGTCGCAGCGGGGGATGCTGCGCCGGGGTGGGAACAGCTAGCCAAGAACTGTACAATGCCGCGCTTTGTTGAGTTGACCAAGGTAGTAACCCATGAGCTGGCGGCAACAGTGGTTTTCGAACCCCCGCAATGACATTCTCTCCGGGCTGGTGGTGGCCCTGGCGTTGATCCCAGAGGCTATTGCCTTTTCCATCATCGCCGGGGTAGATCCGAAAGTTGGCCTCTATGCCTCTTTTTGTATTGCTGTGGTCTCGGCTTTTGCCGGCGGCCGGCCAGCGATGATTTCGGCCGCTACCGGTGCCATGGCGCTGGTGATGACGACCTTGATCAAAGACTATGGCCTGCAGTACCTGCTAGCCACCACCATTCTTACCGGTGTTTTTCAGATCATTGCCGGGGTGCTGCGCCTGGGTGAGCTGATGCGTTTTGTGTCGCGCTCGGTGGTAACCGGCTTTGTTAACGCCCTGGCTATTCTGATTTTCATGGCGCAACTGCCAGAGCTGACCAACGTCACCTGGCAGGTCTATGCCATGACCGCTGCCGGCCTTGGCATTATCTACCTGTTCCCTTATGTGACCAAAGCGGTGCCTTCTCCGTTGGTGAGCATTCTGGTGTTGACGGCCATTTCCCTCTATCTGGGGCTGGATGTGCACCGGGTCGGTGACATGGGGCAATTACCAGATTCACTGCCGGTGTTTCTGTTCCCGGATGTACCGCTGAACTGGCACACCTTCACCATCATCGCGCCTTATGCGCTGGCGCTGTCGATCGTCGGTTTGTTGGAGTCGATGATGACCGCCACTATCGTTGACGATTTCACTGACACCAGCAGCGACAAAAACCGTGAGTGCCGTGGCCAGGGCATGGCCAACATCGCTGCCGGCTTTCTCGGCGGTATGGCTGGCTGTGCGATGATTGGCCAGTCGGTTATCAACGTGAAATCCGGTGGCCGAACCCGGCTGTCAACACTGGTGGCCGGGGTATTTTTGCTGATTTTGGTGGTGTTCCTTGGCAAGTGGGTGGCGCAGATCCCCATGGCGGCACTGGTAGCGGTGATGATCATGGTGTCCATTGGTACCTTTAACTGGGCTTCTATTCGCGATCTGAAAAAGCATCCACTGAGCACCAATATCGTCATGCTGTCGACGGTGGTGGCGGTGGTAGCGACGCATAACCTGGCGATTGGGGTCGGCATTGGTGTTTTGCTGTCAGCGCTGTTTTTTGCTAACAAAGTGGGCCGGGTGCTCTATGTGGGCAGCCAGCAGCAGGGCGAATGGCGCGAATATCAGGTGGTGGGCCAAATCTTTTTTACCTCTGCCAATAAGCTGGTTGACGCCATTGATTTCAAAGAAGCCACGGCGAAGGTGCGTATTGATGTCAGCCGTGCCCATTTCTGGGATCTGACCGCCGTTGAGGCGCTGGACAAGATTGTCATCAAACTGCGCCGGGAAGGCACGGAAGTCGATATTGTCGGCCTCAACGAAGCTTCTGCAACCTTGGTTGATCGCTTCGCCGTACATAACAAGCCGGAGGCCGTTGAACGGCTGATGGGACACTAAGGAGAAAAGGATGACCATGCACGTAATGGCCTGTATTGACGGCTCTGCCCACAGCGCTGCCGTTAGCCAATATGCCGCCTGGGCTGCTGGCCAGCTGCAAACGCCGCTGACGCTGCTGCACATTCTTGACCACCATCACGGCGAACATGCCGGTGACTTCTCCGGGGCCATTGGCCTGGGGGCACAAGAAGCGCTGATCGAGGAAATGGTGCGGCTGGACGAGCAGCGCTCGAAACTGGCTATGGCCCAGGGCCAGCAAATGCTTGATGGCACCAAGGCCAGCCTGGCCGATAGTGGCCTTACCATTGACTGTCGCCAGCGCCACGGTGAACTGGTGGCCAGCATCAGCGACATCGAAGCCGACATCCGGCTGCTGGTAGTGGGCAAGCGTGGTGCTGCCGACCACGCCCACGCTGACGAACTGGGCATGCATGTCGAGCGGCTTATCCGCGCCATGCATAAGCCAGTGCTGTTGACCCCGGCAGCCTTCAGCCAGCCCAGCTCGGTACTGGTTGCCTTTGATGGCTCACAAACCACCTGTAAAGGGGTGGAAATGGTCGCCAATAGCCCACTTTTTAAAGGGTTGCCCTGCCATGTAGTGATGGTGGCTGACAGCAACGCCGACAATCAGGCTCAGCTTGACTGGGCCCTGGTCACCTTGCGTGCGCAAGGGCATCAGGCACAAGGCGCCATTATCAGTGGCGATGTAGAAAAAGTGCTGAGCGACTACCAACAGCAGCACGAAACCGACATGCTGGTGATGGGAGCCTATGGCCACTCGCGGGTACGGCAGTTTTTGGTGGGCTCTACCACGACTGCGATGATCCGCCACAGCCGCACCCCGGTGTTACTGCTGCGCTAATAAAAAAAGCGGCCTAATGGCCGCTTTTTTTTATCGTTCTGCCAGTGCTCAGTCTTCAAAGCGCATCGACAGGTCAATGGCCCTGACATGTTTGGTCAGCGCGCCACTGGAGATGTAATCGACGCCGGTATCGGCAATGGCAATCAGGGCGTCGTCTGTTACATTGCCGGAGACTTCCAGCTTGCTTGCCGGGTGCAGCCGGTCACGTTCTTTGACGGCGGTACGCATATCGGCCAGCGAAAAGTTATCCAGCATGATGATGTCGGCGCCAGCCTGCAGTGCCTCAGCCAGCTCGGCGAGATTTTCCACCTCAACTTCAACCGGCTTGCCGGGCGCGATGCTGGCAGCCTGGGCTATGGCCTTGGCGATAGAGCCGGCGGCAGCAATATGATTTTCCTTAATTAAAAAGGCGTCATAGAGGCCAATACGGTGGTTTTTACCGCCGCCGCAGGTAACCGCGTACTTTTGCGCCTGGCGCAGCCCCGGAATGGTTTTACGGGTGTCCAGCAGCTGTGTCTGGCGGCCAGCGAGCTTGTTCTGGTAGTCACGGGTGGTGGTGGCGGTACCAGAGAGAAACTGCACAAAATTAAGCGCGGTGCGCTCGCCGGTCAGCAGCAGCCGGGCCGGGCCGGCCAGGGTGAAGAGGGTGCTGCCGGCGGCCAGCCAGTCACCGTCGGCGGCGCTAAAATGCAACTCCACTTCGCCACCGAGGGCGGCAAAGGTGGCTTCAACCCACTGGCGGCCACAAAATACCATGTCTTCACGGGTAATTACCCGTGCCCGGCGTAAGCTATCTGCCGGTACCAGCTGGGCGGTAATATCCATGCTGGCATCAATCTGGCCACCCAAGTCTTCGGCCAAGGCCTGTTGGACGGTCTGCATTATCGGGTCGCTCATCAAACAGCTCCTTGGCAAACGGCGCGCTATTGTAAAATGGCTGTGCCATCAATGTCATGTAAGCATTTACCTGCCAAGGGCTTAGGGGTATGCTCTGGAGAGAGTTACCGCCGCTGGCTGAGGATGATAAGCACCTCACAGACGGGGTAATTATATTTGACGCACCTCTTGGCTTTTGGCGGATGGGCGTTAATAATTTGTTCAGCCCAGCTTGCGGGCATGTTAAAACCGAATCGCATAAGAGGGGATTCACCATGAAGAAACAACAGGGTTTTACCTTGATTGAATTGATGATCGTGGTTGCGATCATCGGCATCCTGGCCGCTATCGCACTGCCGGCCTATCAGAACTACACCAAAAAGGCGAAGTTCTCTGAAGTTGTAGCTGCAACGTCGGCTCTTAAAACAGCTGTAGAGATTTGTGCACAGGACAAAGGTAGTGTCACTGGCTGTACTGATGGTCAGCACGGTCCTGGCTGGAGTATCGTCGCTCCTGATGCGAGTAAATATGTTGCGTCTGTAACTACCACTGATGGCACCATTACAGCGACTGCTGTAGCAACAGACGGACTCAATGGCGAAAATTACATTCTTGTGCCAACATTTGCTAATGGCCGAGTCAAGTGGGACACCAGTACAGGTACCTGCGTAGCCGCTGGAATTTGCTGATGTTTCTAGGCGCACTGCATATCTTGGAAAAATCTAACGTTCCAGTGCGCCTACCTTTAATTTGATATAATGTCCGGATTCCTTCCTGTTGCCAAAGGCACCTTGGCGCTGCTACTGCGTCGAGGCAAAATCAACCAAAGTACGGCTGAAGCTCTGTTAAAGGAACACAGCTCCGGGTTGATCCCGCTGTTTGATGTGCTCAAACGCTCCGAACTCAGTGCCGCCGATTTTGCCGCGTTTTTGTCCGAGCAGTTTGGCCTGCCGGTCTTTGACCTCAGTAAGTTCGACCTCGATACCATTCCCAGTACGCTTTTGAATGAGCAGCTTATTCAAAAGCATTCTGTGCTGCCGCTGTTTAAAAGAAAAAACCGCCTGTTCATTGCCACTGCCGACCCGTCTAACCAGCAGGCGCTGGAAGACTTTCGTTTTAACCTGCGTCTGCCCACCGAGGCGGTGTTGGTTAATGCCGATGAACTGGCCAAGGCCATCGATAAACTGCTGGAAAGCTCCGGTGGCAGCCTGGATATCGGTGATGTCAAAGACGATGAACTGGCTGATCTGGCAGTAGATGACCCGGAAGAGCGGGAAGCGGAACTCAATGCCAGCGGCAAGGAAGACGATGCGCCCATTGTTATCTATGTGAATAAAATTCTCATGGATGCCATTCGTAAGGGCGCCTCGGATCTGCACTTTGAGCCTTATGAAAAACACTACCGCATTCGCTTTCGTATCGACGGTATTTTGCATGAAGTGGCAGCGCCGCCGGTAGCGGTTGCCAGCCGCCTGGCGGCCCGTATCAAGGTCATGTCGAAGCTCGATATTGCCGAGCGGCGTATTCCGCAAGACGGCCGTATTAAATTGCGTTTGAGCCGCAAAAAAGCCATCGATTTTCGGGTCTCAACCCTGCCAACCCTGTGGGGCGAGAAAATCGTTATGCGTATTCTCGACTCCAGCTCGGCGCAGCTGGGCATAGATATGCTGGGCTATGATCCGGAACAAAAGCAGATGTACCTGGAGGCCTTGAACCGGCCGCAGGGCATGATTCTGGTAACCGGCCCCACCGGCTCCGGTAAAACGGTGTCGCTCTACACCGGCCTTAATATTCTCAATACCGAAGAGATTAATATTTCCACCGCCGAAGACCCGGTTGAAATCAACTTGCCGGGGGTGAATCAGGTGCAGATCCACGCCAAGGCGGGGATGACCTTTGCCTCGGCCCTGCGCTCGTTTTTGCGTCAGGACCCGGACGTGATCATGGTCGGGGAAATTCGTGACCTGGAAACGGCTGAAATTGCCATCAAGGCGGCGCAAACCGGTCACTTGGTGCTGTCGACTTTGCACACCAACTCGGCTTCGGAAACCCTGACCCGTCTGGTCAATATGGGCGTGCCACCCTACAACATTGCCTCCAGTGTCACCTTGGTTATTGCCCAGCGGCTGGGGCGGCGTTTGTGCCCGTCCTGCAAACAACCGGAAGAATTGCCAAAAGACGAGCTGTTGCGCCAGGGTTTTTCGCCGCGGCAAATTGAAGAAGGTTTTACCCTTTACCGGGCCGTGGGGTGCAGTGAGTGCACCGGTGGTTACAAAGGGCGAGTGGGGATCTACGAAACCATGGCGATGAGTGAGTCGCTGGCGAAGATCATTATGGAAGGTGGTAACTCGCTGGATATTGCCAGCCAGGCCCAACGTGAGGGCGTTAAAAACCTGCGCCAGTCGGGCCTGGAAAAGGCGCGCCAGGGCGTGACATCGCTGGCCGAAATTAACCGCGTTACCAGTTACTGAGGGAAGGGCTTATGGCAACGGCAACAAAGCGCAAGGTGGATACCGTCAAGCTGGATGTCTTTACCTGGAAAGGGGTTAACCGCCGCGGTGAAAAGGTGCAGGGTGAGATCACCGGTGCTCGTATCAACGAGGTCAAGGCACAGCTGCGCACCCAGGGGATCACTCCCAAGGAAGTCAAACGCAAACCCAAACCACTGTTTGCTTTTGGTTCGAAGGTGGAACCTGCTGATATTGCTGCAATAACCCGGCAACTGGCCACCATGCTGGCTTCCGGGGTGCCCTTGGTGCAGTCGCTGGACATTATTGCCAAAGGCTACAAAAAAGATGCGGTGCGGGAGATGATGATCAAAATCAGCGCCGATGTGCAAAGCGGTACTTTACTCTCTGAAGCGCTGGGTAAATACCCGCTGTATTTTGATTCTTTATATCGCGATCTGGTGGCGGCAGGGGAGCACGCCGGTGCCATGGAAACCATGTTTGATCGCATTGCCATCTACAAGGAAAAACAGGAAGAACTGAAGTCGAAAATCAAAAAAGCGCTATTCTACCCGGCGGCCATTGTCTTTGTGGCCATTGTCGTTATGGCCATTTTGCTGATTTTCGTGGTGCCGCAGTTCGAGGACATTTTCCACTCCTTTGGCGCCGAGTTGCCGGCGTTCACCCGCATGTGGATCAGCCTTTCGCACATCGTGCAAAGTTCCTGGTATATCCTGCTGGCGGTGCTGATTGCCGCCGGTTTTACCTTCCGTGCCATGCACCGCCGCTCCCAGAAAGTGCGCGACAATACCGATAAGTTTTTGTTGCGCATTCCCATTATCGGCCCCATTTTGCATAAATCCTCACTAGCCCGTTTTTCCCGTACCCTTTCAACCACCTTTGCTGCGGGTGTGCCCTTGATTGATGGCCTGACCTCTTCGGCTGGCGCCTCTGGTAATGCCTTATACCGCGATGCCATTTTGAAAGTACGCCGGGAAGTGGAATCAGGGATGCAGATGAACATTGCCATGCGTACCACCCAGGTTTTCCCGGAAATGCTGATTCAAATGGTGTTGATTGGTGAAGAATCCGGTTCAATCGATCAAATGACCAGCAAGGTGGCCAGTATCTATGAGCAGGAAGTGGATGATGCTGTCGATGGCCTGATGAGCCTGATGGAGCCGGCCATCATGATTGTACTGGGGCCCATCATCGGTGGCCTGGTCATTGCCATGTACTTGCCAATCTTCCAGCTGGGTAATGTGGTGAAATAAGTTGTTAGACAATGCCATTGCTTTTTGGGGCCGTGACGCAGTGGCGTTCACGGCCCTTGTCTTGGGGCTGGGGCTGCTGGTCGGCAGCTTTCTGAATGTGGTGATTTACCGGCTGCCGGTAATGCTGACCCGGCGCTGGCAGGCGGAGAGCCGGGAACTACTGGAGCTGGAACAACCAGCCAGTGAGCGCTTTAATCTGTTGCTGCCCCACAGCCATTGCCCCAGCTGCCGTGCCAAAGTTGCCTGGTACGACAACATTCCGCTGTTGAGCTGGCTGCTGCTGCGTGGTAAATGCCGCCACTGTCAAACATCAATCGCCGTGCGTTACCCACTGGTAGAGCTGAGCTGTGGCTTGCTGTCGGCGGTGGTCGCCTGGCACTACGGCGCCAGCAGCTTCACCTGGGCGGCGTTGCTCTTTACCTGGGTGTTGTTGGCACTGACCTTTATCGATGCTGACACCATGCTGCTGCCGGACGATTTAACCTTGCCCTTGCTGTGGGGGGGGTTGCTGCTGAGTCTCTGGGGCGGGCTGGTCAGCCCGGCAGAGGCGATAACAGGAGCGGTGATAGGGTATCTGGTTCTGTGGTCGGTGTATTGGGCCTTCAAGTTACTGACCGGTAAAGAGGGTATGGGCTACGGCGATTTCAAGCTGTTAGCCGCACTGGGCGCCTGGCTTGGCCCCTGGATGTTGCCACAAATCATCTTGCTGTCTTCACTGTTCGGGGCTGCCTGGGGTATTGCCAGCGCGCTGAAAAAAGGGAACCAGCCGATGCCTTTTGGCCCCTTCTTGGCGGCCGCTGGCTGGGTTGCCTTGATCTGGGGGCAGGCCATTAACAACTGGTACCTGGGGCTGCTCAGTGGCTGATTTTATTGTCGGCCTGACCGGCGGTATCGGTTCCGGTAAAAGTACCGTGGCCACGCTGTTTGCTGACAACGGAATTGCTCTGGTGGATGCCGATGTGGTTGCCCGGCAGGTTGTCGCCCCTGGCAGCCAGGCCCTGGCGGCGATAGCAGAACACTTTGGCCCCACAGTGTTGCAGGCTGACGGCCAACTGAACCGCGCCGCGCTGCGTCTTCAGGTGTTCAGCGACGAAGCGGCGCGACAGTGGCTAAACCAGCTGTTACATCCGCTTATTCGTGAACAGATGCAGCAACAGCTCGCTGCCGCCACGAGCCCTTATGTGCTGTGGGTGGTGCCGCTGTTGCTGGAAAATGGTCTGAACCAAGACTGTGATCGGGTACTGGTGGTGGACGCTCCCGCCGATACGCAGCGTCAGCGTGTATTAGCACGTGACGCCAGCGCTGATGCCGACGCTATTATGGCCCGGCAGCTGTCTCGCCGCGAACGACTGGCGGCGGCTGACGACATCATTGATAACAGCGGCACACCCGACGCTCTGGCTGAACAGGTAGACGTTTTACATCAGCGCTATCTGTCGTTAGCAGCGCAAAAAAGGCTATGATAAAAAAGCCATTCTGAACATGCTCTGGACATTGGCCTGTGCCGTTTGAATTCCCGCTAAACGAAAAATTTCGGGCCTATTTGCGCCTTGATCATTTGCTGACCCGGCTCTTTGCCGAGGCAAATGAGGCGCGTTGGCCTTTTTTCCGTGCTTTGTTTGATGTGCAGGATGTCTTGGAGCGGGGTGACATCAAAGCTGAGCTCATTAAAGATCTGGAGCGAACGCTTGAGCAGTTAGGCCGCTGGGCCAGTATGCCAGGCGTGGACAGCGCGCGCCTGGCAAGCCTGTCCGATGCCCTGAGTGAACAACGCCAGTGGCTGCTGGCGCAGAGTCGGCTAGGCAGTGCCTGGCGCAGTGAACCGCTGCTGATGGCGCTGCGCTCGCGCTTTTCCGTGGCCGGGGGCGATGCCGCCTTTGATGTACCGCAACTGGGTTGCTGGCTGGCCCGTGAAGCAACAGTGCGGCAAGCCGATGTGGGCGCCTGGCTCAGTGCCGTGGAGCCGTTGGCACAGGCGCTGGCATTATTTTTAAAACTGGTGCGTGAAGGTGGCCGCAAAGACAAAGTGCAGGCCCGTAATGGTTTTTACCAAGGCAGCGCTGAGCACTTGGTACTGCTGTTGGTGGGCGATCTCAGCCCGGATCTTTACCCCAGTGTCTCAGGCCACCGCGGCCGTTACACTATCCGCTTGATGCGCCTCGGTGACGATGGTGAAAGCCTGCCGGTGGCAGAAGATCTGCCACTGACCTTGTGCCATTGCAGTTGGTCTTGAGGAGAACAAGATGAAAGTTAAATGCCCGACGTGTCAGCATGAGCTGACGTGGTCAGAAGATAACCCTTTTCGGCCCTTTTGCTCGAAGCGTTGTCAGCTAATTGATTTGGGGGAATGGGCTAGTGGTGAAAAGGCCATTCCTACCGACGAGCGGCCTGCCAGTATTGAGTTTGAATAGGTCGTAATTTCAACAGTTTGCTGTGCTAAAGTGGCAACAGATGTCAAAGGAGCTCAGCTTTGGACTGGTACCCCGGCGCCCGCCGCCTGCTTTCGCCACACAAAGACGCCCGGCCTGATGGCGTAACCCCGGATTTGCTGGTGTTGCATAACATCAGCCTGCCACCGAATCAGCCCGGGGCTGAGGCCATCAGTGACTTTTTCCTTGGCCAGCTCGATACCGGCAGCCACCCCTGGTTTGCTCGTCTGCATGGAGTGCGGGTCAGCGCCCATTTTCTCGTTTGTCGTGATGGCGAAATCAGGCAGTTTGTGCCGCTGCAGGAGCGTGCCTGGCACGCGGGTAAATCGACTTTTCTTGGCCGTGAAAACCTTAATGACAACAGTATCGGCATAGAGCTAGAAGGCGCCGACCACATGCCTTTTAGTGCTGCCCAGTACCAGGCTTTGGCCATGCTTTGCCGGTGGTTGCTGGCGGAGCTGGCACTGCCGGCTGATCGTATTACTGGCCATGAAACCATTGCCCCGATGCGCAAAACTGACCCGGGCGCCGGTTTTGATTGGCTGACCTTCTACCATACTCTGGAGTCATCCTCATGATGTTGATCACCCTGCTGGTGCTGCTGGCACTGGATCGGGTCACTATGCTGCCGTTGGCATGGCAATACTCAGCACTGCTGGCCAAACTGCCACAACGGCTGCGAGAGCCGGCGTTGTCATTACCACTACTGACTTTGGCGTTGCTCGCCTTCGCGTTGCTGGTGGATTTATTGATGGGAGCTCTGCCGGGGATACTGGCCTGGCCGTTGACGGTGCTGCTGTTGTGGTTGACGCTTAATACAACCCAGGTACGGCTGGATTACCGGCGTATGCTGAACGCCTTTTCACGAGGCGATCTGGAAGCGGCAGATCTTTGTTCTGAACAACTGGAACAGCCATTGACCTCCGAGCATTATCAAGGCCGCCAGCGTACTCTGATGGCATTGTTGTGGGCCAATTATCGCCATTATTGTGCGGTGATGTTTTTTTACGTAGTAGCCGGCATTGGTGCGGCATTGGCCTACGGGCTATTGCGCTATTGGCAAGACCAGCAGCAAGCTGAGCCGCGCCGCTTAATCAAACTGGCGGATTGGTTGCCGGTACGGCTGACAGCCATGGGCTTTGCGTTTGTTGGTCATTACTCACGGGCGATGCCGTTATGGTTGGAAGGGCTGTTACGCCACCCCAATGACAACGAAAATTACCTTGGTGAAGTGGCTCTGGCGGCGGAAGAAGTGGATGTGTCGGATCCTCGCAGCCAGCAACCGGTACTGTGCCTGGTGGCCCTGGCCAAGCGTAATCTGCTGTTCTTCCTGACCCTGGTGGCTATCCTGACCCTGTTCGGTTGGCTGGTATGACCAATTTCATAGCAAGCCGATAACATCTCTGATGAGCTGATCTCACCCTCCAGTCTACTGAATGGACAGCGATTCTGGCTTCTGCTAAGGTGTGTCCATTCTTTAGGCTATTGGTAATACCAATTTACAGCATGGCAGGCTATCAGCGTATTCGTCAGCCCCGTATCGCCGATGTCATCAAGGAGCAGCTGGAGAAGCTGATCCTTGAAGGCACTTTGGCGCCGGGCCAAAAGCTGCCACCGGAGCGAGAGCTGGCGGTGCAGTTTGACGTGTCGCGCCCATCCGTGCGTGAAGCCATTCAAAAACTCGAATCCAAAGGCTTGCTGGTACGTCGTCAGGGGGGCGGTACTTTTGTCAGCCAGGATATCTATGGCGAGCTGGCCAACCCGCTGTTCGACATGCTGGCCAAGCACTCCGAAGGGCAGCTGGATCTGCTGGAGTTTCGTTATGCGCTGGAAGCCATGGCGGCTTACTACGCGGCGCTGCGTGGCACCAATACCGACTTTGCAGAAATTCGTGCGGCCTATGTTGAGGTGGAAAGTGCCCATGCCAACAGTGATGTCGCCCAAGAAGCCCGCGCCATTACCCGCTTTCATGAACTGGTAGCGCAGGCCAGCCACAATGTGGTGATCCTGCACCTGTTTCGGGTCATGAAGCCGATGCTGGTGGCCAATGTGCAACAAAACCTTGAGATGCTATACCAGCGGGCCAGTGCCCCTGAGCATGTGGGTCAGCATCGTAAATATTTGCTGGAATGTATTGTTTCCGGCAAACCCCAGGAA
Organism: Gallaecimonas aegicerasi; assembly: GCF_045291545.1. GTDB lineage: Bacteria > Pseudomonadota > Gammaproteobacteria > Enterobacterales > Gallaecimonadaceae > Gallaecimonas. The sequence continues at coordinate 344,588 of NZ_CP149514.1, forward strand.
GCACGCCAGGCCTGCGAACAGCACCTGGCCTACCTGGAAGAAACCCTGTTGGATATTCGCCGGGAGCAAAGCCGTTTACAGCGGTCATTGCGCCGGCTGCAAGGCAAACCGTCTAACTCGGCCAGCTGAACTATGGTTTAGGTCGCAGACGATTTTCGTTTAATCACTACAGAGCAAAATAAGGAACAAGCCATGTCAGAGAAGGTTATGCATGACGTGGACCCGCAGGAAACCCGTGAATGGCTGGACGCGCTCCAGGCGGTCATGGAAGAAGAAGGTGCTGAACGTGCCCATTACCTGCTGGAATCCCTGACTGATCAGGCTCGTCGTAATGGCGCTCACCTGCCTTTCGAAGCCACTACTGCGTACGTCAACACCATTCCGGTGGGCCAAGAGCCGGAAATGCCCGGCGACCAAGGCATGGAGCGACGTATTCGTTCCATCATCCGCTGGAATGCGCTGGCGATGGTACTGCGTGGTTCCAAAAAGAACCTGGAGCTGGGTGGTCATATTTCATCCTTTGCCTCCAGCGCCACCCTGTACGATGTGGGCTTTAACCACTTCTTCCGGGCGCCCAACGACAAAGACGGCGGCGATCTGATCTACTTCCAGGGCCACATTGCCCCGGGGATCTACGCACGTTCTTTCCTGGAAGGGCGCTTCACCGAAGCGCAACTCGACAGTTTCCGTCAGGAAGTCGATGGTGAAGGGTTATCTTCTTACCCACACCCGAAACTGATGCCGGACTACTGGCAGTTCCCGACTGTATCCATGGGGCTGGGCCCCATTGCTGCTATCTATCAGGCCCGTTTCCTTAAGTACCTGACCGATCGCGGTATCAAGGATTGCTCTGAGCAAAAAGTCTACTGCTTCATGGGTGACGGCGAGTGTGATGAGCCGGAAGCGCTGGGTGCTATCAGCCTGGCGGCCCGCGAGAAGCTCGATAACCTGATCTTTGTGATCAACTGTAACCTGCAGCGCCTGGATGGCCCGGTGCGTGGTAACGGTAAGATCATCCAGGAGCTGGAAGGCACCTTCCGTGGCGCTGGCTGGGAAGTGTTGAAAGTGATCTGGGGTCGTTACTGGGATCCGCTGCTGGCCCGTGATACCTCCGGCAAACTGCTGCAGATCATGGAAGAAACCGTTGACGGTGAGTACCAGAACTACAAAGCCAAAGGCGGCAAATACACCCGTGACAATTTCTTCGGTAAGTACCCGGAAACCAAGGAAATGGTTGCCAATATGTCGGATGACGACATCTGGCGCCTGAACCGTGGTGGCCATGATCCGTACAAGGTTTACGCCGCCTATCACCGCGCGGTGAATACCAAGGGTCGTCCTACCGTGATCCTGGCCAAAACCGTTAAAGGTTATGGCATGGGTGACGCCGGTGAAGGCAAAAACATTGCCCACCAGGTCAAGAAAATGGACATGGAAGCCATCAAGTACTTCCGTGACCGTTTCAACATTCCGATCAGTGACGACAAACTGGCTGACATCCCGTACTACCACCCCGGTGAAGACTCCGAAGAGGTGAAATACCTCAAGGCCCGCCGCGAGGCGTTGCACGGCTTTATGCCGCGCCGCCAGGTACGCTTTAATGGTGAGCTGGACCTGCCGAAACTGGATGCCTTTGATACCGTACTCAAAGGCAGTGGCGATCGCGAAATTTCCACCACCATGGCCTTTGTGCGGGTGCTGACGGCGTTGCTGAAAGACAAGCAAATCGGCAAACGGGTGGTACCGATCATCCCTGATGAAGCCCGTACCTTTGGTATGGAAGGCTTGTTCCGTCAGGTGGGCATTTACAGCCGTGAAGGGCAGAAATACACCCCGCAAGACGCCGACCAGGTGGCCTTCTATAAAGAAGATCGCAAAGGTCAGGTACTGCAAGAAGGTATCAACGAGCTGGGCGCCATGTCTGACTGGGTGGCTGCTGCTACCAGTTACAGCACCAACAACGAGCCGATGATCCCGTTCTACATCTACTACTCGATGTTCGGTTTCCAACGGGTTGGCGACATGGCCTGGGCTGCCGGTGACCAGCAGGCCCGGGGCTTCCTGGTTGGCGGCACCGCCGGCCGTACCACCCTTAATGGTGAAGGCCTGCAGCACGAAGATGGCCATAGCCATATTCTTTCAGCCACCATTCCCAACTGTGTGTCCTACGATCCGACCTTCGGCTACGAAGTGGCGGTGATTGTTCAGGATGGTATCCGCCGCATGTATGGCGAGCAGGAAAACATCTACTACTACCTGACGGTAATGAACGAGAACTACCAGCAGCCGGCCATGCCGGAAGGGGCTGAGGAAGGTATCCGTAAAGGTATCTACAAGCTCGAAACCGTCAAAGGTAAGGGTAAGGCACAAGTACAGCTGTTGGGTTCTGGCACCATCTTGTTGCAAGCCCGCGAAGCGGCGCAGATCCTGGCGAGCGACTTCGGTGTGGATGTCGACGTGTTCTCGGTCACCAGTTTCACCGAACTGGCCCGTGAAGGCATGGCCGTAGAACGTCACAACATGCTGCATCCGGACGCTGAACAGCAGCCATTCATGACCGGTGTGCTGAGCGATGGCGTACCGGCGGTAGCGGTGACCGACTACATGAAGCTGTACGCTGAGCAAGTGCGTGGTTTTGTACCGGGTCCGTATCGGGTTCTGGGTACTGACGGTTTCGGTCGCTCAGACAGTCGTGACAACCTGCGTCGTCACTTTGAGGTCAACACCCATTACGTGGTGGTTGCCGCTCTGTACGAACTGGCCAAGGCCGGCAAAGTCGACAAAAAACTGGTGGCCGAAGCCATCAAGCGTTTTGATATCGACGCCGACAAAGTCAACCCGCTGTACGCGTAAGGATAAGAGCAATGGCAGATATTCGTGATCTGATCGTGCCCGATATCGGCAGCGATGCAGTCGATGTCACCGAACTGCTGGTCGCCGAGGGTGACAGCGTCGAAGAAGAGCAGGGGCTTATCTCCGTGGAAGGCGACAAGGCCGCCATGGAAGTTCCGGCTCCCTTTGCCGGCACTATCAAAAGTCTGACCGTCAATGCCGGTGACAAAGTGTCTACCGGTGACAAAATCGGCACCATCGAAGTGGCTTCTGCGGCCACTGACAACAACGCTGACAACAGCACCGAGCAGCAACCTGCGGCTGCCGAGCCGGCAGCGCCAAGCGCGGCTGGAAAAGCGGCTGAACGCCAGGACGTAACCCTGCCCGACGCCGGTGGCGAAGTGGAAGTGGTGGAAATTCTGGTAGCCGTTGGCGATACCGTGGAAGCCGAACAAGGGCTTATTTCTGTGGAAGGCGATAAAGCCGCCATGGAAGTGCCCGCGCCTTTTGCCGGCAAAGTGGTTGACGTAAAAGTGGCTACCGGTGACAAAATTTCCGAAGGCAGCCTGATCCTGGTACTGGAAACGGCCGGTGACAGCGATAGTGCTGCTCCCGCAGAAGCCGCTGGTGAACCTGCTGCCGAACCTGCTAAAGCCGCAGCGCTGGCCAGCAAGGAAGTTAAGGATGTCACCCTGCCCGATGCCGGTGGTGAAGTGGAAGTGGTGGAAGTGCTGGTGGCCGTTGGCGATACCGTGGAAGCCGAGCAGGGACTGATCTCTGTGGAAGGTGACAAGGCCGCCATGGAAGTCCCGGCGCCTTTTGCCGGCGTGGTCAAAGCCATCGAAGTGAACACCGGTGACAAAATCAGTGAAGGCAAGCTGATTGCCCGCATTGAAACGGCCGGTGCAGCGAGCGCTGCCGATAGCAGTAGCACGGCCAACCAAGCCCCGAGTGCAGCTCCCAGCCAGAGCGCCGCACCGGCGCCATCTGAACCGAAGCCGCACCCGGTGCCGCACCATCCGTCAGCGGGTAACAAAGAAGCCAGTGGCCTGGCCCATGCCAGCCCGTCGGTACGCCGTCTGGCTCGGGAGTTCGGTGTTGATCTGAACCAGGTGAAAGGCACCGGTCGTAAAGGCCGTATCCTCAAAGAAGACGTGCAGAACTACGTCAAGGCTGAGCTGGCCCGCCCGAAAGCGGCTGCTGGCAGCAATGCCGGTGGTGGTAACGTCTCGGTGATTGACTGGCCGAAAGTTGACTGGAGCAAGTTCGGGGAAGTGGAAGTGGTGAAAATGAGCCGCATCCAGAAGATCTCCGGCCCCAACCTGCACCGCAACTGGGTGCAAATCCCGCACGTAACCCAGTTCGACGAGGCCGATATCACTGAGCTGGAAGCTTTCCGCAAGAGCCAGAATGAAACCCTGGCCAAGCAGAAAGAAAGCTTCAAGATCTCACCACTGATTTTCATCATGAAAGCGGTGGCCAAGGCGCTGGAACTGCATCCGAAGTTCAACTGCTCCATTGGCGACGACGGCGAATCACTGGTGATGAAGAAATTCGTGCACATCGGTATTGCGGTGGATACACCCAATGGCCTGGTGGTGCCGGTGGTGCGTGACGTCAACAAAAAAGGCGTTTATGACCTGTCCAAAGAGCTGGGCGAAATTTCTGCCAAAGCACGGGCCGGCAAGCTGACAGCGGCAGATATGCAAGGCTCCAGCTTTACCATCTCCAGCCTTGGCGGCATTGGTGGTACGCAGTTCACGCCTATCGTTAACGCCCCGGACGTAGCCATCCTCGGTGTCTCCAAGTCGGACATCAAGCCGAAGTGGAACGGTAAAGAGTTTGAACCACGGTTGATGGTGCCGCTGGCGCTGTCTTATGACCACCGGGTCATTGACGGTGCCGACGGTGCCCGCTTTGTCACTACCCTGTCTACTATGCTGGGTGATCTGCGACAAATCATTCTCTGACCAGAAAGGGGGCTTTGCCCCCTTCTTTTGATGGCGTTACACTTGCGGTGCCCTGCAAAACGCGACACCGCGCGAAGAATAACGAGGTTACATAATGAGCAACGAAATCAAGGCACAACTGGTTGTGCTGGGTTCTGGCCCGGCGGGTTACTCCGCTGCCTTCCGTGCTGCCGATCTTGGTCTGGAAACCGTGATCATTGAGCGCTACTCCACTCTCGGCGGTGTCTGCTTGAACGTCGGCTGTATTCCCTCCAAAGCCCTGCTGCATGTTGCCAAGGTAATGGACGAAGCTAACACCATGGCCAGCCACGGCGTCAGCTTTGGTAAACCGGAAGTCGACCTGGACAAACTGCGCAGCCACAAAGAAAAAGTCATCAGCCAGCTGACCGGCGGCCTGGGTGGCATGGCGAAAATGCGTAAGGTGAAGGTGGTTAACGGCTACGGCAAATTTACCGGCCCCAACAGCATCGAAGTGGAAGGCGAAGACGGCAAAACCACCGTCAACTTCGAGCAGGCCATCGTTGCTGCTGGCTCTCGCCCCATCAGCCTGCCGTTTATTCCCGAAGATGAGCGCATCTGGGACAGCACTGGCGCCCTGGAGCTGCGTTTTGTACCGGAAAAAATGCTGGTTATGGGTGGCGGCATCATCGGCCTGGAAATGGGCACTGTCTACAAAGCCCTGGGCAGCGACATTGACGTAGTGGAAATGGCTGACCAGCTGGTTCCTGCTGCCGATAAAGACATGATCAAAATCTTCACCAAGCGCATTGGCAAGAAGATGAACCTGATGCTGGAAACCAAGGTCACCGCGGTAGAGGCCAAAAAAGACGGCATCTACGTGACCATGGAAGGCAAGCATGCACCTGCTGAGCCGGTACGTTACGACGCCGTATTGGTGGCTATCGGCCGTACTCCGAACGGTAAACTGATCGACGCTGACAAAGCCGGCATCAATGTTGATGACCGTGGCTTTATCAACGTTGACAAACAAATGCGCACCAATGTGCCGCACATCTTTGCCATCGGCGATATCGTTGGCCAGCCGATGTTGGCACACAAGGGTGTACACGAAGGTCATGTGGCAGCCGAAGTGGCTTCAGGTCTGAAGCATTATTTCGATCCGAAAGTGATCCCGTCTATCGCTTACACCGATCCGGAACTGGCCTGGGTTGGCCTGACCGAGAAAGAAGCCAAAGAGCAGGGCATCGAGATTGAAACTGCCAACTTCCCGTGGGCAGCCAGCGGCCGTGCTATCGCTTCTGACACCTCTGACGGTATGACCAAGCTGATTTTCGATAAGAAAACCCATCGTATCCTCGGTGGTGCCACTGTTGGTGGTAACGCTGGCGAGCTGTTGGGTGAGATTGGTCTGGCTATCGAAATGGGCTGTGATGCAGAAGATCTGGCGCTGACCATTCACGCGCACCCGACCCTGCATGAGTCAGTTGGTCTGGCTGCAGAAGTCTACGAAGGCTCCATCACCGACCTGCCGAACCCTAAGGCGAAGAAGAAAAAATAATCGGCGTTGTGACGCTGAAAAAGCCGCCTACGGGCGGCTTTTTTTATTCCTGAAAGGTTATCCATGGCGACCATTAAGTAAAAAATACTTTACCTCATGGTCATTGTGTATAACATTGTCTCTGACACGTCGTCATGAGAGGGTGGGTTATGCGCTTTACAGATTATTTTTCTCAGCGGGAACAAAAACTGCTGGGTACCCTGCTGGTCGATATACTGGTAGCCGGTTATTACTTCTGGCATTTGCTGGCATTGCCAGATGGTCTTAACCAAAGCGGCTCTGCGTTGGCTGAGCTGGTGGTGAAGGTGGTGCTTGTCGCCATTGTTGCCAGTATTGTGGTGTTCAGTGTGCTGGGCCGTAACAGCGAAGCGGCGGACGAGCGGGATCTGCATATTGCCGAACGGGGTACCACCCTGGGCTATCGAGTGTTGTTTGTGCTTTGTGCCGGGCTTGCCTGGCAGATGGCCGCCGCTGCGGTGGGGCTGCAATCATCTCTTGGTCACTGGCTGACAGTGCCAGCCAGCCCATTGTTTTATGCACATCTGCTGTTAATGGCGCTGTTACTGGCGTCGTTTGCCAAAGGGGTTTATCAATTGCTGCTGTATCGGGGGCGCAGCTGATGGCGGTGGCCAAGGGGATTATTACCAATCAGATCCGTCGCCTGCGTTTTGAGCATGATGAGATGACGCAAGCAGCTCTGGCGGCTGCAGCGGGTGTCACCCGCCACACCATCATGGCGCTGGAAGCCAACAAGTATGCGCCGTCTCTGGAGCTGGCGTTTCGTATTGCGGCAGTCTTTGGCGAGCCACTGGAAGCGGTGTTTCAGTACCGTGCGCAATAAAAAAGGCCCATCAGGGCCTTTTTTATTGCCAGTAATTGATGTGGCCAACTTTGCGGCCAGGCCGTGGGGCCTTGTTGTACCAGTGCAGCTTACCGGTACCACTGAGCCAGTCGTGATTGAGCGTCACACCGATCAGGTTGTCCATTCGGGTCGGGCGCCATTGCAATTCGCCAGGCAGTGCCAGGCCGGCAACTGCACGCAGGTGTAACTCAAATTGGCAGATGTTGGCGCCATCTTGAGTCCAGTGCCCGGAGTTATGTACCCGCGGAGCCATTTCGTTGATCAGCAGCTGGTCACCACAGTCAAACAACTCAACTGCCATGACTCCGACGTACTGAAGGTGGTCCATTAGCGCGCTGAGGATCTGCTCTGCCTTACTTTGCCAGTGCTCGGCATTGCTGGCCGGGGCCAGTGTCTGTACCAGAATGCCGTCTTCGTGCTTGTTTTCCACCAGCGGATAAAACAGCTTGTTGCCCTGGCGGTCACGTACGCCGACCAGCGACAGTTCACGCTTAAAGGGGATCATGGCTTCGGCGATACAATCAGCCTTACTGATAAAGCCCGGTGCTTTGACTCGCCATTGGCCTTTACCGTCATAGCCACCTTGGCGGGCTTTGACGACCAGTTGGCCGCCAATGCGTGCCAGCAGCTCATTGGCTGATTCGCCATCAGCTAGTGCGCCCCAGGGTGCGGTTGGCAATGCCAGTTGATCATAGAGTTGCTTTTGCGGTAACCGGTCGCTGACCAGCTGATAGGTAGCCAGGTTCAATAACTGTGAGTGAAAAGGCGTACTGGGCAGCAGTTCCCGTTCGGCGGTTACCCAGTCAAAGTCTGCTGGGCCAGTATTACCACGGGGCGCCATTTCGGTACCGAAAAAAAAGCGATGCGTGTCAGGGCAGTAGCGCCACAATTCGATGCCCAGACGTTGGGCAACCTCAGCCATCATAGCGCCAAGCTGGCCGGCACCCAGTACCAGACCCCTCATGGTGCCAGCCTCGGATCCGGGTTGGCCAGTACCGCGTCGGTCTGTTCCTGACGAAAGTCCTGCAGGTGTGCAGCCACCTGCGGTTCATGCAGGGCAACAATTTGCGCAGCCAGCAGGCCGGCATTGGCGGCGCCAGCAGTGCCGATGGCCAAGGTGCCAACGGCAATGCCTTTGGGCATCTGCACAATCGACAAAAGGCTGTCGAGGCCGCTGAGGGCTTTACTTTGTACCGGCACACCCAGTACCGGCAGCGGGGTCATGGCGGCAATCATGCCGGGCAGGTGCGCGGCGCCGCCAGCACCACCAATGATCACTTCAAAGCCTTTGTCTTTGGCTGACTTGGCAAACTCCACCAGTTTTTCCGGGGTGCGATGGGCGGATACCACTTCCACATGGTGCGCGACGCCCAACCGGTCGAGCATCTCTGAGGCACCTTTCATGGTATCCCAGTCTGAGCGTGAGCCCATCACAATGGCCACTTTCATAGCTTCTCCGAACAACAAAGAAAACGGTTGCGGCCGGCATTATACCGACTGTCGGCGGGCAGCGCCTCCCCTTATCTAGGCTCTTTTGCCAACAGTGCATTTTCTTAAGGCTGTGATAACCGAAGGCGAGTATGATGCCGCCATGACAACATTTGCATCCCGGCCAGGCCGCGCCGCCCTGGCACAGTTACTCTACCCCCAAAGTTCATTTTACGGCGCAAAACGTCGTTGTATCTTTTGGGCGCGTAGCCTGGCGTTCGGCCAAACCTACCGTCAGGCATTGGCACTGGCGCAAACGCCGGCTTTTACGCCAGTAATGACCCAGCATCCGAAAACTCTGGAAAAAGCCTTCCGGCCCTATTTGCGGCGTGGCTTGCTACCGCAGCAGCGGCTGGCTTTGATTGCTGGCCATTACCGATTGCTGGCGCAACATTGGTCATCAGAGCAGCTAACTCGTTTCTTAGTGGAAGGAATGACCCTGGCGACCCTGATGGGCCCTGATGAACAACCGGTGCTGGTGCGCTTGCGTTCATTGTCGCGGTTTCAGCGCGAGGGCGAGTTGACAATCGTGCTGGAAATGGCCGGTGAGGTATTTTATGCCGCTACCGTGCTTTTGGGTGAAACCCCCCAAGGCCAGGTATGTTTGTGGGTTGGCGGCTTACAAGGGCCAGCTAAAGATGCGTTCAGTGATAGCAGCATTCGTGATCTGACCCGCCAATGGTTTGGCCTGCGCCCCAAGGCCTTGATGGTGACCCTGGTCAGCTATCTTGCCGAGGCCTGGGGCTGCCAGCAGATCTATGCGGTTGCTACTGAGGGGCATGTGTTGGCAAGTCGTCGTTATCGTGGTCGTGACAAACTGAAAACGGACTATAACGGCCTCTGGGCAGAAAGTGGTGGCCAGGCACTGGATGCCATGAGCTGGCAATTACCGCTGCAGCCACCACGCAAGCCCCTGGAAGAGATCGCCAGTAAAAAGCGCAGCCAGTATCGTAAGCGCTATGAGTGGCTGGATAGCTTGCAAGAGGCTCTTTTTAGTCAACTGACAGCCTGATTCCCTTCACTTTTCTGGATTCTTAGCGGGCGATTAAAGCGTATTCAATAAGGTGTTTTTCGTACTTAATTGTGATGATTTGTGGCGCTCGTCCCGTTTTTTCTTTTCATATGTAATTCAGGCGAGTTAAAAGTTTGACGCCTTGCTGAATCGATGGCGTAAAGTGTTAGACTTGAGTTAATTTACTTCCTACCCCAAGGCGATTGTTATGCGTTATTGGTTGTTTGGCTTCTGGCTACTGGCAAGTTGCAGTGTCCTGGCTCAACCACGCGACATGATCATGCGCCAATGGAGCACGCAGCAAGGGCTCAACTACGGCTGGATCAATGACATCCAGCAAGATGTGCGGGGTAATATCTGGGCTGCGTCGGAAAGTGGTCTCTATCGGTTAACTCAAACCAAAGCCTTACAAGTACCGCTACCTGCCGGTACGGATCAGCTGATTTATTTTTTGGTGCCGGACGGTCAAAGCGGTCTTTATGTTGGCACCGGTAATAGCTTGCTGCACTTATCACCCAGCGGGGGATTGCAAACTCTCACCGACAGCAAGGTAAACCCATTACTGCGTAATGGTGGTCTTTACAGTGCGACCTTGTTCAACACGCAGTTATGGGTGCTTACCGCCAATGGCCAGTTGACCCGTTGGAGCGGCGACCAGCTGCAGGCTGTGACCGCCGTTGATAAAAACATCGCCTGGCGACAAGTGACGCACGATAAGCGTTTTTTGTATCTGTTATCCACTAACCTCATCAGAGCGGTTGACCCACAAAGCAACCAACAGTTTTCTTTGACATGGCAGCCAGGCAAGGACGGTACGCCGAAGAGCCTTTATGTCGACCAACAACAACGCCTGTGGCTGGCCAGTGAAAATGGCCTGTTTCAGCTCACCCTGCAAAAAGGGCAATGGCAGGTCAATGCGGTGTTGCGAGGTCACTACTTCCGGCAAATGACTGATGACGGCCATGGCGGCCTATATCTGACCGGGCGTTACGGTGTGCAGCATTACAATATCCAGACCGGTAAGCTGGACGATTACACGCAGCAAATTGCCGAAAAGACCCAGATTGAAGGCTTGATCCCCATCTTTCGCGACCATAACGGCCTGATTTGGGCGGGAGCCTTGGGTGAGGGGCTGCTGGCGATGATCCCCAAGGCGTCAAAACCGCTGGCGCAGTACAACAAGCAAACCTCGCCGGCCCTGACTTCTAATCAAGTCTGGAGCATTGTGCCGGAGCACAATACGGTCTGGCTGGCCACCGATGCCGGCCTGGAAAAAATACAGGGTAATGAGCATCAACTGTACCGGCCGGCGAATTTTGGTATCAATGATGGTTTTTATGCGGTGAGTCGCTACGGCCAGCAGATAGCGGTTTGCGGCCTGACCGGCTTTTATCTATTTGACCCTGCTAGCGCACAATTTCAGCAGCCTTTGGCTAAGTCCCCGTGGGCGGGGAAAACCTGCATGGGTATGGCCAAAGACGGCGATACACTACTGATTGGTGGCCCCGAACATCTGGTGCGCTGGTCGCCGACGCAGGTTCAAGGCTGGTCACGGGATGCCAACGGCCGTGGCTTTGCTGATGTCAAAGTGTTTGTTCGTCAGGGGAAACGCTTGTGGGCGGCGGGCCGGGCAGGCTTGTTGGAATACAAAAATGAGCAATGGCATCGTATGCCCGATATTCCCGGCCATGTCATTAATGCCCTGCAGGTTATGGATGATCATCGGTTGCTGGTGGGCTTTGATAGCCATGGCGTCTGGCAGGTCGATACCAGTGGTGCCGAACCGGTGTGGACCAATCTTTCCGAAAAGTGGCAACTGCCCAATGAAACGATCTTTTTCATCCGCAAATATGCATCAACCTATTACATCGGCTTGCAGGATGTGCTGGTGCGAGTGCAGCCTCAGCCGGAACTGAAAATTGATGCTTTTTTCCAGGAAGATGGCCTGCCCGATAGTGAGCTGAACGAAGGGGCTGCCACCATGACCGCCGATGGCACCTTATGGATCGGCAGTGTGCATGGGGTGGCGGCGTTTACTCATGGCAGCCTGAAACACCGTTTAAGCAATATGCATAGTGGCATCATCAGTGTTGCGGCAACGGATGCCAAGGGGCAAACCAATACCTACTGGTATGAAAATCAGTTACCCAAAGCACTGCCGGCGGACCTGTCGATGTTGCGTATTCAGGTGGGTTCGCAAAACTACGCCTCGACCCGGCCACCGGCCATTCGCTACCTGTTGCATGGCCGTGGTAAGCCCATTGAGCTGGCTTCCGAATCCCCTATTTATGTGGGTAATCCCAGCTTTGGTAGCCACCAGCTTAAAGTCTGGTTCAAGCATAATGGTTTGTGGAGCAACAATGCGGCGGTTTTGAATTTTACCGTTGCCACTCCGTGGTTTCGCACCTGGTGGTTTTACAGCCTGCTGATATTACTTGGCCTGAGCATTATGTTGGCAGTGGCCTATAACCGTCGTCGCCACCACCAGCAATTACAGCGGGCCTACCGCTTAGTCACTGAATCCGAACAGCAGCTACGAACAGCGCTACATGGCGCCAACGCCAACAGCTGGGACTGGCGAGCCGACGATGACCGTTTTCATATCAACCGGGCCGACGTTAAGCGGCCAGGTGAAGACATCGGCGTCTTGCTCAAGCCTGAGGAAGTGCCCCTGCACCCTGATGATAAAAAGCCGGTATTTCGGGCCTGGTTTGACCATCTTCGCGGTGAAGTTGACCGTTATGATGTGGAATACCGGCTGCTGTTAGAAGAGGGTATTCGCTGGTTTCACGTGATAGGGAAGGTGGTTGAACGGAATGCCGATGGCAAGCCTCAACGCATCTCCGGTATCTACCAGGATATTACCGAACGTAAATTGCTTGAAGGGGAAGTGACCCTGTATGCCCGGGCGTTTGAAAATACCGCCGAAGGGGTGATGATCCTCGATAGTCGCCGCCGGGTGTTGTCATCCAACCCGGCGGTAGCAGCCATTTCCGGTTACAGCCGGCAGACTTTGATTGGCCAGCCCCTGGCATTTTTGATGCCCAGTGAAGATGACGACAGCGAGCTATGGCTCAATGTCGATAACAGCGGGGCCTGGACCGGAGAAACCAAGCTGCGCCGTAAAGACGGCAGTGAGTGCGTCACCTGGCTTAATGTTTCGCAGATGAGTGACCCACTTTCGAGTCGCCACAACTATGTGGTGGTGTTCTCGGATATGACCGAACGTAAAGCCGCCGAGTCAGAGCTGCGCCGGCTGGCCAATTACGATGTGCTGACCGGCTTACCGAATCGGGCGCTGTTTATGCAGACCTTGACTCAGTCATTGGCGGAGGCCAAGCGCCATGACCGGCGTATGGCTTTGTTGTTTATGGACTTGGATCGCTTTAAAACGGTGAATGATACCTATGGTCACCGGGTTGGCGACGGCTTGCTGATTGAGGCGGCCAACCGTTTACGTGAACGGATCAGCAGCCGTGATACCGTAGCGCGCCTCGGTGGTGATGAATTTGTGGTGATTATTCACGATGTAGAGTCACCAGAAGCGCTGATCCCCATCTGCGAGAGCCTGCTGCAGGCGTTGTCCGATCCTTTCCAGATTTATGGCCGGGAATTTTTCTTGTCCACCAGTATTGGTATCAGCCTGTTTCCTGATGATGGCCAGCAACCAGAAACCCTGCTGCGCAACGCCGATATGGCTATGTATCACGCCAAGGACGAAGGCCGTAACAACATGCAGTTCTACTGTCATGACCGTAATGCCGAGGCGATGCGCTTGATTCAGCTGGAAAGTGACTTGCGGCTTGCTCTGGAGCGTGATGAGTTCTTTGTCACCTTCCAGCCTCAGGTTGATGTGCTGGAAGGGGAGAAGGTGGTTGCGGTTGAAGCGTTAGTGCGCTGGCAACACCCCCGTGATGGCTTGATCAGCCCCGATACCTTTATCAAGGTTGCCGAAAATACCGGGCTGATTGCCAACCTGGATAACTTCGTGATGCGCCATGCCATGGCCGGTGTGGCCGAGATAGCGCAAAGCAGCGAGCAACATCAGCTTAGCCTCAGCGTCAATATTTCCGCGGCCCACTTCCGCCAGCATGACTTTGTGCAGCAGGTCGAGGAATTGTTGGTTCAGACGCACTTTCCTGCGGATAAACTCTGCCTGGAGATCACCGAATCGACGTTGATGCGGGAAGTGGGTACGGCCCGCGAGCATTTGATGGCGCTGAGCAAACTAGGAATAAAAGTCGCCGTTGATGATTTCGGCACCGGTTATTCGTCATTAGCCTATCTGAAGCAATTTGCCGTTAACGAACTGAAGGTGGATAAGTCCTTTGTCCACGATCTGGCCGACAGCGAAGCTGATGCTGCTATTGTCCGGTCAGTGGTGGACCTGGCCCGTAACCTTAACCTCAAAGTAGTGGCCGAAGGAGTGGAAACGGAGCAGCAGCTGGACCTGTGTCTGGCGCTCGGATGTTACCGGGTACAGGGTTACTACTACGCACGGCCGATGATACTGCCCGACCTGAAACAGTGGCTGCTGGCCTCAAATGGCGAGCGGGCGCGCTGAAACATTTGCTAAAGAAGTGTCACTTTGCCTGTCTGCGCTGGCTTTGTAGACTGGCTAACTGACTATTCGACCAAGGATAACTACATGAAAAACGTTACTCGCGTCGCACTGGCTGTCGCACTGGGCCTTGGCCTGGCTGCCTGTGCCCAGCAGAGCGAAACGGCTAAAACGCAGCCGGTCAAAGCAGCACAACCGTCAACCCAGAGCACTCTGGTATCGGGTATCGATACTGCCAACTTTGATAAGTCCGTGTCTCCTGATCAGGACTTTTATCACTACGTTAACGGCACTTGGCTGAAGAACACGCCGATCCCGGCAGACAAGTCCAACTATGGTGCTTTTTCCAAGCTGTATGAAAACAGCCAGAAAGCCCTGCGTACCATCATTGAAGAAGACGCCGCCAAAACTGATGCTACAGAGGGTTCCAACGCCCAGAAAATTGGCGACTTCTACAAGTCCTATATGAACACCGCCCAGATTGAAAAACTGGGCCTGACGCCGATCAAGGGCGAATTAAACGCCATTGAGAAGGTGAAAACCCACTCTGGTGTAGCAGAACTGATGGGCAAGCTGGCCGTGGAAGGGGTCGATGCCCCCTTTGGCTTCTACGTTTACGCTGATGCCAAGCATTCCATGAAAAATGCCGCTTATGTTGGCCAGTCCGGTCTGGGCCTGCCAAACCGCGACTACTACCTGGATAAATCCGAGAAATACCAGAAAATCCGCCAAGCCTACGTGAGCTACGTTGCCGACATGCTCGGTATGGCGGGTTTTGACCATCCGCAAAAGCGTGCCAAAGAGGTGCTGGCGGTAGAAACCAAGCTGGCCAAGGTACAGTGGGACAAGGTGAAAAACCGCGATCCTAATGCCACCTACAACAAAATGTCTTTGGCCAAACTCGGCACCATGCTGCACAGCTTCAACTTTGGTAAATATGCCAAGGCCAGCGGTCTGAACCAGGCCAGTGATGTCATTGTCAGCCAGCCGTCTTACTTTACTGATTTCGGCAAGCTGTTTGGTCAGGTGCCGGTTGATACCTGGCGCTCATACATGGGCTTCCAGCTGCTGGACGGCGTTGGCAAGCTGTTGCCGAAGAAATTCGCTGACCGCCGCTTTGCCTTCCATGGTACTGAACTGTCAGGTGTTACCGAGCAGTCTCCGCGCTGGAAACAGGCGGTCAATGCAACTGACGACGTGCTGGGCATGATGGTGGGTAAAGAGTACGTCAAACGCTACTTCAAACCTGAAGCCAAACAGCGTATGGAGCACATGGTCCACAACCTGCTCAAGGCTTATGGCGCGTCCATCAAAGAACTGGACTGGATGAGCCCGGAAACCAAAACTGCGGCGCTGGCCAAACTGGCCAAGTTCACTACTAAGATCGGCTACCCCGACAAGTGGAAGTCATACGATGGCCTGACCATCAAAGCCGGCGACCTGGTGGGCAACTACCGCCGCTACGCAGCTTTTGAAGTCAAGGACATGCTCGACAAGCTGAAAAAGCCTGTTGATCGCAGCGAGTGGGGTATGACGCCGCAAACGGTTAACGCCTACTACAACCCGGTTGCCAATGAAATCGTCTTCCCGGCCGCCATCTTGCAGCCGCCGTTCTTTAACATGAACGCGGATGATGCCGTCAACTACGGTGGTATCGGTGCGGTGATCGGCCATGAAATCGGCCACGGCTTTGACGACTCCGGCGCCAACTTCGACGGTGACGGTAACCTGCGTAACTGGTGGACCAAGCAGGACTTGACCAAGTTCAAGGCCCGTACCACACAGCTGGCGGCCCAATACAGCGCTTATGCACCTTACCCGGATGCACACGTCAACGGTAAGTTCACCCTGGGTGAAAACATCGGTGACCTGGGCGGCCTGACCATGGCCTACAAGGCATACCAAATGAGCCTGCACGGTAAACCGGCACCGGTTATCGACGGCTTTACCGGTGACCAGCGCTTTTTCATCGGCTGGGCCCAGGTATGGCGTCGTAACTACCGCGAAGCGGAACTGCGCAAGCGCCTGAACACCGACCCGCATAGCCCCAGCATGTACCGTGCTAACGGTACTGTTGGCAACGTACCGGCCTTCTATAAGGCCTTCAACGTCAAGCCAGGCGACAAGATGTATATCGCGCCCGATAAACGCGTGAAGATCTGGTAAGCCAAAAAATGGTAAAACTAGCCTTCAGTTGAAGGTATGACAGCCTCCCTCGGGAGGCTGTCGTGTTTCATTTCCCAGGGAGAATATAATGAGAAAAGCCCTTTTGCCTCTGGCCATGTCGGTGCTGTTAAGCGCCTGTGCCACGACCGAGCAAAATAACGCTGTTCCCGCGCCAAAAGCCCAGCCCGCTATTCAGGTTAAAGCCAATGTCACAGCCCGCGACGCCAGCGGCCACCCGACGCTGGCGCAAATCATGGCTAACCCGCAGTGGATCGCCCGCAGCCCGCAGCAGCCCTTTTTCGGCACTGACGGTAAGGTTTACTTCTGGCAACAGCGTAAAGACAGCGAACTGTACGATCTGATGACTTTGAACGGCGATAAAGCTGTGCAGGTGGCTGACAGTGACCGTTATCGCCATGTACCCGGCGGCGTTTGGCAGGGTGATCGTTACGCTTACAGCTATGAAGGCAATATTTACCTGGCCCAGAATAACCAGGTTCGTCAGCTGACCGGCAGCAATGAACGTGACAGCAAACCGCAGTTTCTCAATGATGGCCGGATTGCTTTTGTCCGTGGTGATGCCATTTACACTGTCACGCCGGCCACTGGTTTGGTGCGCCTGTTGGCCGCAGTAGAAATGAAAGATAAGCCGGAAGGGGTTACGGGCCCGAAAGGCTACCTGGCCACTGAGCAGAAAAAGCTGCTGCATTGGGTATCCAAAAAATACTACGACGATCCCAAGGCCAAGGAAGAGCAGCAACAGGCCCTGGAAAAAGCCAACCCGACAGCCAACCCGCAACCGTTCTATTTTGGTAAAGGCCGTCGGCTGGTCGAAATGAGCCTGTCCAAGGATGGCAAGCATCTGCTGGTGGTCACGGATAATGACCGCCCGGATCGCGCCAAAAAAGACATCATGCCCAACTATTTGGGCAAAAACGGTGAGATTGAAATTCGCCCGGTTCGCCAGCGCGTCGCCGACTGGCAACCAAACCCGCAGCGTTTCACGCTAATTGATCTCACTGATCGCCACCGTCAGGATCTGCAATTGAGCGATCTGCCGGGTATCAATACCGATCCGCTGGCCAAGGTGCGGGCAGAAAACCGCAAAGCCGGCTACAAAGTGACACCATTCAAAGGCCCGCGGGCGGTACGGTTGATGGAAGACTGGGGCTGGTCACAGTCTGCCATGCAATGGAGTGATGACGGCAAGCTGGCATTGCTGCTCGAAGCCCAGGACAACAAAGATCGCTGGCTGGTGACTGCCAACCTCAGCAATGGCCACCTGACCACCCAAAACCGCCTGCACGACGATGCCTGGGTCAACTACGACTACAACGACTTTGGCTGGCTCAGCAATGACCAGCTGTGGTTCCAGTCGGAGCAAAGTGGTTACTCACACCTGTACGTGAAGCCGCTCACCGGCAAGGCTCGCCAGCTGGGTAAAGGTGCCTGGGTGGTGAGCAATCCGGTGTTGTCGAAAGACCACAAGAGCTTTTATTTCAAAGCCAATGTGAAGCACCCTGGGATCTATGAAGTTTACAAAGTCGATATTGCCAGCGGCGAGCGTACAGCCCTGACCGACCTCAATGGCATGACTGACTTTGTGCTGAGTCCGGATAACAGCCAGCTGCTGTTGACCCACTCTTCGGTACTGCACCCGCCGGAGCTGTATGCCATGGCTGCCAGCGGTGGCCAGCCCCAGCAACTGACCCATACCGTCTCCAAAGCCTTTATGGACAGCCCCTGGGTAGCACCCAAGATCATTGCTATTCCTAGCAGCCATACGGCGCAGCCGATCTACGCTAAGGTCTACCTGCCGAAAAACTTCGACCCGTCCAAGCATTATCCGGCGGTAGTGTTCAACCATGGCGCGGGTTATCTGCAAGAAGTGCACATGGGCTGGAGTGATTACTTCCGCGAGTTCATGTTCAACAGCCTGCTGGCTACCCATGGCTATGTGGTAATGGACATGGATTACCGGGCGTCCAAGGGCTATGGCCGTGACTGGCGTACGGCCATTTACCGGCAGATGGGCCACCCGGAAGTACAGGATCTCAAGGACGGCGTTAACTACCTGGCCAGCCACTACAGCGTCGATAAAAGTCGGGTGGGCACCTACGGCGGCTCTTATGGTGGCTTCCTGACCTTCATGAGCCTCTACACGGCGCCTGATCTGTTCAAAGCCGGTGCTGCACTGCGGCCAGTGGGAGACTGGGCTAACTACAATGCACCTTATACCTCTAATATCCTGAACCTGCCGGGCAATGACCCTATTGCCTATAAGCGCAGTTCACCGATCTACTTTGCACAGAACCTGAAAAGCCAGCTTGTCATCATGTCCGGTATTTTGGATGACAATGTCTTCTTCCAGGATTCGGTACGGATGCTGCAGCGGTTGATTGAGCTACACAAGACCAACGACTTCAGCTTTGCGCCTTATCCGGTGGAACATCATGGTTTCCGTCAGCCTTCCAGCTGGCAAGATGAATACCAGCGGATCTACAATTTGATGGAGAAAAACCTCAAGTAAGTAGGACGGTTAAAAACGCCGCCTGCGGGCGGCGTTTCTTATACCTTGGTACAAATTCAAATCTGCTCATAAAATCGCTATAATCGCCGCACCTCAGGGGCTTGCCCCCAAGACCAACCGATGGCCCCTGCTGTCACATAAGAGGATCGAGTCGTGCTAGAAGCCTACCGCAAGCATGTAGAAGAACGCGCCGCTGAAGGCGTTGTACCCAAGCCCCTTTCCGCCGAGCAAGTCTCGCAACTGATTGAGCTGCTGAAAAACCCACCGGCCGGTGAAGAAGCGGTACTGCTGGATCTGCTGGCTAACCGTATTCCGCCGGGTGTTGATGAAGCCGCCTATGTTAAAGCTGGTTTCCTGGCTGCTGTAGCCAAGGGTGAAACCCAATCACCGATCCTGACCAAGGAAAAAGCCACCGAGCTGCTGGGCACCATGCAGGGTGGTTACAACATCGCGCCGCTGGTTGAGCTGCTCGATAGCGACAGCCTGGCGCCGATTGCCGCAAAAGCGCTGTCTCATACCTTGCTGATGTTTGATGCCTTCCACGACGTAGTGGAAAAAATGCAAGCCGGTAACGCTTTTGCCAAACAGATCGTGGAAAGCTGGGCCAATGCTGAGTGGTTCCACGAGCGTAAAGCTCTGGCTGATAAAATCACCGTTACCGTTTTCAAGGTGCCGGGTGAAACCAACACTGACGACCTGTCACCGGCCCAGGATGCCTGGTCGCGTCCTGACATCCCGCTGCACGCCCTGGCCATGCTGAAAAATGCCCGTGACGGCATTACCCCGGATAAAGACGGTGATGTGGGCCCCATCAGTACCATTGAGAGCCTGAAAGAAAAAGGCTTCCCGCTGGCCTATGTTGGCGACGTCGTGGGTACCGGTTCTTCCCGTAAGTCCGCTACCAACTCAGTGCTGTGGCACATGGGTGACGATATTCCTTTCGTACCTAACAAGCGCGCTGGTGGTGTTTGTCTGGGTGGCAAAATTGCGCCTATCTTCTTCAACACCATGGAAGACGCCGGTGCTCTGCCTATCGAAGTGGACGTATCCAACCTGGAAATGGGCGATGTTATCGACATCTACCCGTATCAAGGCAAAATCACCCGGCACGGTACTGACGAAGTGCTGGCTGAGTTCGAACTGAAAACCGATGTGCTGCTGGACGAAGTCCGTGCTGGCGGTCGTATTCCGCTGATCATCGGCCGTGGCCTGACCGAAAAAGCCCGCGAAGCACTGGGCCTGGGCCACTCTGAAGACTTCCGCCGTCCGGCTGACGTCAAAGACAGTGGCAAGGGTTACACCCTGGCCCAGAAGATGGTGGGTAAGGCCTGTGGTGTGGCGGGTATCCGCCCTGGCCAGTACTGCGAGCCGAAAATGACCACTGTCGGTTCTCAGGACACTACCGGCCCGATGACCCGTGATGAGCTTAAAGACTTGGCTTGTCTGGGCTTTAGTGCCGACCTGACCATGCAGTCGTTCTGTCACACTGCCGCCTATCCGAAGCCGGTTGATGTGGAAACTCACCACACCCTGCCCGATTTCATCATGAACCGTGGCGGCGTTTCACTGCGCCCGGGTGACGGTGTTATCCACTCCTGGCTGAACCGCATGCTGCTGCCCGATACGGTCGGCACCGGTGGTGACTCCCACACCCGTTTCCCGCTGGGTATTTCCTTCCCGGCAGGCTCTGGCCTAGTGGCGTTTGCTGCTGCTACTGGCGTCATGCCGCTGGATATGCCGGAGTCCGTGCTGGTGCGTTTCAAAGGCAAAATGCAGCCGGGCATCACGCTGCGTGATCTGGTCCATGCCATCCCGTATTTCGCCATTCAGCAGGGTCTGCTGACGGTTGAGAAAAAGGGTAAGAAAAATGCCTTCTCCGGTCGCATCATCGAAATTGAAGGTCTGCCGACACTGAAAGTGGAACAGGCTTTCGAACTGGCTGATGCTACTGCCGAACGCAGTGCGGCCGGTTGTACCATCAAGCTCGATAAAGAGCCGGTTACTGAGTACCTGCAGTCCAACATCGTCATGCTGAAGTGGATGATCAGCGAAGGTTACGGCGACCGTCGTACCATCGAGCGCCGCATCAAGGCCATGGAAGAGTGGCTGGCCAACCCTGAGCTGATGGAAGCTGATGCTGACGCTGAATACGCTGAAGTGGTGGAAATCGACCTGGATCAGATCAAAGAGCCTATCCTGTGTGCGCCGAACGACCCGGATGATGCTCGCCTGCTGTCTGACGTTACCGGTGAGAACATTGACGAAGTGTTCATCGGCTCTTGTATGACCAATATTGGCCACTTCCGTGCCGCCGGTAAGCTGCTGGATAAATACAACGGCCAGCTGGTTACCCGCCTATGGGTTGCGCCGCCGACCAAGATGGACCGTGACCAACTCACCGAAGAAGGTTACTACAACATCTTTGGCCGCTCCGGTGCCCGCATCGAGATCCCGGGTTGCTCCTTGTGTATGGGTAACCAGGCGCGGGTAGGGGACAACACCACCGTGGTGTCTACATCTACCCGTAACTTCCCGAACCGTCTGGGTAAAGGTGCCAATGTTTACCTGGCTTCTGCCGAACTGGCAGCAGTTGCGGCCATTCTGGGTAAACTGCCGACCCCGGCTGAGTATCTGGAATACGCTCGGGAGCTGGATGCCACAGCGGCTGACACCTACCGTTACCTGAACTTTGATCAGCTGCCGCAATACACGGCCAAGGCTGACGAAGTGATTATGCAGACCGCTGTATAAACCGTGTTGTACGCAAAAAGCCCCGCTACGGCGGGGCTTTTTTATGAGGATTGTCATGGAACATGTTTTTGCTTATCAGCCCGGCAGTGGCCGTTTTGAAGTGCGTTTAGAGCACGGTTTTACGGCCCTGGCCAGGTTACTGGAAGAGGAACTGGGGGCCGTGCATGTACTGGCACAGTTACAGCAGCAACTAGCAACACCGGCAGGTGAAATAGATTGCGGCCAGTGGCGTGTGCAATGGCAACAAGGGGAAGTGCAATTGCGCCACCACAGCCTCTTTAGTGAAGAGCAGACCCTGGAGCCGGAGCTGGATTACGGTGACAGCGATCTATGCTGCGAGTGTGGCCTGACTGATCTGCAGCAGCTGCTCGATGCCTGGCAGCAATTCATGCACCAGCAGAGTGCATAAATGCACCACTTTGATGCATAAATCTCCTTTTTGTTTCACCGTCATTTTTTAATTAATTGATTTTTATAGTTATTCCTCCTTGGCACAAGGCTTGATTAGGATAGTTATCTGATCACAAGGAGGCCCGGCGATGAAAAAAGTCACCGCCATTATTAAACCCTTCAAGCTCGATGATGTTCGAGAGGCACTCACTGAGGCCGGCGTACATGGCCTGACTGTCAGTGAAGTCCGTGGCTTTGGTCGCCAGCGTGGCCATACCGAGCTCTATCGCGGCGCTGAGTACCGCATCGATTTTCTACCCAAAGTACAGTTGGACATCCTGGTGACTGACAGCCAGGTGGAGCGGGTGGTAGAGGCTATTCAAAAAGCGGCCTACACCGGCAAGGTCGGCGACGGCAAGATCTGGGTCCAGGCCCTGGAAACCGTAATTCGCATTCGTACCGAAGAATGCGATGACGACGCGATTTAAGGAGGCCACATGGAACATGCATCAACACAGATAGCTTACGCATTAGATACTTTTTACCTGCTGGTTTCCGGTGCTTTTGTGATGTGGATGGCAGCGGGTTTTGCCATGCTTGAAGCGGGCCTGGTCAGGGCCAAAAACACCACGGAAATTCTGACCAAGAACATGACGCTGTTTGCGGTCGCCTGCATCATGTACATGATTTGCGGTTACAACATCATGTATCCGGCTGAGGCGGTTAACAGTGTCTGGCCGGGTATCAGCTTTCTGCTGGGGGGCGATCACAGTGTCGCCTCGGTGCTGCAAGGCGGTGATGATGCGCCAGTGTATTCGCACATGGCCGACTTCTTCTTCCAGGTAGTGTTTGTTGCCACGGCGATGTCGGTGGTTTCCGGCGCGGTGGCTGAGCGCATGAAGCTGTGGGTATTTTTGGCTTTCGCCGTGGTCCTGACGGCCTTTATCTACCCGGTGGAAGGTTACTGGAAGTGGGGTGGCGGCTTTCTCGATAAAATGGGCTTCGTTGACTTTGCCGGCTCCGGCATTGTGCACCTGACCGGTGCTTCAGCGGCCATTGCCGGGGTGTTGCTGTTGGGCCCGCGCAAAGGAAAATACGGTAAAAATGGTGAAATCAACGCCATTCCTGGCTCTAACCTGCCTTTGGCTACCCTGGGGATGTTCATTCTCTGGTTGGGCTGGTTTGGTTTTAACGGTGGCTCTGAGCTGAAAATTTCGAATATTGACGAAGCCAACGCTGTCGCCAAGGTATTTGTGAATACCAATATGGCTGCCGCAGGGGGCCTCATCGCCGCGCTGATCAGCGCCAAGCTCCTGTTTGGCAAAGCTGATTTGACCATGGCTATTAACGGCGCGCTGGCGGGCCTGGTGGCGGTGACGGCTGAACCACTGGCGCCGAGCCCGCTGTGGGCAACGCTGGTTGGCGCTATCGGTGGGGTATTGGTGGTCTTTTCGGTGATTGCTTTTGACAAGCTGAAAATAGATGACCCGGTCGGCGCTATTTCCGTGCACGGCATTGCCGGTATCTGGGGGGTTATGGCGGTGCCTTTCAGTAATGGTGAAAGTAGCTTTACGGTGCAGTTGCTGGGCGTACTGAGTATCTTTGGCTGGGTATTTGTCACGTCACTGATTGTGTGGTGGGTGCTGAAAAAGCTGGTTGGTCTGCGCGTTTCCGAAGAAGAGGAATACGAAGGGGTGGATATGACCGAGTGCGGCATGGAGGCGTACCCGGAATTTAAAACCAGTAAGGGGTAAAAAAGGGCGCCGTTGGCGCCCTTTTCAGTGAAACAGATCTTTTATCATCTTCAGCGTGTCATCAATACGGCTGACTTTGCTGGGTGCGACCAAAATGGTGTCGTCTCCGGCGATGGTGCCGAGAATGCCGTCGGCCTTGGTGAAAGAGTCCAGCAAGCGGGCGATTAGCTGGGCTGAACCTGGGCTGGTTTTCAGCACAACCATGGACTCGTTGTGATCAATATCAATCACCAGGTTTTTCAGCTGGCTGCTGGCGGTAGGTACACCGAGCTCTGCCGGCAGGCAATACACCATTTCCTGACGGGCATTACGGGTACGCACCGCCCCGAATTTGGTTAACATGCGAGAGACTTTGGACTGGCTGATATTATCGAAGCCCTGATTACGCAAGGCGTTGACAATTTCGCTCTGGGAGCCGCAGCTTTCCTCATTGAGCAATTGCTTAAAGGCGGCAACCAGGCTGTTTTGATCGTGTTGGCTCATCGAACCGATACTCCGGGGTACTGTAATGCTGCATAAACATTCAACGGCGCCATGGTAACATGCACAAGCCAACAAGGCAGCTTGCATCGGTTGCGGTTCGCTGTCAGTCTTGGGGCTGTCAAAGATAAGAATGAGCAGCGGTAATGCGCAAGGCACTCTGGCTGACCCTGTTGTACTGCCTTGGTGGAATAGCGCTGGCAAAAGCGCAGGGGAAGCCGTTGGTTTTCGGTACGGAAGCCACCTATCCGCCGTTTGAGTATCGCAATGATACCGGGCAACTGGTTGGCATTGATGTGGATGTCGCTCATGCGATCTGTAAGGTATTGAAGCGGCCCTGTGTGATCACCGAACATCCTTTTGATTCTCTGATGGGAGAGTTGGAAGACAACCAGCTTGATGCGGTGATCGCCGCACTGGATATCAGCTCCCATTACGATACCGACGTACGTTTTTCAGACCCTTACTATCGTAACGCTGCCGTTTACGTCACCTTGAGAAAACTCAGCGATGCCCAGGCCATGGCCGGTTATATCGGCGTGCAAAATGGCTCTAGCCACCAACAATATCTTATTGATCAGCGCCACTGGCAGCTGACCAGCTATGACCACCTGAAAACCGCACTAAAAGAGCTGCGAGATGGCCGTATCAGCGCCGTTTTTGTTGATACGGCGGTCGCTAATGCCTGGTTGGAAGATAACAGCGACAACGATTTACGCTTAGTCGGCGGGCCTGTACGGGATCTGCGTTATTTTGGCCGGGGCATGGGTATTGCCGTCAAGCGTGAACACAAGCAGTTACTGGAACAAATCAACCAGGCTCTGGCCACCATCAAACGTAATGGCCAGCTTGATCGCATCCTTTCTGGCTACCTGAAAGTACACTGACGCCAACGCCTCTGAACCTTGGTCTGATTGTTTTTTTAGCCCCATTGGGCTAAGGTGCAGCGCACATCTGAACTGCTCAGACTTAGGGAGAAAATGCGATGAAAGTTGCCGTTCTTGGCGCCGCCGGTGGTATCGGTCAGGCCCTGTCTCTGTTGCTCAAAACTCAGCTGCCAGCCGGCTCTGACCTGGCACTCTATGATGTCGCTCCGGTCGTACCGGGTGTTGCAGTTGATCTGAGCCACATCCCCACCGCCGTCAAGGTGCAAGGGTTCGGTAAAGATGATCTGCACACTGCGCTGACCGGTGCCGACCTGGTGCTGATCCCGGCGGGTGTACCGCGTAAACCAGGTATGGATCGCTCTGATCTGTTTAACGTCAATGCCGGTATTGTTCGCTCACTGGTTGAAGCCATTGCTGATACCTGCCCGAAAGCCATTATCGGTATCATCACCAACCCGGTTAACACTACCGTTGCCATTGCTGCTGACGTGCTCAAAGCGAAAGGCGTTTATGACAAGCAGCGTCTGTTTGGTGTGACCACCCTGGACGTTATTCGTGCGGAAACCTTCATCGGCGAAGCCATGGATAAAGATCCGGCGGATGTCAGCATCAATGTTATCGGTGGCCATTCCGGTGTCACCATTTTGCCATTGCTGTCACAGGTAGAAGGCCTGAAGCTGTCTGACGACGAAATTGCCGCCATGACCAAGCGTATTCAAAACGCAGGGACTGAAGTGGTTGAAGCCAAAGCCGGCGGTGGTTCTGCGACTCTGTCCATGGGCCAGGCAGCTGCACGTTTTGGCCTGTCGGTGATCCGTGGCCTGCAGGGTGATGCCAATGTGGTTGAATGTGCTTACGTAGAAAGCGGCTCTGAACATGCCCGCTTCTTCGCTCAGCCGGTACGCCTCGGTAAAAATGGCTGGGAAGAAGCACTGTCTTACGGTGAACTGTCTGCTTTTGAGCAGCAGGCACTGGACAGCATGCTCGATACCCTGAAAAAAGACATCACCATGGGTGAGGAGTTTGTAGCGGGCTGATTTGCCGCTGCGAACTAAAAAGGGAGCCAACAGGCTCCCTTTTTTATTGCCAGGCGTTTTGGCTCAGCTATTGCGATCAACCGCCACTTTCGCCAAGGCTATCAGTGCTTCTTTATAATCACTGGCTGGTAGCGGTGCCAAAGCGGCAATGGCCTTGTCAGCTTCTTCCAGTGCCCGTTGATAGGTGTAATCCAGTGATCCGACGCGCTGCATAGTGGCGAGGATCGCGGCCAGCTTGTCACGGCCATTACCCTGTTCAATCGCCGCGCGGATCAGCGCCGCTTCTTCTGGTGAACCGTGGTTCATCGCGTGCAGTAGCGGCAGGGTGGGTTTACCTTCGGCCAGGTCATCACCCAGGTTTTTACCCAGTTCGCTGGCATCGGCCTGGTAATCGAGCAAATCATCGACAAGCTGAAAGGCCGTGCCGAGGTATTTACCGTAATCGCTCATGGCCGGTTCCAGCTCTGGCTTGCCGGCAATGACGGCAGACAAGCCGGTAGCTGCTTCAAACAGCTTGGCGGTCTTACAGTAAATCACCGCCAGGTAGCGCGCTTCAGTGGTGTCGGGATCGTTGCAGTTCATGAGTTGCATGACTTCCCCTTCAGCGATGACATTAGTGGCATCGGCCAGCACCTGCATCACTTTCATCGAGTCCAGCCCGACCATCAGCTGAAAAGCGCGGGTATAGAGAAAATCGCCTACCAGTACTGATGCCTGGTTACCGAACAGGGCATTGGCGGTTTCCCGGCCGCGGCGTAGCGTCGATTCGTCAACGACATCGTCATGGAGCAGGGTCGAGGTATGAATAAACTCGATGAGGGTAGCCAGGCGAACATGATGGTTGCCCTGATAGCCCAGTGCCCGGGCCGCCAGCACTGTGAGCATCGGCCGTAGCCGTTTACCGCCAGCGTTGATGATGTAGTAGCCCAACTGATTGATCAGTGCCACATCTGAAGCAAGTTGGTCCTGGATGGTCTCGTTGACCGCTGTCATGTCAGCGGCGCAGAGTTGGCGAATGTGGTCGAGATCCATAAAAAACGCGTTGAGCCCTGGCCAATAAATCGATATCAGATGGCGGGATCTTACACTAAAATGGTCCTGCTGTGAGCGTCACCAGGCCCTTGCTGGCAATTGCACACTTTTTCTGCTTTTTATTGGTGATCGGCTTGCTGAGGGCGGTGCTTTTCATTAGAATACGCGCCCTATTGTGAGTTTTATTGCGCATCCGCCGGCGGGCCGATGCGGAGAATAACGGAGAAAAACCATGTACGCGGTTATCCAAAGTGGCGGTAAACAACACCGTGTCGCTGAGGGCGAGGTGGTTCGCCTGGAAAAGCTTGAGCTGGAAACCGGCGCAACTGTCGAGTTCGACAAAGTGCTGATGGTGACCAACGGTGACGACGTTAAAGTCGGCGCTCCTTATGTTGACGGCAGCAAAGTAACGGCGGAAGTCGTTGCTCACGGTCGTGGCGACAAAGTGAAGATCGTTAAATTCCGTCGTCGTAAACACCACCGTAAGCAAATGGGCCACCGTCAGTGGTTCACTGAAGTCAAAATTACTGGCATCAGCGCCTGATTAAGGAGACGTAACCATGGCACATAAAAAGGCAGCAGGTTCTACTCGTAACGGTCGTGATTCAGAAAGCAAACGCCTGGGTGTAAAACGCTACGGTGGTGAGTCTGTTCTGGCTGGTAACATCATCGTTCGTCAGCGTGGCACCAAGTTTCATGCCGGTAGCAACGTGGGCATCGGTAAGGACCACACTCTGTTCGCCACTGCCGAAGGCAAGGTGAAGTTCGAAGTGAAAGGCCCGAAAAACCGTAAATACGTGAGCGTTATCGCCGACTAACGGCTGCGCTTGGAAACGTGAAAGCCCCGCCAGCGCGCGGGGTTTTTTTATGAGCCGTCCTATGCTTAACCATCGGCAGGAGAAAAATCGCTATGAAATTCGTTGATGAAGCCGTGATCCGCGTCGAAGCGGGCGATGGTGGTAATGGCGTCGTCGGTTTCCGGCGTGAAAAATATGTTCCCAAAGGGGGCCCGGACGGTGGTGACGGCGGCGACGGCGGCGATGTGTATATTGAGGCGGATGAAAACCTCAATACGCTGATTGACTATCGCTTTGAACGCTTTCACAAGGCCGAACGCGGTGAAAATGGCAGTGGTGGCAACTGTACTGGCCGTCGTGGCCACGACCTGACGCTGAAAGTGCCGGTCGGTACCCGGGCTGCTGATGAAGAAACCGGTGAAGTGGTCGGCGAGGTCACGAAACATGGTCAGCGCTTGATGGTTGCCAAAGGTGGCTTCCACGGCTTGGGCAATACCCGTTTTAAATCTTCCACTAACCGGGCTCCACGGCAACGGACTTTGGGTACCAAAGGCGAAGTGCGGGAGTTGAAGCTGGAGCTGTTGTTGCTGGCGGATGTTGGATTGTTGGGTATGCCCAATGCCGGCAAATCAACACTGATCCGGGCAGTATCCAAGGCCAAGCCGAAAGTGGCTGACTACCCATTCACAACATTGGTGCCTAACTTAGGCGTAGTGAGCCCCTTCCCGGGCAAGAGTTTTGTTATCGCCGATATTCCCGGCTTGATTGAAGGCGCTGCAGAAGGTGCTGGTTTGGGCTTTCAGTTTCTGCGTCACCTCGAGCGCTGCCGTATTTTACTGCATGTCATTGATGTTGAGCCTTTTGACGGCAGCGATCCGGTAGAAAATGCCCTGACCATTATTGCTGAACTGGATCGGTATTCACCAAAGCTGGCGAAAAAGCCCCGTTGGGTCGTGTTTAACAAAACCGACTTGCTGACTGGCGACGCCTTGCCGCAGCGTATCGATGATATTTTGACTGCGCTGGACCATCAAGGCCCGTACTTTCAGACCTGTGCGGTATTGCAGGAAGGTACCCAGACGTTGGTGCATGAGCTGATGCATTTCATTGACAGTTTGCCAGCTGAAGAGGAAGCGCCGCAGCAAGGCGATGTACCAGTGGATTTCAAATGGGATGATTACCACGAGCAAACCTTGGCAGAGCATCAACAGGACGATGACGACGACGATGAAGACTGGGATGACGACGATTATGACGTTGAGGTTGTCTACGAACGTTGACAAAACCGCGCCTTAGGGCGCGGTTTTTTGTTAAGCTGCGGTTTTCAGTGAAGAGCCAGCTGACGATGCAACTTGCCCTTATTGCTGCCATGGCCGAAGACCGTATTATCGGCCGGGATAACACCATGCCTTGGCACTTGCCGGCCGATCTCAAGCACTTTAAAGCTGTGACGTTGGGCAAGCCAGTGCTGATGGGGCGGAAAACCTTCGAGAGCATTGGCCGGCCACTGCCGGGGCGTCGTAATCTGGTGATTACCCGGCAGCGCCAGTTTCATCCTGAAGGGGTAGAGGTTTTCAGCTCTTTATCGGCAGCATTGGCAAGCTGCCAAGATGCTGCAGAGGTGATGGTGATCGGCGGAGGGCAAATCTACACCGAAGCCTTGCCGTTGGCGGATCGTCTTTACCTGACCTTCATTGCTGCAAAAATTACTGGCGATACCCGTTTCCCAGACTGGCAAGAGTATGGCAGCTGGAAAAAAACAGAAGAAAATCGTTTACCCGCCGATAAGGCTAATGGTTATGCTCTGCATTTTGTGACCTTTGAACGTGACAGAACGAGCATTTCGGCTCATAACAATTGAGCTGTCACTGTTGTATTGCTAGCATTTGCCAGCTTTTCTTGCTTGCATTTAGGAGTGTTGTTGAGATGAAGTCTGTAAAACTGGGAGCGGCTGCTCTGCTGGTAGCCATGACCTACCACCCCGCACCTGCCCATGCCGGGGCCGAGCAATTGGTGGCCAGTATCTGTAACTATGTGGCCGCGAACGACAAAAACCGCCTGCGCTCCAAGCTGTCTGACTCCGGTATTCGTCTGCGTAACATTTATGATGGCATCAAATGCAACGGCGAAAGCCTGCTGCGTTTTGCCATGACTTCCGGGGCCGATAACATTGGCGCCTTTATGGCCAAGAAACTGCCGGGCTCTACTCTGTCCAAGCCTGAAGCCGATGGTAAAACGGTGCTTCAGTGGGCTGAAGCTAATGGTTTTGGCGGCTCAGAAACCGCTGCTGCGATAAAAGAGCGCCTCTAAGTAAGCTACTGGCTGTGAGATGCAAAACGCCGCGCATCATGCGCGGCGTTTTTATTTGACCGGCCACCAGCTCCCGTCTTTTTGTCTGACCAGGGTTAAGGTCAGTTGCCGCTGTTGCCGCTCTCCTTTCATAAAAACACCATAGGCACCACGCACAGCCATGGCTCCAAGGCTACTGCCAAAGCGACCAAACAGTTCCGGGTTACCAACGGTGAACGTCTTGGCCGCCTCAAGGGAACTCTTGGTAAAGACAATAGTGACCCTGGCCAAGGCCTGATAGCGGTTTGCCGACAGTGCCTTGATGGCGCCCAATTGCAACTTATCTATACGCAAAAAGTCACTTTGCTCTCCCCCTATGCTCAGAGCCTGTTGCGCGGCGCGCTGCCAATCAGCAATGGCCGGTCTATCGGCTGTACAGGCGGTTAGCAGCAGTAAAAAAAACGCGGCCGCCAGGCGACCGCGTTGTGTAAACACATTGCTCATCACAGGGTGAAGCGGCGTACTGAGTTACGCAACTCATCCGAGAGGCGAGCAACTTCCTCGCTGGAGCTGGCAGTCTGCTCTGCACCCTGTGAGTTCTCCTCGGCAATATTGACGATGGAGGACAACTTCTCACTAATTTCGGTGGCGACAATACCCTGCTCTTTGGCGGCCTGGGCGATGTGCTCACTTTTGTCACGGGCTTCGTGAACCGCATCAGTGATATGGGTCAGGGCAATATCAGACTCGTTGGACTTGGCTACACAGCTCTCGGCCTGGAACTTACCTTGCTCCATCGCCGCCACAGCCTGTTCAGCGCCCGCTTGCAGGGCTTCAATCATAGATTGAATTTCCTGAGTCGACTGCTGGGTACGGGAAGCCAGCGTGCGGACTTCGTCGGCAACCACGGCAAAACCGCGGCCCTGCTCACCAGCGCGTGCTGCCTCAATGGCGGCATTGAGTGCCAGCAGGTTGGTCTGTTCGGCAATACCCCGAATAACATCGAGAATGGAGCCAATGTTGGCACTGTCTTTGTGCAGTTTGTTAATCACCTCAGAGGCTGATTCCACTTCAGCCGCCAGCATTTGAATGGTGCTCTTGGTATCGGCTGACAACTGGCGAACACGCTCAGCTTCGCTCTCGGCACGCATTACCGAGTCGAGGGTATCGGTAGCACTGTGTGTTACCTGATCGGCACTGGCAGACATCTCGGTGGTTGCTGTTGCCACTTGATCAACCTGGCTACGTTGTTGCTGCACGGCCACTTTGGTCTGGGCGGTGATGGCGGAGGTTTGTTCAGCGCTGGCAGCCAACTGTGTTGAGCCACTGGAAATACCGTCAATGAGATTGCGCAGGGCATCAATCAGGCTGTTGGTGTTGCGGGCTAGGGTGCCAAATTCATCGCTGGCACTGTCATCCAGGCGCTGTGTCAGATCGCCAGAGGCGACGACTTTCAGCATTTCGTTGACTTTCTCCAAGGGGCGAGTGATAGAGCGCACAACATAGAAGGCAATCAGTGAGGCAATCACCAAGCAAGCCAGCATCACCAAACCAGTAGCCATGTTGGCACGGCTAACCGAATGGTCAATTTTCTGTTTAGTGTCAGCAGCGATGCTCTGAGCGGCTTTTTGCAGGGTCTTAAGGCCGCCACGCAGACCTTGCAGATTGATCTGCTCTTCCATCAGCGCGGTGCCAGCTTTTTCATTTTCGCTCAAATATTGCTGCTGTTGTGCAACAAAACCGGTGTTTGGTTGATTTATCTGCTGGCGCAAATCGTCCACTTTCGCTTTCAGGGACTTAACGAATTTGTTATCTGCGCCGACATTACGTACCAGGTAATCAAGGTTGGAGTCGAGATCGCTGAGCGAAAACTTCAGCTCACCGGCAATGGTATTAGCCTTGGTTTTGCTGGTGGTCTTGGAAAATTCAATTGCCGTGGTGGTTAACGACATGAACATGTTGTCTAGCTTGTTAGCCGCGGCTTTGACGTTGTCAGGAACCCCCGAGTCAATCAAGTCGAGGATATTGGAGCTGGCATCATCGGCGGTGTCAGAGATATTACCGCGGTGCTTCTGTACTGCATCACGCAGTTTCAGGCCAGTTAGGCGGGCCGCAAAAAGACGCTGTTGGGCGTCACTGAAAGCGTCGAAACTGGACGCCACTGAACGGCTGGTGGTGACCAGTTCCTTTTCGTTTTTGATGAGCTCTTTAAAATCCTTCAGGGAGCTTTCCAGATCGGTTGCCGCTTGTTGGGCATCCTGCTGATATTGAGCAATTTCCTTCTCATTATCGCTATGGTAAGCCTTGAGGCCAATTTCGGTCAGCTTGGCGCTATTGAGCTGTAAATCGCTGACATTAATGATTGAGCCTACAGCCAGGGACGTCGCCCGGGTCACATTACTTTCAATATTATTAAAGCCGAAAAATGAGCTGACTCCGTTTCCGATCAGCAACAACGTGATGATCACAAAGCCGAGTACGATCCGCTTGGCGACGGTGAGATTCATTGAGGCTCCCCCTGACAAATGCTTGACACAATCACCCCATGCAAAAGGCTTGCCTGACGGCGAAGAACGCCATGTTAACCCTGTTTTTGGCCGGAAAACAAAAGCTGTTGTGCCTGTTCTTACAAAGTATCGGCAAGTGATTGATATTCTTTAGGCAAGTCTGAACTGATGATGCAGCTGATCGGACTCCGGGCACCAGAGTGTCAAGCGATTGCCCCAGACGCAGCCAGTGTCCAGTGCTTTGATGTCAGGGCGCACGAGTTGGCCTTCCAGTGCTGCCCAATGGCCAAAGGCCAGCCGGTAGGGCAAAGGCGAATGAAAACCATACCAAGGGAGCAGGCCGGCGTCTTGCCCGGCTTGCGGGTTGCCTTTACAGCTAAAATCCAGGCGACCGTCTGGATGACAAAAGCGCATGCGGGTCAGGGCATTAATGGCAAACCGCAACCGTGAGTAACCGGCAAGATCCGGCCGCCACAGAGCCGGTTCGTTGCCGTACATGTTGGCCAGTAGTTGTTGCCAGCCAGGGCCTGTCAGTACCGCACTGACCTCGGCACTGGCGGCAAGGGCATCGTCGCGCTGCCAGTGGGGCGGCAGCCCGGCATGGGTAACCAAAACCGACACGTCTTCAAGCCACAATGCCAGAGGCTGCTGGCGTAAAAAGGTGATCAGCTGCTCTTGTTCCGGCGCTTCTAAAACCGCATCGAGGTGGTCACTGGCGCGGGCTTTTCTCTGGCCCGAGAGAATACTCAGTAAATGCAGATCATGATTGCCCAGCACGGTGCGGGCGGCATCGCCCAATTCCATGAACAGCCGCAGCACGGCCAGTGAGTCAGGGCCGCGGGCAACCAGATCACCGACGGCAATCAGACAGTCCTGCTGAGGATCAAAGTGCACCTTGTCCAGCAAGGCGCGTAATTCGTTATAACAGCCCTGAATGTCACCAACGATATAGTGCATTCAGTTCACCACCTTGGGCATGGCCAGTCGGAACACGTCAATAGGGGCTTTGAAGCGGGCACCGTTGCTGCAAACCATTTCGTAGTGGCCTTCCATGGTACCCACAGGGCTTTCCAACACGGCACCGGAGGTATAACTGTACTGACTGCCGGGTTCAATAGTGGGCTGCTGGCCCACCACACCGGCGCCGGATACCTCGGTTGTTTTGCCATTGCCATCGGTGATCAGCCAGTAACGGTTCAGCAGTTGTACCGCCTGAGTGTCATGGTTGCGAATGGTGATGGTGTAGGCAAACACATATTTGTCTTCATCCGGCAACGAACGATCATCCAGATAGCGGCTTTCCACATGGATTTGCAGGCGTAACATTCAAGCCTCCGCAGCATCAGTCAAAGCGTCAGCCAGTGTAGCAAACTGCGCGCCACTGAGGTTTTCCGGTCGTGCTGACGGGTCAATGCCCATGGCACTGAGTTGTTCAGCACTGAAGTAAGGTTTAAAGGTATTACGTACCGTCTTGCGGCGCTGGTTAAAGGCCTGCAGCAAAACCTGCGTCAGTTTCTTTTCATCCTTTACGGTAAAAGGTTTTTGCTGATGAGGCACCAGCCTTACCACCGCTGAATCGACTTTGGGCGCCGGTATGAAAGCGTGCGGTGGCACCTGTAATACCGGGATCACCTGACAGTAGTACTGGGTCATCACCGACAAGCGCCCATATTGTTTGCTGCCAGGGCCAGCGGCCATCCGTTCAACCACTTCCTTTTGCAGCATGAAATGCATCTGGCTGATGCAGTCCACCCACTTGAACAGATGGAACAACAACGGTGTCGAGATGTTGTAAGGCAGGTTACCGAATATTTTAAAAGCCTTACCGGGCTGGTAAAGCTGGCCAAAGTCAAACTTCATGGCATCAGCTTCATTGACACTGATACCGTCACGCTGGCGCAGCCGTGCTGCCAGGTCGCGATCCAGTTCAACGACCTGCAACTGGCCGGCGGCTTCCAGCACCGGTTCAGTAATGGCGCCAAGCCCTGGGCCAATCTCTACCAGAACATCCTCTGGGCGCGGGTCAATGGCCCGGACAATATTGGCTATTACGTCGGCGTCGTTAAGGAAGTTCTGGCCAAAGCGCTTACGTGCGCGGTGACCCATGTGCAGATTGTCATTCATAAGCTTATCGGCTGGCTAAGGTAATGGCCTGGGTTAGCGCCAGGTGCAGGCTGCCGGGATCGGCCTGGCCGGTGCCAGCCAGCTCCAGGGCAGTGCCATGGTCGACGGAGGTCCTGATAAAGGGTAGTCCCAGCGTCACGTTAACGGAATTACCAAAGCCTTTGTATTTGAGTACAGGCAGGCCCTGATCGTGATACATCGCCAGCACGGCATCGGCATCTTCTAGATACTTGGGCTGAAACAGCGTGTCAGCCGGTAAAGGGCCGGTTAGCTGAATACCCTCGGCGCGCAACAGCGCCAGAGTGGGGGCGATAATATCGATTTCTTCGCGGCCCAGGTGGCCGTCTTCACCGGCGTGCGGGTTAAGGCCGCAGACGTAGATTTTCGGATCGCTGATAGCAAATTTGCTGACCAAGTCCTGGTGCAGTACCCGCACCACCTTGATTAAACGCTCAGGAGTGATGGCCTTGGCCACATAAGCCAGTGGGATATGCGTGGTTACCAGCGCCACGCGCAGACCTTCAGTGGCCAGCAGCATGACGACGTCAGAAGCATTGGCTTGCTGAGCGAAAAACTCAGTGTGGCCGGAAAAAGCAATTCCTGCGCGGTTGATAATACCCTTGTTGACCGGCCCTGTGACCACGGCAGCAAAGCGGCCATCCATATTGCCTTCGCCGGCAAAGGCGAGGGTATCGAGCACATAGTGGGCGTTGGCTTCATTGAGCTGACCATCGACAACGGCTTCAGCCAACTCAAAGGGGGCCAGGGTCAGGGTGCCTTTTTGCTGTGGCTGGGCCGGTGCCCAGGGCTCGAACGGGCGCAAAGACAGCGGCAGGCCCAGGCGTTTTGCCCGGGCCTTGAGTAACTCACCATTGGCACAGACGACCACTTCTACCGGCCAGTCCTGCTGGGCGATCTGCACCGCCAGATCAGGGCCAATACCGGCTGGTTCGCCTGGTGTCAGGGCAATACGCTGGATCATTGATCCTTATCCAGAATGTCAATGTAAGCCTGGTTGCGCATTTCCCGGATCCAGTTCACTGCTTCTTCATTGAATTTGCGGTTAAACAAAATACGGTAAGCCCGTTCTTTTTGAGCGTCAGCAGTGCCATCGGTGGTACGGCGGCCCAGTAGCTGCACAATGTGCCAGCCGAAGCTCGAGCGGAACGGTTCAGAGATCTCGCCTTGTTTTAGCTTTGACAGGGCGCGTTTGAAGGCCGGTGCATAAATGCTTGGATCTGCCCATCCCAAATCGCCGCCATTTGCGGCTGAACCGGGGTCCTGGGAGTACTTTTCTGCCAGTGCGGAAAATTTCTTCTTGCCGGCCAGGATCTCCTGGCGCCACTGCTTGAGTTCTTGCTCCGCCTTTTCATCGTTGAGGATCAACGAGGGTTTGATCAGGATATGACGAGCATGGACTTCCTGAACGTTGACCACTTTTTTGCCACGAATATTATCCACTTTGACGATGTGAAAACCGGCTGCCGAGCGGATTGGGCCGATGATCTCCCCTTTTTTGGCGTTGTTCAGGGCATCAGCAAACAGAGTGGGGACTTCATTGGCGTTAATCCAGCCCAAATCGCCACCTTCCAGGGCGTGGACGCCGGAAGAAGAAATGACCGCCAACTGTGCAAAGTCACCGCCGTTTTTGGCGCGCTGGAGCACTTCGTCGGCGCGTTTTTTGGCTTCAGCCAGTGTTTTGGCGTCGGCGTCCTTGGGCACTTCAATCAAAATATGGCGCAGATGCAGCTCAATATTCTCATTACCTTGCTTATTAAGCTGCTTGACCAGGGCATCAACTTCTTGCGGGCTGATATTAACCCGGCGCTGCACCACGATACGACGCACCTCACCAATGGTCATTTCGGTTCGTACGTGCTCACGATAGCTTTCAAAGTTGCCACCGTTAGCTTCGATTTTCTTTTTCAGCTGCTCGACCGTCATCTTTTGGTCGGACGCTATATTGCGAATAGCCTGATCAACCTGAGCGTCTGAGATTTGCAGGCCAATACGGTCTGCCATCTGCATTTCCAGCTGCTGGGTGATCAGCCGATCAATTACCTGGGTGTGAAGGATGCGATCAGACGGTAGCTGTTGCTTGGAATGCAGTGCATTGGCTTTGATCTGCTGCATCATGTCTTTGACATCAGATTCGAGGATCACGCCCTTATCGACGATCACCGCGACTTTATCAAGCGGTTCAGGTGCTGCGTGGGCCTGGCCAAGCAGCAGGGCGCCGGTAAGAAGGGCACTCAGCAATTTTGTATTCATTGTCATGGATTCAGTAACTCAAATAATAGGGCTCACGATAGCTGAAAAGCCCGTTGCTTAATAGTTTGTCGCCGCTGGTGCCGGTACCACCCAGACCACCAAAAATGATCTGCAGGCTAAAGCCATTGTCGTAGGTGGATTGTCCCGAGAATTCCGGGCCATCCGACAAGATCGGATTGAGCCGGCGCCGGACGGTCATACGAACGGCAAAGCAGCAAGCCTCGTATTCCACGCCGGCAAAGGTCTCAGCGGTGCGGTGCAGGTTCAGGTCCTCATAATGCGAGGCGAACAGCTGCCATTTGTGATCCAGTTTCCAGGCCACTCGCAAGCCGGCCTGGTTAATATTCTGGTTGTCCGAAATATCGCGGACATAACGATGATTAAGCTGGATCAGCTTGTTCTCACTGACCCTGTAATTGAGGGTGAAGTTCCCTCGCTTGAGCTGCCTTTCGTCAATATCGTACAACATCGTGGTCGACAGCCCCCAGCGCCGGTTCGGCCGCCAGTCCATTTCCCCGGCCAGAGCCGACGTTGAGCGCTGTACTTTGCCGGTATCGCCAGTCAGGCCAACATCGGCATTTTTCAAATACAGTGTTTCGCCCAGGGAGGCACGCAGGCGTTGGATGCCCTGATCGTCAAAAAAGCGGGTGGTAAAACCGAGCGTCAGCTGGTTGGCATCGGTAATACGGTCGAGGCCCGAATAACGGCGGCTACGAAACAGCGAATGGTAATCCTCACGCAGCAAGCTGGTGTCGTACAGGGCAATATCACTCTGATCTTTTTTCGGGATCAGCAGGTACTGAAATTGTGGCTCCAGGGTTTGCCGGTAATGGCTGCCGTCCCAGGTCATATTACGTTCAAAGTTCAGCTTACCGTACAGGCGCAGCTGCGGCAGGGTGCGGGACACCGACGCTTTGTAGGGGCTGCTGGCCGCGTCATTCGGCAGATGTTGCTGGTAAAACGTCTGATACAGCTTGATTTCCGTGGTCAGGTCACCTGCTGGTGCCCGCAACGGAAAGGCCAGTGTTGGCTCCAGATGCAGCCGTTCGGCCGTCGGCTTACTGGGGTCTTGATTGTAAAAAGAGGCAAATTCGGAATAAAAGCTGAAATCCAAAGCGTGCCAGAGCGAGATCGGTTGGCGGCTGAGGGTGAGCAGTGGCAGCGCCTGGTAAGGGTCTGGATAGGCGCCAAGAACGTCAAAATCCTTCACCTGGGCAGAAAAGTCCCAGGTGTCAGACAGGTAATTTAACTCGCCACTGCGGGTGATTTGGGTGTCGGTGGCGGAGCCAAACCGCGAACCCATATCAACGAAGTAGGCATCATCACTGACACTGGTGTAGTGCGCCTGGTAACGCCATTGGTCACCAAAGCGGCCGATATGCTGCCAGTTAAGCAGGTAACGGGTGTTATCACTGCCGGCATAGGCCCGGTCATGGTCGAGGTATTCAACATTAAACTGCCCCTTGTCATCACCGTATAGATAACGGAACTGGCTGTTGAGCTGTAGCCCGCGGCTAGACATGTAACGGGGCGTGAAGGTCAAATCCAGGTTGGGGGCAATGTTCCAGTAAATAGGCTGGGCATATTCCAGGCCCCGCTTGCCACTGGAGCCGAAAGTAGGGTAGAGCAAGCCGCTTTTGCGTTTGCCGGTAACCGGAAAGCTGACATACGGGAAATAAAATACCGGCACGTCGTAGAGTTTAAATTTAGCTCCCCAGGCTTCACCCCAGCCGTCATCGGAGTGCACATTGATTTCGCTGGCATCGAACTGCCAGACCGGCGTTTGCTCCGGGCAGGTGGTAAAGCTGCCGTCCTTTAGTACAAAGCCTTCGCTTTTAGACAGATGCAGCGAGCGGGCACTGCCCCGGGCGTGGCTTCCCAGCAGTTGGTATTGCACTTGTTGCAATTGGGCGCTGTCATCGCGGGTACTGGCGGCCAGACCCTGGCTGTCGACGCGTAGTTTACCGTCATCGTAATTGACCGCACCTTTGGCGTTGATCTGGCC
This sequence comes from Gallaecimonas aegicerasi, assembly GCF_045291545.1. GTDB lineage: Bacteria > Pseudomonadota > Gammaproteobacteria > Enterobacterales > Gallaecimonadaceae > Gallaecimonas. The sequence continues at coordinate 383,852 of NZ_CP149514.1, forward strand.
TTTTTGTCTATCCACGGTAGCGCTGTCGGCGCTCAGTTGCCGGTTGCCTTGCTGAATGCGGACATCACCATCCAGTGACAGACGGCCAGCCGCGGCCATTTCGGCCGTTTTGGCGGTGGCCTTGATCGGGAGTTCAGCAACACTGCGCGCGTTGGTGGCGGGTTTCACCGTTGCCTGTGGTACCGGCGGGCAACTGCTGTTGTCGTCCCTGCTACCGGCAGCCATAGCCGGACTGGCCAAGCCGAGTGTTATTACCAGCGACCAGTATTGTGCGCGTGTCGCGCTGTATCCCATGTTGCTCTCGCTCTGTTGGCGTTGGCGGCCCTTTTATTCAGGAGCCGAATGATAATGCAATTTTCCCCTGCGGGCTATTGGGCTATAGTGGCCGCCATGACCGAATCAGCTCCCGAAACGGCGGCGCTGGCCTGGGCATCAGCCCAGCTTGGCCAGCCATTGCCGGCCCCCCAAGCCCTGACCGGCGATGCCGGTAGCCGGCGTTACTGGCGTTTGCATGGGCAAGGATTGCTGGTGGCTTATCAGCCCGGCGAACGCCAGACAGCCGAGCATTTTCAGATGTTGGCGAAGGTGTTGCGCGACTCTGGTGTCAGAGTGCCGGCCATCCGGCACTACCAGTTTCCCTGGATGCTGGTAGAAGACCTGGGTGCCACCTTACTCAGTGACCAGAGCGCTACAGCCAGGCTGCCGTGGTATCGCCAGGCGGTAACCATGATTGCTGCCATTCAACAGCTCAGCGCACCTCTGCCGGCTCTGACGCCCGTTTTTGTCAGCCGTAAGAAAAGCCTGTTTAGCCAGTGGTACTATCAGCGTCACTTGGGCCACGATGCCCCACCTGACTGGCTGGATAGCCTCTTTGCTGAACTGACAACGCACTTTTTTGAACAGCCGCAGGTGCCTGCCCACCGGGATTTTCATGCCCGTAACCTGCTTTGCCATCAGCAGCAACTGGCGGTAATTGATTTTCAGGATATGCAGCAACTGCCGCTGACCTACGATTTGGCGTCACTATTGCGCGACAGCTATGTCAGCCTGACCGAAGCGGAAGAAGAAGAACTGCTGCAACAGGCATTTTTGCAACAACAAGCAACGACGGACCGGCAGCAGTTTGTACGTTGGCTGGATTACACCGGACTGCTGCGGCAGCTGAAGATCCTCGGTATTTTTTGCCGTCTGCACTACCGTGACGGCAAACCCGGTTATATGGCCAGCCTGGCGCCGACCCTGGCGCATATTCAACGCATCGCCCGCCGTTATCCCTCTTTGGCACCGTTACTGAGCTTGCAACCATGAAAGCGATGATCCTGGCAGCCGGCCGTGGTGAACGGATGCGGCCTTTGACTGACCACTGCCCGAAACCTCTGCTGGAGGCCGGTGGCAAACCCTTGCTTGGGCATCACCTGCAGCGGCTGGCAGATGCTGGCATCAAGGAGGTGGTGATCAATACCGCCTGGCTGGGCGAGCAGCTTGAACAGGCATTGGCCGATGGCAGCCGCTATGGGCTGCAAATCAGCTACTCTCGCGAAGGTACGGCATTGGAAACCGCTGGCGGTATTCGCCAGGCCTTGCCGTTGTTGGGTGAGGGCGAGTTTCTTCTACTCAATGGTGATGTCTACTGTGAACTACCGTTGTCCCGGTTACTGGCACAATCGGCTCCGGCTCTGGTGCTGGTAGATAACCCCCCACAGCACCCAGGCGGCGATTTTGCCTTGATAGCCGGTAAGGTGCACAACGCGCCCCGGCAGTATACCTATGCCGGCCTGGCCAAATTGCACAGCTCGCTGTTCACGGGCTTGGCGCCAGGGCATAGCGCGCTGGGGCCGCTGCTGCGGCAATGGGCCGAGCAGAAGCTGCTCAGTGGCCTGTATTATCGTGGTTACTGGCAGGATGTCGGCACGCCTGAGCGGCTGGCGCAATTACGGAAACATCTACAATGAATGGCCGCTGGGGAAGAGTGCTGGGGTTATTGCTGGGGTTGGCTTTTGCCCGGCTACCCGGTGCTATTTTGGGCTTTGTGGTGGGCTGGTGGTTTGACCGTGCCCTGGCAAAAGATTTTCAGGGCGCCGGCTTTGGCCGTTATTGGCAAAGCCTTAGTAACGCCGATATGGACGACCTGTTCTTCCATACCACCTTTGCGGTGATGGGCCATCTGGCCAAGGCCAAGGGCCGTGTCGATGAAAATGATATTGCTCTGGCCAGTGCCTTGATGGACAAACTGTCGCTGACTGGCAGCCGCCGCCAGGCGGCACAGGAGGCGTTTCGGGAAGGGAAGTCGCCGGCCTACCCGCTGGATGTTGCTGTCAGCCAACTCAAAGAACAGCTGGGCCATGAGCCGGAGTTGTTGCAGTTATTTTTAGAAATCCAGATTGCCTTGGCACTGGCGGATAACAAGCTGCAAAAAGGTGAGCGGCTGGTGCTATTACGGGTGGTACGGGCGCTGGGCATGCCGGATAAAGCCCTGGCCGCGATGATCCGTATGGCAAAAGCCGGCCAGGGCTTTAGTGGCTCCCCGGAACAAAGCCGGCCGGCGCGCCTGAACGAAGCGTATGCCACCCTGGGGTTACCGGCAGATGCCGATATGAACGCGGTTAAGCGGGCGTACCGTAAGGCCATGGCCGAACACCACCCGGATAAGCTGGTGGCCAAAGGCCTGCCCGCTGATATGCAGCAACTGGCCAAGGAGCGGGCCCAGGCTATCCAGGCCGCTTACCAGTTGATCAAATCACAGCACCGCGATTAGTCATTTACCACCAGTACCAGGCGCACCATATCCAGGCGCAGGCTGGCGTTGTCCAGATGCGCCAGCAAGTCTTGCTGGCGTTGGGCCAGAGCCTGCACTTCATCTTCACGAATACTGGGGTTGACCGCCTGCAATGCCCGCAGTCGCGCCAGCTCCCCACCGACTTCCTGCTGAATGCGCTCTTGGGCCTGTTGTAACAAGGCTTCCCGTTGCGGAGCCACGATGGCCTCTGCCTGGGTGATCTGCGCATGGATGAGCGCCTGTGAGGCCACCGCCAGCTTCGCGCCGGTATGACGCTTAACCGGTGTCAGCTGCCGGTTGAGGTTGTCAAAAGGCACCTTGGCGGCCAGATCGTTACCGTTTTTATCCAGCAGTAATCGGATCGGTGTCAGCGGCAGGTAGCGGTCCAGTTGTAACTGTTTGGGCGCTTGGGTTTGCGTAACATAAACCAGCTCGACAAAAGTCGTGCCGGCCGGCAGGGCCTTGTTCTTCAACAGCGCGACCGATGCATTACCCATATCGCCAGTCAGGACTGCTTCCATGGTAGCCAGCACCAGCGGGTGATCCCAACTGAGCAACTGTACGTTATCGCGCGCCAGAGCATAGTTGCGGTCAAACGTTGTTTGCAGGCCGTCTTCGTCAAGACCGGGTAAGTGCGTCAGCATACGCTCACCGGGACGCAGTAACTGGGTGTAATCATCCAGGTCGTCCTGCTCCACGCCAAACACATCCAGTACCTGGGTCAAAAAGACCGGCAGGGCCGGGTCAGCGTCGACGTTGGCAATGCTGTCAGCCAGTGCCTCACCGCGGCCACGGCCCTGTGAGGCCAGCTCCAGCAGGCGATCGCGGCCGGTTTCCAGCTCTGCCAGCAGTTGCTGACGGCGGCTGGCTGCCTCTGCTACCAGTGCGGCCATGGCGTCGTTATTGTCTGCCAGCAGTGCGCTAACAAGCTGCTGTTGCTGCTGAGCAAAGAGTGTTGCTCCCACCGGGCAGGTGGCTTCAAAGGCATTAAGGCCATGGTGGTACCAGTCCAGCAGGCGGGCTTGTGCTGTCTCGGCGATATGCGGTACGAAAATTTCCACCGGCTGGCGCTGGCCAATACGATCGAGGCGGCCGATACGCTGCTCCAGCAGATCCGGGTTTAGTGGCAGGTCGAACAGTACCAGTTGGTGGGCAAACTGGAAATTACGGCCCTCAGAGCCGATTTCTGAACACAACAGGATCTGGGCACCGTCTTCCTCGGCAAAAAATACTGCCGCCCGGTCACGCTCAATGATGGAAAGCTGTTCATGGAATACGGCTGTTTGCAGTGCTTCTTTTTCGCGTAGGTGATCAGCCAGTGCCTGCACCTGCTGGCGGCTGTGGGCAATTAACACCACTTTTTGATTGTTATTGTGCTTGAGGTGCTTGATAAGCCATTGCACCCGCGGGTCATGGCGGCACCAGCTGGTATCACCGTCATCTTCGAAGGCCTGATAGATCAGCTCTGGATTCAGGGCTTCTCGAAGACGTTGTTCCGGCGTCTTGTTGCCGGCCATCATTTTGCCCACCCGCAGCGCCGTGGCATAGCTGTCAGGGCAGGGTAGTGGCTGGCTGTGCAGTACCCGGCCAGGGAAGCCCGGTACAGCGGCCCGGGTGTTGCGTAGCAACACCCGGCTGGTGCCATGGCGGTCAATCAGGGCTTGTACCCGTTGCTCTGGTGTTCCCTGGGTCAGGTCGTCGCCCCAGGTAGCCAGATGTTGCTGGTCGGCGGCATTTAGCTCGCTACCGTCCAGTAGTTTGTTGGCAACGCCTGCCAGTGCCTGGTATTGGCTTTCTTCCTGGCAGAATTCAGCGTAATTGTGAAAGCGTTCCGGATCTAAGAGGCGCAGCCGCGCAAAGTGACTTTGGTGGCCAAGCTGGTCCGGGGTTGCGGTCAGCAGCAGCACCGACGGGATCTCCCGGGCCAGGGCTTCTACCACCTGATATTCGCGGCTGGGGCTGTCTTCGGCCCAGACCAGATGGTGAGCCTCATCAACAACCAGCATATCCCAGTCAGCGTCCAGTAACTGTTCGAAACGGGCCCGGCGTTTACTGACCAGCTCCAAACTGACCATCACCAACTGTGCGGTATCGAAGGGGTTGGCGCTGTCATGTTCGGCCTCTTCCAGGCGGCTGTCGTCAAACAGCGTAAAAGCCAGGTTGAAGCGGCGCAGCATTTCCACCAGCCATTGGTGCATCAGGTTTTCCGGCAGTACCAATAACACCCGGCTGGCATGGCCGGCACGCAGCTGCTGGTGAATGATGAGGCCGGCCTCGACCGTTTTGCCAAGCCCTACTTCGTCAGCCAGCAAGACCCGCGGTGCCTGGCGATTACCTACTTCATTGGCGATGTAAAGCTGATGCGGGATCAAGTCCATACGAGCACCGAGCAGGCCCCGCAACGGGCTTTGTGACAGCTGATGCGCCTGTTCCAGGGTCTGGTAGCGCAGGCTAAACCAGTCCAGGCGGTCGAGCTGGCCGGCAAACAGCCGATCTTGCGGTTTATTCAGGTTGATCACGCCATCGAGCAACGTCTCGCGCAGGCTGACGGCCTCGTCGGTATCTGTCCGGTTGCCGTGGTAGGTCAGTAACTGCTCCTGCTCGGTGACACTGGCAACGGTCAGCGTCCAGCCTTCATGGCTTTTGATATTGTCACCGACCCGGAAGGTAACCCGGGTTATCGGCGCATCACTACGGCTGTACAGGCGGGTTTCGCCACTGGCCGGAAACAGTACCGTCAGGGTACGGTTATCCAGGGCAACCAGGGTCCCTAACCCCAGCTCTGACTCAGCATCAGCGATATAACGTTGGCCAAGGGCAAATGACATCAATACAGCTCCGGTGGCGTGAAAGGCGGCGTATGTTACCCAAGTGGCCGCGGCGAGGCAAAAGCCGAGAGATTGATCCTGGTCTCCCTTTTGTCATCCAACTATGGTTAAAGTGTTAGTGAAACCAACGGGTTTCCCCGCCGTCAGTAAGAGAGAACGTTATGGCCCCAGACGAAAAGAAAATTTATATCCTGGACACCAACATCCTGCTGCACGAACCCCTTGCCATTCATTCCTTCGATGAGCATGACGTACTGGTTCCGATGACTGTGTTGGAAGAGCTGGATAACATCAAGGATCGGCGTAGTGATATATCCCGTGATGCCCGGGTCGCCATCCGCACCCTGGACGAAGTTTTTAAAAACGCCACGCCGGAGGAGATCAGCGCCGGCATTCAATTGCCCAGCCACGATGTCGAAGGCAACCGTGGTCATATTTCCATTTTTGCTGACCATGAAATCAAGGGGCAGTTGGCACACGTACCGGGGTCAGAGGCGGATAACCGTATCATTAATGCCGCCTTGCACCTGCAACAGCAGCGAGCGCCCACGAAGGTGGTACTGGTTACCAAAGACATCAACATGCGTCTCAAGGCCAAAGGCGCCGGGCTGCGTCATGTCGAAGACTACCGTACTGACCAGCTTATCGATGACATCCGCTACCTGGCTAAGGGTTATCAGGAAATTGACGGCAACCTGTGGGAAAAGATCACTGACGTTGATACGCAGGTCGATGGCCGGGATACCATCCATACCATCGCCGCCGGTGTATTAGAGAATCTTTACACCAACGAGTACCTGCTGGACGACTCCGACGATTTTGCCGTGCGGGTGCTGGAGCATAATGAACAGCAGGTCAAACTGTTGGATCTGGGCCGTGAGCGGTTACTGGCACAACATGCCTGGGGAGTGAGCCCGAAGAATATTTATCAGGGCTTGGCACTGCATGCCCTGATGGATCCGAGTCTTGATTTGGTGATGCTGACTGGCCCGGCAGGTTCCGGTAAAACCCTGCTGGCCATGGCGGCGGCACTGGAGCTGGTTATTGAGCGCGGTCTCTATGACAAGGTGATTGTCACCCGCAACACGCCGGAAATTGCCGAAAGCATTGGTTTTTTACCCGGCACCGAGGAAGAAAAAATGTTGCCCTGGTTGGCCGCCATTACCGATACGCTGGAAGTGCTGCATGGCTCAGATGCGCACCCCACCGGCAGTCTGGAATACATCATGGACAAGGCCAACATCCAGTTTAAGTCGGTCAACTTTATGCGCGGCCGCTCCATTCAAAATGCCATCGTCATCATTGATGAAAGCCAGAACCTGACTGCCAGTCAGCTGAAAACTATCCTGACCCGGTGTGGTGAAGGCACCAAGATGATTTGCTCGGGTAACCTGGCGCAGATCGACTCAGCCTATCTCAGCCCGGTGACCTCTGGTTTGACTTACATCGTCGAGAAATTCAAAGAGTTTCCTGGTAGTGCCAGTGTCTACCTTGATGGTGTGGTGCGTTCGCGGTTGGCTTCGTTTGCAGAAGAAAACCTCTAGAGATCATCTTCTTGTTGCAGGCGGGCCTTGATGGCCCGTCTTTTTTTGCGCTGTTGGCACAGCTCGATAACTTTGCGCTTTTCGGCATCGGTGAGGCTATTCCAATTGAAACGCTCGTCACGGGAGCGCAGGCAGCCGAGGCAATAGCCGCGGTTGTCGGCCTGACAGACGCCGATACAAGGGGATGGGATGGCAAAGAATTCGAGCTGTTCCATGGTGCCAGCTTAGACGAAAAAAGACCGGCTAAAAAGCCGGTCTTTATAGGTGGTGCAGATGGGGAGACTTGAACTCCCACGACCGTTAAGTCACTAACACCTGAAGCTAGCGCGTCTACCAATTCCGCCACATCTGCTTATATTGTCGGACTTTTTAAAGCCGTGTCCCGGGCTAAAAAAACCTCGGCTTACCGAGGTCTTAGAATTTTTTTGGTGCAGATGGGGAGACTTGAACTCCCACGACCGTTAAGTCACTAACACCTGAAGCTAGCGCGTCTACCAATTCCGCCACATCTGCACATTGTTGTGGCAAGCTTTGCTCACCACGGGGACGCATTCTACTCAACCTTGTTGCGCCGTCAATGGTTTTTTTACTGCTGGATGTCCATTTGCGCGAAAGCTGAGCAACTGCCTGTCGGTTCGCCGTCAACGCCCAGAGCCACGGGCGTAGAGCACTTTGAACTGATTGTTTTCAGCCAGTGTTTCCAGCTTAGCAAAGCCGGCTTTGAGCAGCGGCTCATATTTTAAGAAGCGGTTGGCCACCAGTACCAGATCGCCGCCTTGCACCAACCGCTTGGGAACCTGCGCCAAAAAGCCCTCGGTGGCGCTGTAGTCGGTAGCAACACCGGTGTGAAAAGGCGGGTTGGTGATGATTTGGTGAAAACGGCCAGTCAATGCCGTCAAGCCATTGGAAGGGGTGACGGTGGCGTTCTCAAGGCCATTGGCCGCCAGTGTCAGCCGCGAGGCTGCTACTGCCAGGGCAGAGACATCCAGCATTTCTACCTGTGCTTGTGGGGCCTTTTTCGCCAAAAAGGCACCAATCACCCCAGCACCGCAGCCAAAATCCAGCAAGCGGCCGGTTTTTACCCGTGGCAAGTTTTCCAGTAGCAGCCGGGTGCCGCCGTCCAGTTCACCATGGCTGAAAACGCCCGGCAGGCTGACAACATTAAGCGTTTCGCCGGCAACGCTCAGGGTAAACTGTTGCTGCCAGTCGGCCAGCGCAAAAGGCGGCACAGCCTGGGTCAGGGTGACACTGTAAAGGCTGCAATGCCGGGCACTGTCAATTTTAACCGGCTCTCCGAAGCCGGCCAGTAGCTTCAAGGCGGACTTGATGCCGCCCTTATTGGCGCCGGCCAGTAACAGTTCCCCACCGCTGGGTAGCAAGGCGGCCAGTGCGGCCAGCAACATGCGGGTTTCATCCTTACTCTTGGGCATGACCAGCAGCGCCATATCCACATCGACGGCATCCGGTGCCGGGCCAAACTGCGCTCGCTCGGCGACGCTGGCATGGGCCATTTGCCAGGCCACGTAGTCAGTACTGTGGTAGTAGACATCACCGCTTAGCTCGGCCGCCAGGGTATCTCTGGGCGGCTGGCAAACCAGCAGGCGCTGCCCGGCAAAATGGTCGGCGTTGCGTAGCAGTAACTGACTGACGTTATCGAGCATAATGGTGTTCCGATGGTAACGAAGGCCGGCAGTATAGCAGCAAAGCCGACCCCGCCAAGGTTACAGCCAATCGCCGGGCTGGCGCTGGGCGCTGGCCAGTAGCCAGTCTCGTAATTGCTGCGCCTCGGCCAGTGGCAGGTAGGGAATAGTGCGCTGCCCGGCTGCAAAGCTGATGGTCAATGTGGCCAGTTGCCGGCGGCGCTGCCCGGGGCTCTGGCGCAGGCTCACCGCCTGGGTTTTGTTGGGCAGCAACAGCCAATACTTGCGGCTGAAAATACCACGGCGTAACCATAGCCGGTTGCCGTAACGCTGCCAGCCGCAGCCGAGATAATGCAGATAACTCAGCAGCGGCGGCAACAGCAGCAGTAACCAGCCAGGTGAACCAACCCGGCTACTCAGTAACGCCGCCAGCGGCAACGTCAGCAAGCTCCACCAGAGCAGCAGCAGGCGCAGATAAGAGCGAGCCGGACGGCTGTAACCTGTTTGCCGCAATTGTGTGTCGCCAGCCAGGGCAATCAAACCGGGCAGCTCGTGCGGCCGCAGTGACGGTGCCAGCAGGCTTTGGCTGGCGCCTTTGGTCTTGCCTTGCCGCTGATGTTGATTGTCGCGCACCGGTTGCATCGTCAGCTGCCAGCGGCCAAACAGACGGTCTAACAGATTTTGGCGAATACTCAGCCATTGCAACCGCGCGCGGCGCATGGCTAATTGCCGTTGATTGATGATGCCGCCACTTTGCCGCAGTTTTTCATCTTCGGCATCAAGCCGGTAAGGATGATAGATAAGCACAGCTGCCAGCATGGATAGCAAACTGAGCAGTACCACGGCGACGACAAAACCGACTGCCATCACTGCGGCTCCGGCATGGTCGATTTCTGTTTTCAGCCAGGGGCCGATGAATTTGCCGATGTTGTCATAAAACGGCGCCAGACCAACCAGCACCCAGGTCAGGTGGTTATGACACAAGCCAAAGATCAGCAGATCGCTTACCGAACGCTTTAACAGCGATGGCTGGGGTGCAGTGGTCGCCGTTTCGGGTTGCGTGTGCTGTTCGTTCAGCAGTGTTTGACGCAGGTGCTCAACACCCGCCTGGGTCATGGCGGCCAGCTGCGCTTCATCGCCACTGGCGCCGGCGGTTTGTACCTTCAGGTTATAAAGGCCTAATGGTTTGTAATAAAGTGGCTGATTGACCTCAATATTTTGTACACGTTCGGCTGGCAGCTCCAGATGCTTGCGAAAGAACAAGCCTTGGCGCACTTCCAGGCGGCCAGGGCGCAGTAAAAAGGTATAGCGCCACCAGCTCAAGCTGGCTGCGGCTATTAACCAGATAGGAATTATCACGGCGGCAATGATCAGCACGGTTTTCAGATCGTAGCGGGTACCTAACACCCCGGCAGCGAGGATCCCGGGTACCGCCTGCGCCAGTGGCCGCAGCTTCAACAGCACAAAAAACACGACACCCCAGGGAGATAAACGCTGCCAGTCAGTCATGGTCGGCGGCCTTGATGTCAGCCTGCTCCAGTAACCACTGGCGTAGCGTCTGCGCTTGCTGTTCATCCAAACCGGGGATCACTAATTCCGCACTAGCAGAGCCGGCCGAATAGAGGTTGAGCTGGGCCAGCGCCAGTTTGCGCTGCCAGGGCCCCTGGTTGATGGTGACATGCTGAATACGGCAATAAGACAGTGCTGTCTGGGTGCGCCAGTAGAGCCCCTTGATACTTTGAATATCATGCTCGCGCACCACATAACCAAAGCGTTTAACGGCAGCATGGTGATAGAGCAGGTTGGCGGTACCCACGACGAATGCGAGCGGTGGCAGCCACAGCAGCAGTGGCTCAGCCAGCAGCAGCCAAAGGACAATGCTGGCGACAACCAGCAGCACCAGCATCAGTAAGGCCTTAGTGCGTTCCAGGTGAATGTAACGTGCTTCCAGAGGGCGCCAGGGCAGGTTATCGGCGCTGGGCAGCGCTTCTACCACGTTGTTATGGAACATGCTGTAGCTCGAATGTTAAACCAAAGTCCATTGTGACAGAGTCGACGGGGCAGGCAAGGCGCTGGATTGTAACGCTTTTTGTCAGAGGTGCAGGCAACGGCCGGTGGCCTGACAAGCCGTGGCGCTATGGGCTGGCCAAACAAAAAAGCCCCGACCGGCTGGTCAGGGCTTTTAATGATGGTGCCTCGGGGCGGAATCGAACCACCGACACGCGGATTTTCAATCCGCTGCTCTACCGACTGAGCTACCGAGGCAGGGTAAAAATGGTGCCGGCTGCAGGAGTCGAACCCGCGACCTACTGATTACAAGTCAGTTGCTCTACCAACTGAGCTAAGCCGGCGAAATTGTTTTGTCGGTACTGACTAAAGATCTCTGTCTGACATCTCTAATCTGAAAATGTGGTGCCTCGGGGCGGAATCGAACCACCGACACGCGGATTTTCAATCCGCTGCTCTACCGACTGAGCTACCGAGGCAACGGGCGCTAATTAAATCGATCTTTACGGTGCAAGTCAACATGACAAAACACAGTTTTCGCCCGCTTTGGCCTGTTTGCTCAAAGGCTGAACAGAATTAGGCTGACGGTGGCGTGTAGCCGTCGATTTGCGGGTCCTTGCCTTCAAACAAAAAGGCCACCATGGCCTGTTCCAGAAACTGGCGATGCTCAGGATCCATCATGTTCATCTTCTTTTCGTTGATCAGCATGGTCTGCTTTTTCTGCCACTCAGCCCAGGCTTCTTTGGAAATCGTGTCGAAGATGCGCTTACCCAGCTCACCAGGGTAGAGCTGAAAATCCAGGCCTTCGGCTTCTTTGTTAAGGCGGGCGCAGAAAACGGTACGGCTCATGAGTCTTCCTCTGAGGTCAGCTGTTGCAGGAGTTTTTTGGTCGGAGCCGCCAGGCCAACGGCTGGCGGATCGGCCAAGTTATACCAGAGGCTGTCGTCCGCTTCCATGATAGTGCCGCCAAGGCTTTCTACATCAATCAGTAGTGGCCTGATATCCAGATGAAAATGGCTGAAGGTATGGCGAAACAGCGTCAAGGGCTGTTCACGGGTTGCCACAAAGTGCTGCTGCGCCAGCCAGGCGCCAACAGCATCAACTTCTGGTGGGCAATACAATCCTCCCCAGAGGCCTGCTGGGGGCCGTTTTTGTAAAAGAATGCGGCCTTGCTGGCGGATCAGCAAGAATGTGGCCGTACGTATCGGTAAGGCTTTTTTCGGCTTTTTACCGGGGAACTCACTTTGTCTGCCAGTCTGACGGGCCTGACAATCACTGGCCACCGGGCATTGCTCACATTGCGGCTTGCTGCGGGTGCACAGTAACGCGCCAATATCCATCATCGCCTGATTGTAAGCGGCCACGTCCTGGCTGGGAGTAAGCCGTTCGGCCAGCTGCCAAAGTCGGTCATGAACCTGCTTGTTACCGGGCCAGCCGGCCACCATCTGATGCCGGGCCAATACCCGCTTCACGTTGCCATCAAGGATTGGCTGGTGCTGGCCCAGTGCCAGCGACAACACCGCGCCAGCAGTCGAGCGGCCAACCCCCGGCAGTGCCTGAACCTGCTCAATATGCTCGGGAAAGCGGCCACCATGGCTGCTGACAATCTGCTGCGCCGCCTTGTGCAGGTTGCGCGCTCGGGCGTAATAGCCGAGGCCGGTCCAGTGGTGCAGCACTTCATCAACAGGCGCTGCCGCAAGGCTTACCACGTCAGGAAAACGGCTCATAAACCGCTCGAAGTAGGGGACCACGGTGGCCACTTGCGTTTGTTGCAACATGATCTCCGAGACCCAGACCTTGTAGGGCGTCTTTTGTTGCTGCCAGGGCAGAGTTTTACGGCCGTGCTGGTGGTACCAGGCAAGAATGCGCGGAGCGAAGCTGTCAGTGAGTGCCATGGTGCTGTGAGATGCTGGAAATAGACCGGCATTGTAGCGATAATGCCGCCCCCAAAACACAGGAGCCTTTGATGTCAGAGCAAACCCCGGAAAACACGCCTTATCTGCGCCGTATTCGCAGCTTCGTGCGCCGTGAAGGCCGCCTGACCAAAGGCCAGGCCCAAGCCCTGGAAAAGCAATGGCCCACTATGGGGCTGAGCCACGACATGGGCCGCCTCGATTTTGCTGCGGTGTTTGCCAATAACCAGCCGGTTGCCCTGGAAATCGGTTTTGGCATGGGCAAGTCCTTGGTGGAAATGGCAGCCGCCGCCCCGGAGCGTAACTTTATTGGTATTGAAGTGCACCGCCCCGGTGTCGGTGCCTGCCTGATGGCGGCAGCCGAGGCCGGCGTCAGCAACCTGCGGGTATTTGAACATGATGCTGTCGAGGTACTGGCCGACAACATCGCCGATGCCAGCCTGGACCGGGTGCAACTGTATTTTCCTGACCCCTGGCACAAAAAACGCCACCATAAGCGCCGCATAGTGCAGCCTGAATTTGTGCAGACATTACGTCAGAAGCTGGCCATTGGCGGTGTCTTTCATATGGCCACCGACTGGGAAAACTACGCCGAGCACATGCTGGAAGTGATGCAGGCGGCGCCGGGTTATCGAAATCTCTCGGCTACCGGTGACTATATGCCACGGCCTGATTTTCGCCCCAAAACCAAGTTCGAAGCGCGCGGTGAGCGGTTAGGCCATGGGGTCTGGGATCTGATGTTTGAGCGCGTTGATTAAGAGAGGCTAGGCCTCTCTTTTTTCGCCAAAAAGTGGTCTATTTCGCCTTCCTTGCCATCATTTCATTTCAATATCATATTGAAATGAAATGCTTTTTCATGCTGGCATGAGCCTTGTAACAGCAGCGTTGTCTCGCTTACAAGGAAAGCATCATGAAAAAGGTTCTGTATTTTCTCCCGGCATTGTTGCTCTGTGGTACTGCCATGGCAGATAACATCAAAATCGATGACCAGTGCAGCCTGAACATGCCCCATGACCTTACGGTCAACGCCCATAGTTTCACTGTGCAAGACAGCAACAAGACGTTGATGCGTTTTGATAATGGCCAGCTGTGGCTCAATAGCAGCAAGCAGCAGCTCAGCAAGCAACAGCACCAGCAACTGACACAGTTCAACCAGTCGCTCTATGCTGGTGTGCAAAGTGGCGCGAAACTGGCGCAGAGTGCACTGAAACTGGCTCGAGAGATCAGTGATACGGTGGTTACCGAAATGCTCGGTGCCGATGCCGGCCAGAGTATCAGTACCAGCCTCAACACTGCTGAACAGCATATCCATAAAAAACTCTACCAGCAGGACGGTACCTGGCATTTGGGCGCCGGTAACCTGGATAACGGCATGGATCAAGCCTTTGGCGAACAGTTTGAAAAACAGATCAAAACGGCCGTACAAAAGTCACTGGGCAGCCTTTTTACCCAGCTTGGTAAAGTGATGAGCAGTGATGAAGGCGGCGATATGGAAAGTCGCCTGGACGCCTGGAGTAAGAACATGGAAGCCAAAGCCGACAAAATCGACAAGATTGCCGACAAGCGCAGTAATGAGCTGAGCCAGCAAGCCGAGGATTTCTGTCAGCAGGTCAAGGCTATTGATGCCCAAGACAACGCGCTCAAAGACAGCATCCCCGGCTGGATAGAAGTGGTGAAGCGCTAAGCGCTACACAAACAGCGCCAGCAGTTGGTTTAAATAGCGATGGCCCTGGTCGGTAAGTTGCCAGTGGCTGTCGCTGTGTTGCAATAAACCTTTGACAAAGGCCTCACTCAGCAACGCGTCGGCACTGTCTGGCGCCAGCCCGGTACGGGCACGGAACTCGGCTTTGGGTACCGGTTCAAACAACCGCAAGCGGTTCATGAAGTACTCAAACGGCAGTTCACTGCGTTCCACCTGCCAGTGCTGATCCAGATAGGGGCGGCCGGAGTCAAGGTAGCCTTTGGGGTGCTTGACCTTGACGGTGCGGCTTACTGCACCAGAGGCCGAGGTAATTTTACCGTGGGCACCACAACCAATTCCCAGATAATCGCCAAAGCGCCAGTAATTGAGATTGTGGCGGGCTTCAAAGCCGGGTTTGGCATAAGCCGACACTTCGTATTGGCGATAACCTGCGTCCAGCAGTAGCTGATGACCTGCTTCCTGAATATCCCACAAGGTTTCATCGTCCGGCAGAACCGGCGGCTTGCTGGCAAAAAGCGTATTGGGCTCGATGGTGAGCTGATACCAGGACAAGTGGGCCGGCGCACAAGCGATGGCTTGGCGTAAATCGCTGAGCGCATCTGCCGGGCGCTGGCCGGGCAGGCCGTGCATCAAATCCAGGTTGAAGCTGCGTACCCCGCAGTCAGCGGCGAGAGCGGCAGCTCGCAAGGCTTCGTCCGGATCATGGATACGGCCCAAAAGGTTCAGTTTGTCCTGCTGTAAAGACTGAATGCCAATCGACAGGCGATTAACGCCAGCCTCATAAAAACCGATGAATTTACTGGCCTCTACTGTGCCTGGGTTGGCTTCCAGAGTGATTTCAATATCGTCAGCAAAGGTCAGGCGCTGGCGTACCCCATCAAGCAGCCGGGCAATACTTTCGGGGGCAAAAATACTGGGCGTGCCACCGCCAATAAAAATACTCTGTAACGGCCGCTTGGCGGCCAGTGGTAGGTCGGCGTCCAGGTCCGCCAGCAGGGCATCCACATAAGCCTGCTCGGGAATGCCATCGCGTATGGCATGGGAATTAAAATC
Source organism: Gallaecimonas aegicerasi (assembly GCF_045291545.1). Taxonomy (GTDB): domain Bacteria; phylum Pseudomonadota; class Gammaproteobacteria; order Enterobacterales; family Gallaecimonadaceae; genus Gallaecimonas. The sequence goes on from NZ_CP149514.1 coordinate 399,315, forward strand.
GCAGTACGGACATTTTTGTACGCACCAGGGAATGTGGATATAAAGCGACAGTGGTGGCATCAGGCGCGAAGCTCAGCCAGCAGTTGTTGCAGAGCCTTACCGCGGTGGCTGACAGCATTCTTTTCTTCTTTGCTGAGCTCGGCGGCGTGCTTGCCTAAAGCCGGCACAAAAAACACCGGATCGTAGCCAAAACCGCCGTCACCGCAGCGCTGGTGGGCGATTTCACCCTGCCACAGTCCCTGGCAAATGATCGGCAACGGATCAGCGGCGTGGCGCAAGTAAACCAGGCAGCAAACAAAGCGGGCGCTACGCTCGCTGTGCTCAGCCATGGCGCCCAGCAGCTTGTCGATATTGCTGGCGTCGCTGGCGTGTTCACCACTGTAGCGGGCGGAATGAATACCAGGGGCGCCGCCCAGGGCATCGACCACCAGGCCAGAATCATCAGCAATTGCCGGTAAGCCGGTCAGGCGAGCGGCATGGCGGGCCTTGATAATGGCGTTCTCGACGAAGGTGGTGCCGTCTTCAATGGCGTCTGCGACAGAAAAGTCACTTTGCGGGACAACGTTCATACCCAGCGGCGCCAGTATGGCGCCCAGTTCTTTGACTTTGCCGGCATTGCCGGTGGCCAGCACAATCTTGCTCATGACACCTCCGAAAAAGGGGCGCCATGATAGCACATCAGTCCTGGTAGAACTTGTGGCTGAAGGTCAGTGGGTAGTGTTCGCCATTTGCCGCGGTGATGGTCAACTGGAACTGAAATTGCTCTTCGTTGCGAAAGGGGACACTGGCAATGTAGTACACCGCCGGGCCGTCTTTGATTTCACGAAAATTGAGAGTCAGGCTATTGCCCAACAGATTCCTGGCTGTGCCGGTAACCTTGGCCTTGATACCGGGGGTGCCAGGCTTGCGGCTGTCCAGTACGGCGATATTGACCAGCCCCACCGAGTTACTACGGGTGAGCTGATACTGGCGAGCTACCTGAGGAGTTAAAAAGGTGCTGGGCAAGGCCTGGTAGTGGATCTGATAGGGCCCTTTTTGCTGCATCTGCTCAGCACCAGCCGGCATAGCCCAGGCAACAGCCAGGATGATGAGCAGTGTGCGTAACCATGACATATCAAGCTCCTTGTGGCTCGGTGAGCCAATCCCAGTCATCGGGTAGGCGGGCCGGGCACTGTACCCGAACTCGCTTGTGGCGACTGAGCTGGCCTTGCTCAATCAACACCTGAGTTTTAGCAACTTTGCACTGTTTGGCCAGCCACTTGCGGATATGCTCGTTGGCCTTACCGTCTACCGGTGGCGCGGTGATGGCCAGTTTCAGCTCATCACCGTGAATACCGGCAAAAGCATTGCGGCTGGCCTTGGGCTGCACGTACAGCTGCAGCAGTAAGTCAGCCCCTTGCCAGCTAAAGGCCGCCACGGTTAGAAGGCGATGCCGGTGAGATCCTGCAGCAACATGCGCAGGAAATAGAGCCCCAACAGGAGGATCATCGGTGACAAGTCCAGCCCGCCCATGCTGGGCAAAATGCTGCGAATAGGCCGCAGCAGCGGTTCGGTGAGCTGAAATATGGCGGCGGCGACCGGGTGGTAGCCTTGTGCTACCCAGGACAGGATCACGCCGGCGAAAATCACATAAATGATCAGCTGAAAAATCGTACTGACCAGCTGCACCGCTGAGGCAAACAGCAGGGCCACCAGCGGTGGCATACCCCCACCAAGCAGTAGGTTCAGAACCACCAGTTTTATGGCGGTCAATACCAAGGCAAATAGTACCGAGGCGGTATCCACCGGGCCAATGGGCGGGATCACCCGGCGCAGTGGGGCCACTACAGGCTGTGTGGCTTTGACGACAAACTGGCTGAACGGATTATAAAAATCCGCCCGTGACCACTGTAGCCAAACCCGCAGTAACACCAGCATGGTGTACAGCTCGAACAGGGTGTTGAGAAGAAAAACAACAGCGTTCATTAAAGCTCCTTGGCCATTTCCCGCGCGCGCTTGATGGCGGCGTCCATGGCGTCAGCAACAATGCCCTCAAGACCGGCTTCTTGCAGGCTGTTTACTGCTTGGGCCGTTGTGCCACCTGGCGAGGTGACCTGGCGGCGCAGCTCGCTGATGGGCATTTCGCGCTTGCAGACCATTTGCGCCGCACCCAGGGCGGTTTGTTGTACCAGCTCACGGGCGGTCGCGGCGTTCAGGCCCAACTCCACGGCTTTTTTCTCCATGGCTTCCATAAACAGGAAGAAATAGGCCGGAGCACTGCCGGCGACGGCAATGATGTGGTCCAGTTCCGGCTCCGCCTTAACCCAGGCGGTTTTGCCAACGGCGCGCATCAGCATGTCGGCGAAGGCTTTGTCATCACTGTTGGTCGTAGCGCTGGCAAACAGGCCGGTAGCGCCCAGGCCCAGCAGTGATGGCGTGTTGGGCATGGTGCGGATCATCGGTACGGCGGCTGCGAACCAGCGTTCAAAATGGCCGAGCGTGACGCCGGCAGCAATGGAGATAAACAGCCGCTTGCCATCGTTCAGGTCGGCCAGCTCATGGCAGACCTTCTCCATGATATTGGGTTTGACGCCCAGTACGACCACGTCTGCGCCGGTTGCCGCCTGGCGGTTATCCGTGGTGGTGTTGATGCCATATTCAGCGGCCAGATGTTCAAGCTTGCCTTCGGAACGGTTGGAGGCGGTAATGAGCTTGGCCGGGTAGCCGGAGGCAACCAGCCCGCCCATGATGGCGCCGGCCATGTTGCCAGCGCCGATAAATGCAATGCGTTTTTGTTCCATGTTCAACCTTGTTTAGTTTGTGCGGGCACCAAAAATCGTGGTACCCAGGCGAACCAGTGTAGCGCCCTCCATGATAGCGGCTTCTAGGTCATCACTCATCCCCAGTGACAGGGTGTCGGCCTGAGGGTGTTGTGCCTGCAGTTGGCGAAAAAGCGCCTGCATGGCAGCAAAGGCCTGATGCTGCTGGTGGTTGTCAGTAGTGGCCTGGGGTATCGCCATCAACCCGCGTAGTGTTAGCCGTGGTAGTGTTGCCACCTCGGCGGCCAAGGCCAGGGCGTCAGCCGCTGCCACCCCGGATTTACTGTCTTCGCCACTGATGTTCACTTGTATGCATACCTGCAGCGGTTTAAGGTGGTCTGGACGCTGCTCTGACAGGCGGCGGGCGATTTTTAGCCGGTCAATGCTCTGCACCCAGTCGAAATGCTGTGCCACCACTGCCGTCTTGTTTGACTGCAGGGGGCCGATAAGGTGCCACTGGGCATGGCTGTCTGGCTGGCAGCGGGAAAGGCCCTGGATCTTCTCCACCCCTTCCTGCACATAATTCTCGCCGAATTGCTGCTGGCCACAGGCCAGGGCGGCGATGACATCTTCAAGGGGTTTGCGCTTGCTGACCGCAAGCAATGTAATGGTATCCGGGTCACGCCCGGCAACTTCGGCAGCCTGTTTGATACGCATCCGTACAGTGTCCAGGCGTTTTGCTATGGTTGTCATGTTGACCCGCTAGGTAAGAGTGATAACGACAAGATGGATATTACCGAACTGCTGGCGTTTAGCGTAAAACACAACGCCTCGGATTTGCATTTGTCGGCCGGTGTGCCGCCGATGATCCGGGTTGACGGTGAAGTGCGGCGCATCAACCTGCCTGCGCTGGGGCACAAAGAAGTGCACGCGCTCATTTATGACATCATGAATGACAAACAGCGCAAGGAATACGAAGAACGACTGGAAGTGGATTTCTCTTTTGAAGTCCCCGGCGTGGCCCGTTTTCGTGTTAACGCCTACAACCAGAACCGTGGTGCCGCAGCGGTATTTCGGACCATCCCATCCAAGGTACTGACGCTGGACCAGCTGGGGGCGCCGAACATCTTCAAAGACATTGCCAGTAAGCCCCGTGGCCTGGTGCTGGTAACCGGCCCGACCGGTTCCGGTAAGTCCACCACCCTGGCGGCGATGATCGATTACGTCAATGACAACCGTCATGACCATATCCTCACCATCGAGGATCCTATCGAATTTGTTCATGAAAATAAAAAGTGCCTGATCAACCAGCGGGAAGTACACCGCGACACCCACAGCTTTTCGGCAGCCCTTCGTTCAGCGCTGCGGGAAGACCCGGATGTGGTACTGGTCGGGGAATTGCGGGATCTGGAAACCATTCGTCTGGCGCTGACTGCCGCAGAAACCGGCCACCTGGTGTTCGGTACCCTGCACACCAGTTCGGCGGCCAAGACCATCGACCGGGTTATCGATGTCTTCCCGGCGGGTGAAAAATCCATGGTGCGGTCGATGCTGTCTGAATCCCTGCAGGCGGTTATTTCACAAACCCTGCTGAAAAAAACCGGTGGTGGCCGTATTGCCGCTCACGAAATCATGATTGGCACGCCGGCTATTCGTAACCTGATCCGTGAAGACAAAGTGGCGCAGATGTATTCGGCGATTCAGACCGGTATGTCACATGGCATGCAAACGCTGGATCAGTGCCTCAAAGAGCTGCTGGGCCGCAATCTGATTAACCGCCTCGATGCGCGCAGCAAAGCGGTAGACAAGAACGCTTTCTGAGGACAACAACATGGATATGAAAAGCCTGCTGCAGCACATGATCGAACATGGCGCGTCGGATCTGTTCATTACCGCGGGCCTGCCACCGAGCATCAAGGTAGATGGTGAGATCCGGCCGGTGACCGACCAGCCCCTGGCCAACGTCGATGCCCGGGCGATGGTCGAGTCGGTGATGAACAGCAAGCAGAAAACGGAATTTCGTGAACACAAAGACAGTAACTTTGCCATCAGTGCCAAAGGTATCGGCCGTTTCCGGGTTTCCGTGTTTACCCAGCGGGATTCGGCTGGCATGGTACTGCGGCGCATTCAGACCGAAATCCCCACCATCGATGAACTGGGCTTGCCTGACAGTCTTAAAGATATTGTCATGACCAAGCGCGGCCTGGTGCTGATGGTTGGCGCCACCGGTACCGGCAAGTCCACCTCGCTGGCGGCGATGATTGGCTATCGCAATGAAAATAGCCGCGGCCATATCATCACCATTGAAGACCCTATCGAGTTCGTCCATAACCACCGGCACTGCATTGTTACCCAGCGGGAAGTGGGCATTGATTGTGAATCCTTTGATGTGGCGCTGAAGAACAGCTTGCGCCAGGCCCCGGATGTGATTTTGCTCGGCGAAATCCGCAGCCGTGAAACCATGGAATTTGCCCTGGCCTTCGCCGAAACCGGTCACCTGTGCCTGGCTACGCTGCACGCCAACAATGCCAACCAGGCTTTGGAAAGGGTGCTGCATTTGGTGCCCAAGGAGCAGCACGATCAGTTCCTGTTTGATATGAGCCTGAACCTGCGAGCCATTGTCGCGCAGCAACTGGTACCGAAAAAAGACGGTTTAGGGCGGGTTGTGGCGACCGAAGTATTGCTGCAATCACCACTGGTGTCAGAGCAGATCCGTAAAGGTGAATTGCATTTACTGAAAGACACCATGGAGCGTTCTCGCGAGCTGGGCATGATGACGTTCGACCGGGCGCTGTTTGAGCTCTTTGCCAAAGGTGAGATCAGTTATGCCGATGCACTGCACTATGCCGACTCGCCGAACGATCTGCGCTTGATGATCAAACTGAGCCAGAATGAGGCTGGGAAAACCAGTTCACTCGATAATGTCACTATCAGCGAATAAAAAAGGGCGCTCAGGCGCCCTTTTTTAATATTGATTTTCAAACCAGCTTTCTAGGATCAAACAGGCCGACACCGAGTCTATTTTACCCTTTTCCAGCGCCTGATAGCCGCCATGGGCGAATAACCATTCCTTGGCTGCGGCGGTGGTCAGGCGCTCGTCCTGCGTTTCTACCTGCAGGCCAAAGCGGCCATGCAAACGCCCGGCAAATTTGCGGGCCGCAGCGGTAGTGTTCTGCTCGGTGCCATCCATGTTTAGGGGCAGGCCAACCACCAGCAGATCCGGCTGCCATTCGGCTAGTACCTTGGCGACTTGTTGCCAGTCGGGTTGGCCGTCATTGGCTCGCAGAGCCGGTAATGGCTGCGCCGAACCGGTGATTTCTTGGCCTACTGCAACACCAATACTTTTTGCGCCGTGGTCAAAGGCGATGAGGGTACGGGCCATCAGGCGTGGCCCACATCACTGGACAATTGCCAGATATCAAAACCCAGGTGTTCACAGGCCATTTGCCAGCGTTGGGCCGGTGGCGTCTCAAACAGCAGTTTCTGTGCGAATTTTGGATCGGCCGGTACCAGCAGCCAGGCGTTGTCTGTCAGTTCTTTTTCCAGTTGCCCGGCTTCCCAGCCGGCATAACCGAGGGTCACGATAAACTGGGCCGGGCCTTGCTGGCCGCCAAGGGTAGAGAGGATGTCGACAGAGGTGGTCACCATCAGATGCTCGCCCAGTGGCAGGCTGGCATTAAAACCCCGCTTGGGGGTATGAATAACAAAGCCCCGCTCCGGGTTAACCGGCCCGCCAGAAAAAACGTGGCGGCCACGCAGACTGGTGGGCTCGTCATCATCGACCAGCTGTAACTGGCGCAGCATGTCGGTAACGGTGATTTTAACCGGTTGATTCACCACCAGCCCCATGGCGCCTTCATCGTTGTGCTCGCACAAGTAGGTCACTGTGCGGGCAAACAAGGGGTCGCGCATGGCTGGTGTGGCAACCAGAAAATGATTTTGCAGACCACTCATAGGCATGTACCGATCGTCGGTCTCTTCTCTCTAGTATGGCAATAGCTTGCAGACATGGCATAAAACTGGGGGCGTCAGTGCTGTTTTTCAAGGGGCGTAGCCCCCAAGAGTTACGCTTCCAGCGCTGCAAACAAGCGGCCACAGATATTGATACCGGTTGCCGCCTCGATTTCCCGCACACAGGTTGGGGAAGTGACGTTGATTTCGGTGAGCTTGTCACCAATCACATCCAGACCGACAAAATACAGGCCGCGTTTGACCAGTTCCGGCCCTACGGTTTCGGCAATACGGCGTTCGGCATCGCTAATCGGGCGAACTTCACCCCGGCCCCCGGCGGCCAGATTGCCGCGGGTTTCTCCACCCTGAGGAATGCGTGCCAGTACATGTTCCACCGGCTTGCCGGCAACGACCAGCACCCGCTTGTCGCCATCTTTGATGGCAGGCAGGTAGGTCTGGGCCATGCAGTAACGGCTGCCATGTTCGGTCAGGGTTTCGATGATCACCCCGAGGTTGGACTCATCCGGCTTCAGGCGGAAAATCGATGCGCCGCCCATGCCATCAAGCGGCTTGAAAATCACATCACCATGCTCGGCGTGAAAAGCCCGTAACCGGTCGGCGCGCCGGGTTACCAGGGTTGTTGGCGTCAGTTCTGGGAACCAGGCGGTGAACAGTTTTTCGTTGCAGTCGCGCAGGCTCTGGGGTTTGTTCACCACCTTGACCCCGGCCAGCTCGGCCCGCTCAAGGATATAGGTGGCGTAGATGTATTCGGTGTCAAAGGGCGGATCTTTGCGCATCAGGATAATGTCCAGCTCCTTGAGCGGAGCGGATTGCGCCTGTTGCAGGTGGTAGTAGTCGTCAGGGTCGTCTCGTACCGTCAGCTCGGCCATATGCCCCCAGGGCTCGCCGTCTTCGAGCAGCAGGTCAGCCATTTCCATGTAGTAGAGCTGGTGGCCGCGGCGCTGGGCTTCCAGCGCCATTGCAAAGGTGGTGTCTTTGATGGGTTTAATGGCCCCGATGGGGTCCATAACGATGCCGATTTTCATTACAGCTCCTTATCCCAGATCGCCCAGCTGCAACTGCAGGGCGGTGATGGCAGCCAGGGCCGCGGTTTCGGTGCGCAGTACCCTGGGGCCTAACAATACATCAGTGAAGCCGGCCTGGCTGGCCAGTGCTACTTCCTCGTCAGTAAAACCCCCTTCCGGGCCGATCAGCAGCCGTGCCTGAGTGCTGGCCGGTAAGGTGGCAATGGTCTGTGTGGCGTAGGGGCTGAGGGTCAGGCTGTGACCGGCAAAAGGCGCTTTCACCCAGTCGGCCAGCTGCTGTACCGGGGTGATTTCTGGCACCCAGGCACGGCCCGATTGTTCACAGGCACTGATGGCGATCTTTTGCCACTGGCTGACCTTTTTTTCCAGCCGTTCGCCACTGAGCTTGACGCCACAGCGTTCGGAAAACAGCGGCACAATTTGCTTCACGCCCAGCTCCACGGATTTTTGAATGACAAAATCCATACGGTCGCCGCGGGAAATCACCTGCCCGAGCGTCAGCGCCAGAGGAGACTCGTTGTGCAGCACATTGACGCCGCTGATTTCGGCCACTACCTGCTTTTTGCTGACTTCCTGCAAGGTTGCCGGGTAGTCGTTGCCGTCGCCGTTGAACAGGCGAATAATTTCGCCTGGTTGCATACGCAGTACCCGGCCAACATGGTTAGCCCCATCGCTGCCGAGGGTCACTAGGCTATCGCAGGCCAGTGGCTGCGGATCATAAATGCGGGGTTGTCGCACAGGTCCTCCCGGAGCAGAGCTAAGCAGGCGGCCATTGTCGTTGATGGCTTGGCCGGGTGACAAGTTTTTTGCCGCCGTCGATGCCATTGCTACACTGGGCGCAGATACAGACGCAAATCTGCAGGACCAATGAAGCTCTATTCCCTGATTGCCGAAGCCCTGTTTATTCTGACCATGGTTTTCTGCGTGTTGGCGTTGTGGCGCCAACCGCTGCGGCCTGTGGTACGCCATGGGTTTATTGTGGTGTTACTGGCCATGGCGCTGACGGCGTTACTGGGGGTGGCTATATATGCCCACCTGCTGATGCAGGAAGCCTTCTATGGTCAGCTGATGTTTGTGGCTAAACGCTTGGCGATGGTGTTGTTAGTGGCGCTGGTGGCCTGGCAGTTTAATGTGCGCCAACAAAGCAGCCGTTATCTGATCCTGGTACTGGCGGGGTTGGGTATGGCAAACCTGGTGCTGGCCACCCCAATGTTGTCAGAGGCAGTATCGATGCTGCTGATGGCGCTGGTAGGCAAGCAGATGCTCAATTACCCGCGGATGTGGCGTTTTTATCTGACCGTGCTGGCGCTGGGGGTGATGACCATGTTGCCGCTGCTCCCGGGGCTGAGCGGCGATCAGCAAAGCAGTCTGTTTCACCTGAGCCTGGCGCTGCTGATTTGTTGCCTGACCCTGTTGCTGCGCGGCTATCGCACCAGTCTCGACTAGAGCGGTTTGGGCAGGGTGGCTGTCAGATGTTGGCGCAAGTGCTCAACAAAGCGGGCCACCCGTGGTGTTTTTGCCAGGCGGGCCGGATGCAGGGCCCAAACCGCACTGTCTGCTGGCCGCAACGGCGCCAGCACCTCTTGTAAACGGCCGCTGGCCAAGTGGTCGACCACGTAATAGTCCGGCAGCTGGACAATCCCCAGGCCGTCGAGGGCGGCATTGAGCAGCACCTTGCCTGAGTTAAGCCGTAGCCGCGCCTCCGGCCTTAATGGCCCGGCTTTGCTGCGCCAATAACCCAGTGTGCCCAGTAGGCAGCTGTGGCGGTCCAGTTCGGCGGCACTGGCCGGTGTACCGAAGCGCTGCAAGTAAGCCGATGATGCACACAGATACAAGCGTCGCGGGGCCAGTTTGGTGGCCAGGTGGCTGGAGTCGGCCAATTGTCCTAGTCGAATCGCCACATCAATGCCTTCGGCTACCAGATCGAGGTTGCTGTTGCTGAGGATAAGATCCACTTTCAGGGCCGGGTGTGCGGTCAGAAAATGCATCACCGCCGGAGCGACGAAGCGTTCACCAAAGGCGGTGGCTGCGGTGATCCGTAACCGCCCCTGCAAGCGCCCTTCCAGGGTGGCTACGGCGTCGTCAGCCTCGGCCAGGCCATCGAGTAGCTGGCGGGCATGGCGATAGTAAAGTTCCCCGGAGTCCGTGACCGTCAGTTGCCGGGTGCTACGCTTGATGAGCTGGCTGCCCAGGCGTTTTTCCAGTGCGGTCAGTTGGCGGCTGACATGGGCCACAGATACGCCCAGGGTGCGGGCGGCCCCTGACAGGCTTTGCTGTTCAACTACCGCGACCAAGGTATCGATACCGGCAAATGTGCTCATTTTTACCAATAAGAAAAAGTGTTTTGTTAATTAGGTGATTATCTCAGCGCCACAGCGCAATACAATGGGTAAAACTGAAAAGGAGTCTGTGATGATCAAATCGCGCGCTGCGGTGGCGGTTGCCGCCGGTAAACCCCTGGAAATTGTGACTGTCGATGTGGCGCCGCCGAAAGCCGGTGAAGTGCTGGTGCGACTGGTAGCCACCGGCGTTTGCCACACTGACGCTTACACCCTGTCTGGTGCCGATCCTGAAGGCTTGTTCCCGGCCATATTGGGCCATGAGGGAGCCGGTATAGTTGAAGCGGTGGGCCCCGGTGTGACCTCGGTCAGCGTTGGCGATCATGTGATCCCGCTCTACACCCCGGAATGTGGCAAGTGCAAATTTTGTTTGTCTGGCAAAACCAATCTTTGCCAGGCGATCCGTACCACTCAAGGGCAGGGCTTGATGCCTGACGGCACCAGCCGTTTCAGCCTCGATGGCAAGCCGCTTTTCCACTACATGGGGACCTCTACCTTCAGTGAGTACACCGTATTGCCGGAGATCTCGGTGGCGGTGATCAACAAAGAAGCACCGCTGGATAAAGTCTGCCTGCTTGGCTGTGGTGTCACTACCGGTATCGGTGCGGTGATGAATACGGCCAAAGTTGAGCCGGGCAGCACGGTTGCCATTTTCGGGCTGGGCGGTATTGGCCTGAGCGCCATTATCGGCGCCAAGATGGCCGGTGCCGAGCGCATTATCGGCATTGACCTGAATCCGGAAAAATTTGCCATGGCAGAAAAGCTCGGTGCCACTGATTGCATTAATCCCAAAGACTACAGCGACCCTATTCAGGATGTGATTGTGGCGCTGACCGACGGCGGCGTGGATTATTCTTTCGAGTGTATTGGCAATGTGGATGTGATGCGCAGCGCTCTGGAATGTTGTCACAAGGGCTGGGGTGAGTCGGTGATCATCGGTGTGGCCGGGGCCGGCCAGGAGATCCGCACCCGGCCATTCCAGTTGGTCACTGGCCGGGTCTGGCGCGGTAGTGCCTTTGGTGGCGTAAAGGGCCGCAGTCAGCTGCCAGCGATGGTCGAGCGTTATCTTCAGGGGGAGATCCCCATGGATGATTTTGTCACGCACACCATGGGCCTGGAAGACATCAACAAAGCCTTTGATTTGATGCATGAAGGCAAAAGTATTCGCTCAGTGATCCTGTATTGAGGGCCATATGGAACTGATTGACAGTCATCTGTGCTTTGGCGGCGAGCAGCGCCGCTACCAACATGACTCGGCGGTATTAGGCTGCCCGATGACCCTGTCGGTGTTTTTGCCGCCCGGCTACGGCAGCCACACACCGGTGCTGTACTGGTTGTCAGGGCTTACCTGTAGCGATGAAAACTTTGTGCAAAAGGCCGGTGCCCAGCGCCTGGCCGCAGAACTGGGGCTGGCGATTGTCGCCCCGGATACCAGCCCCCGCGGTGCCGATGTGGCTGATGATGACAGCTATGATCTGGGCCAGGGGGCGGGCTTTTATGTCAATGCCACTGAAATGCCCTGGGCCAGCCATTACCGCATGGACGACTACATCGTGCAGGAATTGCCGCCGCTGATCGAAGGCTTGGGGCTGAGTAACAAGCGCGGTATCAGCGGCCATTCCATGGGCGGTCATGGCGCTTTGGTGCTGGCCTTGCGTAACCGTGACTTTTACCGTTCGGTGTCAGCGTTTTCACCGATCTGTCACCCGGTAGACTGCCCCTGGGGGCACAAAGCGTTTAGCGCCTATCTTGGGCAGGACGAAGCCACCTGGCAGTCCTACGATGCGGCCGTGTTACTGGCGGATGCCAAGGCTCCCTGGCCAATCCGGGTGGACGTGGGCAAGGCGGATAACTTCCTTGACGAGCAGTTGCGAGTGGATGCGTTGGCAGCAGCGGCCAAGCGCAGTGGTAGTGACCTTAGCCTGAACCTGCATGAGGGTTATGATCACTCCTACTTCTTCGTCGCCACCTTCATGGCAGCGCATCTGCGTTTCCATGCCGCGCAGCTTGGCTGAGTGATGCACAAGGGCTGGCTGTTCTGGCTGCTGACGGCACCGCTTGCCGCCAGCCCTTTTGACAGCCCGGATGTGCATTACCAGGAGAGCCGTCAGTACTACCAGGTTACCGCTGACAGCTGGCCGGCCCTGTTAGCTGCCGTGCGTAGCCGGCCGGGTAAAGGCAACCATGCCTGGGCACAAACCGCCTGGCAGGTGAAATACCAGTTGGCTTTTATGAGCCGGCCCGGTGAATGTCGTATTGCCGCCGTTAAGGCGCGGGTCAAGGTTACCTTCACTTTGCCGCGCTGGCAGAATATTGGCCAGCAAAGCACGGCGTTACAAAACCGCTGGCACGGCTTTCATGCTCACCTGATCGAACATGAATATCAGCATCGCCGGCATGTGGTGACGATGGTGAAAACCTTGCGTCAGCAATTACTGGCGTTACCGGCCGGGTCGGATTGTCAGCCGCTGAAGGCGCGTTTTGTCGTGTTGCGAGATCAAAGTATGGCAACACGGGCGCGTCAGGATCAGGCACTGGATGAGCGTGACAAACTCTGGCAGCAGGCCGAAATGGCCCGCCACCAAGACCGTTAGTGCTCCAGCAGTTTATACAGTAGCTGGCGTACTTCCGAAGGCTCAAAAGGTTTGTCGCAGATAGCGTCGACCCCGGACTGGGCAATGTTGGCCAGATGGGCACCGCTGGCTTCACTGGTGACCATCAGCACCGGCAGGTGTGACTGGGCAGAATGATGGCGAATATGCTCGGTCAGCTCGCGGCCATTGACGTTGGGCATGTTGTAGTCGGTCACCACTAAATCAAACATTTGCTCGCTCAACAGGTTGATAGCTTCATTGCCATCTTCTGCCTGAGTGATCTGAATAATACCCAGATTTTCCAAAACCCGTTGAATGTGGCGGCGGGCCAGGCGGCTGTCGTCCACCACCAACACCCGCAGCGACTGCGCGTCAAAATGGCTCAGCTCCAACTCTTGTGGCGCCAAAAGATCCAAGGTGGCGTTAATCGCCAACCCTAACTGCTCACGGTTAAATGGCTTTGGCAAGATGGCCACCACCCCTGACTGCTTGAAAGCTTCCAGCTCGGCTGGGCGCCGCTCGCTGGATACCAGCACAAAAGGGGTGTCGCGCAACAGGCTGTCAGCCCGTAATTGCTGCACCAGATCTAAGGCGGTGCCGTCACTGAAGTGCAGGGCACTGAGCACCAGATCGGGGCGATTACGGGTGATCATAGCCATGGCTTCAGCCAATGTGGCGGCGCTGTCGAGGGTATCAATACCCTCTTGTCGTAAATGGCGGGCGATCACCCGACGCTGGGTATCGGATGGCTCCACCAGTAACAGGGAGAGATCGGCAGGAGACAGTGACTGCATTGTTATTCTTCTGTATCGAGCGTGCTAAGAGCCCATTGTCACTAGTTTTAGCATAATGGCAAGTTGTTACTGGCCTGCATAAAAAAGCCGCCTGCAAAACAGGCGGCGGGGAGTGCTATCGTCAGATTTCTATACAAATGGATAATTTAGAAAACTAACGATAAATCTCCATCAAGCCAGCGCCGGAAAACCAGACTCAGACAGCGCTTCGCGCAGCATTTGCGGGCTTTGATCGCTAAACACGGTAATGCGATTTTCATCGCGGTTGATTTTAACCTGCGCGTCCACATCCAGGCACATGATGGCCTGCTGGATACGGGTCACACAAAAGTCACCTAAAATATTATTCACTTCAAAGGTGTGCAAAATATCACTCCTATTTCGTTAGGGGTCTATTTATTTCACCGCTTTTTCGGTCGATATTCAAGCGTCAATCCGGTATTTTTGTTTGTCGCCTAATGAATTTTTTGTGAATCAGGGCGCTTTTTTAAACTATCCATATGATTTTAAATCTGTTTTTGTGTTTGTTGAGCTTGGGGCTGTGTTCTCAACAAAAGGGCAGTACAGTAACAAGCCTGCGTTCAATCACTTAGCTGCCATGCGACTGCTTCATACCTCTGACTGGCACCTTGGCCAGCACTTTTTTGGTAAAACCCGCCAAGCGGAACATCAGGCGTTGCTTGACTGGCTACTTGAGACCGTCACCAATGCGGCAGTGGATGCGGTAGTGATAGCTGGTGATCTGTTCGATACCGCCTCGCCGCCCAGTTATGCCCGGGAGCTGTATAACCAGCTGGTACTGCGGCTGAACCAGGCCGGTTGCCAGCTGGTTTTGCTGGCGGGGAATCATGATTCAGTGGCGGTGCTGGAGGAATCCCGGGCTTTATTGGGGGAGTTGGGTGCCACTGTAGTGGCCCGCCCCGGCGATGGGCAGTTACTCACGTTGCATGACCATCATGGCCAGCCAGCTGCGACTTTGTGCGCGATCCCCTATTTACGTCCCCGCGATGTGGTGCAAAGCCAGGCTGGTGACAGCAGTGATGATAAACAGCGCACTTTGCAGGCCGCGATTGCGAGTCACTATCAGGCACTCTATGAGCAGGCTCGTGCGACGGGCCTGCCGGTGATCATGACCGGCCATTTGACCACGGTAGGGGCCAGTGTCAGTGAATCGGTGCGGGAAATTTACGTCGGCAGTCTGGCAGCGTACCCGGCCAATGCCTTTCCGGCGGCCGATTACATAGCTCTGGGTCATATCCACCGGCCTCAGCAAGTTGGGGGCCAGGCACATATTCGCTACAGCGGGTCACCGCTGCCACTGTCGTTTGATGAAGCGGCACAGCAAAAACAAGTGGTTCTGGTGGATATTACCCCGGAGCGCACACAGGTTGAGGCGCTGGCGGTACCCCGCTTTCAGGCCCTGGCCAGTATCACCGCGAGCCTCAAGAGCTTGCGCCAGCAGGTGGCACCGCTTTGTCAGCCACAACAAACACTGTGGCTGGATATTGCCATCGACACTGATAGCTACCTTAGTGACTTGCAAAGCCGTGTGGGTGACGAGCTGGCAGGGTTAAATGTGGAAGTGCTGCGCTTGCGCCGTCTGCGCCGTGCAGAGCAAACGGGATTAACCGGCGCCAGCCGTGAAACCCTTGATGAGCTGACACCTTCTGAGGTCTTTACCCGACGTCTGGCACAAGAAGCACTCAGTGATGAACTCAACCAGGCGCTGAATGAACGTTACCAGCAGACACTGGCCAAGTTGCAGGAGTCGTCATGAAGATCCTCAGCTTGCGCCTGAAAAACCTGAACTCACTGAAAGGCGAATGGAAAATCGACTTTCGCCAGTCGCCGTTTGCCGACAGTAGCCTGTTTGCCATTGTTGGTGCCACCGGCGCTGGCAAGACCACCTTGCTTGATGCCATCTGCCTGGCGCTCTATCACCAGACACCGCGCATGAGCAAAGTGTCTCAGTCCAGTAATGAGTTGATGACCCACCACACCAGTGAGGCCCTGGCGGAAGTGGAGTTTGAGGTTAAAGGCCAGGGATACCGGGCGTTTTGGCAACAGCGTCGGGCTCGTGACAAGGCTGATGGCAAACTGCAGCCGCCCCAGGCCGAACTGGCTCGCCTTGATGGCACCATTTTGAGCAGCAAGCTCAATGAAAAAGTGGAGCTGACAGAACAGCTGACCGGCCTCGACTTTAACCGTTTCACCATGTCCATGTTGCTGGCCCAGGGTGGCTTTGCGGCCTTTTTGAATGCCGATGCCAGTGCCCGCGCCGAGTTGCTTGAAGAACTGACCGGCACCGAAATTTACGGGCAAATATCCCAACAGGTATTTGAAGACACCCGCTCATTAGAGGCAGAGGTGAAAACCCTGGAAGCGCAGTTACAACAGGTGCAACTGCTGGATGAGGAGCAACACCAGCAATTGACCGAGGAACTGACAACACTGCAAAGCCAGGAGGGGCAATTACAGCAGCAACACCAGGCGCTGAGTAAACAATATGACTGGCGCCGCCAGCTCAATACGGCGCTGGCTACCTTAGCTGCCGCAGAGCAACAACAGCAGCAGGCCGAGCAAGCCTTTAATGCTGCCGAAAAGCAGCGGCAGCAACTGGCCAAAGCCCGTCCGGCCATACAATTACAGCCGCTGTTGCAGCAGTGGCAGCAGGCCAATGAGCAGTTGCAGGCGCAACAGCAACGTTGCCAGCAGCTGCGCATAAAACAACAGCAACTGGCCGAACAACGCCAGCATCTGGCGCTACAGGGTGAGGCCGCGGCCCGTTACCAACTGACCGAGCAGCAACAGCAGTTGCACCAGCAACGCCAGCAACTGGCCGAAGTAGCAGATTACCTTGCTACTCACCAGCAGGATCAAGCGCTGGCCGAGCAGTTAGGGCGCTGGGAAGCGCAGCAGCAGAACCTGGCTGAACTGCAACAACGCCAGCAGCAACTTCAGCAACAACAAGACGCGCAATCGGCGGCGTTGGTGCAGCAACGCCATGACGAGGCAGAAGCTGCTGCCACACTGGCACGCAGTGAGCAGCAACTGGCGGTGCTGCAGCACACCCTGGAGCCGCAGGAACAGCAATTACAGACATTGGGTGACAGCACCGAACTGCGCCAGCTATGGCAGCAGTACAGTCGCCAGGTGGCAGAACTGGAGCCGCTGGCCGAGCAAGCCATGCAGCAGCGTCAGCGGCAAAGTGCCCTGACAAAGACACAAGCGCAGTGTCAGCAACAACAGCAACAACAACAACACCAGTATCAAACGCTCCGGCAGCAGTTTAAAGCCGTGCGCGAGCAGCTCCAGGATAAGGAAAAACTGCTGGAGCAGGAACGGTTGATTGGCCAGTTATCGGCTTACCGGCACCAACTGCAGCCCGGTCAGCCCTGCCCGCTGTGCGGGGCCAGCGAACACCCGGCGGTGGCTGATTATGCCACTTTGGATGTCAGCGCCACGGAACAAACCGTGACACAGCTGCGGGCGCAGTTGCAAGAGATTGAACAAAAAGGCAATCAATGCCGACTGGAACTGGAAAGCCTGGAACGACATGAGCAACAGCTAACCCAAGAGCTGCAACTGGTGACGCAGTGGCTCAGCCAGGCTGAATCGCGCTTAGCCGATGACGCTCTGGCCAGCGCCCGTCAGCAACAGCAGCAGTTGGCCACGCAGTTGGAACAGCACAGCCAATTACAGCAGCAGTTGGCGCAAAGCCGGCAGCAGTACGATCAGGCCCGCCAGCAACGTGATGCGCAAGCTTATGCCTGCCAGCAGCATGGCGAAAAAATTGCGCTCTTACAGCAACAGCTAAAAGACCGGGTGGCTGAGCTACAACAGCTCAGTGAACAGTATCAGCAGCGCCAACAAGCCTTGCAGGCAAGCATGCACCAACAAGGCGCTGGTGATCGCGATCTGGCAGCGTTGCGTCAAGCGGTGACTGATTACCAGCACCACCAGCAACAACAGCAGCAATTGGCGCTGGCGCTGCAACAACACCAGCAACAACACCAGCAACTCAGTAGTCAGCTGCAAAGCTGGCAACAGCGGCTGGGTGATGTCGCCCCGGCCACGCCGGCTGCTGCTGACTTGTTAGCGCTTGAACCGCGTTACCAGCAGTGTCAGCAGCACAACGCCGAAGTGGCGGGGGAATTGCGTTCTGCTGAAGAGGCCGTCGAACAGCAACAGCAGCGCAGTGATTCGGCGTTGGCGCAATGGCAGCAGGCGCTCAAGGCCAGCCCCTTTGCCGATCAGGCCAGTTTTCAGGCGGCGCTACTCAGTGGCGATGAACTGGCGCGTCTGGAACGTCAACAGCAACAGCTACATGAAGCGCAACTGGCAGCGCGTAGCCGGCTGGATGCTGCCCGTGAACAACAACAAGCGCTGGCTGCACAAGCGCTCTCGGAGCAGGACGAAAGCACCCTTAAAACAGCACTGGACGAGCTTGCACCTGCCTTACGAGCCTTGGCCAGCCGTGAAGGGGAGTTGCGGGCGGTACTGCGCCGCGATGGTGAGGCGCGTGCTTCACAACAGCAACTATTGGCCAAACTGGCCGAACAGCGCCAGGCGCTGGATTTGCAACAGCATCTCAATAGCCTCATTGGCTCACGCAGCGGTGATAATTTTCGCCGTTTTGCTCAGGGCCTGACCCTCGAGCATCTGGTGTATCTGGCGAATCAGCAGTTGGCCAGACTGCACGGCCGCTACCAACTGGTACGCGACACAAACAGCGAGCTGGGCTTGCAGGTGTTGGATACCTGGCAGGCCGATGCCAGCCGTGACACCCGCACCCTCTCCGGCGGGGAGAGTTTTCTGGTGAGCCTGGCGCTGGCGCTGGCGCTCTCGGATCTGGTCAGTAAAAAAACGGCCATTGATTCGCTCTTTCTGGACGAAGGATTCGGTACCTTGGATGCCGACACTCTGGAAGTCGCACTGGATGCGCTGGATAACCTGAACGCCAGTGGCAAGATGATCGGCGTGATCAGCCATGTGGACGCGCTGAAGGAACGGATCCCGGTGCAAATCAGGGTGCATAAAAGTGCCGGTATGGGCTATTCACGGCTCGACAGCCAGTTTGCGGTCAATGTTGCGCCTGCTCAGCCGTGAGGCGGGCAGTGCCTTATTCACCACAGTAGTGATCCAAATGCGCAACTAGGGCCTAGGTTTCAACACAACATAAACCGCGCCAGTATCTGGCGTGATCTTTACCTGAAGGCCGGGTACAACGGTCATCCGGTTTTAACAAGGAGATCTCATGGCTACTGTTACGTTGCAAGGTAACCCCGTTGAAGTCAGCGGCGAGTTACCTGCCAAGGGTGCCAGCGCGCCAGCCTTTACGTTGGTTGCTGGCGACCTGAGCGACAAGTCCCTAGGTGATTTTGCCGGTAAACGTAAAATCCTGAACATTTTCCCCAGCATTGATACTGCAACCTGTGCCATGTCAGTGCGTAAATTTAATGAACAGGCGGCCGCGCTCAATAACACTGTGGTGCTGTGTATCAGTGCCGATTTACCCTTTGCTCAGGCGCGCTTTTGTGGCGCTGAAGGCATTGACGGGGTGACCAATCTGTCATTGATGCGGGGCCGTGACTTTCTCAGTGATTACGGTGTAGCCATTGCGGACGGGCCCTTGGCCGGGCTGGCGGCTCGGGCAGTGGTGGTACTGGATGAAAATAACCAGGTACTGCACAGTGAGTTGGTCGGTGAAATTGCCAATGAACCGGACTATGACGCGGCGTTAGCCGCCCTGAAATAAGAAAAAGGCGCCCGTAGGCGCCTTTTTTTATGCGGTCACGTTGATGTTGTGACCTAAGGAGCCAGTCGGCTTGGGAGCGTCGTCACGATCGCCGTCCCCATCCGGTTTGGTGCCTTCAATCGGCCCTTCTGATGCCTGGGTTTTTACAGGCGCAGTGTGAGCCATATGCAAGGATGCTGCGGATACATTCATATTCCGTCTCCTTTGTAAGTGGCCCATTCAGTATGGCCAAGCGTTTCTTAACACCAACTTACGTCATCAAGGCATTTGCAAAATGATAGGAGCAAAGACGTTCTGGTTGGCGAATCTAAGTGACCATAATATAGCCAATTCACTTTTCAGTAGTCGAGCCAGATTGGCAGATGAAACGTTACGGTAGCTTCCAGCCCCCCGGCGTCATGCAGTGGCTGGCCATTGTGCTGACGGCGCTGTTGCTGACGGTGGAGGTAGCGGCACATCTGCTTTGGTTGCCGCCGGTCAATCATAGTTTCACGGTCGGCTCACTGGCAGAATGTATTGAGCTATTGTTGATCCTCGCTATCTGGCTGGCATTGCAACTGATGCGGGTGCCGCAACGCATTTACCTGTTGTTGAGCTTTGGTTTCGGACTTTGGTTGGTCAGCGGCGTCGCTGACGTACTGGATGAAATCGTCCAGCAACCTATCTGGGTGTCCATTTACATAGAAGATATGCCGCGCCTGCTTGGGCTAATGTTGGCGGGGTGGGGCGTTTATGCGCTGCTGCGCAACAGTTTCGAGGAACGTGATGCCTACCAGCAACAAGCTGTGCAGGATGAGCTGACCGGGCTCGGCAATCGTCGCTATTTTTTAGAGCTCGCGCAGCGTCGCCGAACCCGAGGCGTGGCGATACTGCTGCTTGATGTTGACCACTTCAAGCAGATCAACGACCAGTACGGCCATGATGCCGGCGATGAAATTTTACGCCGGCTGGGGTTGCTACTGCAGTTCTTTTGTACCGGCAGCAATGTGCCAGCCCGTCTTGGTGGGGAAGAGTTTGTTGTGCTTAGCAATCGTAACGAACCAGACAAGGTTCGGCGCTTTGCAGAGCAGCTACGGCTGGCGGTGGCAGACATGCCAACCGCACCGCTCCCCAACATCACCATCAGCATCGGTGTCGTGATAGGCGAAGGCTGTGAAGGTATTTCGCAATTACTGAAACAAGCTGATCTGGCGCTCTACCAAGCGAAAACCAATGGCCGCAATCAGGTAGTTATGGCTACGTCTGAGGAGCCTCTTCTGCGCTGACGATACGGTTACGGCCTTGTTCTTTGGCCTGGTACAAGCGCTGGTCGGCGCAGCGGTATAAGGTGGTAAAATCCTCGCCGTCGTCCGGCCAGCAAGCCATACCCATGCTGATGGTGTAGCGGATAGCATGCTCGGCCCAATGGCTGGGGCTGTCAGCAATGCGGCGCTGCAGACCTTCGGCAATGGAAACGGCATCGGTGCTGCTGGCTCCTGGCAGCAGCGCGCAAAATTCCTCACCACCAATACGAAACAGCCAGTCATTGCGCCGAGTGCTGTGGCGCAGCAGGGATGCGCAGTCTTTTAGCACCTGATCGCCACCGTCATGGCCGTATTGATCGTTAATACCTTTGAAATGATCCAAGTCCACCAGCAGCAGGATCATTTGCGAGTTACTGAGCTTGGCTTTATCGAAGGCATCTTCGAGGTGTAAGCGATTGAGCAGGCCGGTCAGTGGATCCCGGGCCGCGGCTTCTTGCAGCCCTTCAAAGACCTGCTGACGTTTGCCTTCATAAACATACGCCATAGCCCAGATCACCAGCACTGCCAGGCCGGTATTGGCCAGCGCTACCATGTTGATATGTGGAGCCAGTGACAGCATAAACAGGCCCAGCACGACAAATACCGCTGTCATTATGAAGCCGTAAAACATGCCCAGCAGCAGGTAAGACATCAGTGGGATCAGCGTCATCCAGATGAACAGGCCGGAATCCATGGGTGCGGTGGCAACGGCCACCATCACCACCGAGAAATTCAGCAACAGATATATAAAAGAGATCGGCATCAGGTGCCGGGTTTCTTTGATGAGTCTGAATAACACCACGCTGACCAGCGCCAACACTATCTCAATGCTGGCTATCGGGTAGTGCTGACGGAACAGGTTAGTGCCAGCAAACAGTGTGTTGCTGACAATAGTGAACATTAAAAAGGCGCGCAGTACTGCACGCCGATGCAGTTGTTTATCAGTCCAGAGGGAGGATTCCATGCGCACCGTTTCCTTGGGCTGTGCCGGTTCGTGGCCGGCGCATTGTTATGTGTCAATTTTCTAGAATACTCTAAAGTACTGTAGCAGCGATATGCTAACGCTACCTCTGGATGACGGTGAGGTAAGACATCGATGGAAGTTGTGGCCCTGGTATTGGCAATGAGCTTGCCCCCTAAGTTAGTCGCCCCCCTTGTACTTGATGGCATTAACGCCCGGGTTGAGACCCGTCACGTGCCCTTTCAAGGCTATACCATTCAGTACCAACACCGGCTTTGGCGTATCGACTTTGGTTCGGTTTGCGCCAATATGGACAAAGACAGCAGCCAGTACCGGCGCTGTCGTCAGGCGGCCAAGATGCTGTTTCAGCAGTTGTGCGCCGATATCAGTAACAGCAATTACAAAAGCATGTATTGCCAGGCGGCGCGTTTTTATCGTCCCTTTATTACATCTTCTGATCCGGCGAAAACGGATCCTCGACTGATGGCATTAAAGCGCCGCTGCGGCGATCTACGGATCCAGGCACTAGAAGATAAAAGCAAGGTGGCCGAGCGGGATCGCGTCTGCGCTGAGTATGAAGGTTTGCTGGGTGATAAATAATCACCGTGGCGCTGGTTTAACCAATTGCTTGTGTTATCGTTTTTCTAAGACATAGAGGTCTATGAGTCCGCAGCAGGCTGTCGCGGTGTAACCACGGGAGTGGGTTATGCGTTCTGTTTCCCGGCGTACTTTTCTGGCTGGATTGGCGTTAACGCCAGTACTGTTGAGCGGCTGCCTGTCTTCCCGGCCACTCTATTTAGCGACCCATGGCTGGATTGGCTATGAGCCGTTGTTTCTGGCGCGCCAGCATGGCTGGTTGGCCAGCAGTGCCGCGCAACTGGTTGAAACACCGTCGGCTACCGATTCACTGCACCTGCTTGGTAATGGTGTGGTGCAGGCGGCCACCTTGACGCTTGATGAAGTACTGCGCGCCCGCTCTTTGGGGATGGATCTGCGTATTCCGCTGATCTTTGACATTTCTGCTGGTGCTGATGGTGTGTTGTCTCGTCAGCCGATGCCCTTGTCGGCACTCAAAGGCAAACGCATCGGTGTTGAGCAGTCGGCAGTCGGGGCATTGATGTTGGCAGAATTGCTGAGTAAAGCCGGGCTGACAGCCCACGACGTTACCCCCATCCATCTGGGTTTTGATGAGCACCTGCGTGCCTGGCGGCAACGCCAGGTCGATGTATTAATCACCTTCGAACCGACCCTGACCCAACTTGAAAAAGAAGGTGCAGTACTGCTGTTTGATTCGCAGCAGATGCCGGACACCATCATTGATGTATTGGCGGTCAATGCCTCGGCAATAGATCCTCAGCAGCAACACTTGCGCCACAGTGTGACGGCGATTTTGCGGGCTATTGATGACATGAAGCAGAACCGCCAGGACGCGCTTTATCACATGAGTGAGCGCCTCCATAAGCCGGCAGCGGTATTGGAGCAGAGTTTGCAAGGGCTGCAACTGACCGGCCTGCATCAAAACCGCCGGATGCTCGCCGGAACCATGCCACTGCTGGAGCGCCAGGCTAAAAAAGTAGCCACTATCCTGGCTGCGGAGGGTCTGTTGCCTGCATTGTCACCGGCCCTATGGCAGCACCTGGCCAGCGCGGAGTTTTTACCCAGCTCATGAGTATTATTCATCCACGTAGTCTGAAAACATTGCTACCGATGTTGATTCTCGGTGCCACCTTGGTGTTCGTGATGCTGGCTTTGTTTATCACCGATATCAGTGAACGCCATTACTTACAGCGCAGTACCGAGCAACAGATACGCCAGCAGGGGGCCAGGCTGGTAAGGCTGGCGCAGCTGGACTTACAGCGTGACCCTCAGCAGTTAAACCGCGAACTGGTACTCAGTGTGTCAGGTTTGGGGCAAGCCAGTGCCGCCTTGCTGGATCCACAAGGCAAGGTGTTATTTGCCAGCCATCATCGTTGGCTGGGGGAGAAGGCGGCAGAACTCTGGCCAGAGACACCACTTACTGCCGGGATCCAGCCGCGTATTGAGCTTGATGGTAATACCATTACCGGCTGGTTTCCCTATGCCTACCCGGCGGCCAAGGGGGAATTGGCTAGCACTCGCCGTGGTCTGATCAGGTTGAGTTATGACTTGTCACGGCAACTGCTGGAACGGCGGCTTGATAATTTACGTAGTCAGCTGCCATTACTACTGTTCATTGTGCTGATGGTGTCTTTGTTTGCCTATTGGCTGCATTTGCAGGTGAGTCGCCCGTTGAACCGTTTGAAAGACGCCCTGGATGCCATTCATCGGGGGGATCTGGATATACGTGTGGGTGAGCAGGGGATGCTGGAGTTACGTGCAGTAACCCGCGCTTTTGACCACATGGCCGGGCAGTTGGCCCGGGAAACCCGATTGCTGCGCGAGCAACGCGACTTTAACCATGCTTTATTGCAGGCCTTGCCGGCGCTGGTCGTTGCCGTTAACCCTGAGGGGCATATTGAACTAGCGAACGATAAGGTCGCAGAGTTACTGCGCCAGCCGGTAGGAGAATTGATGGGTCAGTCTCTGGTCGCACTGGATGACAGTGAGCAGCTGCAACAGGCGCTACGTTCCCTGTTTAGTGGCCGGTTCGAAGAAGTGCACCAGCTGCAGGTTAGGTTCGAGCAGGAGGAAGAGGAGCAGTCGCGACTGCTGAGCTGGAATCTGCGGCGACTCCGTGATGACCTGGTGCTGGCGGTTGGCGAGGATGTCACTGAACAAGCCATGGCTCACCAGCGGCTACGTATGGCGCAAACGGTGTTCGACAACCTCAATGAGACATTGATGATCACCGACCAGCAGCAGCGCATCATTGCAGTGAATCCCGCCTTTACCGGGCTGATGGGCTATCGGGAAGATGAGGTGTTGGGCCGTACGCCGGTGCTGCTGCGTTCTGGCCTCCATGATGCCAATTTTTATCAGGAGATTTGGGACAGTATCCAGCGCTTCGGCCAGTGGCAGGGAGAGATCTGGGACCGCCGTAAAGACGGCAGTGTTTTACCGTTGTGGCAGAGTATTTCGGCTGTTTATGACGAACACGGCGAGTTGGCTCATTACGTTGCTGCCGGCGTTGATTTGTCGGCGCTGAAAAAGGCACAGGATCGTCATTCCTGGCTTAGTGAGCACGATCCGCTGACCGGCCTACTCAACCGGAGCGGGCTGCAGGAGCGCTTGCAGCAGTTTCAAAGTACCGCACTGTCAGGTCAAAACCATGGCGTGGTTATGGTGCTTAATCTGGATCGCTTTAACCGTGTCAATGAGGGGCTGGGGGCACAGTGTGGCGATGAGTTACTCAAGGAAATGGCTGTACGGCTGCGGGGCCAGTTTGCTGAACCGGCTGAGCTGGCGCGGTTGGCCGCCGATGAATTTGCTGTTTTGCTGCCTCCACAGTTTGGTTCCGAGCAGATGGCCTGCGAACAGGCCCGTGAGTTGATAGGCCACCTCTTCTTGGCGCTGTCACAGCCACTGATGTTGCAGCAGCAAGTATTTCATCTTACCGCCAGTTTGGGAGTGGCTATTTACGGGGCCAGCCATGGCGCCGATGACAGCTTACCTTTGCACCAGGCCGGTATTGCCTTGAATGCCGTTAAAACTGGTGCAGGCAACCGTCTGGCGTTCTTTGAACCGGGTATGGAAAACGCCATCCGTGAAGCCTTTGACTTGGAAGCCGCGCTGACCAAGGCCTTAGCTATGAGAGGAGAGCAATGCCCGTTTCGCCTGTACTTGCAACCGCAGGTCAGTGTCGAAGATGGTCTCTTTCGCAGCTTTGAAGTGCTGATGCGCTGGCAGGATGCAGAGCAGGGGTTGATCCCGCCCGGGCTGTTTATTCCTGTGGCGGAACGCAGTGGCCTTATTGTGCCTTTGGGTAAATGGCTGGTCGACAGTGCCTGTGCCTTGATGGCCACCATGCAGCGGCAGGGTCTGAACCACGCCGTGGCTATTAATATATCGCCCCGGCAATTTTCTGAAAGCAGCTTTGTTGAGGACATTGAGACGGCGCTGGAGCGTTATAAAGTGGCGCCTGAGCGGTTGATTCTGGAGGTCACGGAAGGGTTGCTAATTGATAATCCGGCCCATGTCGTGGCGACCATGAAAGTACTGGCGGACAAAGGCATCCGCTTTTCCATCGATGATTTTGGTACCGGTTATTCTTCGCTGGCGTACCTGAAAAAACTGCCAATTCGGGAGCTGAAGATAGACCGGGGTTTCATCAAGGACCTACCAGATGATAAAGACGATGAGGCTATTGTCGACACCATTATTGCCATGGCCAAGCATCTGAAACTGGACGTGGTAGCCGAAGGGGTGGAAACCGAAGCCCAGGAAGCTTACCTACGGGCCAGAGGTCATATTCTGGCGCAGGGGTATCGTTATGGCCGGCCAGAGCCCGCCTCTTATTGGCTTGAGCAGCTGCTGACAGGAGGCGCACCATGAAGGCACTGTGGTTGCTATTACTGTGGCTGAGTACCGGGCTGATGAGCTTTACCGGTGACGCTTCGCTGGCGGCACCGACAGTTCGCCCACAGCAGGCGGGCATTACTCTGGGGATCCTTGCTTACCGGCCTGAAAATATCAGCCAGCAACGCTGGCAACCGCTGGCCCGTTACCTGCAAAGCCGCTTGCAGGTGCCGGTTACGCTGAAAACCCTGTCTTATAAGAAACTGGCCAAAGCCATTGCCCGCCAGCAGGTCGATTTCGTGTTGACCAACCCGGCTCATTACCAGCTGCTGGCCTATCGCTATAACCTGACTGCGCCTTTGAGTACGTTGTTGTTGCCGGGGCCGGATGGACCCATTGATGTTTTTGGCGGGGTTATATTTACTCGCGCTGACAGCGGCATTACCGAACTTTCGCAGCTGCCGGGGCATTCTGTGGCCATTGTCACTCGGGGTTCTTTTGGCGGTTATCAGATGCAGCGGGCGGATCTGGAAAACCAAGGCATTGCTTTTCACCCCAGCCAGTTACTGGTGACCGGAATGCCCCAGGATCGGGTGGTCGAAGCGGTGTTGGCCGGGAAAGTGGATGTGGGTTTTGTGCGCAGCGGTATTCTTGAAAGTATGGCTGCCGAAGGCCAGCTGAATATGGCGTCGGTGCGCGTGCTGGGTCGTAAACACCTACCGCACTACCCTTACGTGAGCAGCACTCGGTTGTATCCGCAATGGGCCCTGGCGGCGTTGCCTCAGGTCAGTGAAAACCGGATACGAGAGGTCACGGTATTGCTGATGGGATTGCCCCATAACGGTACTGTGGCGCACCAACTGAATATCTGGGGCTTTACCATTCCCCGTGACTATCAGCCGGTACTGGCGCTGATGAAACAGCTGCGTGTGCCTCCCTTTGAACATGGGCCGGTGTTCACCATAGCGGATGTCTGGCAGCGTTACCGATTCGCGGTGATTATCATCATCGCGCTGGTATTGCTCAGTACCATCTTGTTCGTGGTGATCTGGCGGCGCCATCGGCAACTCATGCGCTTGCAGGACACTGTTACCGGCCAGCGCAAGGAGCTGGCCCACCGCATGGCCAAGGAGAAACAGCTGTTTGCGGCGCTGGATGAAGGGGTCTACGGTGTCGACAGCAACGGACTCTGTACCTTTATTAACCCGGCTGGGCTGAAACTACTGAAGCTGGACAATGAGCAGCAGATCATCGGTCAGCCCATTCATAGCCGTTTTCACCGTCACCTTCATGAAGACAAAGCCTACCCGGAAGATGACTGCCCGATCTTTCGCACCTTGCAGGATGGTCAGCTGCGCCAGTCGGACGATGAGTGGTTTTCCCGCACCGACGGCAGCCTTTTTGCGGTGGCACTCAGGGTAGCGCCAATGCGCACCAGTGAACGCGTCAGTGGTGCGGTTGTGGCTTTTCAGGATATTACCGAGCGCAAAAAACTGCAGGCGCAACTGGAACACCAGGCAACCCATGACACTCTGACCGGGCTGTTGAACCGCCGGCAATTCTATACCCTGGCATTGCGAGAACATGCCCGAATAGAGCGCCACGGTGAGGGCGCTGCCTTATTACTGCTGGATCTGGATTACTTCAAGAAGGTCAACGACACCTTTGGCCACCTGATGGGTGATGCAGTACTGCGCGACCTTGGGCTGTTGCTCAAAAGCACGTTGCGTACAGAAGACTTGGCTTCGCGCTATGGCGGCGAGGAATTTTTGCTGCTGTTACCGCAGACGCCGCTGACAACGGCGGTGATCACCGCGAACCGGCTTCGTGAGCTGATCGCCAGCCGGGAAGTGGCCCAGGATGAACAGCATGCCAGCTATACCGTCAGCATCGGGGTGACGGCGCTGCTGGCCAGCGATCATCGTCTGGATACGGCCATTGCCCGTGCTGACGAGGCCTTGTACCAAGCAAAAATGAATGGCCGTAACCGGGTGGAAGTGGTGAGCACCTCGACGCTAGTGAAAGACTCTGGCGACAGTGCTGAATAGGGATGATGATGAATGACATACAACAGGATGTGTTAT
Organism: Gallaecimonas aegicerasi; assembly: GCF_045291545.1. Classification (GTDB taxonomy): domain Bacteria; phylum Pseudomonadota; class Gammaproteobacteria; order Enterobacterales; family Gallaecimonadaceae; genus Gallaecimonas. The sequence continues at coordinate 427,297 of NZ_CP149514.1, forward strand.
GTGGCTTAGTGCATTGGCGTTAGCCACAGTATTACGCTATCCGGCTGAAGCGCTTAGCCAGCAATTTCTCGATGGTATGAACGTGCCGGTAGTCAGTCGTCAGGTGCCCTATCAGGGCCTGATGATCCGCTTTAATCACTAGTTCTAGCGCATTGATGCGCGCTCGGTGTGCTTTGACTACCAGCAGCAAAGTGCCAGCCGTTATGCGCAATGTACCGGCCAGGCCAAGAAGCTGTTTATGGTGCTGTGCGAACAGGTGACGCAGCGGCGTTTCAAGAACATGTATTGCAATGCCGCTGCCCATTACCGCCCGATGGTGGCGAAAGTGGCGGCTTACGGCACGGATCAGCAGGCCTTACTGAAGCGCCAGTGCGGCGACTTGCGAGTCGCGGCACTGCTGGACAAAACCAAGGTGGCCGAGCGTAACCGCGTTTGTGCCGCTTATGAGCACAACAGCCAGTAGGCCCGGCCATACCTGGCGCATTATGGCTCTGCTTGCAGCGCCGACAACAGCCCGGAAGCACGTTCTACTTTGCGGGCAATAGCCGGTTTGAGTACCGACAGTGCGCCGGGCACCAGCGTAAAGTGCTCCCGGGCACGGGTGATGCCGGTGTAGATCAATTCCCGGGTCAGTACCGGGCTGAGGCTATCCGGCAGCACCAACACGGCGTGGGCAAACTCCGAGCCCTGGGATTTATGCACCGTCATGGCGTAGACGGTTTCAACATCCGTAAGTCGTGAGGGCAATACCCACTTGATGCCGCCGGCAGTCACAAAAGCCACCCTTAGCCGTTCACCATCATGAAGACAGATCCCCACATCGCCGTTCATCAATTCCAGCGTGTAATTATTGCGGGTTACCAGCACCGGCCGGCCTTCGTACCAGCCATGGGCCTGGCTTATCAGCTTTTCAGCCGCCAGCGCTTCGGCTATCTGCTCATTCAGGCCCGTTACCCCGTAGTTCCCCTGGCGCAACGCACAGAGCACCTGAAACTGCCCAAAGGCAGTTAGCACAGCACTGGCCCAGCTGTCTAAATCGGCCTGGCGGCGTTGCTGCATTACCTGCAAATAATGCCGGTAACCACGGCTAGCCAGAGGCAGCAGCTGCTCTGGTGGCAGGCGGCTGAGGTCGTCACAGTCAAAGAGGCTCAGGGCTGTTTCGGCATCCCCGCAGTTGACCGCCCGGGCCAGCTGGCCGATCCCGGATTGGGCCCCAAAACGGTGGCTGTGGCGCAGCATTACCCGGCACTGCGCCAGTGCCTGCTGGCCGGGTGAAACCCCGCTGACAGGGGCGCCTGACAACGCCTCAAACCAGGCTAGCGTTTCGGCGTTGTAGCCACCGGCCTCGGCGCCATTACACAAGTCGCCCAGTACGGAGCCGGCTTCTACCGAGGCCAGCTGATCTTTATCGCCGAGCAGAACCAGCTTGGCCTCTGGCGGCAGGGCATCTAGCAGGGCGTGCATCATTTCCAAATCCACCATCGACGCCTCATCGACGACCAGTACATCCAGATGCAGAGGGTTTTGGTGGTGGTGGCGAAAATGGCGACTGTTGGGGATCACCCCCAAGAGCTTATGCAGGGTACTGACGTCAGTTGGAATGCTGGCCTTTACCTCGTCGTTTATCTGCAAGCGGTTGACCGCACCGGCGATGGACTCGGTCAAGCGGGCCGCGGCTTTACCTGTGGGGGCGGCCAGGCCGATGCGCAGCCTGGGGCTGGCGGCTTGCTGCAACAGTCCCAACAGCCGCACCACGGTGGTGGTTTTGCCGGTGCCCGGGCCACCAGTAATGATGGCAAAGCGCTGGCGGCTGGCCACCGCGCAAGCCAGCTTTTGCCAGTCGACACCGTCGCCGGGGAATAGCTGCGCCAGCTGTTGAGCCAGGCTTTGACTGGCTGCTTGTGGCACCAGGCGCTGGCGAATATGGGCTGCAACCTGTTGTTCAAAGGTAAAGTTACGGCGCAAGTACAGGCGGTGGCCGGCCAGTACCAGAGGGCTGTTAGCACCGCTCAGGCAGTGGCTGTCAGCCAGGGCCTCAAGCCATTGTGTCAGGCTGACACCAATCAGGCGTTGGGACGGGCGCTGCGGCATGGCTTCACCGGGGTCCCCCTCTGGTGGCAAGGACAGGCTGGCATCGGCATCCGCCAGAGTCGCTGCCAGATCCAGGCAGATATGCCCCCGGCCATACTGATGTGAACACAGCGCCACCGCCAACTGTGTTAGCTCGTTCAAAGGGGCTAGCTGTTGCAACCAGCGCACCAGCGCCCGGTCAATACGGCGCAGCCAGCCACGTTCGGTCCAGGCATCAAGCAGCGCCAGCATCAGGGCCTCCAAACAGCGCGTCGAGGGTTTCGATCAGTTCTCGTTGCGGCTTGTCCACATAGCAGTGGCCAGAGCGCAGGAACAGGTACACAGCACCACCGATGTGGCGGTCATAATCGTAGTCGTGGATACGGCTTTTGAGTAACCGGTGCAGGGCCAGCAGGTAGAGCACGTATTGCAGGTCATAGCGTTTATCACGCATCACTTCGTGCATAGCCTGAGCGCTGTAGGCACTGGCACTGTCACCCAGATGATTGGACTTGTAATCCAGTACGTAATACTGGCCCTGATGGGCAAACACCAAATCAATAAAGCCCTTGAGCATGCCATTGAGTAGGCCGGGGCTCAGGGGCGGGCGCAATACACCATTGAGAGTATGGCGGTGTACCAGATTATCGAGCTGGCTGAGTTGTACCTGGCTGGCGCTGAACCAGAATTCCATCTCCGGCTGATACTGGCGCAACTCGGCCAGCGCTACCGATTGCCCCTCGGGCAGAGGCAAGGGCTGTTGCACCAAGTTGTGCAGCCACTGCTGAAGTGGCTCTGCCCAGTCCTCCCAGCCGCGCTGGCCAAGACGCTGGCTCAACACTTGCTGGCTACGTTGCCGGTCAAGTTGGGCAAAGCCTTCAGCGGCCGCCCACTCTAAAATGCCGTGTAAAAATGTGCCGGGCCCGGGGCCGCGGGGAAAGGCATGAATAGAGCCTTGCCCTTGCTGCTGGTTGTCCGTGGGCTCATCAGGGTTTTGCAGCTCGGCTTCCAGTGCCGTGCTGGCACTTACCTGCCAATCCTGGGTACGCAGCGCCGAGTAAGACGCAATAAACCAGGGTTCGGCTGCCGGTGCCTGAAAAGAGCGGGCCGGCTGCAAGGGCGGCAGTGTTGTAGCGGGCTGATAGCGGTTATCACTGGCGATAGGGGCTGGCTGCAGTGCGATATCGTCCGAGCGCGCTGCCAGCGCGCGAAACTGTTCAGCCAGTTCGGCATTGCTGATGGCCTTGCCGCCGGTCAGCAGGTAGCCCAGAGCGCTGCGATGCAGATCGGTTTGGCTTTTACTGCCGCTTTTTTGCATTTTGATCGGAGCCAAGCCCAAAAAGCAGGCATGGCGAGGCCGGGTCAAGGCCACATAAAGCAGTCGCAAATCTTCCGCCAGTCGCTCCTGCTCCGCTTGCTGGTAGGCGTTATCGGACTTGTCGGTATCGAGCACCGTCTGGCCTTGTGCATTGTGGTAGCGGATATAGGGGCCGGTGCGGTCGGCTTCGCGGTAGCTCATAACAAAGGGCAAAAATACTACTGGGTATTCCAGCCCCTTGGACTTGTGAATGGTGATCACCTTGACCAGGTCAGCATCGGATTCGAGCCGCAAGATTTCGTCATCATTACTGCTTGGGTCCGCGATGGCTTCTGCCAGAAACCGGATCAGCGCCTGCTCACCGTCCAGTTTACTGGCCGTACTTTGCAGCAACTCTGCCAGATGCAGCAGGTTGGTCAGTGCCCGCTCACCTTCAACGCCCTGGAGCAGGGTAGCCGGTACCGCGAAGTCGGCCAGCAGCTGGCGGATCATCGGCAGCACGCCGCGCTGTAGCCAGCGTTGCTGGTAGCCACTGAACCGTTCCACTTGCGTTTCAAATGCCAGCTCATCCTGATTGAGCTGATCCAGCCAGGCCAGGCTTAGGCCCAGGGTCGGGGTAGCCAGTGCCGCCCGTAGCAGCCGGCCGTTTTCCGGGTCGGCGGCGGCCCGGAGCCAGGCTAACAGATCGCGGGCTTCGCCAGTGGCATAGACCGACTCTTTATCCGACAGATAGACCGACGGCACGCCGCGGGCAAACAGGGCCTGGCGAATGGCATCGGCTTCGCTGCGGCCGCGGACCAACACCGCCATATCGGCAGGTTTCAAGGGGGTGAGTCCTTGCTCACTGCGAAAGCCGTTGTTGCCATTGAGCATGGCCACCATGGCGCTGGCGCAGCTGTCAGCCAGTTGCTGGCGGTACTGGCTACTGCTGAGCGGCTGCTCGCTGTCCAGCAGCCAGGCGGTCATCGCCGGTGCGGCCTCGCCTGCAACCTCAAGATACTCGCGGCGGCCATTGGCAGCCACCGGTATAAAGGGAATATCCGCGAACAGGAAACTGTCCTGACGGTGGCTGAAAACAGCGTTGACGGCAGCTACCAGCGGTGCTGTCGAGCGGTAGTTGGTGCCAAGGTTGTAGTGGCGGCCGGCGGTGGCTTTGCGGGCCCGCAAGTAGGTAAAAATATCGGCGCCACGAAAGCCATAGATGGCCTGTTTAGGATCGCCAATTAAAAACAGCCCGCTGTCGCTGGCGGTGTTGTCCAGGCCATAAATGCTGTCAAAAATACGCAGCTGCACCGGATCGGTATCCTGAAACTCATCGATCATCGCCAGTGGGTACTGTTGGCGGATCAGTGCTGCCAGGGCCGGGTTTGCTGTCAGGGCGCTATCTAGGCGGGTCAAAAGGTCATCAAAACCGAGGGTAGCGCGGCGCTGTTTTTCTTCAGCCAGCCGCTGCTGTACCCAACCGGCGGCGTGCTGGGCTAGGTGCTGTTCTATATCGGGGAGTTGGGCGCGGGCAGCAAGGATGCTATCCAAGGCGGCAACGCCAGGGTGCTCCAGTATGGCGGCGCCATCTTTGGCGGCATCGGTGAGGCCGGCGCGGCAAAAACGTTGCCAGTGGTTGTCGCTGATAGCCGGCAGCAGCGCCTCAGAGTTCAGCCAGTCTGCCAGGGCCTGTAGCCAGCTTTCCAGAGTACTGCGGCGCACCTTGTTACCGTTGAGCTGCTTGGCACCGTGGGCGGCGATGATGGCGTCACTGAACGGCCCAAGTAGCGTTTGCCACTGGGCTTTGACAGGCGTCATTAGCGCTTGTTGGGCATCGCTAAGCTCAGCCAGCAAGGTGCTGACCGGTTGTGTGGGCGCGGCTGTGCCCGGCAATAACCAGGGGCGAATGGCCTGGTGCAATTGTCCGGGGGTTTGCCACAAGGCGGTGATCGGCGTCACGTCCGTTAGCGGGTAGTACTGGCTGCGCCAGTAATCGGCCAGCACTTGCTCGGTGAGCTGGCGCTGGTCAGTTTCCAGTGTCAGCTCAAACAGGCTGTCAGCAGCAAAGGCATGGCTGGCCAACATGCGGTTACACCAGCCGTGAATGGTATAAACCGCCGCTTCGTCCATCCACTGGGCGGCCAACTCCAGGCGGCGGGCACAACCGCCGTGCTGGTCTGTGGGGTATTGCGCTAGCAAGGACTTTAGCAAAGGGTCGCCGTCGGCGTGGTGTCGAAACACCTTGGCTGCGTCAACCAGGCGGGCGCGGATACGATCCTTGAGCTCTTTGGTTGCTGCATCCGTAAAGGTGACCACCAGGATCTGCGGCGGCGTCAGGCCGTTTAACACCAACCGCAGATACAAGGCGGCGATGGTGTAGGTTTTACCGGTGCCGGCACTGGCTTCAATCAAGCGGGTACCGTGTAAGGGAAACGTAAGTGGCTGTAGGGGCTGGCTCATTGTGCAGCCTCCCATAGCGGCCCATAAAGGCGTTCCGCAAGGATCATAAACTGTTCGCTGTCCATATCGGCAAAACAGGGATAAGCCCGGGCGCTGTAAGGGTCGGTGTGGCGTTCGCCAGTACTAAAGGCACTGCCATCGTAGGCTTTTTCGGCCGCTGCCAGGGCGCTGTCGGTGCCTTTTTGGCGATTGCTGAGGTAAGCAAAAGCCGCTTTTGGGCTGACCGGCAACGGCCCATCCAGGGCCGCATGAAAACTGGCCAGCAGTGGCTGGGCATCAGCGCTGCCGGCGGCCAGGGTCAGGGTTTTATCCGGTGCCAGCATGACGCTACTGACAGCCAGATTACGGCTGTTTGCCAGCAGATGCGCAGCCCACAACCGCAACAGGGCGTGATACCGGAGCTTGCCTTGATGCAATAGCGCCGTTGGCCGCAGTTGCCAGTGCAGGTACTGGCCCTGATCGTTGTGACGCAGCGTCAGCCAGTCGGCAAAACCGGGGCCGGCCAGTTCCGTGGTGGTTGTGTGCGGGTAGCTGGCCAGTAAGGCACGGGCGTCGTCTGCCAGGGTGGCGGTGGTTTCCTGCAGTTGTTTGATAAGCGGTTTGGCGAACGCGGCCATTGGCAGCTCGCCGCTACCTTGCAGGTAACGAAGCTGTGCGGTCAGAGCGGTATCACTCTCCAGCGCCGCATTCATCAGCCGTTCGGCCACGCTGTAGTGCTCAAGGCCGCTGAGGGTAAAGGGTTCGTCGTCGGCCAGCACGTCTTGTTGTGGGTCCAGATACACTTTCAGCCGTTCGTTAAAAAACAGCTGGCAAGGGGACTTCAGCAACCGTGCCAGCAGGGCAATGTCGGCCTCGGGTTTACTGGCCAGCGCAACCAGCGGTGCACTGTCGTTGTTTTTAGGCGGGGTTAATACCTGACGCCACTCGCCGGCATAGCTGTACAAATCTCCCCCTTCAAAATAGCGCCGGGAAAAAGGCTGCAACGGGTGTTGCTGCACTGTGGGGGGCTGCTGCCAGCCGCTTTGAAGGTAATCCTGCAACTGCCCGAGCAGCACCGACGGTGGCCGCTCGCTGTTGTCTTGTACGCTGGCCCCTATCCAGGACAAATAGAGGCCATCGCGGGCGGACAGTATGGCCTCAAGAAACAGGTAGCGATCGTCTTCACGCCGGGAGCGATCGCCTGGTCGGTACTGGCCGGGTTGTGCCATCAGATCAAAATCAACCGGGGCCACCGAGCGGGGATAGTCGCCGTCATTGAGACCAAGGATGCAAACCTGGCGAAAGGGAATGGCCCGCATCGGCATCAAGGTGGCAAAGTTCACTGAACCGGCCAAAAAACGCTGGGCCAGGCCGCCGTCATCCAAGGCGCCCAGCCAGGCATCACGTACCAGATGCAATGGCACCGGCGTGGCAAAGGCGGCCTCCTGGCAGTGTTCCTGCCAGCTGTCCAGGGCCTGGGTCAGTTGTTCCAGGGTGAGCCGGTCATCGGCACTTTGCGCCATAAACAATCCTGCCAGCAGCTCTCGTAGCAGTGGCGCCCATTGTTCGGGGCTGTGCAGCTGGCGCAGTTGCTGCCAGAAGTGCTCAAGAGTGGCCAGTAAATCTGCCAGGCTACCGGCGGCGCCGGCGGCCAGGCCGGCTACCTCATCATAAGGTTCAATTCCGGCAAAGGCGCCCTGGGCACCCTGGGCATAACCCAGCAGCCACCGTTGCATACCAAACTGCCAACTGTTTTGTTCCAGTGCTGGCAACCCCAGGCTTTGCCGCTGCTGGCCGTTCAGGCCCCAGCGGATGCCGGCGCCGCTGATCCAGTTTTTTAGGCCAGGCAGATCGCTGTCGTTGAGCTCAAAGCGGGCGCGTACGGCCGCGACATCCAGCAAGTCAGCCAGGTCGCTGACAGTGAACCGCCACTGCGGCAGCGTCAGCAGTTTGTCCAGTGCCTGTAACAGCGGGTTGATTTCGCGTTCGCTGCGATCAGACAGGGTGTAGGGAATAAAGCGGGGATCCTGACGGTCCAGCTGCCCGAAAACCGCGTCGATATGCGGTGCATAACCCTGAATATCCGGTGTCATGACAATGATGTCACGGGGCCGTAAGCCGCGCTCTAATTGCGTCAGCAAAAAGTCCTGCAAGATCTCCACTTCCCGCTGGCGGCTATGCGCACTGATCAGCCGAATCGAATCATCCTGGTTGCTTCGGGGCGTATCCGGTAACGGGTTCAGATCGAGGATATCCTGCTGTAACTGGCCCAGTACGGTGGCACTGTAATCACTGAACAAATCAATTTGCTGAAAGTGCTGGCGGTAATGGTCGGGTTCGTCATAACGGCTGAGCAGGCCGATGTAGTCTCGCCCCTGTTTTCCCCAGGCGGCCAGCAGCGGGTTGGCGGTGCTGTGCAGGGCATCGTCATCCAGTATTGCCGGAAGCCCCGGCTTGCGTTGCTGGCGTTTTTGCTCCAGACGCAGAAGTTCGCGGCCATCAACGATATCGCCCCAGAAGTGGCGGCAGGGATTGGCTACAAACAGCAGTACCTGCATGTGCTGACTGAGTGCGTCCAGGGCATCAAGAACCTGGCTCGGCAGTGATGAAATACCAAACACAATCAGCCGCTTAGGTAGATCATCTGGCAATGCGGTTAAGGCGTTGGCGGCCGCCAGAAACTGCTGGTGCAGGGCTGAACGGGATAACTGCTGCTGGTGGCAACTGACATCAGCCTGCAAACGGCGCCACAGTTCGGCTTGCCATGGCTCAGTCAGTGCTACGGGTTCACCATTGGGGCGGCGTAGCCGGTCGTGGCCGGCCTCCCAGTCGGCCAGCCAATCTGCCCGGTACATCTGGTATTGGTCAAAAATATCGGCCAGTTTTTGCGCCAGTTGCCAAGTCTTGCGGCCATCTTCATCGTCGGCCATAAAACGCTCGAGCGGGGCAAACACCGGCTCTTTGGTCAGGGTCGGCAACAATCGCAATAAGCGCCAGCGTAACCGCGGTTTATCAAAAGGAGAGTGGCGAGGCACCTGCTCGCTGCCCAGAACGGCCCGGTAAGCCTGCCAGAGAAAGCGCGCGGGCATTTGCATGGCGGTGGCGGCGCAGATACCGGTAGCTTCGGCCAGCCCCAGCTTCAACCACTGCGCCATGCCATTGGACTGCACCAAAAAGGTCTCGTTTTGTAATGGCGGTGGCGGGTTTGCGGTCAGGTACTGCACCAGCAGGTCACGCAAATCGTCGAGCTTGTTACCCTGAATGATGGCCAGTCCGGTTTCCATATCTGCTTCATTGCTGCTTCGCCTTAGGGCTATCTTACGTTGCCTTGGGGCTGCTATGCCATGGGCGTAAAACCATAGTCAGTGTTGAGTGGCTGCAGGTACACTGGCGGTAATAACAAAAGGGGCTTTGTGGTGGAGCAATTTTTTCAGGCACTGACGCCGTATCTGCAATGGCTGGCGATTGTTGGTTTTGTCATGGCGCTGGCCTCCATGCTGGTGATCCCCTGGCTTATTGTCAAAATGCCGGTGGATTATTTTGTGCGCCAACGCCGGCCACGGCACTGGACCCCCTGGACCATGCTCTGGTGGTTGTTGCGTAACCTGCTGGCAGTGGTGCTGTTTGTGGCCGGCTTTTTGATGCTGTTTTTACCCGGCCAGGGGTTACTGACGTTGCTGATAGCGGTCGTGGTGTCGGATCTGCCGGGCAAGTACTGGCTGGAGCAGCGGATCATTCGCCAGCACAGCATCTTAAAAGCCATCAACTGGATCCGCGCACGTTACCATCGTTTACCGATCCTCACCCCGGACTGACTCTTCGCCTAAAGCCGCACAGTCATTGTTGCCTGCGGCAGTTATACTCGGCCGATGACCGGATAAAGGAGGCAGTATGAACCATGCCATTGAATTAAAAGAAAATGGCGGCCCAGAGGTGTTGCAGTGGGTCGACAAGCCATTGGTTGCTCCCGGCCCAGGCCAGGTGCGAGTTAAAAACCACGCAGTTGGCCTTAATTTTATTGATATCTATGTGCGTAGTGGCCTTTACCCGGTGACCGAGTTTCCCTGTGGTCTGGGCACGGAAGGGGCCGGGGTGGTGGACGCCATCGGCGCCGACGTCAGCGGCCTGGCGGTGGGTGACCGGGTGGCTTACGCCCAAGGGCCGCTGGGCGCCTACAGCCAGTATCACTGCCTGCCAGCTGACAAACTGGTTCGGCTACCAGAGAGTATCGGTTTTGACACTGCCGCGGCGATGATGCTCAAGGGCCTGACCGTACAGTACCTGCTGCGTCAGTGTGCGCCATTAAAAACCGGTGATGTGGTGCTGTTTCATGCTGCTGCCGGCGGCGTTGGGTTAATTGCCTGCCAGTGGGCCAGGGCACTGGGGGTCAAACTCATTGGCACCGTTTCCAGTGCTGCAAAAGCCGACCTGGCCAAGGCCAATGGCGCCTGGGCAACCATCAACTACAGCCATGAAGATGTGGCGCAGCGGGTACATGAGCTGACAGAGGGCCGTGGCTGTGATGTGGTTTACGACTCTGTAGGTAAAGATACCTGGCTGGCCTCACTGGATTGCCTTAAACCCCGGGGCTTGATGGTGAGCTTTGGTAATGCTTCCGGGCCGGTTACCGGTGTTGATTTGGCGATTCTGAATCAGAAAGGATCGCTGTTTGTCACCCGCCCCAGCCTCAACGGCTATGCCGATACGCCGGCGCGGCTACAAATGATGGCCGATGATCTCTTTGATGTGGTGGAAAAGGGCCAGGTGAACATACGTATCGGCCAACGCTTTGCATTGAAGGATGCGGCCCTGGCGCAGCAGGCGCTGGCTAGCCGCCAGACCACCGGCTCCACGGTTTTATTGCCTTAAACTGCTGCCGGGCAGCGTTAGCTGGCCCGGCGGCGTAACAAGGTTCCGACAATCGCTATTCCCAGCAGGCCACCGGCCATATCAAGCAAGATATCCTGCCAGGCTAGTGCCTGCTGGTAGCCATACATAATGCATACTTCCTGTACCACTGGCAGCACGGTTGCCGGCAGTAGCTGCCAGCGTAGTGGCAGTGCTGGCCAGGCCCAGCAGCTCAGCATGCTGATCAGAGCAAAGGTCAGTAGGTGCAGCTCAGTATGCCAATGGCCAGTAATACCGGCCAGCTCTGGCAAAAAAGCGCCGCTGATCAACACGACGATGACAATGGCATACAGGCGATAGCGCAGCCAGCCAGGTACATTGAGCATGATTACATCCCATAACAGCGAAGGCGCTTACCCTAAGAGAGCCGCTCCGGCAGCGCAATGGTCAAGGCAAGAAAAAACCGGCCTGGGCCGGTTTTTGCTCAGCTTTCCCGGTTGATGGCCCGGTAGCCGATATCGGTGCGGAAGAAGGCCCCCTGCCAGTGGATAGCATCTACCCCTTGGTAAGCGGCTTGCTGCGCAGCCTTGACGGTATCGCCCAGAGCGGTCACGCACAGTACCCGGCCACCACTGGTGACCACCTGATCGCCCTCACGACGGGTGCCGGCATGGAACACCTTGACCTGTTCAGGCACCTGTTCAAGGCCTTGGATTGGGTCACCTTTACGTGGGCTGGCCGGGTAGTGCTCGGCGGCCATCACCACGCCAACGGCGGGGCGCGGGTCCCACGGCACATCGCCAACGGTATCGAGCTTGCCGTCGACGGCAGCCAGGCACAGCTGAACCAAATCCGCCTGCAGCCGCAGCATGATCGGCTGGGTTTCCGGGTCGCCGAAGCGGCAGTTAAATTCGATAACCTTGGGAGCACCACTACCGTCAATCATCAGGCCTGCGTACAAAAAGCCGGTGTAGGGGGTGCCATCGGCTTTCATGCCACGGACGGTCGGCAGGATGATCTCATCCATAATGCGCTGTTCAATGGCGGCGGTAACTACCGGCGCCGGGCTGTAGGCGCCCATGCCGCCGGTATTGGGGCCGGTATCGCCATTGCCAACCCGTTTGTGGTCCTGGCTGGTGGCCATGCTAAGCACGTGTTCGCCGTCCACCATGACGATAAAACTGGCTTCTTCACCATCAAGAAAATCTTCAATGACCACGCGGGCGCCGGCATCGCCAAAGGCATTGCCTGAGAGCATGTCGCGAACAGCGGCGCTGGCTTCGTCCAGCGTCATGGCCACAATTACCCCTTTACCGGCGGCCAGGCCGTCTGCTTTGACGACAATTGGCGCGCCGCGCTGTTGCAGGTAAGCCAGCGCCGGTTCGACCTCGGTAAAGGTTTGGTACTGGGCAGTAGGAATGCCGTGGCGGGCCAGAAAGTCTTTGGAAAAGGCCTTGGAGCCTTCCAGTTGTGCGGCCGCCTGGGTCGGACCAAAAATAGCCAAACCGGCAGCGCGGAAGGTGTCGACAACGCCTTCTACCAATGGCGCTTCCGGGCCGACAATGGTCAGCGCCACGTCATTTTCCCGGGCAAAGGCCAGCAGGGCTTCATTGCCGGCCACGGCGACATTTTCCAGCTTCGGCTCTAAGGCCGTGCCGGCATTGCCGGGGGCAACAAAAACGGTACTGACCTGCGGGCTTTGGGCGGCCTTCCAGGCCAGTGCATGTTCGCGGCCACCGCCGCCAATAACCAGTATTTTCATCACGGCTCCTTAGTGGCGGAAGTGGCGCATGCCGGTAAAGACCATGGCGATGCCGGCTTCGTCAGCAGCCTTGATCACCTCTTCATCACGGATCGAGCCGCCCGGCTGGATCACCGCTTTGATACCGGCTTTGGCGGCGGCATCAATACCGTCGCGGAACGGGAAAAAGGCGTCGGACGCCATCACCGACCCCGGTACTTCCAGGCCTTCGTCAGCGGCTTTGATACCGGCAATTTTAGCGGAGTAAACGCGGCTCATCTGACCGGCGCCAACGCCGATGGTCATCTGGTTTTTGGCATAGACGATGGCATTGGACTTCACATATTTGGCAACTTTCCAGGCAAACAGCAGGTCGGCAATTTCTTCCGCACTGGGCGCCCGGCGGGTAACCACTTGCAGATCGGCGGCACTGACCATGCCCTGGTCGGCATCCTGTACCAGCAAGCCACCATTAACCCGCTTGTAATCGAGCGCCGGTGGCCGTGCCGACCACTGGCCGCAGGCCAGCAAACGGACATTGGTTTTAGCGGCGCAGACTTCACGTGCTGCGGCCGAGACGCTGGGGGCAATGATCACTTCGACAAACTGACGTTCAATGATGGCTTTGGCAGTATCGCCATCCAGTTCGCGGTTAAAGGCAATGATGCCGCCAAAGGCACTGGTCGGGTCGGTCTGAAATGCCCGGTCGTAGGCTTCCAGAATGTTAGCGCCGATGGCTACGCCACAAGGATTGGCGTGCTTGACGACGACACAGGCCGGTTCAGCAAAGGCTTTTACGCATTCCAGTGCGGCGTCGGTATCGGCAATGTTGTTGTAAGACAAAGCCTTGCCCTGCAGTTGCTCGGCTGTGGCCACGGACGCTTCTGTGGGGTTTTGCTGCACATAAAAAGCCGCCTTTTGGTGGCTGTTTTCGCCATAACGCAGGTCCTGCTTTTTGTGGAACTGACTGTTAAAAGTGCGTGGGAAGGGGCTGTCGCTGAACATTGTGCCAAAGTGGTTGGCAATCATGCCGTCATAGGCGGCGGTATGTTCAAAGGCCCGGATCGCCAGATCAAAACGGGTGTCAAAATGCAGGCTGCCCTGATTGTCATCCATTTCCTTGAGGATGCGCGGGTAGTCACTACTGTTAACAACAATCGCCACGTCTTTGTGGTTTTTGGCGGCGGAGCGAACCATGGTCGGGCCGCCAATGTCGATATTCTCAACCGCATCCTCGAAGGTGCTGTCGGGGCGGGCCACGGTGTCAGCAAAGGGGTAGAGGTTTACCACCACCATATCGATGGGGTCGATGCCGTGCTCGGTCATCACAGCGTCATCAATGCCGCGACGGCCAAGAATACCGCCGTGAATTTTCGGGTGTAGTGTCTTTACCCGACCGTCCATCATTTCGGCAAAGCCGGTGTAGTCAGCCACTTCGGTCACGGCAATGCCGTGCTCTTTGAGCAGGCGATAAGTACCGCCAGTCGACAGCAGGGCAACGCCTTTTGCGCTGAGGGCTTTGGCGAAGTCGGTAATACCGGTTTTGTCAGATACGCTAATAAGGGCGCGACGAATGGGACGGGCGTCTGGCATGAGTAAGTCTCTTGGCATGGAAAAGCGGCTGCATTCTACACGAAAACGTTTCCTTTTTGCTTACCAGAATAAAAAAAGGCCCTCAACAGAGGGCCGGTACGGTGCGGGTTTAGCCACCGCCTTTTTTGAACAAATCGCCGAGCTTGTCTTTGAGTTTGTCCTTGAGCTTGTCTTTTTGCTCATCCAGCTTTTTCTTGGCTTTGTCTTTGAGCAGGGCGTCCATGTCAGGGCGTACTTTCAGGTTGTCAAAGCTGCCGGTGATAGCAATAGGCAGCGTCACCCCTGTTAGTTCGTCCATCGGTTTGCCGTCCTGGCCACTCAAGGTGCCTACCACTTTTGCAGCAACTTTGTAGTCGAGGGTTTTGTTAGCCAGGTTTACGTCACCATTACCACTGACCCGCAACAGTGGTGATGCCAGCAGCAAGTCCGGGTTATGCAGTACGCCCTTGGCGATGGTGGCACTGCCCGAAAGCTCGGCAAAGTCAGTTTTCTTGACGTCTTCTGCCGGCACGCTTTGGCCTTTGATAATGGCGCCAGCCTTGCGCAGTTCATGGGCAATGTTGACGCCATAAATGGCCCCGTTACGAAACGCAAAGTCGGCTGTGCCGGCGAGGCTTTGCATTAGGCTGTCAGGGGTCAGGCCGGTGGCGGTAATGTCTGCTTTTGCTGACGTTGTTCCGGCCAGCAGGGGTTTGTCGGTCTGCATGAAATCTTTCAGCAGTGGCTCCATTTCCACCCCTTCGACAACCTTGTGCAGGCGAACTTGCGCCGGCTGCTTGCGCGCGTCGATGCTGGCATCAATGCTGACCTGGCCGTTATAGAGGTTGGCTTTAAAAGGCTTGATAGTGAGCTGGCCACGATCGTTACTGGCATCAATGGCGATATTGCTCATTTTCAGGTGGCTGGCGGTGAGCTTGCCCAGTGTCAGATGAGCATCTGCCCGAAATTGCCGTAAGGCGGATAGATCCGGCTCCATGGCCGGGCCACTGTCCGGCGCCTGGGCTGTATTGTTGTTGCTACTGGCCTTAGGCAGGTAGCGATCGGCATCAAACTGGTCAGCCGCCAGGGTCAGTGACAGATCAGCAATAGCGCTACTGACATCGGCACTGGCCTTGCCCTTGATGTGGGTGTCGTCCAGCGTCAGGTTCAGCGGCTCAATACGGGCTTTGTTGTTGGCAAACTGCCAGTTCAGCGCCAGGGTAAAGTCTGACAGTGTGCTTTGGTCGGCCCGTTGCGGCAGGGTAATGCCCAGCCGTTCAGCGAGGCCGCGCAGATCTGTTTTGGCGATTTTCAGGGCGCCACTGGCCTGCGGCTGAGTGAACAGTTCGGTTGCCTTCACATCACCGGTCATGACCATATTGCCGACATCCAGCTGCAGGCTGTCGAGGGTCAGAGTGGCGCCTTTGAGTGCCAGCTGACCTTTACTAGCAAAGTTCAGATCCAGGGGCTTGGGCAGGCTCGGCTCCGTCAGTTTGGCTGTGGCTGCCAGCCGTTTGATGGTGATATCGGCCAAATCCGGCGAGATCCCCAACTGCGTATCCAGCGTTGCCACCAGCGTATGAGCACTGTGAAAACGCGCATGCAGGGTGCTGTCCTGGCCTGGTGCAAACTGGTTGAGGGTCAGGCTGTCCAGGGCAAATTGCTGTGAGACCTTGCCGGCTTTATCGAGCAGGTTGATCTCAATATTGCTGAGGCTGATGGCGCCCAGTTTGACCTTTTGCAAAGCGCTGAGATCTGGTGCCTGCCCGGGCTTTGATGGTGCCGACGATGTGCTGGCCTTTTGCTCAGCGGGCTTAATGTTGACCACCACGTTGGCGAGACTGACACCGTCGACCTGGGCTTTACCGGCCAGCAGTGGCAGCAGTTTTACCGATACATCAGCACTGCCAATCTGGGCCATGGTGCCTTGCTCAAAGCCACCTGGCTCAGACAAGGCGGCCTGATGAATGGACAGCCCCACCGACGGGAACAGATTCCAGCCAATATTCCCGTCCAGTCGCAATTGCCGGCCGGTTTGTTCTGACACGGCGGTTTGGATTTGTGCCTTGTAGCTGTTCGGATCCAGGGTCAGGATGAAGGCTGCTAAAGCCCCTGCAACCAGTACCACCACGGCCAGTAGGATCAGCAGAATTTTGCCCGCTTTCATGCGCACTCCTTGATTGCAGGGCGCCGGGGCGCCCTGTGCATTGAATCATTAAGCCTGTCAGAGACTGGCTTAACTACAGCTTAGTCCCGTTCGATCACCATTTCGTGCAACAGATTGGGTGCCGGGTAAACATCCTCAAGCAACCACAGCATATAACGGATATCCAGGTGAATGGCCCGGGTGATAGTCGGATTGTAATACCAGTCTTTGGTAATAGATTCATAGGTGGAATCAAAATTCAGCCCTACCAGCCGACCTTTGCCGTCCATCACCGGTGAGCCGGAGTTGCCACCGGTGGTGTCGGCACTGGACAGAAAATTGACCGGTACAGAGTTAAATGGCACACAGTGCTGGCCGCAGCCACGTGGCGACAATGTGGCTTGTTTAAAGGGGCCAAAGCGCTGCTCGGTAATGGCTTTCATCAGTGGTGCGGGCACCGTAAAGGGGCCAGAGCCGGCTTTTTCCTTGATGCCGTTGAGCGACGTGAAGGGTTCATACCAGACCGCATCACGGGGCTGGTAACCGTCAACGGTACCAAAGGTCACCCGCAGGGTGCCGTTGGCGTCAGGGTATACCGGCAGGCCCTTTTTCTCATTGTAAGCAATGATGTCGGCCATGTATTTCGGCCTAAGTTCCGCCAGTTCGCCGTCAATGGCATCCTGTATTTTTTCATCTGCCAGCAGCGTCGGGGTCAGTGCTACTGCCAGGCGAATGAAGGGGTCGCGGCTGGTTTTAAAGTCGTCGACGCTTTTGTTCAGCCAGGCCAGGCGCACCTTGGCGTCGGTCAGCTGGGTGTGCTGATAATACGCGGGCACGGCCTGGGCGGTAGGTAACACCCGGTTGAGGGTGCGATCCTGGTAGTCACTCTGGCGGTAGTCGGCCAGCTTGGCCTGCCACAGCGCTTGATCAACGGCCGGCGAGAAACTGCTGTCGAGCCGTTCAAGCTGGGCGGCAATCATTTCCTGATCGCGCTGCTGGTAGCCGCTTTTACGTTCGGCATCGGGTTTTTGTCGCTCCAGCGCATTACGGTACAGCGTCAAGGCCGCCTGCAGTAGATCTGACTGCCAGCCTTGTTGCTGATACCAGTGCTTTTGCCAGAAAATATCGGCGCGGCGCAGCACTTGCTCCAGGGCCAGGCGGTGGCCCGCGGGCAGTTTGGCTTCCTTGCGCTCTTTGATGGCGGCAATGTCAGTGTGGCGAAAGCCAGCAAGCAAACCCTGCAGTTTTTTTAGCCGGTTGTTGTAGCTGGCGACCCGGCTGGCATAAGCCACGGCAGCTTGCGGGTGGTCAGCGGTTTCTTTGGCAATGATGTCCAGCGTTTGCTGGTAATCGGCCAGCATGGTCGGGTACAGATGCTGCTGGGCAAAAAGCACTTCAGAGGCCAGCCGGTAGCGGGAGGTCGCACCGGGGTAACCGGCCAGCAAAATACCGTCGCCCTGGCGTACGCCGCTGGCATTGATGTGCAGGAAAGAAGGGCTGTGATACGGCACGTTGTTGGGGTTGTATTCGGCCGGTTTGCCATCTTTACCTACATAGACGCGAATAATGGAAAAGTCGCCGGTTTGGCGCGGCCACTCAAAGTTGTCAATGTCGCCGCCGAACTTACCGATAGCTGCCGGAGGTGCGTAGACCAGGCGCACATCTTTGAACATGGTCTGGGTGATCAGCTGATATGACAGGCCGCCATAAAACGGCTGCACCATGCAGCGGGTAAAGGCATCATTTTCACATTGCTGTACCAGCGCTTTTGATGCGGCTTCTATGGCATCAAAACGGGCCTTGCCATGTAAATCCTCAGCGGCGGCATCAATGGCGGCGGTTACATCCCTGATGGCGCGGGTTATGTATATGCGCTCTTGCGGCCCACCAGGTAATTCTTGGGCTTTATCCTTAGCGATAAAGCCCTTTTCAATCAGGTTGTTCTGGGCACTGGAGTTATGCTGGATCATGCCGTAACCGCAGTGGTGGTTAGTCAGGATCAAGCCTTGGGCCGAGACGAAAACGCCGGAGCAGTAACCTGAAGAGGTTACGGCATTAAGTGGAAAGGCCAGCGGGTTGGCCAACTGGCTGGGGGCCAGGGTAATGCCATCGGCCTGCAGTTCGGGGCCCAGTTTCGCCAATTGGGCTGGCTGCCACTGCCCTTCATCAGCGCTGGCACTGGCAACCAGCATAATGCCTAACGCAAAAAATAATGTTTTCATTAGGTTATCTTTATTTGTAGGGAATGTTGCCAGTGTACTCTTTTATAACCAGTTGGTCAGCATGATCCCTACCCCCAGGCTTTGGGTTGAATGGTTGTAATCGATCAGTGATTCACCATAGCCATTGAAGTACTGCACGTAACCGCGCAGTTTGCCCCACAACGGGAATGTGAAGCCCAGCTGGATGGCGCCTTTGTTATCGCTGGCGCGCAGATTATTACGCAGCATGAAGTCGACACTGTAGTTACCCATCACATAAATGCCGTTCAGCTCGCCGTAACCCAGGTATTTTTCAATGTCGGGGTTATCGTCATTCTGGCGGCTTTCCGGGATCCGGTACCAGGGTTTAATGGACACCACCAGGTTGTCTTTTTCAAAGATAAAGTCCGCATAAATGCGGTTCCACGAACGCGAGTAAGGGTCTGAGCGGCCGTTGGACTGGTGGTCAAGACCGATGTTGAGGTACTTGGGGCGAATACCGAACCAGTCTGAATCGATGTTAAAGGCCATGAAAATTTCCGGCTCGTAATTACTCTCGCGAAAGGGAGCGGAAATAGAACTGTTATAGGCTTGCCAGAAAGCTTGTTGCGTGTAAGCCACCCAGAGACTGTTTTTCTTACCAAAAAGGTTGAATGCCAAGGGAAATTTCATGCTTATCTGAAATTTCATCTCGACACTGTCGAGGCCTTTGTCGGCTGGCAGATTGCCTTCATAACTCTCATTGTGAGGGTTGGTGGTGTACTTAACGGGGAGTACATAGTTGGGCCGGTGCGGGGTGATCACAAAAGGGTTTTCCACGGTACTGGCTTCCCGCTTGACCCGCTGGTCAACCAGGCCATGGTCTTCTTGTGCCCTTTTTTCAATGGGCTTGGGTGATTTGGGTTCGACGCTGGCCGGGTCTGTTGGTGCTGTCGGATCATCAGGCGGCTCACTGGCCAACACCGAAAACGGCAACAACAGTGCAAACAGACAGGCTTTGGTCATGGTTCTTCCTTGATGCTTTTGGTCATGGAATTTTATCTCCATAATAGAAGCCCTTCTGATTAACTGTTAGTGACGACATGGCCCAAAAGCGTACCGCCAGCAAAGAAAGCGACAGCAAAGTCGCTGCTCTGAAAGTTCCGCCGCATTCGCTGGAGGCCGAACAGAGCGTGCTTGGGGGCCTGTTACTGGACAACCAAGCTTGGGACAGAGTAGCTGAAAAAGTAGTGGGCCAGGACTTTTACTCCCGGGCTCACCGGCTGATTTTTGCCGCTATGACGTCGTTGGCGGCACAGAATAAACCGCTGGATCTGATCACCGTATCTGAGCACCTGGAGCGGGACAACGAGCTGGATAATGCCGGTGGCTTTGCCTACCTGGGGGAAATTGCCCGTAACACGCCAAGTGCGGCCAACATCAATGCATATGCCGATATCGTCCGTGAACGTGCCGTTATTCGTGAAATGATTGGTGTGGCTAATGAAATTGCTGAATCCGGTTTTGACCCGCAGGGGCGCAGCAGCGAAGAACTGCTGGACATGGCCGAAAGCCGGGTGTTCAAAATCGCCGAAAGCCGCACCAATGCCAATGAAGGGCCGCAGATCCTCACCAGTATTCTGGAAAAAACTGTCGACCGTATCGAAAAACTGTTTGGCCAGCCTCATGACGGGGTGACGGGCGTTTCCACCGGCTTTAATGATCTCGATAAAATGACAGCCGGCTTGCAAAAATCCGATCTGGTGATTGTGGCTGCGCGGCCGTCGATGGGTAAAACCACCTTTGCCATGAACCTGGCCGAATATGCCGCCATGACTCAGGAAAAGCCGGTACTGATCTTCAGTCTGGAGATGCCTTCAGAACAGATCATGATGCGGATGCTGGCATCACTGGGCCGTATTGATCAGACCAAAATCCGAACCGGTCAGTTGGATGACGAAGACTGGGCCCGGCTCAGCTCAACCATGGGGCTGCTCATGGAAAAGGGCAAAATGTATATCGACGACTCCTCTGGCCTGACCCCAACCGAAGTGCGCTCGCGGGCGCGGCGAGTGGCGCGGGAGCATGGTGGTATTTCGATGATTATGGTCGATTACCTGCAGTTGATGACGGTACCGGGCATGCAGGACAATCGGACCCTGGAAATTGCCGAAATTTCCCGTTCACTCAAGGCCTTGGCAAAAGAGCTGGAGTGCCCGGTGGTGGCTCTTTCGCAGCTGAACCGTTCTTTGGAGCAACGCTCGGACAAACGGCCAGTGAACTCGGATCTGCGTGAATCCGGCTCTATTGAGCAGGATGCCGACCTTATCATGTTCATTTACCGTGATGAGGTGTACCACGATGACAGTGCCGACAAAGGCACCGCGGAAATCATTATCGGTAAGCAGCGGAACGGCCCTATTGGCCGGGTGCGGCTGACCTTCCAGGGCCACTTCTCTCGCTTTGACAATTACGCCGGCCCGGCATTTGATGACGACTACTGAGCCGATGAAAGTTGCCACAGCTTTGATTGATACCCAGGCGCTGCGTCATAACCTGGCGCAGGTACGCCAGCATGCGCCCCGCAGCCGGGTCATGGCAGTATTAAAAGCCAATGGTTATGGCCACAATTTGCTGGCGGTAGCCGGCGCCTTGAGTACTGCCGACGCTTTTGCGGTAGCGCGCCTGGATGAAGCACTGGCGCTGCGCGAGGCCGGTTTTAGCCAACCGCTGGTGATGCTCGAAGGCTGTTTTAACGCCAGTGACTTGCCGGTGATGGCCAGCCAGCAGGTGCAGGCGGTACTGCATACCGAAACCCAACTGGCAATGCTGGAACAAACCCCGTTGCCGGCGCCGCTGACGGTGTGGATCAAGGTTGATACCGGCATGCACCGGCTGGGGCTGGCCGCAGCGCAACTGGCCACTTTTACACAGCGGCTGCAGGCAACCGGCAAGCTGGCTGGCGAGCCGGGCCTGATCAGTCACTTTGCATGTGCTGACGAGCCACAGCACCCGCTTAACCAGCAACAGCTTGCTGCTTTTTCGCCACTGGCTGAACACTGGTCAGGGCCGGTATCGATGGCCGCTTCGGCAGCCATTTTGACACTACCGCAGGCCCATTATGACTGGGTGCGCCCGGGGTTGATGTTGTACGGTGCCAGCCCAATGGCGAGCGGTGATAGCAGTGAGCATCGCCTGCAACCGGTGATGCGACTGGTATCCAGCCTGATCGCGGTCAAACCGGTGCGCCGGGGCGAAAGCGTCGGCTATGGTGCTACCTGGACGGCAAAACGGGACACCTGCATCGGTGTGGTGGCCATGGGCTATGGTGACGGCTACCCTCGGCATGCCCGCAGTGGCACCCCGGTATGGCTTAACGGCCGCCGGGTACCGCTGGCCGGGCGGGTATCAATGGACATGATCACGGTCGATCTGGGTCCTGATGCGAATGACCAAGTTGGCGATGAAGCTGAGCTGTGGGGGCCGCACCTGCCGGTAGAAGAGGTCGCGCAATGGTCAGATACCATCGCCTACGAGCTGTTGTGCAATATTGCCCAACGGGTGCATTACGAGTTTATTTAAAAAGCCCGCAGCAGCGGGCTTTGCGCTTTATTAACTAAAATCCAAGGCAATATCAGTGCAGCCCTTAGGGCAGCGGATCCCTGGCTGGTCGCTGCAGGGAGGGGAGAAACGCAGGCTTTGCTTGCAGACCGGGCAGGGTATTGGCTGGCCGGCCAAGACTTTTTTGATCAGCGCTTTTTGCTGATGAAAGGACTGGCTGCTTTTTTTGCCCAACGCTGAGAAATCCATCATTCCCCCTGCAAGGTCAGCAGCAAGTGGCGCTGGCCGCCGTGGTTACGGTGCTCACCCAGCCAAATGCCTTGCCAAGTGCCCAGTGCCAGGCGTCCCTGGCTCACGGGCAGGAGTACACTGGCGCCTAGCAGCGATGCTTTGATATGAGCAGGCATGTCGTCGTCGCCTTCATCATTATGCTGAAAGTAGCTGGCACCATCAGAAATGGCGCGATTAAGATAACGCTCCATATCGGAGCGAACCGTAGGGTCGGCATTTTCATTCAGTGTCAGGCTGGCGGAGGTGTGCTGAATAAACACCTGTAGCAGCCCGGCCTGGAGCTGGCTTAGCTCCGGCAGTGCCTGCTGGATTTGTGGTGTGATCAGGTGAAAACCGCGCGCCACTGAAGGCAGGGTTAATTGTCGCTGTAACCACATGCTTAAATGGCCTCATAGCTGCCGGTACCGTCCGGCCAGCGGGTCAGGACGTCATAACCGTCGTCGGTAACGGCCACCATATGCTCCCATTGCGCTGACCAGGAATGGTCACGGGTGACAACGGCCCAGCCATCATCCAGTGTGCGCACCAGTGCCCGGCCAGCATTGAGCATCGGCTCGATGGTAAAAATCATCCCTTCTCGGAGCGCCAATCCCTGACCGGGGCGACCATAATGCAGCACCTGCGGATCGGTATGGTACTGGGTGCCGATACCGTGGCCACAGTAATCACGGACCACGGCCAGATCGTAATGTTCTGCCACCCGGGCTATGGCATGGCCAACATCACCCAAAGTGGCACCGGGCCGTACCGCTCGAATGCCAGCACACATGGCCTGGTAGGTGGCGTCGATCAGCAGCTGTGCCTCACGGCTGGCCTGCCCGGCTACAAACATACGGCTGGTGTCGCCGTACCAGCCGTCTTTGATCACCGCGACGTCAATGTTGACGATATCGCCATCTTGCAGCCGCTGCGGCCCGGGAATGCCGTGGCAGACCACGTCATTAACGGAAATGCAGAGGGTTTTTGGAAAGCCGTAGTAGCCTACATTGGCAGGGGTGGCCTGCAGGGTGTTGACGATGTAGTCATGACAGCGCCGATCCAGTTCTTCGGTACTGACGCCGGGTTGCACATAGGGGCCTATCATGGCCAGGACATCGGCAGCCAGTTGCCCAGCCGCACGGGACTGGGCTATTTCTGCTGTTGTACGCAGGGGAATTCGCGTTGCCATCAGGGCCTCGGTAGCGGTCAGCTATGATGGCCTTATACCATTGCCGCCAGGGGCTGTCATGAATCGGCTGCTCAGCAGGACATATTAATGCGATCGCGCCCTTCAGTTTTAGCCCGGTATAAAGCCGTGTCAGCAGCAAACAGCATGGCATCAGCGGTGCGGAACTGGCCGCTGAATTCGGCCGCCAGCCCCTGGCTCACACTGATTTGCACCTCATCAGCCAGGCCCTGTTGGGTAAAGCAAAGGTTATTGATATGGCGGCGGATGACATTGGCCACTGTTTGCGCCATTTCCTGATTGCAGCGGGGTAACACCACGGCAAATTCTTCACCGCCGTAGCGGGCGGCCAGGCAGTCTTTGTTAGGCAAGGCGCGGGTAATTTCAGCAGCGACGCGTTTCAGGCACTCGTCACCTTGCAGGTGCCCAAACTGATCGTTAAAGAGCTTGAAGTAATCGACGTCGACCATGATGACGCTGATCGGATATTTTTTCTTGGTGCAATTGTCCCATTGCTGATCAAGAAACTGCATAAAGGTGCGGCGGTTGGCCAGGCCGGTCAGGTAATCGGTGGCGGCCATCTTTTGCAGGGCAGCCAGCTCGGCTTTGTGGTGACTGATATCCTGGAGAGTGAGCACCAGACTGGGATACTCGGTGGCCAGGTAAGATACCGACAACATCACCGGCAACAGTAAATCGCCTTCCTGGCGTACCAGCATTTCTGCCGGTGCGTGGCTCAGGGTCCGGGGATTGCTGCCAAGGCCCTGGCGGAACTGTTCCTGCCAGGGTGGGGTCAGCCAGTTCAGCCAGCTCTGGCCAATCAGTTCTTCATCATTGACACCGAGCAGGGCTAAAGCGGCGCTGTTGGCACGGATAACCTGGCCGTGCAAGTCAACCTGAACCATGGCCTCCTGCATCTGCGTCAGCAAGGTGGTCAGCAGGTCATTGTCATTAGCGGCAGGCGACTTAACCGGGGCAATGGCACTCATGGTAGTGGCTTCCTGTAAGGCTGTTGTGGTTGTTTTCAGCCTTTACTTTAGAGCTAGGTGAGTGCTATGACCTTCTGCTAACCTTTCGGTTTATCCATTTGTTTTTATTGGTTATTTATTCTTTCCTTACGGAATAAAAAAGCGCCTTCTGGCGCTTTTAGAGCTATTGGGTTGCGACCATGCTTAGGCATTGTTGTACTCAGGAGCCGGCGAGGTTGGGTCCCGTTGGTTAATCACCTGCGGATCGGCACTGAGCAACAACAGGTTTTTGGCCTTGCTGCCGCCCGGGGCATTCTTAAAGCTAAACCCGAACTGGAAATCGACGCTGTAGTTGTCAGAGGTTTCCTTGCTGACGTCATAAGGGTTGGTCAGTGTGATGGTGCGCCCACCGTTAGCGATGGTCGCATCGGTGATGACATTATTAAAGGGGTTGCTAAAGGCAATGCCGTCAAAAGCAAAACCGTATTGCTGCTGCGTTTCATTGCGTTCAATAGTGTATTCCAGATAGCAGGGCCC
This sequence comes from Gallaecimonas aegicerasi, assembly GCF_045291545.1. Taxonomy (GTDB): domain Bacteria; phylum Pseudomonadota; class Gammaproteobacteria; order Enterobacterales; family Gallaecimonadaceae; genus Gallaecimonas. The sequence continues at coordinate 452,115 of NZ_CP149514.1, forward strand.
GTCGGCAATAACGCATTCGCAATCGCCCTGATGGTCGGCGTAAATGAAAGTAAAGCCATTTTGTTCATCACCACTGATAGTGATGCGGATGTGTTTTGTGGGCCAATTATTAAGATTGGACATGGTGCGTTATTTCCTCGTCATGGTGTAAAAGTCGCTGTGAATGCCTTCTTTTTTCAGTATGGCCAGCAGCTGGGGGTGAGCGGGAAGCTTGCCGGTGCAATCGAGTGCTTGGGCATAGGGCACAACAAGGTAGGGCTCGGCGCTTTTTTGTACCAGCGGGGCCAATAAGCTGAGGGCCTGCTGGCAATGCTGTTGCACTTGCGCGGTTTGGCCGGTGCCACTGAGTTGCTGAGCAAATTGCAGATAGCTGTTGGCAAGGCCGGCAATCACTTGCGGCGGCCGCATTTTATTATTGATGAGGTTGCTATACAGAGTGATGGACTGCTGCAGGTAACGTTGCAAGGTGGCGCTATCAGCGTTGCCTGACATCGCCAGGGCGCGGTAGTACAGGCCCAGGAGTGCTGTCGCGCGCCGCTGGCCGATGGTGGCGGTGGCAGTGCGGATATCACTCACCAGATGCTGGCTGATGGCGTGCGTATCTGCGCAGTGGCTGCGACTGCAAAACAGTAACAGGCTGGTTTTTGCTGATAACACCATCGCCAGTGCTTTGGCATTTTTGGGGTCGTGTTGCCAGGTTACCTCAGCGGTTTGCGCTGCCTCTTTGATAATGGCCACCGCTTGCTTGAATTGGCCGGTTAAATACAGCAGGTAGGCTTGCCGCTGTAGCGCTGGTGCCAGTCTTTCCAGCATGTAGCTGTTATTGGCAAAGTGCTCGGCCGGAAATTCCCGGCGGTTTTTCTCATAAGTGCGCAGCGCCTGGGTTACCCGGCCTTCGGCAATGGCGGCGCTGGCCAGCCAGGAGCGGGTATCGACGACGTCGGCCATGCGCTGGGTGTTATTCGGAGTCTGCTTGAGAGCCTGTTCTTTGAGTGCCAGGGAGCGTTCAAACAGGGGCCGGGCAGCGCTGTATTGTAACTGGTACATTTTCACCGATCCGAGGCTGTTGAGCGCATACGACAGTTCCATCAGGGCGTTGCCGTCAGCGGGGGCCAGGCTGTACATGCGTTGGCTATAGGTCAGGTAATGGCTGAACCAGTCACTGGCGCCGGCCCAATCGGCCTGGTCATAACGCAGTTGCCCGAGCCAAAAGGCGTTCGCCCCTAGCGATTTGAGTAGTGCCAGGTTGTCTGGCTGAGCATTAAGCAGAGGTAAAAATTCTCGGCGGGCTGTGAGCAACGCATGTTTGGCTTCATCGGTTTTACTGCGCGAGTAAGCGACTTCGCCGATAGCTTCCAGAGTCTGGCCATGCTGAAAGCGACCGGCAAAGCCAATGTTGCCGCTGTCATCACCGGCAACTGACTGAAAATAATCCAGCGCTTTGTTGGAGATGCCATCCAGCAGATCCATACGGCCAATGCCCCGCAGCTTGTCGGCAAACTGCCCAACCATGTATCCGAGCAGGTTTTCAGCGGCTAAACGTTGCTCGGTGGCATGTTTTTCAGCCTGCTGGCTGCGATAGCTCATGCCTATTGCTGTTACGGTGAGCAGGCTCAGCAACAACAGGGTGCCACGGCGGCTCCAGCGGCGGCGACGGGCTTTGCCCTGGGAAGCGCTAAGCAGCGCCATTTCATCGGCATCCAGGCTGAACAGGGGGTTGGTTGCCAGCGCGGCGGCATCTTGCAGAGGCTTGCCGTCGGCCAGCAGATAGGCGCTGTTTCGGCCTTCTTGCTGCCATCGCTGCGCCTGGTGGCGCAGCCGTGCCATTTGTGTCAGCGCCGCTTTGTGTTTATCAATCCAGTCGGTAGCGCGGGGCCAGCGGCGCAGCAAGGCTTCATGGGCGATGCCGAAACTGGCCTCGCCCTGTTGCAAGTGCGACACAAACAAGCGTTGGTCTACCAGCGCTTGTACCAGTGCCCGTTCGTGAGCGCTGGTCAGTTGTGACCAGCGGGCGCTGCGGCTGGTCACTGACTGTTCGTCTTCTCGCAGGGTTACCAGCAGCGACAGTACTTTGGGCAGAGCATCCCGCTGCGCCTTGGTCAAAGGCGCCATGGCGTCTTCGGCTGTTTTGCCAATGGCGCCCTCAATGCCGCCGAGCTGATGATAATGGCTGACCTGCATCAGGCCGTCGTCACTGCGGCTGAGGTAGAGCTGCTGCAATACGTGTTGCAGCATCGGCAGGGCATCGGGGTTATGGGCAGCGTCGCTGCACAGCATTTCATCCAGTGGCGTGGCGGTGTCTGCGTCGGTGTCCCAGCGTAGCCCGGCGGCTTGTGCGGGCAGGCGGATCATCTGCAACAGTTCGCTGCGGGTGGGCGGTGCCAAATCAAAGTGGGCGCCGCTGTTTTTACCAGCCATCAGGCTGGGGTGACTGACCAGCTGCGGGTAGAAGTCGTTGCGACAGGCGCTCAGAACCAGCACGCTACCGCTGCGCGCTAGGGTGTCGAGCAGGCTAATAAACTGGTGGCGCTCATCGTCACTAAAAAGTGGTGACGACAGTGCGACTTCCAAGCGATCAATCACCAACGCAAAGCGCGGCGTGCGATAAGCACTGCCCTTGAGCGCCGCTTTTAACTTTGCCAGCGGCGCTGCTGGGTCGGTTGCAAGCTCGGTGGCGAGGGTCTGGGCGCTGATGTCGGCCAGGGCCGGTTTGTCGTCAATATCCCAGTCCAGGAGGCAACTGGCCAGCGACAACAGTAACAACCCCTTCCCGACATCAGCCAGATCCAGGGTGCTGCTGCTTGGTACGCCAACGCCGTTAAAACCCTGCGCTGTTTGCAGGTTCGGCAGAATACCGGCTTGCAGTAATGATGATTTACCACAACCACTGGGCCCCAATACCAGGCAAAAATCGCGGCCAAAGCGTACCTGCTGGCTGACCCGTTCCAGCAAGGTAGTGATTTGCTGGCTGCGGCCATAAAAAATACCCGCGTGTTCCGGGCCATAGGCCTTCAGGCCGGGGAAGGGGGCGGCCCCTTGCCAATGGGTTTTCGGCGCCTGCTGTTCATCGCCAAGGGGAAAGCGCACCTCAGCCAGTGCCCGGTAGCCGCGTTTGCGGATAGTTTCGATGTACTTGGGCTGGCTGGCGCTGTCGCCGAGGGCCCGCCGTAATTGGTTGATGGTTTTATGCAGGGGGTTGTCGCCGGTGTCCAGCCCCGGCCAACACTGATTGAGCAAGGCTTCGCTGCTGACTACTTCACCGGCGTGGCGACATAAATAAACCAGCACATCCATGGCTTTGGGTTCGATCTGCTTGGCCCGAAGGGCGTTTTGCAGCCGATTGGCGCTGGCATCCACTTGCCAGTCACCAAAGAAAAAAGGACTGTGGCTCATTTGCTTAACTTCTGCTTCGCCGTTTTTGCCTAGGTTACTCCAGTGAGCATGCTAGGCAATCATTTCTATGGGAACAGGTAATACGCCAAGATTACGATGAGTCGGGTCAAATGGCACCTAGTCTGTTAGCAGCCCGGCCTGACTGAGTTGTGGCTGCGCTTGTGGGCGCCACCAGGCCTGGCCACTGTGTGGCGCGGTAATGTCCAGCCGCTCGCCCATGCTGGGCGTGCTCAGCGCTACTTGCCTGGCATCGGCTAAGGCCAGCATTTGTTCAAAAGGGTCAAACCAGGCGTGCATGGCCAAATCGAAGGTGCCGTTATGGATCGGCAACAACCAGCGGCCGGCCAGATCCAGGTGGGCCTGCAAGGTTTCTTTAGGCTGCATGTGTACGGCTGGCCAGTTGGGGTCGTAGGCACCGGTTTCCATCAGGGTGATATCAAAAGGCCCGAAGCGTTCGCCAATGGCTTTAAAGCCATCGAAATAACCGGAGTCGCCACTGAAAAATACCTGGCAAGCCGGTGCTGACAGAACCCAAGAGCACCACAGGCGCTTATTGCCGTCCCGCAGGCCGCGGCCGGAAAAGTGCTGGCTGGGGGTGGCGCTCAGAGTGACGCTGCCGACGGTTGTCGATTGCCACCAGTCAAACTGGCGGATTTTCGCCGCCGGCAGGCCCCAGTCAACCAGTAAGTCGCCCACCCCCGTCGGGGTAATAAAGAGCTCGGTACGGTTGGCCAATGCCTTGACCGCAGCTTTGTCCAGGTGGTCGTAGTGGTCATGTGACAGTACTACGGCCTTGAGTGGTGGCAACGCCGCCAGAGGCAGCGGGGGTGCATGAAAGCGGCGCGGGCCGGCCCACTGCACCGGCGAAGCGCGTTCGGCAAAAACGGGGTCCGTCAGAAAAAAATCGCCGGCCAATTTCAGTAATACGGTGGAATGGCCCAGCCGCCACAGGCTGTTATCGGGTGCCTGTTGCAGCTCATCACAACTGAGTGGCATGACGGGCGGCGGCGTGTCTGGCCGGGTATGGGCTGGCTTGTTGAAGAAAAACTGCCAAAACAACTTCAGCGTTTTCAAGGCGCCAGACGGGTGTGGCGGCTGGGGATTTTGAAAAACCCTGTTGCGGGCCAGGTAATCCGGTAAGGGGCGTGCGGGTTTGTTCAACGTGACCTCCACTACTACCAGGTCAGTGTAATGACCCGTACGGGGAAATGAATAGCCGCCAATGCTTTTGTGAGTGTTAACTGCTGACCATTTTTCGAAAGCGCCGAAAAGCCACCCAGAAGAACACCAGCCCGGTAGCCACCACGGCCAGCATTTGCGGCCAGACGATGTCGATACCGGCTCCCCGGTACAATACCGCCTGCGCCATAGCCACAAAGTGGGTGGACGGTACCAGCTGCATCACCTGCTGTAACAGTTCGGGCATGGCATCAAGCGGGGTTGTGCCGCCGGATAACAGCTGCATCACCATAAAGGTGGGCATTGCCAGTAGGCCGAACTGTGGCATGGTGCGCGCCAGGGTGGCCAGTAAAATACCCAGTGAGGTGACTGAGCCCAGATAGAGCAAGGTGCCCAGCACAAACAGGGGCACGGCACTATTGGCAATGGGGACCCCCAGCACGCCTTTGACCATGGTAAAGATAGCCAGCACCACGGCGATCAGAATGACCAGGCCGTTGGCCCAGATCTTGGCAGCCATGATTTCACTGGCTGACAGCGGCATGACCAGCAAGTGTTCCAGGGTACCGTGTTCACGCTCGCGAATAACAGCAGCGCCGGTCAGGATCACCGCCAGCAAAGTCACATTGTTGACCAGCTGCATGATGGCGTTAAACCAGACGGTATCGAGGTTGGGGTTGAAATAGGCTCGAGTAACCAGATGCACCCGGCTGGGAAGATCGCGGCCAAAGTATTCGCTGAGGGTTTGCAGCACTATCTGCTGAATGTAGCTGGCACCGGAGCCAGCCTGGCTGATGGCCGACGCGTCAACTTGCAATGCCAGCTCCGCAGTGTGCCCGGCGCGCAGATCGGCGGCAAAGCGCGGTGGAATTTGCAGCACAAAGGTTACCTTGCCTTGTTCCATCAGGGTGTTGATATCTTCACCTGGCGCCAGTTGCCTGGCCTGTTTGAAGTAAGGGGGTAAAAAAGCCTGGTCAAGGCGTTGAGACAGGGCGCTGTGGTCCATGTCTTCAATGGCAATGGAGGCATTTTTGACCTCGGTATTGGCGCCTTTACTGACGGAATACAGGGCCAGCGTAAAGATATAGATAATCAGTACCATCAGCACCGGATCTTTTAAAACACTCCACAGCTCCTTGACTCCGAGGGCATAGACATTGCGCCAGTTCATGCTTCCTGCTCCTTCATCACCAGTACGCTCAGGGCGATAAAAGCAAAGCCGAAGGCCAGCAGTATCGCCAGATTGGGGAGCAGGTCGAAAAACCCCAGGCCTTTTGCAAAGGTCCCGACACTGACGGTATTGAAGTAGGCCGAGGGGAACACCATACCGATCACTTTGGCCGGGCCCGTCAAAGACGCCATGGGCACGATCAGGCCGGAAAAGTTAACCGCCGGCATGATCGACAAAATTGCTGCCGCAAACAGGGCGGCCACCTGGGTTTTGACAAAAGCCGACACCAATAAGCCAAAAGCGGTCGTTGCCAGCACATACAGTAAACAGCCCAGCAGCAGCGTGAAGACACTGCCAGTTACCGGCACCTGAAACAGATACAAGGCCAGCAACAGCATGCTCAGGGCGTTTAGTGCGGCGATCAGCACATAGGGCAGCTGTTTACCCAGTAAAAACTCCAGGCGTGTGGTGGGGGTGGCATAGAGGTTGAGTATCGAACCCAGTTCTTTTTCCCGCACCACGCCAACGGCGGTCAGGATCGCCGGGATCAGGGCCAAAAGCAGCATCATGACCCCCGGCACCATGGCATTGACGCTGTTAAAGTCCTGGTTATAGCGAAAGCGGGTTTGCAGGTTGATATTGCTCTGGGTTGCCAGCCCCTGATCACTGAGAAACTGACTAAACACCCCTTGCACGTAATTACGCGCCGTTTCGCCGCGAAAGGGCATGGCGCCGTCAATCCAGGCCGCCAGCTCGGTGGCTCGTCCAGCCCGGAGCTCGCGGCCAAAACCCGGTGGAATAGCCAGCACCAGACGCAACTCGCCACTTTTCAGGCGCCGCAACGCCTCACGCTGGCTGACTATCGGTGGCTGCTCAAGAAAATAGCGTGAGCCACGAAACTCTTCGACCAGGGCACGACTTTGCGGGCTTTGATCCTGATCGAAGACCGCATAAGGCAAATTCTTCACATCAAAGGAAATGCCATAGCCAAACACAATCATCAGGAGCACGGTGCCCAGCATGGCAAAAGCTAGGCGGATAGGATCGCGTTTGATTTCCATGCTTTCGCGCCGGGCATAGGCCCAAAGCCGGCCCGCTGAAAACGCGGAGGGCCGTAGGGGAGGGGCGTTTTTCGCGGCCACCGGCAGGGTCTGGCTTGGCGCTGCCGGCTGAGCTTGTTGCAGGTAATGAATAAAAGCCTCTTCGAGGCTGCTGGCGCCGCTGTCTGTGAGTAACTGCGTCGGCGGGTTTTGGGCGAGGATGCGCCCGGCATGCATCAGCGAGATCCGGTCGCAGCGCTCTGCTTCATTCATAAAGTGGGTGGAGATGAAAATTGTCACACCGTCATGGCGCGACAGTTCGTGCAATAAGGTCCAGAACTGGTCGCGGGCGAGCGGGTCCACCCCGGAGGTAGGTTCATCGAGGATCAACAACCGAGGGCTGTGCAGTACGGCAACGGCCAGTTGCAGGCGCTGCTTGATGCCAAGAGGCAGTTCGCCGGCATTCTGGTCGGCAACTTTGGCCAGGGAAAAGCGTGCCAGCAAGTCGGCAATGCGCTGTGCCGGCTCCGGGATCTGATAAAGCTTGGCGTGCAGCTGCAAGTTGGCCCTGACGCTGAGCTCAGCGTACAGCGAAAAAGACTGGGTCATGTAGCCGACTTTGGCGCGCATGGCCAGGCTATGCTGGCTGACCGGTTCACCAAAGATACTGGCGCTGCCTTCGGTAGGCGGTAGCAAGCCAGTGAGCATTTTCATGGTCGTGGTTTTGCCACAGCCATTAGAGCCGAGAAAACCAAAAATTTCACCCTGGCGGATAGTCAGGCTGACATCGCTGACGGCGGTAAAATCACCAAAGCGGCAGGTCAGGTTATGGGCGCTGATGGCCAGTGGGCGTTCGCCTTCGCCCAGCGGCAAAGGTTCGAAGGGTTTGGCGCTGTCTCCGGCCTTAAGCACCATAAAAGCAGCATCAAGATTTGCTGTGCCGGTCTGTGCCAGCAAAGCCTGGGGTCGGTCATGGGCGAGAATGCGACCGTCATCCAGCGCCATGACACTGTCGAGCAGCATGGCCTCTTCCATGTAGGCGGTCGCCACCACCAGGCTCATTTGTGGCCGGGCCTGGCGAATGCTGGCCATCAGAGCCCAGAACTGGCGACGGCTTAGTGGGTCCACGCCGGTGGTTGGTTCGTCCAGCAACAGCAGCTGCGGATCATGGATAAGCGCGCAGCACAGCCCCAGCTTTTGCTTCATGCCACCGGAGAGCTTACCGGCTGGGCGGTCTTTAAATGCCCACAGGTGAGTGGCATGCAGTAGTTGTTCCGCGCGGCTGGCCCGTTCCTGGCGGCTGTGGCCGAACAGGCGGCCAAAAAAGTCGAGATTTTCCCACACCGACAAGGTTGGGTAGAGGTTCTTGCCAAGGCCCTGGGGCATATAGGCAATATCGGCGCAGACGTTGCGCCGGGCCTTGCTGGAGGCCATGTCGGCACCGAGCACCAGTACCTTGCCTTGTTGTAATTGTTTGGTACCGGCAATGATATCCAGTAGCGTTGATTTGCCCACGCCGTCGGGGCCGATAATGCCAAGGCTGGCGCCTCTTGCCAGCGTCAGCCTTACATCCTGCAGAGCGGCGGTGTCACCATAGCGGTGGCTTACACCATCCAGTGCAATGGTATTCATGAGGCAAAAGGTGTTTTAAGGTCGTCAGGCCAGGGTTTGTCAGCGTCAAGCTTGATCCAGGCTTCCCCGGACAGGCCGGTTTTGACCTGCTTGATGTGTTCTTTAAGCAAACTTACCGGGATCCGCACCTTGACCCGGAACATCAACTTTTCCCGCTCGTCTCTGGTTTCGACTTGCTTAGGCGTGAATTGTGCCTGTGCGGCAACAAAGCTGACGTGAGCCGGAATGGGTTTGTCGGGCAGAGCGTCCATAACAATGCGGGCATCGGCGCCCAGAGCAATCTTGCCGGCAACGGTCTGGGGCAGGAAAATCGACATGGTGACATCGGTCAGATCCAGCAGGTTCAGCACTTTACCGCCGGCACCCAGTACCTCACCCACGTTGGCCAATTTGTACTGAATGCGGCCATCACGGGGCGCTCTGAGGGTAGCTTCGTTGATTTGTGTCTGTAGGGTGTCAACCCCCGCCTGCGCTTCGTCGATAGCCCCCTGCGCGGCAACGGCCCGAGCATTTGCCGCCGTCAGCCCGGCACTGGCCACCTCAAAGGCAGATGCCGCTTCATCAAACTGAGCACGGGCAATCAGCTTTTTACGCAATAGCTCCTTGGCTCGCGCATATTGCAGCCGGGCCAGGTTCAGCTGACTCTTGGCTTGCTCCACCTGGGCCTGGGCGCTTTTGTAGTTGTCACGGGTTTGGCGCTCTTTAGCCTGGGCTTGACGCAACTGGGCGTTGAGGGTGTCAGTATCCATTTGCGCCACCACTTGCCCCTTGGTGACAAAGTCGCCTTCATTGACCAGCAGCGCCACCAGGCGGCCGCCGTTTTTACTGGCGATATCCAGGGAGGCGGCTTCGATACGGCCATTGCCAGAGGCAAAGCCATCCGGAATTTTCGCAACCAGTAACGTCTGGCCAACCCATACTGCTGCGCCGATGGCCAGCACCAGCACCACAATCAAGCCCTTGCGCATAATGTCATCTCGGTTTTTGGCTGATTTTAACGGCAAAGAGGACAGACCTCTTTGCTCAATATCAAAATTAGGTGAGTGGTGCAGTTTTTTCCGGGCTTTTTGCCCACCAGTGCTGGCCGCTGGTCTGCTGGGTTACAGACCATAGCGGTTTTTACGGATGAGTGGTAAATGCGGGCTGGTTATTGCGGTTGGTGGTCGAGGCGAACGTAATGCCAGTGAAAATGACCTTCTTGGATGCTGATGCGGCCGGCAGAACTTTCCCGAAAATGTGCCGGAAGTACCAGGGCCTGTTTGCTGGCCGCTTGTGCTAAAAAAGCCTTGCGGGTGTGGGTTGCCAAGGCCGGATTGGCACAAAAGCCGGAGTTGACCTCTGGCGCGGCTACCTGGATGGCGTTATGCATAATATCGCCGCAGAAATAGGCTGTTTCGCCCTGGCTTTCTAGGGCAATGGTCATGTGCCCGGCACAATGCCCCGGACTAGGTATGAAGTGGATGCCGGGCAGCACTTGCGCACCGGCGGCAGGCACAACCTGCAGCTGATTAGTCAGTATCAGCGGGAGAATGCTGTCGTCAAACAATTGCCGACGGCTGTGCCCGGCAGCGCTGAAGAAAAAAGCCAAATCCTGCTCAGGTACCAGATAGCGGGCATTGGGGAAGGTGGGCTGCCAGATGCCGTCTTGCAGTACAGTGTTCCAGCCGAGATGGTCTGTATGCAGATGTGTCAATAACACATAGTCGATGTCGTGTGTTGTCACTTGCGCCGCCTGCAGGCGCTCCAGATAGGGATTATGCAAGCGGTGGAAGAGGGCACTGAAGGGTCGCTCTTTATGGTTGCCAATACCGGTATCAATGAGGATGTTCAAGCCGTCTACCTGCAATAACCAGCTGTGAATGCTGATCTCAAACTGGCATGTCGGTATTGTCGTATGGTCAGGGTAAAGCTGCTCTCGGCTGAGTTCAAAGCAGGTTTCTGTGACCCTGCTGATACACGCTTTGCCAACAGTAAATCGGGGTTCAAACATCATTATTGCTCTGACTGGTTAGTGACCACAGTCTAGGCTTCCTCCGCACGAGGATAAATTGATTCATTGTCGCCCTGTGATAACTTTTAGTTATCACTTTTCAGTTCAGAGATAAACAGCGGCAGTGCAGGGTTAGCGGCTCCCCGCGGGTAAACGAAGCTCAGTGGCAGGGTCAGTTTCAGTGCATCCAGTGAGGTATAGCCAACACCAGGGGTTGGCCTCGCCTTGTGGCGGGCGTTGACGATAGCTACTCCCACGCCGGCGCTAACCAGACTGAGCATGGCATTTTCTGTCTGGGCAAGTTGGCGCAGGGTTGGGTTAAGCCCCAGTTGGGTATAAGCCTGTAGTAACCAGTCGTGGTAGGCCGGATAGGCATTACGGGGAAAGCTGATAAAGGGCAGGGTATTGAGCTGGGTAATCGTCATCCCCGGTTTGGGCGGCTGGGGCCAGCTGGTCGGGTAGGCCAGTAGTAATTCATCCTGACTGAGGGTAACGCTGGCCAGTGTCTCTGGCAGTGCTGCAAAACAGTAAACAAAGGCGCCATCGAGCTGCCGTTCCTGCAGTTTACCAAGTAACTCCGGGGTATTGTTGCTTTGCAGCGTCAATGCCACATCCGGGTGATGTTGGCTAAAACGCTGCAGAGCTTCGGGTACTGCCCCCTGCCAAGCGGTAACGTCGACAAAACCCAGTGCCAAAGAGCCTACTACACCGTTGGCTAACTGTTGTAGGTGGCTATTGACGCTGTCCAGTTCAGCCAGTATGGCCGTGCACTGTTGTTGGTAATAACGCCCGGCGGCAGTTAGCACCATGCCGCCAGCCGTTCGCTCAAACAGGCTGAGCCTGAGCTCGCCCTCCAGCTCTTTGATTTGTTTTGAGACGGCAGGCTGGGTAATGCAAAGCTGAGCCGCCGCCTGGCGAATGCTGCCCTGTTTTGCTACTGCTAGAAAATAACGCAGGTGCCGTAATTCCATTGCACTGTTCCATAGAAGAGAGCTCATACTGTATCAGTAGCGTCGCTTGAATGGCCCCGGATTTCCTAGACACTTTCCAGGCTCAGTAAATGTCGCTTCTCAAACTCTACCGGTGACAGCTGGTTGTTGAAACCATGCCAGCGTTTTGGGTTGTAAAACATCTCGATGTAGTCAAACTCATCAGCGCGAGCAGCCTGCCTTCTGCCGCCTAATCCTTGCCCTCTTCAGCAACTGGAAAAAGCTTTCCGCTACAGCGTTGTCATTGCAGTTGCCACGTCGACTCATGCTGCCAAGCAAGTGATTGGCGTTTAGGAAGCTCTGCCAGTCGCCGCCGCTGCACTGGCTACCCTGGTCTGAGTGGATCATCGCCTTACGCCGCCAAACTGCCAAAGGTGCGCGATTCGCGGTACACTACTTGGCTACCCTGGTGGGCCCTGACAGTGCAGCGGTAACGGAACTCACCCTTGCTGTTTTTGCGCTTTTCAATAGTGAAGCCTGCCATGCCACCTCCTTAGTACCTGTCCCATATCCTAGGGGTAGATATGGGACAGTCCATCCCCCAAAATTGCTTGAAAACGGTTAAGAATGGCTAGAGAACAGAACACTGAAAAACAAGGCGAAACCCAGCAAAACCAAGCTTTGCCAAACCTTGAGTGGTCTCGGCGTTTCTCCGTTGCTCCCATGCTGGATTGGACTGACCGCCACTACCGGGTGTTTGCCCGGCAGCTGAGCCGCCATGCCCTGCTCTATACCGAGATGGTGACCACCGGCGCCATTATTCATGGCAAAGGTGACTATCTGGCGTTCAGTACTGAGGAGCAGCCGCTGGCGTTACAGTTAGGCGGCTCGGATCCGGCGCAGATGGCGCATTGCGCCAAGCTGGCCGAGGAACGGGGCTTTGATGAGGTGAATATCAACGTCGGTTGCCCCTCCGACCGGGTGCAGAACGGCCGCTTCGGCGCCTGCTTGATGGTCGAGCCCACCCTGGTGGCGGACTGCGTCAAAGCCATGAAGGATGTGGTCTCCATACCGGTAACCGTCAAAACCCGGATCGGCATCGATGAGCAGGACAGCTATGCCTTCTTGTGTGACTTTGTGACTGAGGTGTCTGCAGCCGGCTGTGATACGTTCATTGTGCATGCGCGTAAAGCCTGGCTCAGTGGCCTGAGCCCGAAGGAAAATCGCGAGATCCCGCCACTGGATTACCCCCGCGTTTACCAGCTGAAAAAAGACTTTTCGCATTTGCATATAGGCATTAATGGCGGCATTAAAACCCTGGAGCAGATGCAGCAACACCTGCAACAGCTGGACTCGGTGATGGTCGGGCGTGAAGCCTACCAAAACCCTTATCTGTTGGCGGATGTTGATGCTGCACTCTATGGTAGCGTGCTGCATCAACCCAGCCGTAGGGCGGTAGTCGAAGCCATGCTGCCATACATTGAGCGTGAACTGGCGGCTGGGGCTCGGCTCAATCACATTACCCGCCATATGCTGGGGCTTTTTAACGGCCAGACAGGAGGGCGCCGCTGGCGTCGTTATTTATCCGAAAATGCCCACAAAACTGGAGCGGGCATTGAGGTTGTATTGGCGGCTCTGGCATTAACCGAGCGCCACTCGGAATAAGTTGGTTAATTTCGCCATATTTTGTGGCGCAAATGCTCACAGGTGTCCCCTTTTGGGGTCGCCTTTTTTATTCCTTTTTTTAAATGCTAATAAAAACAATGCCTTGCTTGTTTTTTGAGTGTTGGCACGGCCTTTGAAACAGTTCCTGTGAACTTAACCACTCACAAGGAGCAGGCCATGAAAGCCTTAACTGCAACGCTTCTGGCCGGTGCTGTGATGATGTCTGCACCTAGCCATGGCGAAGAAAGTCTGTCCACTGCATTGTCTGATGCAGTGGCTGAACAAAGTACTCAGATCCTGGAACGTATTGAACAAAGCGTCAGTGATGAACTGAATGCACAGTTCACTGCCCTGACCAATGCTCTTGCACAGCAGCTGGACGCGTCGCAAAAGTCGGCCCCACAGGATGTTGCCAAGCCGGCTGCTGAAGCCGCGAAAGCGGCCCCTGCGGACAAGCCGTGATGGTTAGCTTGGCAACCCTGTTTTTGTACTGGCTGGTGCCGCCGGTGGTGGTTTTAATCGGTGGCGCCGCTATCACCTTGTTGGGAGGCGAACATGCGTAAGTGGTATCGGGATACTCGTGACAATTTGCTGTTTGGTGTCTGCGCCGGGTTGGCGCCGATTATTGGTCTCGATAAAGCCTGGGTGCGGTTAGCCGCGGTTGTGGCGCTGCTGATTTCGCCACTGACCACCGTAATACTGTATCTGATTGCGGTTGTACTACTGCCGGTCAAACCCTATCTGGAGGGCGAATGGCGAAGAAAATCCTGATTGCCTTACTGGTGACGCTGGCCTTGACCTGGGTGCTGGCGGCGGTAACTGGCCACCAGCATTACGGCATTTATATTGATGGCGACAACTTGTTGCATAGCCCTAAAGGTTTGCTGTTTGCCGTCCTTGGCGTGGCCGCCGCGTTACTGGCGGTGGGCGGCACCTTGTTGGGTGTTGTGCTATTGCTGGTGTTCATTTTTGGCAGCCTGTTTCTGGGCCTGGCCTTTGCGGCACTGCCCATCTGGCTGCCCATTGTCATCATCTGGTTGCTGGTGCGGCCAAACCGTTCTAGCGCTGGTTAAAAAAGGCGCTGATCGCGGCTTTGCATTCGTCACCTTTTAGCAATTGGACAAATTGCGCCGCTTCTTCATGAATAGCCTGCTCAGCCTCGGCCAGATAGGGCTTGCGGATCAAAGCCTTGGTGGTCATCACGGCTTTACAGGGCAGGCTGGCGATGGTTTTGGCCTGTTTTAGCCCTGCGGCGCAGACATCCTGGCTAACGGTCTTGTTGATCAGCCCCTGGCTCAGTGCCTGTTCGGCGTTGTAAGGGCGGCCAGTCAGTAGCCATTCATTGGCATTGGCTTGGCCAACACGCCGGGCCAACAGGGCAGAGGAGCCAGCCTCGGCACATAGCCCCAAAGCCACAAAAGGCAACTGAAAACGGGCATTGTCATGGGCGACAACCCAGTCACAGTGCAGCAGTACGGTGGTACCAATGCCCACGGCGGGGCCTGCTACGGCAGCCAGTAACGGTTTTTCAAAGTGCAACAGCGTCATCAGAAAACGCAGAATGGGGCTGTCGGGGCCTATTTCTGAAAGGCTCAGAAAGTCCTGAAGGTCATTACCGGCACAAAAGACGTTTTCGTCGCCTTGCAGCAAGACCGCCCGGATCGCATCATCGGCGCTGGCCTGCTGTAATGCTTCGGTTAGGGCGCTATACATGGCTTGGGTCAGCGCGTTTTTCTTGTCGGTACGGGTGAGGGTGATAACCCGTACCGCATCGTCAGTGTCTGTACGAACGAAATCGATCATGGTGGATTCCTGTATCAGCTTGTGACCCAGTACGTTAGACTGGTAATACCAGTAACTCAAGTATCGGCGTGGCTGCCGCAGTATCAGCATAAAGCGGCAGCCCGGCCACATGAAGACTGAGGAGAAGATATGAGTCGAGGCAAGATCATCACATGGAGCCTGCTGGGTCTGGTGGTGGCGGGCTACCTGCTGGGCGTGTATTGGTCGGTGGAGCCGGAACGCTTTGACGTTCAGGCGGTAACCAAGGCGTCCCTTGCCAAAGCCGGTGAACCTGACGTTGAAGGCGCGACATTAACCACAACAGTGATCCACATCGGTGACACGCTGCTCGACAAGCCGGGTGGCTTCTTGTCTAACGATGTATTACCGCCTTCGGTGTTTCTGGACAACATGCCCGCCTGGGAATTCGGGGCCCTGGAGATGCTCCGTGATACCACCTTGGTAATGCGCAATGAGTTGTCACGCTCGCAGTCTCAGTCCAGTGAAGATCCCGACCTCAAAGAAGCGCAGCCGGAATTTAACGTAGACCGCCGCTCCTGGGCGATGCCACGGGCGGAAGCAGAGTACCGGGCGGCTATCAAGCATCTGCTGGCCTATCGCAAGCGGCTCAGTGCCACTGGCCCTGACAAAGCCGAGTTTTATGGCCGTGCCGACAATCTGCGGGAGTTGCTGCGGTTGGTTGAAAAGCGCCTTGGCAGTTACAGCCAGCGGCTGGCAGCCTCGGTTGGCCAGGAAAGTCTGGATGAGGGTCAGAAAACAGAAATTACCACTTCCTGGTGGCAGCTAGATGATGTTTTCTATGAAGCCCGTGGCTATAGCTGGGCATTGCTGCATGTACTCAAAGCGGTGGAAGTGGACTTTGGGCCAATACTGAAAAACAAACATGCCATGGTGAGCCTGCGCCAGATCATCCGCGATTTGGAATCCACGCAGCAAACCGTATGGAGCCCGATGATCCTAAATGGCTCGGGCTTTGGCCTGGTTGCTAACCATTCACTGGTGATGGCCAATTACATCAGCCGGGCCAACGCAGCACTGGTGGATTTGCAGGAGCTGCTGGACAAAGGCTGATCTGTCATTTTGTTTTCCTGGTTGTGGCGTCTTGCTCTGTGCCAGTTGCCACACTAGGCTTAGCATGAGCTGTTTTCAGGGAGTCTAAAAATATGAAGAAGAATATCACGGCACTGGCGTTGCTGGCGGGTGTACTGGCTGGGCCGGCAGCGGCTGACACAGTTGGTATCTATGCGGGTATTGGCCAGTGGCAGAACAGCTTCTCCGGGGACCTGCTGAAAGAACAGGTCAGTGTGAAAAACGATCTGGGCCTCAAGCATGCTGATCTGACCCAGTGGTACGTTAATCTGGAGCACCCCTTGCCGGTGCTGCCGAACATACGGTTGGCTTATGCCAATGTTAATGAACAGGGCAGTGGCCAGATCAACCAGTCTGTTCGTTATGACGGTATTACTTACCCCAGCGGTGTCAGCGTCAATACGGATATCGCTATCAAGATGACCGACGTCACCCTCTATTATGAGCTGTGGGATACCGGTGGTGACTTTGACGTTGGCCTCACCGGCCGTCGCCTTAATGGTCATCTGGCGCTGTCTAACGACCAGTTGGGTCGTGGCCAGGAAAATGTCAATGACTGGGTGCCAATGCTGTATCTCAATGGCCGGGTCGACTTACCCATGACCGGTTTATATGTGGGTGCCCAAGGTAATGGCGTGGCCTACAGTGGCAACCGCCTGGCGGACTACCGTGCTTTTGTTGGCTACGATTTCGACATTACCGGGCCAGTTGATGTGGGCTTGCAGTTTGGCTATCGCCGGCTGGATCTGAAGCTCAAGGACATTGGTAGCTTTGAAGGCAACGTCAAGCTGGACGGCGCTTTTGCCAACGTTACCATGCATTTCTAAGCTCTTATCAAGAAAAAAGCCGCCATCAGGCGGCTTTTTTTATACTCAGTCGGGCACTGGCCCATAAGGCCAGGCCGACTACGGCACCGAGCTGCCGGGCGTCGAAAAAGTTCTCCTGAAACGCTTCAGCATCGATGATCCCCAACACAGTGCCATCAGGGTGATAAAGCGGAATACAGAGCTCTGCAGCCACCTGCGGATCGCAAGTGTAATACTCACCACCGCCAGCCACATAAGCCGGTACGGAGTTAATCAGCCGGCCATGGCCACTGCGACCCACTGTGGCGTTGTTAGACACCTGCGCGAAGGCCGCAGTGAGCGGAAACTCGGCTCGTGACGGGGCTCCCCGGTAGGCCAGTTTCACCAGCACCTGCTCACCATCAGGGTTGACTGCAACCCGATAGATCCCCAGCCAGTCAACGCCGTTTTGTTCGCTGAGAAAAGCCACGGCGGCATTGAGATCGGCCAGCAATGCGTCGTTTGCCGGCTTCTGGCCACCCAGAATAGGCCGCAAGTCATAAGGCTGCTCTGCCAGCTGGCCAAACAGTGAGCAAGCACCGCCTTCCCCCAGCTCCGGCACCACAAAACAGTAATGTGCCAGCTCGCTGGCTGGCGCCAGCGGTGCCAGGGCACTGAGTTGCCGGCAGGTAACATCAGCCTGATGCATGGCCTCTAGAGTCAGGGGCAGTTGGGCCAGTTCAGCATAACGTGCAGGTGTCATTTTGGGCATCCGGATGGCTAAATGAGGTTGCTAGTTTACTGCTGGGATGGAACGGACACAATGGCTGCCTCAGAACAAAAAAGCATGAGTGATAACTCTGTTCAGTAGGGTATTGAGCAAGCCCTGGTGGCTTTTGCCAAAGGGCTGTTCATCCCTCACGGCGGGGTTGCAAATAGGGCTTTAGCCACTCTGCCAGCTCAGGGTCAGCTCTCCTTCTGCCAGGCGGGTGAATTCATTTTCAAATTTACTGTCGGGTTCGGCAACCATCAGCCGGGCCAGTTCATCGCCAATGGTACTGAACCGGTAGTAAGTCAAATGAACCCGCCGACGATGGCCGGTCAGTGTGCCCTGGCGCCCACCCATGCTGAAGGCAACAGGACTTTGGCGCAGATCCGCACTTACCAGCTCGGAGGTTTGTAGCAGGCCAATATCCATCAGGCTGGCCAGGGCCGAATAGTGCAGGCCAAACTGTCCCAGCGGCAGTAGCCGGGTCTGGCTGCCACCGAGAGTATGGCGGCGGTAAAAGCCGATCACCAGCCGGTATTCCTGGCCAACCTTGAGGGCCATATTGACGGCTTTGGCGAAGGTTTGTGTTTCCTTAACAGAGAGCTTTTCCAGGGTTTCCAGCGAGCGTCGGGAAAAGCTGCCTGCCTGCTGTAACTCCCGAAGTAAAATGGTGGCCCACAGGCCTTGCATCCGGCTGCTACTGGTATTTTCGGCCAGACGGCTGAAGTGATAGAACCAGTCATTGTCAATTTCATCGACAGCCGTGCCATCATCAGATTGCACCAAGGCCTTGTGGATAATGGTTTCCAGGTTACGCTGCCGGCGGGCCACCATCACGGCGGCACGGCGTCTGGCCCGGTCAAGGGGCTCACCGATATCACCGGCATGCAGGGCGCCTTCGAGCCCCTGTTCTTTACAGAGCTGGCGCAGCCGGTCTTGCGGGCTGTAACCCATGCGCTCTACCGCCCCTTTCTTTTCCATTGCCTGTCAATGCCTGCCTGATAAGGAAAGCTCCAGCCTAGCGCAAATTGCTATGACTGTCGCTCACCAGCTGTCCATACTCTGCTAAGGAGGTGTGCGATGGTGAAGTGGTATTTGCTGCTGCTCTGTGCCTTGCCGGTTCAGGCCAGTTGGTTGAGTGAGCAGCGCCAGGCGTTGGCCCGTGAAGCGGTGCGTCTGGATATGCTGGCAGAGCAGCCCTGGCCTGTGCTACTTGCCAATACGCTGCGGCGCGGTGACCAAGGCCCGGTTGTATTGGCTCTGGCGCAGTTGCTGATACGCACCGGCGATCTGCAAGGGCCTGCCAGTGACCTTTTTGACGCCCGGTTGCAGCAGGCTGTGCGCATTTTTCAGCGGCGCCATGGTTTGCCGGCCGATGGCGTAGTGGGAGTTGATACCCACGCCGCTTTGGCGGTGCCACCGGCACAACGACTGTTGCAGGTGCAGCAAACGTTGTCGCGCATGGCGCAGTTTCATCCGGCTGCGGAGCAATTAGTGGTTAATATCCCGGCCTTTACCCTGCTATGGCTCAGTGATGATCGTGTACGGCTGCGTTCGCGAGTGGTGGTAGGCAAACCGTCGCGGCCCACGCCACAATTGCACAGTGCCATCACCGCCGTGGAATTGAACCCGTTCTGGAATGTGCCCTACAGTATTTTTCGCAAGGACTATCTGCCACGGCTGCGCTGGCTGGGCCCGGCGTATTTGCAGCAGCATCGGCTGGAGATTGTGGTGGGTTATGGCGCCGCCACAGAGATCATTCCGACGCCAGCCGAGCTGCCCAAACCCTGGCCGGCTGACTGGCGGTTACGGCAGCAGTCAGGAGCAGCCAATGCGCTGGGGCAAATCAAATTTGTGATGCCTAACCGTCAGGCCATTTTTTTGCATGATACCAATCAGCCCCAGCTGTTCAGCCAGCCGGTACGGGCCTATAGCTCCGGTTGTGTGCGCGTGGAGTTGGCATTGGAATTGGCGAGTGCTCTGCTGGGTGGGCGTGGCGACTGGCAATTGGCGCTGTTTGAAGGCCGTCAGCTTCGCCTGGAGCTGGATACACCACTGCCAATAGCGCTGGTGTATTGGACCGCCTGGGTTGATGAACGTGGCCAGCTACAGCTGCGCGACGACCTTTATAATGTGACCAACTCCTCATCTAACTCACTGGAAGTGGTTAAAAATTGACCATAACCGGTCTTTTCGGTATGATTTCTAGCCAATAAGCGCTTTAGTATCCAAAATTCTATGTAACAGGAGGCTGGGTGGCGGCTGGAACATTCTCAAGACGTCAGTTTTTGTTAGGTGCTGCAACGTTGGCAGTAGCAACCGCAGTACCGCTGAAAGCCTTTGCCAGTACCGGGCACCGCCGGGAATTGAGCTTTCGTAATTTGCATACCGGGGAGCGCCAAAAAGGCATTTACTGGCAAGATGGATCTTATTTGCCTAGTACCCTGCAAAACTTCAATGAAGTCCTTAAAGACCACCGCAGTGGTGACGTGACACAGATGGACCCGGCATTGTTTGATCAGCTCAGCCGGCTCAGTCGGCTGTTGGGTTTTGATGACACCATTGAGGTGATTTCCGGTTACCGCTCGCCGGCTACCAATGCCGCCTTGAAGCGTGCCGGTCACAACGTGGCTACCCACTCTTATCATACTCTGGGGCGGGCTATCGACATCCGTTTACCGGGGGTGCAGCTGGCCCAGGCACACCGGGCCGCACTGACACTAAAAGCCGGTGGTGTCGGGTATTACCCGCGCGACAACTTCATCCATATTGACACCGGCCCGGTCAGGCGCTGGGGAGGATAAAAAAGCGCCTTGCGGCGCTTTTTTTATTCCTTGGCAATAAGCCCTTTGACCAGGGTCATCACCTGCGCTATCTGCGCCTTGCTGAGCTTGCCGTCATGGACAAATTGCACCTTACCGGCGGGGTCCACAACGATGATGGCGCTGCTGTCCGGCGTCAGCTCCCAGGCCTTGCGAACCACGCCGTCTTCATCAAGCACGATCTCTGACCAGGGGTATTTTTTCTTGGCATTTTTGGCTGAGCTACGCACAAAAGGCCCGGTACCCCAGATGGCATCATCGACATTGATAATGGTTACTGTCTGGTACTTGTCTTCCGGCAGGTGCGCGGCCTTGATGGCATCAATCAGCGGCTGGTTAATCGCTTTGGCGCTGGTGCGGCCAGCAAAGTGCTGGATCACCCGAACCTTGCCGGTCAGGCTGCTGCTGTTAAAGGGAGCATAATGGAATTTTTTGTCTTTAAGAATGATGGCGCCATCGTCCTTGACGGTGACTGCGGGCAGTGGGGCTGACGGGGTAATGTTGTGAGCCAGCACCGGCAGAGCCAGTAGCAACAAGGCTCCAGTGAGAAAACGCATAGGTACTACTCCTTGTTAAGACGTCGGACCATTGTGCAGTAACTTATCTGGCTTGTCAGGCATCAGGGCGCACAGGGCTTGAAAATCTGTGCATAAAAGCGCGCAATGTCACGTTATTAGCGCGCCGCCAAACGAGATAAGGAGTACGGATGAGCATTATCAGTGCTTTACAGCAGCAACTGGGCGATTTGGATGCCTGGCTGATCCCTCACGAAGATGACTATTTAGGTGAATACCTGCCGGCAGCCAATGAGCGGCTGGCGTTTGTTACTGGCTTTACCGGCTCTGCCGGCCAGGCTTTGGTTACTCGCAACGGTTTGCATGTCTGGGTGGATGGCCGCTACACCGTGCAAGTGCGTACTCAGGTGCCAACTGGCACCCAGGTACATCATCTGGTGGAAGAACCCCTGGCTGATTTTCTGGCCACTCAGGCTGACGGCTTTCGTCTTGGCCTCGATAGCGGCTGCGTCAGTGCGCGTCAGTTAGCACACTGGCAGCAGGCGGCGCCGCATGTCACTTTTGTTGACCGTGACAATCTTGTCGACGCTCTGTGGGATAACCGGCCCGCCTTGCCGCAAGGTCATGGGTTTGTGTTGCCGGAGGTGCTTACCGGCCAGTCTTGTGTCGATAAACGCCAGGCCGTTGCCGCCCGCTTTGCTGCCAAGGCTGACTGGGCATTACTGACCCAGGCCGACAGCGTAGCTTGGCTGACCAACCTGCGTGGCAGCGATGTACCGCGCTTGCCGGTCATGCTGATGCGAGCCCTGCTGGGGGCCGATGGTCAGTTGAAGCTGTTTTGTGATCCTGAGCGCTTACCGGCCGATGCCAACCTCGGTGATGCCGTGCAGATCCTCGAACATAGCCAGCTTGACAGCGAACTGGCTGCATTGAGCGGGCAACGTGTGTGGCTGGATGAAGCGCTGACGCCAGCGCGTTTTAGCCAACAGTTAACCCAGTCTGGCGCAACGGTGGTGCCTGGCCAGGAGCCGACACTGGTGCTCAAAGCCGCCAAAAATACTGCCGAACTGGACGGCATGGCTGAGGCGCACCTGCGTGATGGCGCTGCCGTATGTGAATTTTTGTACTGGCTGGACGCCCTGTGCAGTAGCGGCCAGCGTCGGGATGAGGCGGAATTGGCGCAACAACTGGAAAGTTACCGGCTGGCCCAGGCTGATTACCTGGAGCCGAGTTTTGACACGATCTCTGCGGCCGGCGCCAATGCGGCGCTGCCCCATTACAACTTTCGTAATGGCGAGCCGGCGATGCTGCCGGAACAGGGTCTGTATCTGGTGGACTCCGGTGGCCAATACCGCTTTGGTACGACAGATGTAACCCGTACGGTCGCTATTGGTGAGCCGACTGACGAACAGCGCCGGCTCTTTACTCTGGTGCTAAAAGGGCATATTGCCCTGGCCAAAGCCAAGTTTGTCAAAGGTACAACCGGTCACCAGCTGGATGTACTGGCACGGGCGCCACTGTGGGCCGAGGGCTATGACTTCGATCACGGCACCGGCCATGGTGTCGGCCACTGCCTGAGTGTGCATGAAGGGCCGCAAGGCATCAGTAAACGAGCTAACAGTCAACCATTGTTACCTGGCATGGTGTTGTCCAACGAGCCGGGGTACTACCGCGAAGGGGCTTTTGGCATTCGCATTGAAAACCTGGTGGTGGTGCGTGAACGTGACGCCGAAGGTGACCGCAGCGTTTATGGCTTCGATAACCTGACCTTCATTCCGATGGACCGGCGGTTGCTGGATTTAAGCCTGCTCGATGACGGCGAACGGCAATGGTGGAACCAGTACCACCAGCAGGTACTGGCGCATATTGGCCCACGGGTTGACGACAATACCGGCGAATGGCTCCGTGAGGTCTGCGCGCCTTTGTGACTTTGCGGTATAGTGCCGGCCAGACTCATTCATGACAGATGCCATGGCAGACGACGGCAATAAAATCCTGGTGGTAGGGGAGCATATTATCCCCGCTGCCCCTGACATGCCGATCCTCGATCAGCTGTTGCTGCGCGGTATTAACGTGGAGTACCAGTGCCGTTCAGGGTTTTGCGGCTCCTGCAGGATGCGCCTGAAAAGTGGTGCGGTGCGCTATCTGGAGTCGCCCATTGCCTACATCAATGAAGGTGAAGTACTGACCTGCTGCACCCTGGCTGACAGCGAAGTAGTGGAACTGGAAGCCGATTACCTGCACCGCAAGAAGGCATAAAAAAACCCGCCAGCAGGCGGGTTTTTGATATCCGAAGCGACTTAGGCTTTTTCGGCACGGGCCAGGGAAGAGACAATTTCTTCCTTGGCGGCAGCGGCGTCAGCCCAGCCTTCGACTTTCACCCATTTACCCGGCTCAAGCTCTTTGTAGCGCTCGAAGAAGTGGGTGATCTGGCTTTTCAGCAGTTCTGGCAGGTCTGTGACATCGTGTACGTCATCGTACATCTTGGTCAGCTTGGATACCGGTACTGCGACCACTTTGGCATCTTCACCGGACTCGTCGGTCATTTTCAGCACGCCGACAGGGCGGCAGCGCACGACGGAACCCGGGATCAGCGGGTAGGGCGTGGGTACCAGTACGTCAACCGGATCGCCGTCCAGGCTCAGGGTGTCGTTCACGTAGCCGTAGTTACAGGGGTAGAACATCGGCGTAGACATGAAACGATCAACGAAGATCGCGCCGCTGTCCTTGTCCACTTCGTATTTGATCGGGCTGGCGTTAGCCGGGATCTCGATGATGACATTAATTTCGTCCGGTACGTTTTTACCGGCAGGAACCTTGTTCAGACTCATGACTTGTCCTTTTACGTCAAAGTGGGGATGGGCGCTATTATACCGGCCCCGCTGTCACTGACTAGCGTTCGTGACGGTAGTACTGTTCCACCGTTAACACTTCATTACGCGCCCCCAATACTACCGGCACACGCTGGTGGATCTGTTCCGGCTGTATGTCGAGGATGCGCTCAAGGCCAGTACCGGCAGCGCCACCGGCTTGTTCTACCAGCAGCGCCATGGGGTTAGCTTCATACATCAAGCGCAGCTTACCGGCTTTTTCCGGCGCCCGGCGATCCCAGGGGTAACTGAAAATGCCGCCGCGGCAAAGAATGCGGTGCACATCTGCCACCATGGCAGCCACCCAACGCATGTTGAAGTTCTTGCCACGAGGCCCTTCTGTGCCTTTGAGTAAGTCATCTATGTAGTCCTGCATGGGCTTGGCCCAGTGCCGCTGGTTGGACATATTGATGGCAAACTCCTGCGTGTCATCGGCAATGGTAACGGACGGTACCGTCATCAGGTATTCGCCAATGGTCTGATCGAGGGTGAACATTTTTACGCCCTGACCGGTGGTCAGGGCCATCAGCGTCGCCGGGCCGTAAACCACGTAGCCGGCAGCCACCTGCTCGCGCCCGGGGCGCAGGAAACTCTCGGCTGATACCGGGCCATTACCTTGCACTTCATAGACGGAAAAAATGGTACCAACCATGGCGTTAATGTCGATGTTGGAAGAACCGTCCAGCGGGTCGAAAGCCACCAAAAAGCGCCCTTCGGCCGGGCCTTCGACAATATCGTCTTCTTCTTCGGAGGCCAGGGCGCGTACTAGGCCGCTTTGCAGCAGCAAGTCTTTGAGCAAGGTATTGGCAATGACGTCCAGTTTTTTCTGCACTTCGCCTTGCACGTTTTCGTCCTGGGTGGACCCCAGTACGCCAGCCAAGGCGCCCTGATGCAGGCGAAAGTTGATTTCTTTACAGGCGGCACCCAGTACGTTGACCAGGTGGATCAGATCTTTATCGACGCCGTCCTGGCGCAGGGCAGTAACCAGACGTTGCATGGCAGTTTCTCGGTCAGAATACAGGCGGCGCCATGATAAACGATTTCGTCAGGCACTGACAGCCGGCCACTGGGCTTCCCCCGGCGGTGATCACTGGTACACTAGCGGCCAGTTTGTATTGTTAATGGCACACCATGCACATCCATATTCTTGGTATTTGCGGCACCTTTATGGGCGGTCTGGCGATACTGGCCCGGGAGATGGGTTATACCGTCAGTGGCAGTGACGAAAATGTCTATCCGCCGATGAGTACGCAGCTAGCTGAAGCCGGTATCACCCTCACCGAAGGCTATGATCCGGCCCAGCTTGAGCCAGCGCCTGATCTGGTGGTGATCGGTAATGCCATGAGCCGTGGTAACCCCTGTGTTGAAGCGGTGCTGAACCAGGGCCTGCGCTATGTTTCCGGGCCACAATGGCTGTACGAGCATATTCTTAAGGACCGCTGGGTACTGGCTATCAGCGGCACCCACGGTAAAACCACTACCACCGCCATGTTAACCTGGATACTGGAATACGCCGGGCTCAAACCGGGCTTTCTGGTAGGCGGCGTGCCGGCCAATTTCGGGTTGTCAGCCCGCTTGGGTGATGCGCCGTTTTTTGTGGTCGAAGCCGACGAATACGATACTGCTTTTTTCGATAAACGCTCCAAGTTCGTGCACTACCGGCCGCGCACGCTGGTGATCAACAACCTGGAGTTTGATCACGCCGATATTTTCCCTGACTTGGCTGCCATCCAACGCCAGTTCAATCACTTGCTGCGCATGGTGCCGGAGCAGGGGCTGGTTATTGTGCCGGCCAATGATAGTAACGTAGCCGACACCCTGGCGGCCGGCTGCTGGACGCCGACACTGAGCATTGGCGCCGACATCGATGCCGAGCTGCTTAGCAGCGATGGCAGCGATATCGTGGTGCGCTGTGGTGATGAACGTTATGAACTGTGCTGGCCACTGATTGGCCTGCACAATGTCCATAACGCCTTGGCAGCCCTGGCGGCAGCGCGCCACGCCGGTGTGCCACTAAGCGCCGGTGTTGCTGCCTTGCGCGAATTTCGTAATGTGGCTAGGCGGCTGGAGTGTAAAGGCGAGGCTGGTGGGGTGCAGGTCTATGATGATTTCGCCCATCACCCGACCGCCATTGCCACTACCATCGATGGCCTGCGCCGCAAGGTTGGCGGCGCCCGGATCTTGGCGGTGCTGGAGCCGCGTTCCAATACCATGAAATCCGGTGTCCATGCCCAGCGGCTGAATCAGTCGGTTGCCCATGCTGATGCCGTATTCTGGTTTGAGCCTCAGGGGTTGCAGTGGTCCATTCGCGACCTCTGTGCCAGCTCCGCGATCCCGGCGCAGTACAGTGACAGCATTGCGCAGTTGGTGAAGCAGGTGGTCAGTAGTGCCCGCCCTGGCGATACCATTTTGGTCATGAGCAATGGTGGCTTTGGTGGTATTCACCAGAAGCTGCTCGACGCCCTGGAGAAACAACATGACTAAGGCTTTGACGCTGGCCATTACCGGTGCTTCCGGTGCGCCTTATGCACTGCGTTTGGCGGAAGCGGTGCTGGCTGCCGGCTGGCAGCTGCACCTGCTGATTTCCTCTGCCGCCAAGGTCGTACTGGCCACTGAAACGCCGTTGAAAATTCCCAGTGCTCCGGCTGCTGCCGAAGCGTTTTTGACTGAGCACTTTCAGGCCCAGGAAGGGCAGCTGCGGGTGTATGGCAAAGACGACTGGTTTTCACCGGTGGCCTCCGGTTCAGCAGCCCCGCGGCTGATGGTGGTGTGTCCCTGTTCGACCGGTACCTTGTCGGCCATTGCTCACGGCGCTTCTGATAACTTGATTGAACGGGCTGCCGATGTGGTACTCAAGGAACAGGGCAAACTGATCATTGTGCCTCGGGAATCGCCGCTGTCGGCCATTCACCTGGAAAACATGCTGACCCTGGCCCGTCTGGGAGTGGTGGTGATGCCGGCGGCACCGGGCTTTTATCACGAGCCGGCGTCTGTGGACGACCTGGTGGATTTTATGGTGGCGCGGCTGCTTGACCACCTGGGCATTGAACAGCAACTGGTACCACGCTGGGGCTACGGGCCGAGTAATAACTGAAGACCTTATTGGAGAAGGCTATGAAACACCATTTGGATACGCTGATAAGCGAAGCCGACATCAAAGCGCGTGTGGCCGAGATGGCCAGGGATATCGAGCAGCACTATGGCGAAGGGCAGTCAGTGTTACTGGTAGGGCTATTGCGTGGCTCGGTGGTGTTTCTGGCGGATTTGGCCCGGGAGCTGCAGCTGCCCAGCCAGTTTGATTTCATGACCGTGTCCAGTTACGGCAATAACATGTCGTCCAGCCGTGATGTGCGGATTCTCAAAGATCTCGATGAAGACATTGAAGGCCGTCATATCCTTATCGTGGAAGACATCATTGATACCGGCAACACCTTGTCCAAGGTCGTGAAGCTGCTGGCCACCCGTGACCCTCGCAGTATTCGTCTTTGTACCTTGCTGGATAAGCCATCGCGCCGGGAAGTGAATGTGGATGTGGACTTTATCGGTTTTTCCATTCCCGACCAGTTTGTGGTGGGTTATGGCATTGACTGGGCCCAGCGCTACAGGAACCTGCCTTACATTGCGGTGGTGGTGCCGGAAGAAGAATAAAAAATGCCGCCTGATGGCGGCTTTTTTATTCACTGAAATAGCTGGATAACACTTTGTCGCGGGCCGGTACTATGTCGTCCTGGTTTTCCACCGTCAGCCCCAGCTCCTGCAGTTCGCCATCGGCAACGCCGTAAATCCAGCCATGTACTGACAGCTGCTGGCCGGCACTCCAGGCTTTTTGCACGGCCGGTGAGCGGGCCACCCGGCACACCGCTTCGAGCACATTCAGTTCACACAGACGGTTCGCCTGTTCATCAAAGCTCAAGCCTTCGAGTAGTGAGTTATGGCGTTCGGCCACTTCTTTGAGGTCCAGCAGCCATTGTCCGAGGCTGCCTTCAGCGCCGCCTTGCAAGGCGGCAATGACACCGCCACAGCCATAGTGGCCACACACAATAATGTGGCTGATTTTCAGGGCGCCAACGGCAAAGTCGATGACGGCCTGGCAGTTCACATCGGTAGTCAGTACCTGATTCGCGACATTACGGTGCACAAACAGCTCACCGGGCAGCAGGCCGGTCAGCTGTTCTGCCGGCACCCGTGAGTCTGCACAACCAATCCACAACAAATGGGGATTCTGGCGCTCAGCCAGACGTTCAAAAAAGACAGGATCGTTATTGCGAAGGCGGTGCGCCCACTGGCGGTTATTGGCCAGCAGGGTTTTAGGATCTTTCATCAGGACATCCTAACAACAGGAGATGGCCAGTGTACCCGCCAGGGCCGTGATAACAAAGCGGAGCAGTCAGTAGCACATTACACTTTGTGATTAATTACTGCTCACCAGACAACCTTTGACACCTGAGCATGAACTAATGCAAGCTGAACTAGTCAAGGTTATTGATAATTACCATGTTATCTATCTGGCGTGATGCTGTACCCAGGGTATGTAACCACAGGGATGTCTGATGACTCCACCGAGCCTGTTTAAGAGTCTAAAAATGCAGATGTTGCTGCTGCTGTTGCTGGCAGTGACTGTTGGCGGCGGCAGCGCCATTTGGCTTGAAGCCAAAGCTGACATGGATAGCACCTGGCAAAATCAACAACAGCAAACCGCACTGGCCGGCCAGTTACTGACCTCACAATACTCAGCCAACACCCTAAGCAAACTACGCCAGCAGCTCCATGCCAATAGCCTTTGGCTTACCGATAACAGCCTTAAGCCTCTGGTAAAAACCGGCCAACAGCAGCAGCAACCAGACAAGCAGCTCACCACCTTGGGTACAGGCCAAGATATCGGCAAGCAGCGGGTCATGGCGGTACCGGCGCCGGGTGGTTACCTGCTCGCCTGGTATCCGAGTGCTTCGGGGCATTGGCTGGTGCACTTTAAGCGCCTGGCGACGCTGACGCTGGGCATTGGCCTTATCACCATTGTCTTTTTCTATCTGGGTGTCCTGCATTTTGTGGTGGGGCCGGTGGAGCATGTGTTATCGGTGATGCGTAAACGGGCTGCCGGTGACCGTCAGATCCGGGCTTGCCTACACACCGCCAGTGAAATGGGGCAGCTGGCCAACTGGCTGAATCGTATGCTTGATGCCGAGGAGCAGGCTGATGCCCGGCTGCAGGCCGCCCATGCCGATACCCAGGAACAGCGCACATTGTTCATGCGGGTCTTTAACATGATGCCGGATATTGTTTCGCTGACCCGCCTGGCAGACGGCAAACTGGTGGATGTAAACGATAACTGGGAGCGCATCACCGGCTGGAAAAAAGCCGAGGCCATAGGCAAAACCACCGAAGATCTGGGGATCTGGGGGGATATCAAGCTGCGTCAGGCTTTTGTCGCCCGTCTGCAACACAACGTGGTACAGAACCAGCGGGTACAGTTTCTTGATCGCTACGGGCGGGTTATCGAAAGTGAAGCCTCCGGCTGTATTTTTGAAGAACGAGGCAAACGGTTTCTACTGTTGTCCTGTAAGGATATTGGCGAGCGATTGCAGCGTGAGCAGGAGCTGAAGCTATTGGCTGAGGTAGTGAAATCCAGCTTTGACGGGGTGATGATCACCGATGCCAACAAGCACATCCTCACCGTCAACCAGGCCTTTACCACCATTACCGGCTATCAGGCCGAGGACGCCTTGGGCAAAACGCCCCGGTTACTCAGCTCGGGTCAGCACGATGAACGGTACTACCGGCAGATGTGGGCCACTATCGAACAGGATGGCCACTGGCAGGGTGAGATCTGGAACAAACGCAAAAGTGGCGAGCTGTATCCGCAGTGGCTGACCATCACCCGCTTGCAGGATGATGACCACCAGGCCAGCAATTATATCGCCGTGTTCTCTGATCTGACCGAACGCAAGGCGGCCGAAGCGCGTATTGCCTTTCTGGCTTACCACGATGCGTTGACGGAGCTACCGAACCGAACCTTGCTGGTGGACCGCGCCGATCAGGCGCTAATGCAGGCCAAACGTGATGACCACAGTCTGGCTTTGCTGTATCTGGACCTTGACCGCTTCAAGGCCATCAATGACAGCCTTGGCCACCACATTGGTGATGAACTGCTCAAGGCGGTCGTCAGCCGCTTGAAACCGCTATTGCGTGAGAGTGACACCTTGTGCCGTCAGGGTGGCGATGAGTTCCTGATATTGTTGCCGCATATTGAAAAAAGCCACGAAGTGCAGCACATCATTGACCGTATTTTGCATGCCATGAGTGCGCCTTTTCAGATAGACGGCCACCGGTTGTGGATCAGTACCTCTATCGGGGTGGCTTGTTACCCGGAAGACGGTGACAGCAGTGCCCAGCTCTTACGCAAAGCCGACACCGCGCTATACCATGCCAAAGACAGCGGCCGTAGCACTTACAGTTTCTTTGACCGCCACATGGACCAGGATATTAATGACCGCCTGGTCATGGAAACCGCCCTGAAAGATGCCATTGGCACTGAACAATTACAGCTGCATTACCAGCCGCTGATGGATGTCAAAACGGGTAATGTGGCAGGTGTAGAAGCCTTGATCCGCTGGCGCAGCCCGCTACTGGGCCAGGTATCGCCGGGCCGCTTCATTCCGCTGGCGGAAGAAACCGGGCTTATTATCAGTCTCGGCGACTGGGTATTGGAAACCGCTTGCCGGCAACTGGCAGCCTGGCAGCAGCAGGGTTTTAGCGGAGTGATGGCGGTGAACCTGTCCATTCGCCAGCTGGTGCAGCCGAATTTTGTACCGCAGCTGGCCCATTTGTTGGAAAAAACCGGCGTCAGGCCGCAAAACCTGGAGCTGGAGTTGACCGAAAGCCTGATGATGGAAAACATCAGCGTCTGTCTGGAAGCGGTGCAGGGCTTGAAGAAGTTGGGAATACACCTGTCTATTGACGACTTTGGTACCGGCTACTCCAGTCTCAGTTATCTCAAGCGCTTTGATGTCGACAACCTGAAAATTGACCAAAGCTTTGTTCATGGCCTGCGCAGTGACAACAGCCAGGCCCGGCCGTTGATTCGCGCCATTGTGCAGATGGCCCATAGCCTTAGTCTGAAAGTGATTGCCGAAGGGGTTGAGACCGCAGAACAACTAGCGGTACTGCGTGACGAAGGTGTCGACATGGCGCAAGGCTACCTGTTTGCCAAGCCTATTCCGGCCAATGAAGCGGAAGCCTTGCTGTTTAAATCGGTAACGGTGCGCAGCGACGCATTCGCCGCGCACTGAACCGCGGCTGGCTTTTGCCGGTGCCGATCGCTTGAGCAGTCGCGTATACTGTCGCCTTCTAAGGCAGGAGGAACCATGACAGCAAGCAGTTACGCGCTGGACATCGTTGATCTGAAAAAGACCTATAAGAGCGGTACCGAAGCTCTGAAAGGTATTGATCTGAAGGTTAAAGAAGGCGACTTCTTTGCTTTGCTTGGCCCCAACGGTGCTGGCAAATCCACGACTATTGGCATTCTCGCCTCACTGGTCAATAAAAGCGCCGGCCAGGTCAGTATTTTTGGCCACGATCTGGTTACCGATACGGTAGCTGCGAAAAGTGCGCTGGGCCTGGTCCCTCAGGAATTTAACTTCAACCAGTTTGAAACCGTGCTGCAGGTAGTGGTTAACCAGGCGGGCTATTACGGGGTGCCGCGGGCCAAAGCCCTGGTCAAAGCCGAACAGCTGCTCAAGGAACTGGACCTTTGGGGCAAAAAAGATGCCCGTACCCGTGAGCTGTCAGGCGGTATGAAGCGCCGGCTGATGATCGCCCGGGCTCTGGTTCATGAACCGCGCCTGCTGATCCTCGACGAACCCACCGCCGGTGTGGATATTGAGATCCGCCGTTCCATGTGGCGCTACCTCAGAAAGCTCAATGAAGAAGGCCTGACCATCATCCTCACCACTCACTATCTGGAAGAGGCGGAGATGTTGTGCCGGAATATTGCCATCATCGACCATGGCCGTATTGTTGAAAACACCACCATGAAAGGCTTGCTGGCCAAGCTCAACACCGAAACCTTTATTCTCGATTTAGCCGACAACAGCCCGGCTCCGAGCCTGCAAGGGTTTGATTACCAGCTTATCGACAGCCATACCCTGGAAGTACAGGTTGCCAAGGAAGCGGGCCTGAACCCGGTATTTGGCCAGCTCACTGAACAGGGCGTGGAAGTGCTGAGTATGCGCAACAAAGCGAACCGACTGGAGGAGTTGTTTGTGACACTGGTGGAAAATGGTCGTAACGGAGGTCAAGCATGAGCCGTAACCGCATTGCCCTTGGGTCCATTGTCCATAAAGAAGTGAACCGCTTCATGCGGATCTGGGTACAGACGCTGGTACCACCGGCGATCACCATGACCCTGTATTTCATTATTTTCGGCAGTTTGATCGGCAGCCGCGTTGGCAAGATGGGCGGCTTTGATTACATGGCCTTTATCGTGCCGGGGCTGATCATGATGTCGGTGATCACCAACTCCTACTCTAATGTTGCGTCCAGCTTCTTTTCGGCCAAGTTTCAGCGTTTTATCGAAGAAATGCTGATCGCGCCGATCCCCAACAGTGTCATTATTTTCGGTTTTGTAGCCGGCGGTATGGCGCGGGGGCTGCTGGTAGGGGCTATTGTTACCGCCGTGTCGTTTTTGTTTACCGATGTGCATATTCAACACCCGCTGGTTGTGGTGACAACGGTGATCCTGACGTCCTTGCTGTTCTCGCTGGGCGGCCTGATCAACGCCGTTTTCGCCAAGAACTTTGACGACATTTCCATTGTGCCGACCTTTATTTTGACGCCATTGACCTATCTGGGCGGGGTGTTCTATTCCATTAGCCTGCTACCGGGTTTTTGGCAGGTGTTGAGCCACTTCAACCCGATCCTCTACATGGTTAATGCGTTTCGCTACGGCTTCCTTGGTACCGCCGATATCGCCCTGTGGCAGGCTTTTACCGTGCTGGGAGTGATGATTGTCGGGCTGTATAGCCTGGCCCACTACCTGATCAGCAAAGGTGTGGGGCTGCGCCATTGACCAGCCGGGTTGTTAGCAGTAACCAGCAAGGTGTTCATGAGCGGCTCGATGAGGTGGTTAAGCGCCACCTCAATAGCGACTTTCAAAAGCCCTATGCAGAGCACAGCCTGGCGGCTTATCAACAGCTGCAAGTATGGCTGGCCGGCCGCACAGAGCCGTTGGTGTTGGATAGTTGCTGTGGGGTAGGGCAAAGCACTGCGGTGCTGGCTCGCCGCCACCCTGAAGCGCTGGTTGTCGGGGTTGATAAATCGGCCCATCGCTTGGGTAAGCATCAGCATTATGCTGATGAGCAAGCCAATTACCTGGTGCTGCGTGCTGATCTGCATGATCTGTGGCGCTTACTGGCGGCTGACGGTATCCGGCTGGCCTATCATTACTTGCTGTATCCCAACCCTTGGCCAAAAGCGGCGCACTTGGGGCGGCGCTGGCATGGTGGGCCCAGCTTCAAGGCTTTACTGGCTCTGGGCGGGCAGCTGCAAGTGCGCTCTAACTGGTCGGTCTACATTGAAGAATGTGCCCGGGCACTGCAGTTGGCCGGTTTTACCAGCCAGACTCAACCAGTCAGTGGTGACAGTATCACCCCGTTTGAACGCAAATACCGGGCCGCCGGGCAGCGCTGTTGGCAATTGGACGCATCACTGAACAGCAACTAGCCTTAACAAGGCAGGGGGTGTCAGATGAAGCATCTAGTAAAAATGAAAATGCTGATAGTGCTGTGCGGATTCACCATCGTCATGGCACTGGAAGGGCTCTATATATGGGCCATGCAGGATTAAAAAACGCCGGCAATTGCCGGCGTTTTTTTAACGCTTGGGGATTTAGGCAACCTGCACCGGAATCGCTTTACTGGTGCGTACCACGTCGTTATTGGCGTCGAGGTAGACCAGGCTTGGCTGGTGTTGTTTGGCTTCGCTATCATCCAGGCGCACAAAAGCGCAGATGATCACGCGGTCACCGGCAGAGGCCTTGTGGGCCGCCGCGCCATTGACGGAAATCACTTTCGAGCCACGCTCGCCACTGATGGCGTAGGTGGTAAAGCGCTCACCGTTATCAATGTTGTAAATCTGAATTTCTTCGTACTCCAGAATGCCGGCAGCGTCCAGCAAGTCCTGGTCGATGGCACAGGAACCTTCATACTCCAGTACCGAGTGTGTTACCCGTGCCTGGTGCAGTTTGCCTTGCAGCATCACTCTTTGCATGGCTTCAAACCCTTTTTCACTTCGCGAGTCTGGCTAAAACGTGGCCATATTACCACGCTGCCGGAAAGTCGGCGCAATATAAACCAAATGTCTCAGGCCTGCAAATCCACCAGCAGGTTGTCAATCAAGCGTGCTTTACCGAGGTGTGCCGCGGCCAGCAGCACGACTTTTGTTTCCTCGCCGGTGGCCGGTGCCAGGGTCTCGGCGTCAAGAATATAAAGGTAGTCGGGGGTAAAACCGGCGTTACGCAAGGCGCTTTTGCCGCTGTCGACCAAGGCACCGTAATCACGCATGCCTTGCTCAATACGCTTGGCCAGTGCCTGTAAGGTGCGGTACAGCGCCGGGGCTGTGGCCCGTTCGTCGCTGCTGAGGTAGCCATTACGGGAGCTTAAGGCCAGGCCGTCTTCGGCACGCACCGTCGGGACACCGACAATATCCACCGGCATCGCCAAGTCGGCTACCATGCGGCGGATCACTGCCAGCTGCTGGTAATCTTTCATGCCAAAGCAGGCCAAGTCCGGCTGCACCAGGTTCAGCAGTTTGCTGACCACGGTGGCGACGCCACGGAAATGGCCGGGGCGGCTGGCGCCACAATACAGATCGGAAATGCCCGGTACTTCTACCTGTGTGTGCTTCGCCATACCATGGGGGTAAAGCGCCTCGACGGCGGGCATAAACAGCAGATCAGTCTGCTCATCGAACAGGGCGTCACTGTCTTCCTCCGGTGTGCGGGGGTAGGCCGCGAGATCTTCGCTGGGGCCGAATTGCAGTGGGTTAACAAAAATTGACACCACCACTTTATCGGCCAGCCGACGGGCTTCGCGTACCAGGGTCAGGTGTCCTTCATGGAGGTTCCCCATGGTTGGGACCAGGGCTATCTTTTCACCCTGCTGACGCCAAGCGCGCACCTGGGCGCGCAGATCTTTTACCGAATGTACGGTACGCATTGAATCGCTACCTCATTCAAATCCATGCTCTTGAGCCGGGAATTGCCCGGCCACCACTTCGCTGACATAGCTGCGTACCGCCTGGCGGATATCACGCCCTGCTGTCAGGTAATTCTTGGCAAACTTGGGAATATGGCCCGTGCTGATCCCCAGCAGGTCATGCATTACTAACACCTGGCCATCGGTATCGGCACCAGCGCCAATGCCGATCACCGGAATACTGACGGCGCTACTGAGACGCTTGGCCAGGGCCCGGGTTACGCATTCCACCACCAGTAACTGTGCTCCGGCGGCTTCCAGGGCCTGGGCGTCGGCAATAATGCGCTCGGCACTTTGCGGATCCCGCCCCTGCACTTTATAGCCGCCAACCAGGTGTACGGACTGTGGCATCAAACCCAGGTGTGCGCATACCGGCACGGAACGCTCCACCAGTGTGCGAATGGTGTCTGCCAGCCAGGCACCGCCCTCTAGTTTGACCATTTGCGCCCCGGCTCGCATCAGCGTTGCCGCGTGCTGGCAGGCTTGCTCCGGTGTGGCATAACTCATAAAGGGCATATCGGCTACAATCAACGCTCGCTCTGTCACCTGGCTAACGCAGCGGGTGTGGTAGGCGATGTCGTCAACAGTGACGGCAAGCGTGTCATTTTGCCCCTGGATCACGTTCCCCAGAGAGTCTCCCACCAACAGCATATCAATGCCTTCCTGATCGAACAGGGCAGCAAAGCTGGCATCGTAGGCGGTCAGGGTCGCGAATTTTTCGCCATTGGCTTTTTTACGGGCCAGTGTATTGACGCTAACGCGCTTAGCCTGGGCGGCTTCGTTAACTTTGCTCATGAGAGCCCCTGTTGGCAGAATTTAGGGCGATTACTCTACCCCATGCACTGGCTTGCTCAAAGTGCTGGGGTCAGTAATCGCAGATTGTGGGACAGTGGCGTCAGGCTTGCCAGTGCCCGGCCGTCGGGGAGCTGTAAATCCGGGGCCAGACTGGCCAGCGGCACCAGCACAAAGTCCCGTTCACTCAGGCCCGGGTGCGGTATGGTCAGGCGTGGGCTATGCCACTGTTCGTTACCGTACAGCAACAGATCCAAATCGAGGGTGCGTTCCCCCCAGCGGCGCTGGCGCAGGCGACCCTGGCGCTGTTCGATGGCCTGCAAAGCGTCCAGTAAGACCTCAGGGGAGAGCATGGTATCCAGCGCCGCTACCGCGTTGATGTAATCCGGCTGGTCCTGCGGCCCCATGGGGCTGGACTGGTAAAGCGCTGACACGCCCGCCAAGTGACTGTCTGGCAGGGCTGCCAAACGATGCAGGGCCTGCCAAATTTGCCGAGCCGGGCTGGCCAGATTGGCACCGAGGCCAATATAGGCGCGCTTGCTCATGCGTTACTGCGGGCCAGGCTTACGCTTGCGTGGTCGCCGACGGCGTGGGCGTTTGTTGTCAAACAAACTGGCGACCATGGCTCGGCGCCCTTGCGGATCGGTGTCTTGATATTCCTGCCACCACTGGCCCAAGGCTTTGATTTCTTTGCCTTCCACTTCGCCGCGCATCAGCAAAAAGTCAAAGGCTGCGCGAAATCGGGGGTGTTCGAAGAGCCGTTCGGCACGGCGGCCGGCACGCTTGTCGAGGCGTAGCTGCAGTGTCCAGATCTCGCGAATGGTGGTCGTAAAGCGGCGCGGAATGGCAATGCGTCGGCACTGTTCATCCATGACATCATTCATGGCGATCTGATAGGCGTCGTTCTGTGGCAAGCCGGATTCCAGCAAGACATCTTGCGCCCGTTGATCCACTGCTGGCCACAGCAAGGCTGCGAACAGGTATGCCGGGGTACTTTTCAGATCGTTATTTACCCGGTAGTCAGTGCTTTGCAACGCCAGTTCGATAAAGCGGCGAGCCCGATCGTCTTCTAGGTAAGGGGTAAGCAGCGGAAACAGCCGTTGCAGCAGGCCAAAATCGGCCAGCATGCGGAAGTTATCCAGGCCGTGCCCGGCCATAAACAGCTTCAGGCATTCCTCAAACAAACGCGGCGGCGGAATGTCGTCGAGTAATGGCGCCAGCTCGGCAATGGGGTTGGCTGTAGCCGGGGCAATGGTCATATCCAGCTTGGTGGCAAAGCGCACTGCGCGCAGCATCCGTACCGGATCTTCGCGATAACGGGTGGCCGGATCGCCGATGAACTCGATACGGCGGGCGGCCAGAGAGGCCATGCCACCGGCGTAATCAACAATGGAATAATCGGCGATGTTGTAATACAGCGCGTTAATGGTGAAGTCGCGGCGCAGGGCGTCTTCTTCGAGTGAATCACCATAGACATTGTCGCGTAGCAACATGCCTTCGTCCGAGCGTTTGGCTTCGGGATTGTCGGCATGGTTACCGCGAAAGGTGGCCACTTCAATGACTTCCCGGCCAAAGAGAATATGCGCCAGGCGGAAGCGGCGACCGATCAACCGGCAGTTCCGGAACAGCTTTTTGATTTCTTCGGGCCGGGCATTGGTGACCACGTCAAAATCTTTGGGATGCAGACCCAGCAGCAGATCGCGCACGCCACCGCCGACCAGATAGGCTTCAAAGCCGGCCTTGTTTAAGCGATACAACACCTTAAGGGCGTTTTCACTGATGTCTTTACGACTGACGTTGTGTGCATCGCGAGGGATCACAACGTTTTGCTGGCTGTCCTTGTTGCCGACAACACGGCGGCAAAAGTCGAGTACGCGAGAAATAATGACGGTCACCTGAAACTATGGGCCAAAATGCTGGCGCAATGATAACTGAGCTGGCGGCGGTTGAGAATCACTCAGACCAAGGCCAGCGTTCAACGGCCTGTGCCAGCAGCTCTTCAACACTGCCAGCCTGCAGCTCATCCAGGCCCAAAATGGCCAGTGCCTGATGCAGTGCGGGCAGGGGCTGGTCATCGCAAATAGCTGTTGCATGATTTTGTTTTGAGAGCTTATTGCCGTGTTCGTCGCGCACCAGCGGCAGGTGCAAATACTGGCAATGCGGCGCTGCAAAGGCGTCATACAGGGCCAGTTGCCAGACGGTAGCATCCACCAGATCGCTACCGCGTACCACGTGCGTTACGCCCTGATCGATGTCATCTGCTACAACGGCGAGCTGATAGGCATAAAGGCCATCTTTGCGGTGGATAATAAAGTCTTCATGGCTGAGTTGTCTGTCAACGTCCACCAGGCCGAGGCGCCGGTCAGTAAAATGGCTATGGCTAGCGTCATTACGAAAACGCAGCGCAGCGGGGCCGCCGTGGTAGTGGCACCGGCTGCGCTGATGCAGCCCCTGTGCTTTTAGTTGTTTGCGGGTGCAGCTACAGCGGTAACTAAGCTGTTGTTGGGCGAGTGTGGCCAGGCGCTGGTCGTAATCTTGGTGATGTTGATGCTGGTAACGCACCGGGCCATCCCAGTGCAAACCATAGGCGTCGAGGGTACGCAAAATCGCGTCAGCGGCGCCGGCGACTTCCCGGGGCGGGTCGATGTCTTCAATGCGGAGCAGCCATTGGCCCTGGTGGGCTCGGGCATCAAGGTAGGAGCCCAAGGCCGCCACCAAAGAACCCAGGTGTAGCGGCCCGGACGGGCTGGGCGCAAAGCGCCCGACGTAGCCAGCCATCAGCCGGCCATTTGTTTCTCGCGGATCTCGGCCAGAGTTTTACAATCCACGCACATTTCCGCGGTGGGGCGAGCTTCCAGGCGGCGGATGCCGATTTCCACACCACAGGAGTGGCAGAAGCCGTAGTCACCGTCTTCGATGAGCTGGAGGGTCTTTTCAATCTTTTTGATCAGCTTACGCTCGCGGTCGCGGGTACGCAGTTCAAGACTGAACTCTTCTTCCTGTGAAGCCCGGTCTGCTGGATCAGCAAAGTTGGCTGCTTCATCCTTCATGTGGGTCACAGTGCGATCCACTTCTTCTCTGAGCTGGCGACGCCATGCTTCGAGGATCTTGCGAAAATGCGCAAGCTGCTCGTCGCTCATGTACTCTTCGCCTGGCTTCTCTTGGTAGGGCTCTACACCAGCAATTGCCAGTACTCCCAAGGAGCTTTTCGTCTTGTTCTCAGCCATGCTGATTCTCCTAATCACCAGGATGATATGAGCCTTCAGCTCGTTTAAGGCGGCTATCTATAGCAGATAGTTTTAGCCAGGACAACGCTTAGTTAACGACTTTTACAACCCGGTCCAGTGTCATCTGTTGTGGGCTGATGCTGGCGCCCATCGCCAGCACCTGCACACCGGCTAAGCGCGCTTGTGCTAAGGCCTCAGTATAGGCCGGATCGATATCGGCCGCGGCGCTGACGCGGTCAATGCCGCTGTGCATGACCACAAACAGCAATGCCGCTTCGTCACCAGCCCGTACTTTCTCTGCCAGGGCGCTCAGATGCTTTCTAGCCCGCTCGCTGACAGCGTCGGGAAAGGCGCCTAAGCCTTGGCCGCGGTGCAGCGTGACACTCTTTACTTCCAGCCAGCAGCGCCGGCTACCGGCGGTCAGTAAAAAGTCCATCCGCGAGCCGTGGCCGTCGGCTTGCTCCGCGTCGATCTGCTCAGCCCAGCTAAAGGCACTGATACGGTTGGCGGCCAGCGCTTCTTTTACCAGAGCATTGGCACGGGCGGTATTGATGCAAATCAGTTGTCCGTCCTTTTCGGTCAGCTCCCAGCTGCCGGGCAGCTTTTTTTTCGGGCTGGGATCGTAGCGATACCAGATGCTGTCCCCAGGTTCGCCGCAGCCGGTCATGGCACCAGTGTTGGCGCAGTGCACGGTCAGAGGGCCGCGGGTGCTGTCGATGTCGGCTAAAAAACGTTTGTAGCGCTTTATCAGGGTGGCTTTTTCGAGGGCAGGAGCAAACTTCATGGCGGTGGCTTACTGGGGTCAAAATGGCCCCTTAGTGTATGCTGTGGGGCGTTTATTTCTCCAATGCCTTTGTTCGGAGCCTGTTATGAAGACCTGTTTGACCATCAGCCTCAGTGCTGCCGCCGCCCCTGCCCACTGGGGTGATAATGCCCTGCTCAGTTTTGCTGCCGACAGTGCCACAGTGCATGGCACTGAGCGACGTCGTATTCAGCAGGCCGGGCGGCGCCTGCGAAGTCAGGGGGTGAGCGAAGTGGCACTGACCGACAGCTTTGACCGTGAACAGCAATGGGCTTTTGCTGAAGGCTTTATGTCGACTCTGGGGGGGGAAACTATTCACTGGGCCGGTGTTGACGCCGAACTGGATGCCCGCCTGCAGGTGGCCCGCTGGGTGCGGGATGTCACCAACCTGGGGCCGGAACAATTATCGCCGCAGCTGCTGGCCGACAAGGCCAGTGCCTTTATCCGGGAACTTGGTGGTGACAAGGTCAGTACGGAGGTCATTACCGGTGAAGCTTTGCAACAGGCCGGCTGGACCGGCGTTTACAATGTCGGCCGTGGCTCTGAGCGGCCGCCGGTGATGCTGGTGCTGGATTACAACCCCACGGGTGATGCTCAGGCGCCCGTTAGTGCTGCACTGGTAGGTAAAGGTATTACCTTTGATTCCGGCGGTTATTCCATTAAAAGCTCGGAAGGGATGCTCAACATGAAAGCCGACATGGGTGGCGCCGCTATGGTTACCGGCGGTCTGGCTCTGGCGATGTTACGCGGCTATCAGAAGCGGGTGCGGTTGATCCTCTGCTGTGCTGAAAACCTAGTATCAGGTAAGGCTTTCAAACTGGGCGATATTCTTACCTACAACAACGGCACCACGGTGGAAATCGTCAATACTGACGCCGAAGGTCGGCTGGTACTGGCCGATGGTCTGCTGATGGCCAGCCAATCCGGGGCGCCGCTGATCATCAACGCCGCGACGTTGACGGGGGCCGCCATGACGGCGGTAGGCAGTCATTACAATGCCTTGTTTGCACTGGATAAAGACACCTGCGCAAAAGTGCAGGCGATTGCCGAGCAGGAACAAGAGCCGGCTTGGCCCCTGCCGCTGGAGCCTTTTCATCAACTCGAGTGCCCCAGTGCCTACGCTGATACGGCCAACAGTCGCCCCACCAAAGGTGGCGGTGCCGGCGGTGCATCCAATGCTGCGGGCTTTTTGTCCCGGTTTGTGCGTGATAATGGCAAAGGCTGGGTGCATATGGATCTGGCGGCGTGCTTTAACAACAACGAGAACAGTCTTTGGGCCGCGGGTGCCACGGCGCGAGGGGTTCGAACTATCGCCGGGAGCTTGCAGGCCTTGAGCTAAGTCACAGTCTGAATGAAAAAAGAGGGCCATTTGGCCCTCTTTTTTGTAGGCTGCATGCCAGTTACAATCTGGCAACATATGGACATGAAAAAACAACATTTCTTCAGCGTATTAACCCTAGCCTTGTGTAGTATGTCGGCTAGCGCCGCAGAGGCTGAGGTGCCGTCATTGCCAGCCCTGGCTAAAACACCGCAGTTCCAGGGGCTCAAAATTTCTCCTGACGGCCACTACTTTGCTGCGAAAATTCAAAAAGACGATGGCCATACCAGCTTGGTGGTACTTGACCGCCACAACAAGCTAAAAGTGGTGTCGGTGATGAATTTTACCGGTAACGATACATTGGCCGACTTTAACTGGGCTAACAACGAGCGGATCCTGATGCAGCCAGCCCGGTTTGTTGGCGCACTGGAGCAACCCTACGGTACCGGTGAACTGTTTGCCATGAATGTGGATGGCAGCCAGAAAGAAATGCTGTTTGGCATGCGGGCCAAACGTCAGTCCATGCGTGCCAGTGCCAGGGTGATTGATTGGCTCAAGGACGACCCCAAGCATGTTTTGATCGCAACGCAGCCTGCGGGCTTTCGCGATGCCTTCTATCCAACCGTTTATAAGCTCAACCTGTACGGCGGTAAGTTGTCGAAAGTCACTAAGCCGCCGGTTCGTGGTGCTGGCGTGCTGACAGACAGCGATGGCCAGGTGCGCTTTGCGGTAGGGGCCGATCTGGATAACAACAACCAGACACTGGTGGCGTACCGTGATCAAAACGGCGATGACTGGCGTATTATTGAGCGGTTTGATGAGTCCCAAGGGGGCTTCTTACCGTTGACCTTCATCAATGACAACCAGCAAGTGCTGGGCCTGTCTGACCGTGATGCCAACACCAAGGGGTTAGTGCTTTTTGACCCGAAAAGCGGTGAAAAATCACTGGTCTATCGCGACAAGGACGTAGATGTCAGCCCGGTATTTGACTTCAATGGTGGTCAACCGGACAAAGTCATTGGCGTGTCTTTTGAAAAAACTCTGCCGCAGCGGGTGTTTTTGAAAAGTGCCGAGAAAGACCCCTTTGCCGCCGATCTGGTGGCCTTGGAGCAGGCCTTCGGTGGTCGCCAGGTGTCGCTGACGTCCACCACCCGTGATGGCAAGCTCATGGTGGCAGTGGTATGGAGTGATACCCAGCCCAGCCAGTTTTATCTGTTTAACCGTCAGGATAAGAGCCTGACGTATCTGCTCAGTGCCATGCCCTGGCTGCAAGCCAGTCAACTGGCCCACACGCAGGCTTACAGCTACAAGGCTCGTGATGGCCAGCTTATTCATGGTTACCTGACTTTACCTCCAGGTAAGCATAAGAACTTACCACTGGTGATGATGCCCCATGGCGGCCCCCATGGGATCCGTGACAACTGGGGCTACGATCCCTATATTCAGGTGCTGGCAACCCGGGGCTATGCGGTGTTTCAGCCCAACTTCAGGGGCTCCGGTGGTTACGGTAAAGCCTTCCAACAGGCCGGTTACCGTCATTGGGGTACGCTGATGATTGACGACATGACGGACGGTGTGCAGCAGCTGATCAAAGATGGCACTGTCGATAAAAACCGTATTTGTAGCTTTGGCGGCTCTTATGGTGGCTATGCGGCGGTGATGAGTGCGGAGCGTGAGCCGGAGTTGTACAAATGTGCTATCGGCTATGTTGGTGTTTACGATCTGCAGTTGCTCTACGACAAGCCAGGCGCATACAGCGGTCGTGGTTCGGAGAATTTCCGGAAAAATGTACTGGGAGAAGACAAAGCGCGTCTTAAAGCGCAGTCCCCAGCCTTTCACGTAGACAAACTGGCCGGGCCGGTGCTGATTGTGGCCGGCGGAGAAGACCAGATCGCGCCCATCGCGCATTCCGAAGCCCTACGTGATGCCATGCAAAAGGCCGGCAAGCCCTATCAGTGGTATGTGGAGCCGCAGGAAGGGCATGGATTTTATAACCCGGAACACAAGGTGACTTTGTTCAACAAGATGCTCACCTTCCTGGACCAGAATATCGGTCACTAAAAGAGCCGCCTTCGGGCGGCTTTTTTAATCGGATTGCCAGCAGCAGTGGTAGCGCCCGGCCGCTGACACATAAAGCCCAAAGTGACGGGCCGCCAGGGTTATTGCCGGTGCTGGCTGCTGTGGTGTTACCGGTTGGTGGCAATGGCGGGCCAGGGTTAGGTGCGGCTGATACGGATGCTGCTGCGGCTGGCCACCAAGCTGTTCACTGACTTGCTGTAAAGCCTGGGCCAGGGTCATCAGCGCCGATGGTGGCTGGCGGCAACCGAGGTAGAGGATGCCACTGTTGCGCCACTGGCCGAGGTGCTCGACAGTGACTGAAAAGGGCGTAAAAGAGATACGTTGCGCCAGCCTGATCAGGGCTTTGGCATCTACATGGTCACCGACAAAGGCCAGGGTCAGGTGATAATTGGCCATCGGTACCGGCTTGATGGCGGGTAACGCTTGGCGGTGCCAGTGGGCCAGCTGTTGGCGTTGCTGGCTGTCAGGGGTAATGGCAAAGAAAAGACGTTGCCCGGTCATGATAAACTGCCTCGAAAATGGTTACTGGATACTGTCGCATTGCCTTCCTTGCCTGTCGATGCTGTGCTGCCAGAGCTGCTGGCAGCCGTGGATACGCATCAACGCATTATGCTCGAAGCCCCGCCCGGTGCGGGCAAATCGACCCAGGTACCGTTGGCGTTGCTGGCGCACCTGCAGGGCACCATTATCATGCTCGAACCCCGCCGTCTGGCAGCGCGCAGTCTGGCGCGTTATCTGGCGTCACTACGGGGGGAACAGCCGGGGCAAAGTATCGGTTATCGCACCCGCAGTGACAGTGCAGTCAGTGCCCAGACCCGGTTGTTAATCGTTACCGAGGGCATTTTGATTCGCCTGTTACAGAACGACCCTTTTCTAGAGGGGGTCGCGCTGGTGATTTTCGAT
This sequence comes from Gallaecimonas aegicerasi, assembly GCF_045291545.1. Lineage (GTDB taxonomy): Bacteria > Pseudomonadota > Gammaproteobacteria > Enterobacterales > Gallaecimonadaceae > Gallaecimonas. The sequence continues at coordinate 496,137 of NZ_CP149514.1, forward strand.
GAGTTTCATGAACGCAATCTGCCCGGTGATCTGGCGCTAGCGCTAACCATGGACGTACAGCAGGGGCTGCGTGAAGATCTCAAGCTGCTGGTGATGTCTGCCACACTCGACGGTGCGCGCCTTGCCGAGCACCTTGCACCTTGCGCGCGGATACAAAGCACCGGGCGCAGTTTTCCGGTGGCGTTACGTTACCAACCGCCCAGAGCCAACCAGCCCTGGCTGACATTGTGCCAGCAGACTGTACTGCAACTGCTGGCCGAGGAGCCGGGTTCCATGCTGGTGTTTTTACCAGGAGGGGGCGAGATTCGCCGGCTGGCCAGCCTGCTAGAAGGGCAGCTGCCCAGCGATGTGGCGCTGTTCAGTCTCTATGGCGATCTTGATAAAAAACAGCAGGATGCAGCCATTGCCCCACCTGAGGCCGGGCAACGTAAAGTGGTACTGGCGACGCCTATTGCCGAAACCAGCCTGACCATTGAGGGCATTCGCCTGGTGGTAGACAGCGGCTGGTGCCGACGACCGCAGTTGGACCCGGCCACCGGCATGAGCCAGCTCAAGCTGTGCCGTATCAGTCAGGCGTCAGCAACGCAGCGGGCCGGCCGCGCCGGGCGCTTGGCTCCGGGAATAGCTGTGCGGTTGTGGGGGGAAAGCCAACAGCAGAGCCTGGCGGCGCAGTCGCCTGCGGATATCAGCCAGGCCGATTTAACCAGTACCGCATTGGAAGTGGCTCTTTGGGGGGCCAGTGCGTTGCCATGGCTGGAGCCGCCGCCAGAAAAGCCCTGGCAGGAAGCCAAAGCCTTGCTGCGACAACTGGATGCGCTACAAGGCGACAACCTCACCGCAGCAGGCCGTGCCATGGCGCAACTGGCCTGTCACCCACGGCTGGCACACATGTTAACCGCTGTTGCCAGTCAAGCTCCCGGTAGTCTGCGGGAGGCTTGCTATCTGGCGGCACTACTGGAAGAACGTGACCCTTTTCATCAGTGGGACAGCGATCTGGAGCCGAGATTGCAAGCGCTACAACGGGCACCACAGATCCGCCGGCAGGGCGAGCGTTACTGGCAACAGTTAGGGGGTGCCCGTACCGGCAAACAGTGTTCGCTGGGTGCCATGCTGGTGTTGGCCTACCCAGAGCGCCTGGCCCAGCAGGTGGCGCCGGGGCGTTATCGTTTGGCCATGGGGCGCGGTGCCCGGCTGGCTGAAGATGATCGCCTGTGGGGCAGCCCTTGGCTGGTGGTGGCAAACATGACCGGCAGCCAGGGCGATCAGCATATTCGCCTGGCGGCGGCGGTTGACGAAGCCCACTGGCGGGCTTTACTGAGCCACCATATTCACTGGCAACCCCGCCTGGACTGGCAGGCTGACGGCCTGATCGCCCAGCAAGAAGCCCGTTATGGTGCCCTGGTGCTCGATACCCGGCCACTGAACACACTAACCAGCGAGCAAAAAGTCGCCGCCCTGTGTGATGGCTTGCGCCGCCAAGGCTTGCCAGCGTTACCCTGGAACAGCGCTGCCGAACAGCTGCGGTTACGGGTGGCACTGGCGGCTGAGCTATTACCAGAACACCCCTGGCCAGACATGAGCGATGGCAACTTGCTGGCCGAACTGGAACACTGGTTGGGGCCTTTTCTGGGCCAGGTGAGCCGCCCGGCAGCCTTGGCGAAAGTCGACTTGCTGGCCGCGCTTAGAGCCTGGTTACCCTGGCCACTGCCTGCGTTGCTGGATGAAAAACTGCCGGTGAAGCTGACCGTTCCAACCGGCCAGGCCGTTACCCTGGAATATCGGGCTGGGCAGGCACCGCTGCTGTCAGTACCGATTCAGGCCCTTTATGGTCAATTAAACTCACCGACGCTGTGTGATGGCAAAGTCACGGTGACTTGTGCCCTGTTATCACCGGCGCGGCGCCCCCTACAGGTTACCGGCGATCTGGCCGGTTTCTGGGCGGGCAGTTACAGCGAGGTGCGCAAAGAGATGCGTGGCCGCTACCCGAAACACGAATGGCCAGCCGATCCGGCGAATGCCCAACCCACTCGTTACACCAAAAAACGGCAACAAAGAGAGTCGCAGTGAGCGCAAAGAAAAAACGCCCTACGAAAAAAAACGTCGAGAAAGCCCCGCCGAAACGCCGCTGGTGGTCCTGGCTTGGGAAGCTGACTCTGGCGTTTAGTGCGGCAGTGTTGTTGTACGGTATCTATCTTGATGGCGTGGTGCGCCACCGTTTTGATGGCCAGGTGTTTCAGCTGCCGGCGCAGATTTATTCGCGGCCGTTGACTCTCTACGCGGGGGCGCCGTTGTCGCGCCAGCAAATGATTGCCGAATTGCGGTTGCTGGATTATCGCAAGGTGGCCAACCCGGATCAGCCCGGGGAGTTCTCTGCCTCTACCACCAAAGTCGAAGTCTTTCGCCGGCCCTTTGCCTTCCCGGAAGGTTTCGAGCCTGCCCGGCGATTGCTGGTGGCCTTTGCTGGTGATCGTATTGACGAGGTCTATGACAGCCAGAGCAATCAACCGGTAGCGGTGGAGCGCATTGAGCCGGTACTGGTGGATCTGTTGTCGCAGACCACCACGGACGAAGACCGTATTTTTGTACCACTGGCGAAGATGCCGCCGCTGCTGCCAAAAACGCTGGTTATGGTTGAAGACCGTAACTTTTATCACCATTACGGGGTTTCGCCGCTGGCCATTGCCCGCGCCATGCTGGCTAATCTGCGGGCCGGGCATACCGTACAGGGCGGGTCGACCCTGACTCAGCAGTTGGCCAAGAACTTCTTTTTGACACGGGAAAAAAGCCTGTGGCGTAAGCTCAACGAAGCCATGATGGCCGTCCTGATTGACTTGCGCTACAGCAAGCAGCGGGTACTCGAAGCTTATCTTAATGAGATTTTTCTCGGCCAGGCCCGGGTTCAGGCTGTACACGGCATGGGCCTGGCAGCACGTTTTTATTTCTCGCGGCCGCTGTCTGAGCTGACTCCGGCGCAAATTGCCATGCTGGTGGGGATCATCAAAGGGCCGTCTTACTATGATCCCCGGCGCCATCCCGAGCGCACCCGGCAACGCCGTGACCTGGTGCTGAAGATGATGCTGGAGCATAACCTGATTGATGGTACCCAGTATCAGCGGGCGGTCAGCTCGCCGCTGGCGGTTACCGCGAAAAGAGAACTGACCACCACCAAAGTTCCGCCCTACATGCAGGCAGTTCGGCGGGAGCTGGCGGGCGAACTCAAAGAGGTGGTGGGCGATCATCAGGGCATCCGTGTGTTTACCGGCCTTGAGCCCCTGGCCCAAACGGCACTGGAAAAGGCGATTCACCGCCGCTTTGGCGCCATCGCTGGTAATACCCCATTGGAGTTGGCTGCGGTGGTGTCGGATCAGCGCACCGGCCTGGTCAAAGCCATGGCGGGTGGCAAAGATGTCGACTTTGCCGGCTTCAACCGGGCTCTGGATGCCCGCCGGCAGATAGGCTCCCTGGCCAAACCGGCGGTATACCTGACGGCGTTGAGTGAGCCGCAGTTTAACTTGGCGACCCCGCTGGACGATAAACCCATCAGTTTGAAATCAGACAAAGGCGATCTCTGGCAGCCACAGAACTATGACCATCAGTTCCGTGGCCAGGTGGCGTTGGTGGATGCGCTGACCCACTCTTTGAACGTGCCGACGGTTAACCTTGGCATGAAAGTCGGTGTCTCAGCCGTTATCGATACTTTCCGGGCATTGGGCGTTAACGGCGACCTACCTCCTTATCCATCGCTGTTTCTGGGCACTGCGGCGCTGTCGCCCTGGGAAGTTAATCAAATGTACCTGACCCTGGCCAGAGGGGGCGCCCGGTTGCCGTTGGCGACCATTTCTGCGGTGACCACCGGCGATGACAAACTGCTTTACAAGCGTACCGAGCAGGCGCGCCAGAAGGTCAGTGCCGACGCCGCTTACCTGACCGATTACACCCTGACGCAGGTAGCGCAGCGGGGCACGGCTCATACCCTGGCCAGCCACTTTCCCAACAAGCTACTGGCCGGTAAAACCGGCACTACCGATGACCTGCGTGACAGCTGGTTCAGTGGTTTTGATGCCCGTGATGTCGCCAGCGTCTGGGTCGGCCGAGACGACAATCAGCCCACTGGCCTGACCGGTGCCACCGGTGCCTTGCGGCTGTTTGAGGCGTACTTGGATTATCGCCAACCGATCAGCTTGCGGCTGCGGCCACCACGAGACGTGGTGGACGGGCACTTTGATGATCAGGGGCACTATCTGGGCAACTGTGGTGGTGGCCGGGTGTTACCGGCCATCAAAGCCAATTTACCAGAGGTGAAATGTGGCTTTTTTGAGCGGCTGTGGCGTTAAGGGCGCAGATACCAGCAGCCGTCTTCTTTGACTAACTGCGCGTCCAGTACATCCGGCAGTTGTGGCTTGCTGAAGTAAAAGCCCTGCACACTGGGGCAATTGAGCTCGTTGAGCAGCAACAGCTGCTCAGCGGTTTCCACCCCTTCCGCAACGACGCTCATTTCCAGCTCCCGGGCAATGGCAATAAGTGCCGCCACCAAGGTGTATTCCTTGCCCTTGTCGGCCAGGGCCTGGACAAAACTCTTGTCTATTTTCAGCACGTTAAAGCGATGCTCGGTGAGATACCGCAGCGACGAATAGCCGGTGCCAAAATCATCCAGAGCCAAACGTAGCCCCATGTCCTGCAACGATTGTAATGACAGTTGGGTCTGGGCGTGGCTGGCGTCGAGGATCACCCGCTCGGTCAGCTCCAATTCCAGCTTACTCGGCGACAGTTGGTACTGTTGTAACAGGCTTTCAACTTGGCCAACCAGTTCCGGGCTACGCAGCTGCCGGGCTGACAGGTTCACGGCCATTTCCGGCTCAAAGCCCAGTTCACGCCATTTCGCCAGCTGCGCACAGGCCTGATGTAGTACCCACTGGCCAATGGCAAGGATCTGACCATCTTCTTCGGCCAAGCCAATAAACTGTTCCGGGGAGACGGCGCCAAGCTGGGGGTGATACCAGCGGATCAGCGCTTCAACGCCGGTCACATGGCCGGTTTTGGTGTCGAGCTTGGGCTGATAGAGCAATCGAAATTCTTTGTTTTCAATAGCCTGGCTAAGTGCCCGTTCCAGCGTCAGGCGCCGTTGCAGTACCCGGTTCATGGCCGGTGTGAAGAACCGGTAGCGGGTATCGTCGTTGTCGCGGGTCTGCACCCGGGCGGCATCGGCGTTACGGATCAGCTCGGATACGTCGTGGCTGTCTTCCGGGTACATGGCAATGCCGATGGTGGCGTTAACCTGTAGCCGCTGGCCGGCGACGGTAAAGGGCTGAGCCAGGCAGTCGAGCAGCTTCTGGGCCACCACTTCGGCGGTTTTGGGCTTGCTGGCGCGCTCAAGGATCACCAAAAATTGATCCGATCCCATTCGTGCCAGGGTGTCAGCCGGGCGCAAGGTGGCGCGCCAGCGGCGGGCCACTGCTGCCAGTAGTTGGTCGCCCACCAGGTGGCCGCAGCGGTCATTAATGTCCTTGAAGCGCTCCAGATCAGCAAACAGCACCATGACATGGCCGTCCTGATGCTCGTGACTGATCAGCGCCTGTTGCAGACGGTCAAAGGCCAGCAAGCGATTGGGCAGGCCGGTCAGGCTGTCCAGGGTGGTTTGCCCCTTGGTCTGCTGAGCCAGGCGAAAGCGCTGTAGCAAGTCGCTGATAACGGCCAGCAGGCTTTCCAGAAAAGGGGCTTCATCGTCTTGTAACTGCAGGTTCAGGCCACTGTCATTGCGTAGCCCCATCAGCAATGCCCACTCCCCATTGACCACCCATGCCAGGCGCTGAAAATGGTTTGCTGTCAGGGTACTCAAGGCCGCCGGCAGCTCCTGTCCTTGTTGCCAAAAACAGCTGGCCCGGTGGCAGTCAACGGCAGGCAGAATATCGGGCCAGTGGCCAAGCTGGCTGATGGCCTGCCAGTGTTCCTGCTGGTAGTTCAGTAGCGCCACCGCATCAAGCAGGCCAGCTTTTAGTAAAATATGCAGCAGGTTACGGACCAGCGTGTTTTCGTCCTCACAGCTACTGGCCTGGCGGTAACCGTCACGGGCCAGGCGTAAAAAAATCCGGTTGCGGCGCAGCTCCCGGTTAAGCCGGGCCTGTTCGACCAGCAAGCTGCTGAGTTGTTGATGCAGGGGTTGTTCTACCATTGCAGTAAGGTTCCGGCCCAATTAACCAGTTTGCTCTGCCCTTGCTGGCTGAGCAGTTCTGCGCCTGACAATATGCCGACCAAGCGTTCCCCTAGGTGTGCGGCCAGCACCGTGGCGTCTTCTTCGCTGGCGCCGGTCAGCATGGCCGTCCGGCCCATGCATTCGATGTAAAAACTGGGTCGGTCAGTATGGCATTGTGTCAGAATTTGTGCGGTTTTAGCGCGCCCGGCATCACTGTCGCGGCGCATCAGTTGCAGGGTCTGGCCCACTGTCACCTGGCCTGTCCCCAGCGTCAGGGTACCTTGCTGGCTGTCAACGGCCCGGAGACTGTGACAAACACTGCTGCCACCCCAGTCAAAGCCCATTGCCAATTGCCGCAGTAGTCCTGGGGGCAGGGCATCGAGGCCACTGACGGCCAGAGTGCGATCCAAAGCGGGCTGGCCGTCCAGGGCGTAAATGCAGTTACCTTTGGCCTCGGTCACCGTCATCGGCGGGCTGATGGGGCTGGTGCCCAGGGTCTGGGTGCGGTTTGTCGGTGGCGGCAGCTTCAGGGCGATGACTTGGTTATCAACCACTTGGTCGCCACAGAATTGAAAACTGTCTTTCATCTGCAAATCACCCACCAGGCCGACGCCATCGAGCTGTTTGCCATTGAGGCTGGCAAGTAACGGCTCTGGCCGCTGGCCGAGCAAGTCAAGCAGGCAAAAAGCGTAGTCATCGGCTAACCAACGCGCAAAACCGCTGTGGTCATGGACGCTAAAACAGCCGTAATCCACGGGGGTGTCAAACAGTAACAGCAAGGCTTCATAGCCGCCGTATTCAACGCCCTGGGGGGTGATAATGCCGCAACAGCTGCCACCAAACAGGGGAATGTGGCCCAGCAAACGTTGCAGCTCGGAGAGCAGCCATTGCGGCTGATGGAAGCCACTGGCAAACAGCAGCCCCCAACGGGCATTGGCGGCATGGCGTTGATAACGAACCAGTTCGGCTGCGGCCAGACGACTGTCCGGAGCCAAACTCCAACTGGCACTAAACATGGCGATAACAACGAGGACAGATAAGGCCAATCTATGCCGGCCCTGAAAGGAAGTAAAGGGGCCTGAAGGCCCCCTGGGTTAAAGTGCTTGGAAAGCGGCTTCAGCTGCCGCGATAGTCTGCGCGACATCCTGGTCACTGTGGGCCAGTGACAGAAAGCCCGCTTCAAAGGCGCTGGGGGCCAGATAAACGCCATGCTCCAGCATCAGGTGGAAGAAGCGTTTGAAGGCCTCGGTGTCACAGTCACAGGCCTGCTGGAAGTTGCTTACGTTGGCGGCGTCGGTGAAGAAAAAGCCGAACATGCCACCGGCGTAATTGATTGCCAGCGGCACACCGGCCTTATCCGCGGCAGCCTTGAAACCGTGGATCAGGGTTTGGGTTTTGCTGGCCAGCGCCGTTTCGTTGCCGGGCTGATCCAGGGCGTTAAGTGCGGCCAGGCCGGCTGACATCGCCACCGGGTTACCTGACAAGGTACCGGCTTGATAAACCGGGCCGACCGGGGCCAGGTATTCCATAATGGCCTGCTTGCCGCCGAAGGCACCGACAGGCATGCCGCCGCCAATGACTTTGCCGAGAGTGGTGAGGTCGGGCTTAACGCCATAGAACGCCTGGGCGCCGCCCAATGCGACCCTAAAACCGGTCATCACTTCATCGAAAATCAGTACTGCCCCAAAGCGGTCACAGATCTCCCGCAATCCCTGCAAAAAGCCGGGCTGAGGCGGTACGCAGTTCATGTTACCGGCCACCGGTTCAACAATGATGGCGGCAATGTCGTCGCCCACTTCGTTAAACAGGGCTTCGACAGAATCGAGATCGTTGTAGTTGGCGGTCAGGGTATGTTGGGCAAACTCAGCCGGTACGCCGGGTGAAGTGGGCACGCCCATGGTCAGCATGCCGGAGCCGGCCTTGACCAGCAGGGTGTCAGCGTGGCCGTGGTAGTTACCCTCAAATTTCACAATCTTGTTGCGGCCGGTGTAACCACGGGCCAGGCGAATGGCACTCATGGTGGCTTCGGTGCCAGAGTTGACCATCCGCACCATATCCATGCTTGGCACCAGAGTGCAGACCTTTTCGGCCATGGCCACTTCCAGCTCGGTAGGCGCTCCGAACGACAGGCCTTTCTCGGCAGCTTTGATCACCGCTTCGCGAATGGCGGGGTGATTGTGCCCGAGGATCATCGGCCCCCAGGAGCCGACGTAGTCGATGTAGCGTTTGCCGTCTTCATCAAATACATAGGCGCCGTCGGCGTGTTCGATAAACAGCGGCGTGCCGCCGACGCCATTGAAGGCGCGTACCGGTGAATTGACGCCACCGGGGATACGCCGGCGGGCTTTACGGAACAGGTCGTCAGAACGGGACATGATAGATTTCCTTGCGTTAAAGCCCCTGCGCTTTAGTGGAGTGCCAGAGCACCGGGGCGTCGTATTGTTCCAGTTGCTTGTCTACGCCCAGGGTCAGGGCAAAGAGCGCCATACGGATCAATACGCCGTTGTCGGCCTGGCGGAAAATCGCCAGGCTGGGATGTTCATTAAGGTCGTTGTCCAACTCGTTGGCTTCCAGGCGTGAATCCCGGGGTAGCGGGTGCATGATGACGGTGTTGGACTTGGCATGCTGGGTATAAATGGCCTGATTGAGGCGGAACCGGCCACGATACTGACGAGCGTCATCCAGTGACGGAAAACGTTCTTCCTGGATACGGGTCAGGTAGCAGATATCAGCAGCGCTCAGGCTGCCTTCCAGGCGGTCGGTAATGTTCACCCGGTGGCCAGCGTCGTCAAGCAGGCTGAGCACTTCCTCTGGCATGGCCAGCTCCGGCGGCGATACCAGAGTGAAATGGAGATTTTTATAAAGGCGCAGCAGTTTGGCCAGTGAGTGCACGGTACGGCCGTACTTGAGGTCGCCCACCATGGCGATGTGCATGCCATCAATACCCTGCGCGCGGCCCGCCAGTTCCTTTTCGATGGTGTACAGGTCCAGCAGTGCCTGCGTGGGGTGTTCGTTGGCGCCGTCACCGCCATTGATCACCGGTACCCGTGAACCCTTGGCAAACTCGGCCACCGAACCGGCATCGGGGTGGCGCATGGCAATGACATCAGAGTAGCTGGACAGTACCCGGGCGGTATCAAACAGGCTTTCCCCCTTGGACAGGGAGGAGCTGGTCAGCCCGACGGTTTCGCGCACCATGCCGCCGAGCAGGTTAAAGGCACAACCGAAGCTGACCCGGGTACGGGTTGACGGCTCAAAAAACAAATTACCGAGGATCGCCCCTTCCAGCACTTTGGTGCGTTTGCGGCGGTGGGCGTAGGGTTCCATGCGGTCAGCAACTGCAAAAATTTGCTCGATAGCATCACGGTCCAGCTGTTTGACCGAGAGGATATTAGCGCCGGTGAAAGTCATGGGCATCTTCTCTTTACGGGCGTTGCGGGTGGTGCCATCACATCTGGCCTGGCTGGCTGGCCATTATAGAGGCTAAGGCGTTTACGCAAAAGCCAACTTGGCCGAGAGTTTTGTTATACTGCGCGCCTTCGTAACTTACTGATACCCAACGCCATGCGATCGCGAGTTCAATCAAGCAGTCTGGTCCGGCTCTTTCTGGCAGCCGACAAGGCACCGCTTTGGTTGTTACTGCTCTCGGCGCTGGTGGGGGCGCTGGCCGGGCTACTGGCCACCGGTTTTCAGCTAGGTCTGCACGATGTGCTGTCGTGGCGGGCGCAAGGGCTCAGCCTGTGGGCTCAGGCCGGCTGGCCACGCTGGCTGCTGGCGATGACCGTCACCGCTGTCATGACCATGTTGGCTCTGTGGCTGACCTACCGTTTTGCACCGGAAGCCGCCGGCTCTGGTATCCCGGAAATTGAGGGTGCGCTGGATAACCTGCGGCCCGTTCGCTGGTGGCGGGTGCTGCCGGTGAAGATTTTCGGTGGCTTTCTGGCCCAGGGCGGCGGCCTGGTGCTGGGTCGTGAAGGACCGACCGTTCAGCTCGGTGGCGCGGTTGGCAAGCTGGTTGCCGATCTCTTTAAAGTCAGCAAAGACAATGCTCATGCCTTGTTGGCGGCCGGTGCTGCCGGCGGCTTGTCAGCGGCCTTTAATGCGCCGCTGGCCGGGGTATTGTTTGTGGTTGAGGAAATGCGGCCACAGTTTCGCTACGGGCTGATTTCCATCAAGTGTGTGTTTATTGGCACCGTGGTCGCCAATATCGTTTGTAGGACCATGCTCGGTCAGGAAGCTGCCATTGAAATGCCCAGTTACAGCCCGCCGTCGTTACCATCGCTGGCGCTGTTTTTGTTGCTGGGCTGCCTGTTCGGAGCTTTCGGTATTCTCTTTAACCGCGCCATTTTGTTCACGCAGGACTGTTATGCGCGGCTTCATCGCAACACCATGAAAGGGCGGCTGCTGCTGGGCGCTGCACTCGGAGCGGCGATGGGCCTGTTAACCGTCTATGGCCCGGATCTCACCGGTGGCGGCATTGCTCTTATTCCGTCCGTTACTGTGGGCAGCTACACCATCGGTGCCTTGTTGTTGCTGTTTTTAGGCCGACTGCTGACCACGGTGCTCAGTTTTAGCTCCGGCGCTCCGGGCGGTATTTTTGCACCGATGCTGGCACTGGGCACTTTGTTTGGCATGGGCTTTGGGCTGCTGTGTCAGACCTTGCTGCCGCACCTGGGTATTGAGCCCGGTACCTTTGCTATTGCCGGTATGGGGGCGCTCTTTGCAGCGACAGTGCGAGCGCCGCTGACCGGTATCATCCTGGTCATTGAAATGACCAATAATTACCAGCTTATCCTGCCGCTGCTGGTGACCATTATTGGTGCCACCATGGTGGCTCAGGCCCTGGGAGGTAAACCGCTTTATGGCCAGTTACTGGCCCGTATTCTGGCGGCGGAGCAAAAGCGTGACGCGGCGTGACGGGCTGGTGGCAATAGCCTTGTGTGTGGTGATGGGCTTTGCCGTTGGTCGGCTCAGTAAACTCAGCTCGCCGCAACTGGCGGCCCGTCTTAATCAAGCTCAGACCAGTCAGGCCATGACCCAGGCTGAAAACGAGGCCCTGCGTGACACCAACCGCGCCCTGCGCCAGCAGCTACAGACCCTGACCGGCGACAATCAGCAGCTGCGCCAGCAGCTGGATACCTTCAACCGCGCCTTCAGCCCACAGGACAGCCTGGTCAGTGTGGCGTCGCTGGCCATGGTGTCGGAACGTGATGGCGCCTGGCGTTACCAGCTGGCGCTGATGGGCGTTGGCGGCCGGATCATTCCCGGACAGCTGGGTATGGAGCTGGCCGGTACGCTCAAGGGATTGCCTTTTACGGTGGATTTGATTGAAGCGGCCCGTGGTGACCAGCATAAAGGCCAGGACTGGCTGCGTTTTAAGATAAAAAACCTCGAGCGACTGTCTGGGCGCTTTTATCTGCCAGACGGTTTTGTGCCGCAAACCCTCGATTTAACGGTGAAAATTCCGGGCTTACCGGCCAGCCTGCGTCATTACGGCTGGCACACCCTTGCACCGGTGGGCCCGGTAAACTGATAATAGTGCCCAGCAACAAGATTGGAGTCTGTGATGAGCGAAGCGCCTATGCCCATCCACTTTACCGATGCCGCTGCGCAGAAGGTAAAAGTGTTGATTGAGGAAGAACAAAACCCCGAGCTGAAACTGCGGGTTTACGTAACCGGCGGTGGTTGCTCCGGGTTCCAGTACGGTTTTACCTTTGATGAAAAAGCCAATGATGGCGACACCCTGATTGAAAAAGAAGGGGTGACGCTGGTGGTTGACCCGATGAGCCTGCAATACCTGGTTGGCGGTACGGTTGACTACACCGAAGGTCTGCAAGGGTCGCGCTTTTTGGTCAATAACCCCAATGCCACTACTACCTGTGGCTGTGGTTCGAGCTTTTCTATCTGAATAAAAAAGGCAGCCTGGGCTGCCTTTTTTCATGCCTCAGCGCTCTGCAGCGCCGGTAATTGCCGGGCCATTTCCCGCCGCGCCAGTAGCCAACTCAACAGCGCTTGTAAAAAGCCCACCAGCACCATCCAATACCACAAAGTGGTCAGGGAAAAGTGTTGCTGGTGTGACAGGTAGCCAACGCCAATGGCAAACAGCAGCAAACGCATGGCGGCACTGAACAGTGCTGGCCAGGTATTGCCCATGCCCTGAAAGAAGCTGGAGCAGCTAAAGGTAATGCCTCCAGCAAGAAAGGCAAAGGACATGATGCTGAGAAACTCCACGGCAATCTGCACCACCGTTGCATCGGTTGTGAAGATGCGGGCGATGACCGCCGGATGCCACTGGCACAGCAGCATGGCGATAAGCATCAGCAGGGCCTCAATCAGCAGGGTTTGCTTAAGGGCCTCACGGATGCGCGGCCCCTGGCGGGCGCCCAGGTTCTGGCCGACAATCGCTGGCAGGGCAAAAGACACCGCCATGGCCGGCAGATAGAAAAACTGCATCAGACGGCTACCTACACCATAAGCGGCTTGCGCCTCGGCGCCGAAGCCTTTGATCAGCCAGTACACCAGGATTGTCGACGTAAACATCAGCGCAAACTCGCCCCCGGCCGGCAAGCCGATAACGAGCAACTGCCGCCAGGTGGCCCAGCGTGGCCACAAGTGCTGCCGATGCACTGCCAGATGCCGGGCGTGGCGCAGCATATAGATTGCCAGTACCACCATACCCACGACCACCGACAAGGTGGTCGACAGCGCGGCCCCCATGACCCCCAGAGGGTGCCCGGTCAGCCAGCCGGCCGTCATGATCGGGGTCAGCAGCATGTTCAACAGTACCGTCAGTAACTGCACCACCATGGTCGGTTTAACGATACCACTGCCCCGCAAGCCGGCGCCCATGGCGGCATTGATGAACATCATGGCCAGCGCCGGTAAAGACCAGTGCAGGTAGGTGAGGCCGGCGGTACTGGTGGCAGTGTCGGCAGCCAGCGAGTGAATGTAATACTGAGCAACAGGGTAGCCGGCCAGTAGCGTCAGCAAGGCTGTCAGCAGCGCCATACTCAGGGCTTGATTAAACACCCGGTTGGCCTGTTCGGTGTCTTTGCCGCCGATCGCGCGGGCGATCAGTGCCACAGTACCGACGCTGAGGGTCTGGGTCAGGGCCATTACCAGCATCATCACGCTGCCAGCGGTGTTGACCCCGGCCAAAGCAGTACTGCCCAGATGTGCCACAAAATACAGATCCACCATTTGATACAGCGTTTGCACCAGCATGCTGATGATGATCGGCACCGACATGGCAATGATCTGGCTACGCACTGAACCTTGTGTCAGGTCACGCATGGTGTATTGGCTCCCCCTGTAATTGCCGGGTTCCGGCCAGCAGCATATCAAGCTGCTGTTCGTCCAGTGGCCCCAGCAGTTGCCGGGCGGTGCTGGCAAAGGTGACCATGGCATCGTTAAAGCGCTCCAGGCCGGTGTCGGTGAGCTTGACCATACTGACCCGGGCATCACGGGGGTTAGCCTGGCGGCTGACCAGATGCAGTTTTTCCATTGGTAACAGTAAGCGCGTGACCCCAGAGGCGCTGAGGCCAACCTGGGCTGCCAGATCAATTCGCCGCAGAGCATGCTGGGGCGCTTGCTGGAGCTGCCACATCACCTGCAGTTCACTGACACTGATACCGTGCACGCTGAGCTGACCTTCCAGTTTGCGTGTCAGGTGCTGGCCGAGCTTGATCAGCGCCAGCAGCGTTTGTTGAGCCTTGCACATTTTTATTTGCCTGATATTTGAGTTCGCAAGTATATTGCGGTGGTTTATGTGCCTGTGCAAGCTTTTTTAGTTTTCAGGAGGTGCGGGGATTATTTCTGCCTGCTGATAAGCAGCCCAAAGGGTGGCTGCTTTTTCGGGGAAGTACTTGCTCAATAAAGCAAAAATTGTTGCAGCAGTGTCCAGGTCAGGTTTGCCGCTGACCGCCTGAGGTAAAAAATGCATCTGAAAAGCCAGCAGAACATCGCGGGTCTGACGATCGGCACTGCCGGTCACTTGCAAGCGGTAACCGTAGTCGGCCAGAGCCTGCTGCAATATTGGCAAGGGTAACGGCCGCTGGCCAAAAGCCTGGCGGTAACGGGCCCGTGTATCTTGCTCATACCAGGCTCCGACACCGGCCTGATATAGCTGTTGCCAGGGGAAGCGTGGGCCCGGGTCGTCTTTGCGGTCAGGGGCAATATCGGCGTGGCCGATCACCTGTGTGGGGCCTATATCCGGGTGGCGGGCCAGGATCTGTTGAGCCAGGCGGACGACCAAGCTGATCTGCTCGGGATCAAAGGCCGGATACTGGCACTGGCGGCGGCCATCAGGGTAAGGCGGTGGCTGGCAGTCTGGCTGATTGACAATTTCCACGCCGATGGAAGTGTCATTCAGATCTTCGCGGCCCTGCCAGTAACTGACGCCGGCATGCCAGGCGCGCTTGTCTTCCGGCACCAGTTGGAAAACAGCCAGTCGGCTGTAAGGATAGCTTGGGTCATGGTGCTGGGGGATCAGGTAATGGCTGGAAACCTGATGCTCGCTGACCAGTGCCCGCACTGAACCGGCAAAATCCTCCGCGGTAAAATGCAGCACCAGAAACTTCACCCGATCATTGTAATTAGGTGAAGGCAGGCTTTTTAGTGGTAATTGGCTGCAACTGCTCAGCAGAAGCAGCAGCAAAAATGGAATAACGGCTTTCACAGGCGCCCTCATGGTTCTGTTCAGCGTAAATTCACTGCCAATACACTGCAAGCCGGGCAGGGGCCTGATAGGCTGAACAGTGAGACCTGCGAGGACGCCATGCTCAAGCCCCTGTCACTACCACAGTCCCTACAACCGCACAGTAGCGCGGCTGCTGAGCGCCTGGGGGTAATGTGCTGGAATACGCAAAAATGCACGCTCAGCCGGGCTTTTATGCAGCGTCTGCAATGGCTGATGCATCATTACCCAACGCAGCTTTTACTGTTACAAGAAGCGAAGATGCCAGTGGGGCAGCGCCTGAACCTGGCGGGACTCTCGTGGATGATGGCCCCGAATATACAGACCCGCCGCCACCATTTTGGCGTGGTTACAGCCAGTGAGCTGGCATTTGAGGACGCCACAGCCTTACTGAGTCAGCACCGTGAGTTGCAGTTTGCGACACACAAAAGCGTGATGCTCAGTGAGCACCTGTTCGCCGGTGAGCGGGTACTGGTGGCCAATGTGCACTCGGTCAACTTTGTACACCACCGGCGTTTTCTGGCGGAAATGGAAAGCCTGATTGATTACCTTCAGGCCCACCGCGGGCCTATGGTGGTAGCGGGTGACTTCAATGTCTGGAGCCGTCGCCGTCAGCGCTATCTGGCGCGTTTTACCGAGTTGACCGGACTGCGTCAGGCGGTGATGGAAAACCCCCATCACATCAAGCAGGTTTTCCGCCAACCACTGGATTTTATTTTTTACCGGGGCCTGCAGCTGGACAGCGCCACGGCCATCGATACCGATCTGCTGTCCGACCACAACCCCATTTATGCCCGCTTCTTGCCGCTCTAGGCGTCTACCGCCAGGGCTGCATCATGGTGCTGTTCGGCCTGAGGGCTGACAAAAATCCAGTCTTTTTCTTCTACTAGGTTCAAGGTGCCATCACGGGTGGTGCGGATTGGTACTACCACATCACAGACGATCTGCGGCTTCACCGAGGCAAAAATCGGCACGAAACCGAAGTGGCGAGCGGTATCAATGATGGCGCGCTGGTTAGCCGGGTCAATGTCGGCTGCTTCATCAATGTAGAGCGGGATGTGGTACTGGTCGCGCTCTTTGTCATTGAGCAGCTCACGGATAAACAACATGCCACACAGCAACTTGATGGTGATGCGGGTGCCATTAGAACCAGCCGAATCAATCTTGTCGAATGACTCGGTGTGGCCGGCCCTGTCTGTCACCTTAAAGCGGATATCAAACAGATCATCCAGGGTCAGGCCAGCCCGTTCGCTACCCACCTGAATGAGGTAGTCCTTGGCTTCGCCCAGGGCTTTGTCATTGCTGGGTTGACTGAGGTCGAGCAGATTGAAGCTTTCTCCCTGTTCTACCTGCTTTGAGGCCTGCAAGATGGTGTCGATGTGCTGCACCAGCGCAGGCCGGTCCAGAACTTCGATCTTGAAGCCTTTGAGGTTGGAAATCGGGTGGCGGGTAATGCTCTGATTAAAGCGCTCCATTTCACTGTGCAGGCGCAGCAGATCATTACGCAAGGCGCTGAGCGTGCCGGCAACATCCACCAGTGCCGCCCGGGCCTGGCGGGCAATTACTTCCCGTTCGGCCGGCAGGTTGTGGAAGCTGTTGATGAGCTTCTGGCAACGGCTTTCTTCATCTGGCTCACCGTCATACTGGGTAATGCCCTGCTTGAACAGGTGCAAGTAAGTGTTGGCAATATCCAGATCGTGGTTACGCAGATCCCGACATTCGCGGTTGAAGTAATCAACAGTGTCCGCCAGGCCATCCATATCCAGCTGAATATCCATCAGATACGGGGTCTGCCGGCCACTGCGTAGATCCAGCTGGTCGTCCAGGCGTTGGCCTTTGACTCTGGCCAGTGCATCGCCCTGGCGCTGCAGGTTGTCTTTTTGTACCTGCAGTTGCATCAGTTGATCGTTAATACGCGTTTCCTGGCCACGCAGTTCGTCGAGCTGGGCACTCAGCATGGCTTCTTCTTCTGCCAGGGCGTCGAACTGGCGCTGTTGTTCGGCATACTGGCCACGCATTTCATCAAAGCGGGCAAAAGCCCGCAGGGCCGCCTGTTCCTGCTCTATCTGCTGCTCCAAGGAGCGTTTCTCGGCCTGTTTGGCTTCCAAGTCCTGCAGGGTTTTCAATTGCGCATTAAGCTGCGCCAGCTCTGCTTCTTGCTGCTCAATGCTTTCTTTGAGGGCGACTTTATCTTCACTGGCGCTGAAATCGTGGCTACCCAGGTGCTTCAGGGCGACGGTAGCACCGGGCAGGTGCAGTGTGTCGGCGCGGATGCAGCCGGCCAATTGCTCCAGCAGTTCGCCAAAGGCGTGGTCGTCCTCGATGTGAATGTCACCGCCAGTGGCGGTGGACAACGCCAGCAGATCCGGGTTGAGCAGTTTGCTCAGCTCCGCCACTTCGCCAGGCGATAGATCTTCACGCAGCCGGGAGTAAAAGTTGTATTCGAGGTTCTTGAACTGCAGCTTGTTGGAGCTGAGTTGCCGGCGCAGGTCGCGGATGCGCCGCTCAATGGCTGATAACGGCTGGGCCTTGACCGAGGCCAATAGCCCCACCAGATCTTCATATTCCAGTTTGAGACTGGCCAGGTTGTGCTCCAGGGTACTGGCATCAACCAGGGCAAACTCCTGATGCAGGCGGTCGTAATCGGCCAGCCATTGCTCCAGTCGGCCTTTGCTACCGCCGAGGTTCATCAGTTGCTTTTGCAAAAAGCTGTGCTGGCCTTTCAGGCTGGCTTTGTCATCCAGCAGCTGTTGATGTTGCTCGCCCAGCGCCTGCTGCTTGTCGTCCATGTGGTCATGCCATTGCGCCAGCGCTTTATCCAGCTTGGGTTGGTAAGCGGCCAGCTTGCCCCGCAAAACGGCGCGGCTGTCGAGCAGGTTCTCAAGGGCGGTAATGGCGGCGCTTTCGCGTTCCATGACCGCCAGTTGCGCCCGCATCCGGTTCACTTTGTCGAAGGCGTTGTGCCAGACCGCCAGAAAATCGATACGGGCATTGGAAAAGTGCCGGTCAAAGACTTTTAGCATGAAGCCTTTGACGTCCTGGGCGCTCAACTTGTGCAAGTTGAGCATGCGCCGGAAGATCTCCTTATAAACCGGCGCGTCAGAAACATTATTCAAGGCGATGAGCTTCATGCTGAGGTGTTCAAAGGGGGTGGCGCCCCCGGTCAGCAGGGCGTTCAGTTCATTGGCTTTCAGTTCTTTGGGGTGCAGGCTCTGGCTTTGCAAGCGTTCAAAGAGCTTGCCGTACGGCAGGATGCTGTTGCCCGCCATGTAGTGGCCCAGATCCAGCGCTCCTTCATAGCAGAAGTACTGGTATTGGTAGCCGCTGGCTTTGCCCCGGCCGGCAACGCCGATGGTCATGGTGCGATCGCCAGGCAGTTCGGCTTCAAGAAGAATGTAGGAACGGTCGGAGCCGAAGTAGAACTTGCGGGTTTCCTCAAAGCTGTGGCCATCCCACTCGGTCAGGCGCATGTCATTGATCAGTGGAAACTGTAGCGCGTTGATCACCGACGACTTGCCGGTGTTATTGGGAGCGCAGACGGATACCGGTTTGTTCAGCGGCAGTACGCATTTGCCATAACCGGCGGTATTGAGCAGGGCCAGCTTGGTGAGGCCAAAACGGTTGGTGGTCATGGTTGGGCCTCTTCGGTCAGCGCCAGAGCGGCATCTATAAAGCGGTGGCAAGGCGGCAGCAGTCGGAAGCCGTCGCCATCTTCACGGGCAAAGCCTAAACGCAGCATGCGGTTGAAGACTTCTTTGCGCAGATCGGAGGCACTGTGCACATTGAGCTGTTCAAACAGGGCCAGGTGGCGGCTCACCAGTGCGTCCATTTCCGCAAAGCCGATACTCTCATCGAACAGGCTTTGCAGTGGATCTTTACCGGCATCGGCACGGTCTTCTACCAGGCAATAGAGGGTAAGCGCGAACCACTGGGAGGTTTTCGACATGGTGGCGCTAGTGTCGGGGCTGTCGAAGTAGAAAAAACCGCGCTCGTCGTGTCGCAGGTCATACCCCAGTGCTGCAAACAGGGTTTCGTAGGCACTGTGTTGGGCACTTAGCTCCAGCCACAGGCCGGGCTCATTTTCACTGAGGTGATAGCCTGCTGCCAGTTTGCGGTGGATCTCGTCCAGGGCCTTTAGTTCGGCCAAATCAATCATCATGGCGGGTCTCCAACGGATACAGTTCCACGGTGCAGTCAGCCAGTTTCAGGCGTTGGCGTGGGCCGTGGCGGTTTTCACTGTTCAGTTCCAGCAACTGATAAAGATGCAGCAGCTCATCGGCGGCCAGTTGCGGGTAATGGTCTTGTAGCCAGTGCAGGGCACTGGGGTGGCGGGCCTTGGCAAAAGCGGCTTTGACCTGTTCCGGATCGGGTAAATTCAGGTGTGCCGCCGGTGCCCGATCGTCATCGTCAGGCAGGGTGACGTCCTGATCCTGATAACGGCTGATGTCTCCCAGATAAGCCAGCAGCTGGCTGTGGCTGGCCAGGGCCCGGCGCTGCTGATCGGAAGCCAGTACCGGTGTGTGCTCGGCCAAGGCGCGCTCCAGGCCTTGCTTGCGCACGGCTGCCAGCATCTGGCTGGCGGCTTTGGCCACCAGGGTATTGCGGCGCAGTTCCTGACGCAGCGGCAGCAGGACATCGGCGGCTCGGCGCAGGCTTTCGCGACCTTCGTTAAAGAGGATCAAAATACGGGTCCGCAGTAGCAGCAAGGCGCTGCGAACGTCACTCATCAAGCCGGCCTGAGCCAATTGCTGGTGTTGTTGATAGAGCAGAGCCGCCAGCTGGTCGAGGGCCTGGGAAAAGTGGCCATGGGTATCAAGCAGGGCCAGCATTGGCTCGATGTAGTCATCGAAGGCATCCAGTACCAGCTGGTAACGGTGGCCAAGAGTCAGTGTGGTATCGGTCTTTGCCTGCTCGGCAAGGTGGTAAATGGCGCTTTCATTGGCGATAAAGGCTTGCCCGACCTTGCGAACCAGGCTGTCTATGCGGCGAACAAACCGGCGGCTGTCATCACTGTCGCGGGCGCTAAGGCTGCCTTGCAGCCGTTCACTGAGCCGCTGTATTTCACTGAGTTGCACTTCAATTTCGCCACTCAGGCCCAGTTGATGCTCGCGCACCAGATGCTGCACCAGCTCGAAAATCAGCCCGTTTAATTCCAGCAGGCTGGATTTGGGGAGCGGGATGGCAATGTCCAGAGTGACAAAACGTTCGGCTTCTTTGAAGCATTTCTCGGGGCGCCAGTGTGGATTGTGGCGCTGCATCAGCCCTTGCAGATCCTGCAGGCTGAAGGGGGTATAGCCAAAGTGGCTGACCAGAGCGTCGAGGGTTGGCCAATGTTCGGCCAACAGACGGATGATCTTGCTGGGATGGTGCATGTACGACTCGTTGGGCTTAGCGGGCCAGTGTCAGTTGTCCTAAGACGGCCGGGCGGGACGCGCCAGTGACCGCCGGGGCGTTGCCGGGTTGCTCCAGCATAAAGCGTCTGGCCAGCCAGGCAAAGGCCATTGCTTCGAGCCAGTCGCCGGGAACCCCCAGTTCGTCCGTGGTGGTAATGGTCAGCTGCGGCAAGCGAGCGCTGAGCGCTGTCAGCAAGGCCCGGTTATGGGCGCCACCACCGCAGACAGCTAACTGGCCGCTACTCATCAGTTGTTGCACGTGCAGGGCAATACTTTCCACGGTCAGGGCCAGCAGTGTTGCCTGAACGTCTTCCGGGGCTTCATTGCCGCTGAGGTACTGGTACAGCCAAGGCAGGTGAAAGTGCTCACGGCCGGTGGATTTCGGCCAGGGGCGGGCAAAATAAGGGTCACTGAGCAAAGCGCTCAACAGTGCCGGTAACACTTTTCCGGCGGCTGCGAAGGCGCCGTCGGCGTCATAGGGCTGCTGGCGGTGCTGGCGAATCCAGGCATCCATCAGCGTATTGCCCGGGCCGGTATCAAAGCCCAGCAGAGGGTCACCGAGCCAACTCAGATTGGCAATGCCGCCAATGTTGAGCACCGCATCGCAGGCCAGTACCTGCTGGTGAAATGCCGGCACCAAAGGGGCGCCCTGGCCCCCAAGGGCGAGATCTTTCATACGAAAATTCGACACCACATTGATACCGGTTTGCACGGCCAGAGTGGCGGCATCACCAAGCTGCACGCTAAAGCCTTGCTCCGGGCAGTGACGAACGGTCTGACCATGGCTACCGATGGCCACCACCGCGTCGCGGCTAACACCTGCTTCGGCCAGCAGCCGCGTAACGGCATCAGCACTGGCTCGGGCCATGTGCAAGCTGGCGGCCATCACCGCTTCCAGGCTGTCCTGGCCGGGCTGGCACAAGGCGTGTAATTGCTCGCCAAGGGTGTTCGGCAAGGGCGACAACTGCGTCGCCAGCAACTGTGGCTGATCACCATCAAAATGCACCAGGGCGGCATCGATACCATCCATACTGGTGCCGCTCATCAGGCCGATATAAAGATTACTCACTGCATGGCCACCATCAGCCGCTGACGGCCAGACAAGCGCGCCAGCAGCGCCTGCGCTTGCCCCTGAAAGGCACTCAGTGCTGAGGCTGGTACGGGGGCCGCGTGGGGGAGTTGGACGGTACGCGGGTTGCGGTGCACGCCGTTAACCAGAAATTCGTAATGCAGATGGGCGCCGGTAACACGGCCGGTAGCACCAACATTACCGATACGCTGGCCCTGCTTCACCCGCTGGCCGGTTTTCACAAACCGTTTGGACAGGTGCAGGTACTTGGTGACAAAGCGTTCACCATGCTTGATGAATACATGGTTGCCGTTGAGGCTGCTGTAAGCAGAGCGGATCACCCGCCCTTCGCCCGAGGCGTATACCGGTGTACCGGTGCGAGCGGCGTAATCGATGCCGTTATGGGGGCGCACCCGGCCGGTCACCGGATGCAGGCGGCGGGGGTTGAAGCTCGAAGAAATGTACTTGTAGTTCACCGGTGAACGTAAAAAGGCCTTGCGCAGCGACTTACCTTGCGGCGTGTAGTAGTTACCGTCGCTATGGCGTACGGCACTGAAGGTCTGGCCCTGATTGGTAAAAGTCACCGCCAGAATATGGCCGTCATTGATAAAGCGGCCATCCACGTAATCCTGCTGGTAGAGCACCGCAAAGCGGTCACCTTTACGCAGTTCCAGCGCAAAATCGATGTCATAACCGAGGATGTCGGCAATGCCATCGATCACCATTGGTGACAGCCCCGCCGCCAGCCCGGCATTCCAGAAGTTAGAGGTAATGGTCCCGGCGGCAAACTGCTCGCGATGTTCAATGGCTTTGGTGTGCTGTTGCAGGGCGAACCCCTGTTGGCCCTTGTGGATGTGCAACAGCTGAGTCTGGCTGGGGGCATACCGCAGTCCTTGCAACTGGCCGCTACTGTCAATGGCAAACTCCAGCACTTCCCCGGGGCGCAGTTGGGTCAAGGGTGTCGCCTGGTTCCCCAAGTCACTGAGCAACCGCTGCAACTGCCCGGCAGACAAGCCCTTGCGGGCAAACAACCGAGCCAGGCTGTCGCCACTTTGTACGGTCAGGGCTTGCCAGGCCAGGGCCGGTTCGGCGGCCACCACAGTACTGGCCGGTAGCTGCAAAGGCAGTGAGTAACGCTGACCAGGCTGCAACTGGCCCGGTTGCTGAACGCGGGTGGCCAGTGCCTCTTCGGATGGCAACAGCATCAATAGGGCCAGAGCGGCGGAAACGCCACTTATTAGCATTTTGTGGCCCTTGGGCAGAGCCTTGAACAGGTGCAGCATGGCAGTAAATGTCATGTAGGTGGATGAAACGGCAGCGTTGCTATGTTGTAACAGTGCTGGCTTCCAGTCTATCGGCTTTTATTGGCTTAGGCCAATCGGATACACTAGCCGCTTTGACATTTTGCCGTGAAATGAGGGGTCGGTCATGAATGCTGTCCAGGATGCTCTGGAAGTACTGAAACGGGGTGTGGAAGAGATCCTGGTCGAAGAGGAACTGATTGCCAAGCTGAAGGAAAACCGGCCGTTGCGTATCAAGCTCGGTGCCGATCCTACCGCGCCGGATATTCACCTGGGCCATACCGTGGTGTTGAACAAGCTTCGCCAGTTCCAGGATCTGGGCCATGAAGTGGTTTTTCTTATCGGTGATTTTACCGGCATGATCGGTGACCCGACCGGTAAAAACAGCACCCGCCCGCCACTGACGCGTGACGACGTGATCCGCAATGCCGAAACTTACAAAGAGCAGGTGTTCAAAATTCTTGACCCGGCCAAGACCGAAGTGGTGTTTAACTCCAGTTGGCTGGAGCCGCTCGGTGCGGCCGGCATGCTCAAGCTGGCTTCCAGCCTGACTGTGGCGCGGATGCTGGAGCGGGATGACTTTAAAAAGCGCTACGCCGCCAACCAGCCTATTGCCATTCACGAATTCATGTACCCGCTGTTGCAAGGCTACGATTCGGTGGCCCTCAAAGCTGACGTGGAGCTGGGCGGTACGGACCAGAAGTTCAACCTGTTGATGGGCCGGGAATTGCAAAAATCCGAAGGCCAGAGTGCGCAGGTGGTGCTGATGATGCCACTGCTCGAAGGGCTTGATGGCGTGAAGAAAATGTCCAAATCAGCGGGCAACTACATCGGCATCAGCGAAGCGCCCAATGAGATGTTCGGCAAAATCATGTCTGTCAGCGATGAGCTGATGTGGCGTTATTTCGAATTGCTGTCATTCCGGCCGCTCAGTGAAATTGCCGGCTTCCGCCAGGCTATCGCCGAAGGCGCCAATCCGCGGGATTACAAAATTTTGCTGGCCAAGGAAATCATCGCCCGTTTCCACGATGACGCGGCTGCCGAGGCGGCCCATCAGGATTTCATCCAGCGCTTCCAGAAAAACGCCATTCCGGATGAAATGGATGAAGTCACCCTGGTGGCTGAGGCAGACGGTATTGCCATTGCTAACCTGCTCAAAGACGCCGGGCTGGTAAATTCCACTTCCGACGGTATGCGCATGATCAAGCAAGGCGCGGTGAAGATGGACGGCGACAAGCTCACCGATAGTCGCCAGTTGATTGCAAAAGGCACGGTTGCTGTCTTCCAGGTCGGTAAACGCAAGTTTGCCAGGGTGACTGTTAACTGAATAAATGAGGCGCTCAAGGGCGCCTTATTTGTTTATCAGCATCCGTTAACCTACGCCGTGCAAGGCTGCTAGCCATCGCTATGATGGAGAAGTTGCAGTGCGAGTACGTCGACCTTTCTGGCCTTGGCTGCTGCTGGCATGGCTGCTGGCCAGCCCGGCTCAAGCGGCTGTGGATCAGTTTGCCAAAGATGGCCCCTTCACCCAGGATACGGTGCTCAATATAGCCCGTAAGCTGGCGCAAAAACCCTACCAGGCACCGGATGTGCCGTTACCGGCAAGCTTGCAAAACCTGACGTACGATCAGTACCGGGATATCCGCTTTGACCCCAGTCAGGCGATTTGGGCCGGAACGGGGTTGCCGTATCAAATGCAGCTGTTCATGCGCGGCCTGTACTTTCATGATCCGGTGGAAGTGGCCATTGTTGATGAGGGGGAAGCGCATCACCTGGCTTATCAGCCGTCGATGTTCAACACCGGCTCGGTGATGACTGCGCCGCTGCCAAGCAGCGACATCGGTTTTGCCGGGTTGCGTTTACATGCCCCTATTAACCGGCCTGATTATTACGATGAAGTGGCGGTGTTTCAGGGCGCCAGCTATTTTCGCTCGCTGGGCAAACATCAGAATTACGGCTTGTCGGCCCGTGGCTTGGCGATCAAAACGGCGGACCCGCAAGGCGAAGAGTTTCCGGCCTTCCGGGCGTTTTGGGTGGTTAAACCGTCCAATGACTCCAATGCCGCTGTGGTCTACGCCTTGCTGGATAGCCCCAGTACCACCGGTGCTTATCGCTTCACCATTCGTCCGGGTGACAACACCGTGATGGACGTGGAAGCGACACTGTTTCCGCGGGTTGACATGAATAAAGTTGGCCTGGCACCTGCCACCAGCATGTTCATGTTCTCGATGAATGGCCGTGACGATGTTGACGACTTTCGCCCACAGGTACACGACTCCGATGGCCTGCTGATGCTGAACGGTAAAGGCGAGCGGTTATGGCGGCCACTGGCTAACCCCAGCAAGTTACAGGTCAGTGCCTTTGCCGATACTGCGCCGCTGGGCTTTGGCCTTATCCAGCGGGAGCGCCATTTTGAGTCTTATCAGGATCTGGAAGCGCACTATGAAAACCGCCCCAGTTTGTGGGTAGAACCCTTGGGTAACTGGGGTAAAGGGGCGGTGACATTGGTGGAGATCCCCTCCAATTCGGAGATACATGACAATATTGTCGCTTACTGGAACCCCGCCGAAACCCTCAAGGCCGGTGGTGAGTACAGCTACAGTTACCGCCTTAACTGGGGGCATGAGCCGGCCACTCAGACGGTCAAGGTGGTGGCCACCCGCAGTGGCCGTGCAGACATCAAGGGGCCAACCCCAGATCGCTTGTTTGTCATTGATTATCAGGATCCGCAAGCCGCCCCGGCACACTTACCAGAGGCGCAGGTTAGCGCCTCTGACGGCACCGTCAGCGATGTGGTGGTGCAGGCCAACCCGCATGTACACGGCTACCGGCTGAGCTTTCGTCTGAAACCGGGCAGTAAGCCACTGTCGGAATTGCGGGCTTCCCTGCATTTTGAAGACGGTCGCCAGAGCGAGACCTGGCTGTATCGCTGGACACCACGCTCATGAGTGCGACACCGATTGAACGCAAGGGGCTGATGCCGCCACAACAACTGCGACTGGCCCCCAGCCGTGAGCAGGGCAAGGTGGCTTCGGCGCGCTGGCGCCGGATTATGGTGGTCAGCGCAACACTACTACTGGCCGGCTGGGCCGGGCGGGAAATGTGGCGGGTGTTCGCTGCGGGCGGCGTGACCTGGCCCGAGTATTTGGTCCTGGTACTGTTCTGCTTGACCTTTACGCCCATTGCCCTGGCCTTTGTCACCGCATTGGCCGGTTTTGCGGTGCAGCGTTGGGGCCAGCGCCCCGCTTGGATTTCAACCCCACTGAGCAGCCGTACCGTGGTGCTGATGCCTTGTTATAACGAGGATCCGGCGCGTATCTGTGCGGCCATTGAGGCGATGGCTGAAGCCGTTGTTGCCGCCGGGGAAGGAACGGCGTTTGACTGGTTTTTGATTGCCGACAGTAACGACCCCGAAGTGCTTTTACAGGAAGAGCGCTGCTTTTTGGCGCTGCGTCAGCGTTTGGCCGGCCGCGCCCGCGTCTATTACCGGCGCCGCCGCGATAACCACGGCCGCAAAGCGGGTAATGTAGCCGACTTTTGTCGGCGCTGGGGGCGTCATTATCAGCAGATGCTGGTCTTGGATGCCGATAGCCTGATGAGTGCTGACACCCTGATCCAGCTAGCCCGGCGTATGGAGGCGGCGCCGCAGACTGCGCTCATTCAGACCATTCCGACGCTGATCCGCGGGCAGACTCCACTTGCCCGGTTACAGCAGTTTGCAACCCGTTTGTATGGGCCAGTGGTTGCCACCGGCCTGGGCTGGTGGGTGCACCACGATGGTAACTTCTGGGGCCATAACGCCATTATTCGTACCGAGGCCTTTATGGCCCATGCCGGCTTACCGACGCTACCCGGTAAGGCGCCTTTTGGTGGCCACATTATGAGCCATGATTTTGTTGAGGCCGCATTGCTGCGCCGCGCTGGCTGGGCTGTTGATATTGCCTGGGATCTGGATGGCTCTTATGAAGAAAGCCCGCCATCGTTAATTGATATGGCGGTGCGTGACCGGCGTTGGTGCCAGGGCAATTTGCAACATGCCAAAGTGCTGCCAGCCCACGGTCTGAGCTGGGTCAGCCGCTTGCATATGGTCACCGGCATCCTGTCATATCTGAGTTCACCGCTATGGCTGTTACTGGTACTGGCCGGCTTTGCTCTGGCAATGCAGGCACAGTTCATTCGCCCGGAGTACTTTCCCGACAGCTTCAGCCTGTTTCCGGCCTGGCCGGTGCTCGACAGCGAACGGGCATTACGTTTGTTCGGCATTACCATGGCGGTGTTGTTTGGCCCGAAGTTACTGGGCCTGATGTTGGCCTTGATGTCGGCCGACAAGCGCCGCCAATTTGGCGGTAGTGGCCGCTTATTGCTGAGCAGTGGCTTGGAAGTGTTGCTGTCAGCTCTGGTGGCACCGGTCATGATGCTGATCCACACCGGTGCAGTGGCCTCGGTTATTCTGGGCGCCGATAGCGGCTGGCATGCTCAACGCCGCGATGATGGCAGCTTACCCTGGCAAGCGGTCTGGCGGCGTCACCAGTATCATGTGCTGGTGGGGCTGGTGTTGGCGGTGGCGGCGTATTTCAACTCCTGGCAGTTGCTGGCCTGGTTATCACCGGCTCTGGCCGGGTTACTGCTGGCGGTGCCGTTGTCGTACTACAGTGGTGATGCAGCGTTAGGGCGGCGCATGAGTGCTCGCGGCTGGCTGCAGATCCCGGAAGAAAGCACTGTGCCGGCCATTGAAAGCGCGATGTTGGCCCGCCTGGCCGATTACCAGGCGCGACGCGCCGAGGCGCCGACGCTGGCACTGCTGGCGGCCGATAGCCGGCAAGGACAGAGTCGTTTGGCCCTGATTGACACCGTGGCCAGTCGCGCTAAGGGGCAGGCCAGTGCCATGGAAGCGCTGGTGCGTTTAAAGCTGAGCGAAGCCGCGGATGCTGCCGAAGCTCTGACGATGCTCGATAAAGCCGAACGGGCCTGGATGTTATCGACCCCGGATTGCTATGCACAGTGGCTGGCGCTGGCCGACGAACCGGCTCAGCGCTCGCTGTAATCGAGGTTACTGAGCCATAGGCATTGGTAAGGGCCCAGGGTTAATTGCTGGCTACGGTCTGAAAAGTGTTGGCCGGTGAGCAGGTCGCGCCACAGATCGGTGCTGGCCAGGTTGATGTCTGCCAGCGTCAGTGGCTGTGTGTCAGCACTGATATTATGAATGGCAAAAATACTCTGCCGCCGGTCCGGGCTTTGCCGCCAAAGTCCGAACAAGTGCTGCCCCAGATGCAGCGTAAATTGGGTGGCGTTAGGGTGGAAGGCCGGCTGGGCCCGGCGGATCGCCAATTGCCGGCGCAATTCGTCAAACACCAGTTGGTGATGGCTGCCGTTACTCAGTGCTGCCTTCAGCTCATTGATCGGCCAGTGGCCGCGGTTAATGGAGCGGTTACGGCCGGTCAGAGCGACTTTGCGGTAGTCGTTGGCGGTTGCCATCAGCGAATGAATATAAAAAGCCGGCACCCCCTCGAGGCTCATCATCAGCGTGTGGGCACACAAATAACGCGGCAGTTGTAGCGACTGCTGGCCGCCCTTGAGAGTATCTTTCAGGGCATCCCAGAGGCTGATGTTCAGCTCGTAGGGCTTATCTTCGCCGTCCTTACGGCGGTAGTTGACCATGCCACCGCTACTTTTAATGGTGTTGATAAACTGCGCCAGTTCCTGCTCATCAAGCAAGTCCTCGGCGGGGCGCAGGCCAATACCGTCATGACTGGCAATAAAATTCAGGTAGGTTGTGCCGTTTTGTGCCGGCGGCATGCTCATGGCCCAGGTTTTCAGGTGCCGGCAATCGCCGCTGAGTAAGCTGTAGATCAGCAAAGGGGGTAGCGAAAAGTTATAGATCCAGTGGGCTTCGTTGGCATTGCCAAAGTAGGTGAGGTTTTCCCGGTTTGGCACATTGGTTTCGGTGATGATCACCGCGTCCGGCACTTTACATTCAATTAAGGTGCGCAGCAGTTTGATCAGCTCATGGGTTTGTTGCAGGTGGATGGACGTTGTACCGGCCTGCTTCCACAGGTAAGCCACCGCATCAAAACGCAGCAGCCGTATTCCTTGTTGCAGATAAAAGGCGATGATCCGCACAAAGGCCAGCAGCACCTCGGGGTTGGCAAAGTCCAGGTCAACCTGATCATGGCTGAAAGTACACCAGACAAAGCGCTCACCATCCTCGGTCTGGACCGGCGCCAGCAGTGGCGTGTTACGTGGCCGCACTACCTGGCTGAGGTCATCGTCGGGGCTGGCTTCTTTGAAATAATCCTTGCCAGGGTCACGGCGGCGGCGAAAGTTGTCAAACCAGGCGCTGCGTGCCGACATGTGGTTAATCACCAGATCGGCCATCAGCTTTTTATGGCGGGCAATGGCATTAATATGGCCCCAGTCACCCAATGACTCATTGACCGAAACGTAATCAATGACTGAAAAGCCATCATCGGAGCTGTAAGGGAAAAATGGCAGGATGTGTACCGTCGATACCAGCTCGGCAAAATCGTCGGTGAGCAGCCGGTCGAGAGTCACCAACGGTTTTTCATCTTCATCGATGATGGAGTTTCCGTAAGTGATCAGCACCACATCCTGTTGATCCCAGTGATTTTGATGTGGTGGCGGCGCGGTGGCGTCATGGTCTAGCGCCATGGCCTCCAGCAGTGCGTCAATCAGCGGCTCTGGCTGTTGCTGCGGGTAAATCAGCGCCATATGTTGCTTTAAGCGTTGACGCAGGGCCAGCGGCTCACTCATTGAAGAACTCCCGCGTGTCGGATTCCACGGCATCCTTCAGCCGCGGCAGAATGTCCGGTACCGCACTGACCACCCGGCTCCAGCTTGGCATGAAGGGCGTTTCCATGGGGTTGTCCAAAAAGGTGTTGCCGGCATCAACAATGTTTTGTGCGAACAGTTCAACAGCCTGTTCTTCTTTATGGCGGTCGTAGCGCAGGCCGTTGATCATCGCGTCGTCATTGAAAATGTCGATGAAATCCAGGGCGATACGGTAATAGGTGGCCTTGATGGTACGGATCTTTTCCGAACTGAAGATCTCACCGTTAGTGGCCAGTTTGCGAAAAAAGGCCTTGGCAATGTCAGTGCTCATCTTTGACAGCCCCTGGCTGGCGTCTTCAGCGCTGAGCTCCTGATGCTTGTGGTCATAGTTGTCGCTGATGTCTACCTGGCAGATGCGTTGGGTGGCGTAGTTACGGTACATCTCTGACAGTACCCCGATCTCCAGGCCCCAGTCGCTGGGAATATGCAGGTGGCCCACCAGATCCCGGCGCAGGGCAAACTCACCGGCCAGTGAATAACGAAACCCATCCATGTAATTGAGGTAGTCGTTATAACCACAGACCTTTTGCATGCTGCGAATAAGCGGCGTGACCAGCAGCCGGTTTACCCGCCCGTGCAGCTTGCCCCCTGCAACCCGGGCGTAATAGCCCTTGGAAAAGCTGTAGTTGAAAACCGGGTTGGCGACCGGGTAAATCAGCCGCGCCAACAGCCCCCGCTCGTAAGTGACGATGTCGCAGTCGTGCAGTGCGACTGCCTGGCTCTGGGTGCTGGCCAGCATATAACCGAGGCAATACCAGACGTTGCGGCCTTTGCCCATTTGCCTGGGAGCCAAATCATGGCTGGCCAGGTGTTCATCCAGCGCTTTGAGCCTGGGTCCGTCATTCCATAACACGCGGTGGCGCTGCGGCAGGCGGCTGAAATACTGCAAGGCGTGGCGGTATTGCTGCTCATCGGCGCGGTCCAGGCCGATGATGATATCGCTCAGGTAGGGCACCTCCTTGAGTTCCTGGATGATCCCTTCCAATGCCGGTGCCTCCAGCTCGGAGTACAACGACGGCAACACCAGTGACAGCGGGCGTTTACGGCTGAACGCCACCAGTTCGGCCTCCAGTTCGGCAATGGGACGCTGGGTAAGGTTGTGTAGCGTGGCAATGGTGCCATTTTGATGGAAGTCAGCCATGTGTCAGCTCCTTGAAGTCAGCCAATCCAGTATGGCCCGGTTCCAGCCAGCTGGACCGGGTTGTTGGGTGCGAATGGTCGGGGTGGTGGGGGTGAGGCTGTCACTATTTGCCGACGCCACAACAACAGCCGTATCAGCACCGTTAAGCATGCTCAGGTCGTTAGCGCTGTCACCGAGGGCGATGATATGGGCACCGGGGTAGTGCTGGCGCACTGCCGCCATGGCCTGACCTTTGGAGTATTGCCCCATTACGGTCAAAAAGCGGCCCCCCTGCTGTGCCTGCAGCTGCCACTTCGCCAGCGCTTGCAAAAAGGCCTGTTGTTCGCCGGCACTGCCTTGCCAGCACAAGGGTTCGGTGAACTCCCGGTCAGCCGCCAATTTTGCCTGAGCGAGACTAAGGCCGGTTTGCTGGGCAATGTCTTCGACAGACCAGTCGGCAAAACCGCTGAACTTAAAGCCTTGCTGGCGTAGCTCAGCCAATACAGCAAGCAGCTGCTGGCGAGGCTTGGCAAAGCAGCGGCTGCTGCCGTCACCCCAATCAATGATGGCGCCGTTTTCACTGATAAAAGGCGCATCCAGAGCCAGTTGGGCCCGTAATGGTCGCATCTCTGCGCGGGTTTTCGAGGAGTTGAGAACCACCGGGATGTGCTTGGCGGCCAAAGCGACCAGTGCCGGCCGGGCATCGTCCCAGCAGTAGCTGTGATGATCCAATAAGGTGCCGTCCAGATCGGTGACTACCACCAGCTCAGTCATGGTGGCATTCCTTGAGCTGGTGCTGTTCGTCCAGTACCAGCCGCCACTGTGTACGTTGTGGCGGCTGTTGCAGTAGCTGCCGAGTCAGGCGCTCATAGTGGCTGATAAAGCGCAGCAGTTGTTGGTCGCTCATGATGCCGGGGGCTGCGCCATTGCGGGCCCGTAGTTGATGCTCCTGCTGCTGGCGCCAACGCAATACTGCCGCCATGCTTGGCGCCTGCAAGAACACCTGATACTGGATACGGCTGAACAGTTGTTGATAGGGGCCTTTGAGCTGTTCGTTAACATAATGGCGCCAGCGCCCATCGGCATCCTCCTCGGCTTCCAGAGCATTGATGGGGGTGCTGAGCTCCTGCTCGCTTTGGGCCCTGGCACCGAGGCACCAGCCTTCAAACAAGATGACGTCGGGGCGGCCATGCACTTCTGGCCAGCGGTTTTTGGGCACGCGATCATCCATGGCTTTATCAAAGCGGGGCAATGCCGTTTTTGTGTTGGCGCTAGCGTTGGCCAGTGCATCCAGCGTCTTGAGACCAAGTGGGATGTCATGGGTGCCGGGAACGCCACGTGTGGCTAACAGTGGGTGCACCTGCCTGGCCAGCCGCTGGCGTTCAGCTCGCGGCAGGTAGAGGTCGTCCAGTGACAGTACGGCAACATTGCAGTGGTGCTGTTGCTGTAATTGCCCGGCCAGGAAATGGGCGAGAGTGGATTTACCGGTTCCCTGGGCACCGGTAATGCCAACCACAAAAGGCGCTTCCAGCCATTGCTGCATGCTGGCCAGCTGGTGCAGCAGAGGCCCGTACTGTGCCAATAGTGTTGCCTGATCGGTGGCAGCCGGTTGGCTGTGGCGATGCATAAGCCCCCCTTAGGTCTCTTCCCAGCATACGAAAGGCGCCCAAGGGGGTAAAGATTTATGCGAAAAAAGTGATTTTTATTGCAGTTGTGCGGGCAGGGAACTGTAATCCAGCATATCCCGGTGTTTAAGGATCAGGCCGGAGCCGGTGCTGACCTTCAGTTCGGTAATACCATGGATAACGATCCACACGGGTTGTGGACCCAAGCCAAATTGTGGCCCTGACACCAGATAATGATAATCCCCGGTCAATACCACCCAGTTGCCAACAACCATATGGCTGGACTCAACGAAACGGATCTGAGCGACGCCCTGCTGTGACTGGCGCAGAAAATCAATAATGGCTTTACGGCCATTGAGGTGCTGGCCGTTGCCCTGCACGCCGGCGGTCGGGTCTTCAAAAACTGCATCGTAGTGATACAACTGTTCCAGTTCGCCATAATTCATGGCGGTGTAGGCTTTCATGTAGCGGTCAGCCAGCTGCAGTGCGGTTTCTGCCTGGCTAAAGGGGCTTAGCAGCAGCATGGCAAGGGCCAGCCACTTGAAGAATAAAGTCGGTTTCGTCATGGCAGGCGCAGTGTGCCAGAGCCTTGCGAGGCTGCCAAGCCTATGACAGTGAAGGGCGCGTCAGATGGTGCTTTTAGCACCGTCAGTGCGCTTCGGGCTGCTTTGCTTCTTGCCAGCCTTGCCAGTCGCCTTGCAGATGGTGCACCTGGCTGAAGCCCCGGCTTTCCAGAGTGTTGATCACCAGTGCGGCACGCCGGCCGGTACGGCAATAAACCACTACCGGGCGATGGCGGTATTGCTCCAGTTTACCCAGGCGCTTGAGGATCTCGGTATCCGGAATGTTAATGGCGCCGGGTATATGGCCTTCGGCATAAGCCGTCGGTGCGCGTAGATCGATGACCAGTGGTTTAGGGGTCATGGCTTGTAGCTGCGCCTGAGTGATCGGGGTAGCGGCCCACAATGATGGGCTTAGCAGTAGCAGAACCAGCAGTGATCGGCGCATGGCAAGGCTCCTAAATGGCCAATAACAATACGCAGATAATAAGCACAGTGCCGAGCTCGGCGCCAGTAGCGAGCCGACCCAAGCGTAATAATTGCTGTGACGTTGGCGTTACAGGTGGCCCCAATCGAGGCCTGCTGATTTTACGGCCGGCCAGTTTGAGCGGCCCGCCGAGCTGACACTGCAAGGCGTTCGCCAAAGGTGCCAATGGCCAGGGGCGGCGCAGCAGGGCGCTAGGGCTTAGTGGTAATATCAGCCAGAACAGGGCCAGCGGTACTGCCAGTAGCCTAAGCCCGCGGGCCAGGCGCTGAGGCCAATAACCAAAGGAGTGAAAAGCGGGCTGGGCGGGGTGCCAGCTGTCGGTCAGTTGCCAGAATGCACGCAAGGCTAGTGCTGCCAAGCCAAACCCCAAACCACCTAACAGCACCAGCAGCAAACGCTCACAGCTGATGCGCCATTGCGCTTCTATGGCTGCTTTGAACAGCCCCTGTTCGGAGAGGCTTTGGGTATCGCGCCGACAGATACTGGCCAGCCACTGGCGGCCTTGCTGTTTACCGGCATACGCCAGTGCTGCCAGGCGGGCTGGACGAGCATCACTTAGCGCCAGATAAAAACCAATGACGTGCACCAGTTCTTGCAGTTCAGCACTGGCCTGAAGCAACCACAACAGCGCCAGCAGTGGCAGCATCACCAGTAAGGTGGCCAGTATCCCGGCCTGCTGACGGTAGCGTGCATCGCCATGATTAACCTTGCTGGCCAGTTGCCGGGCCAAGCGTTGGAGACTATGCCACAGTGCGTTGGCCGGCAGCCAGCGGCTGGCCGGCCAGGCCAGTAACGGCAGTAACTCAGGCCAGTTCACTGTCTTTGAGTTTGCTCACCATCGCCATCACCAGCTCGGCAGAGTGGGTGGCGGCTTTTTCCAAAAAGCTGTCAAACGACAGCGGTGATTCCTTACCGGCAATATCAGACAGGGCCCGGGTGATCACAAAAGGCACAGCAAACTGATGGCAGGTCTGGGCAATAGCGGCAGCTTCCATTTCCACGGCGATCATGGTGGGAAAAGCGGTCCGGGTGGCATCTACCCGGGCAGGGTCCGACATGAAAATATCGCCGGTGGTAATAAGGCCCGTTTTGGCTTTGTGGTGATCCATGGTGGCAATCACGTCCTGGGCAACGGCAACCAGCGTCGGGTGCGGTAAAAAGGCCGCCGGCATTCGCGGAACCTGGCCCAGCTCATAGCCAAAGGCGGTGACATCCACGTCGTGGTAGCGTACTTCGGAGGAAATCACCACATCACCCACTTCCAGGGTCGGGTCGAAACCACCCGCCGAGCCGGTATTGATAATGGCATCCGGCTGGTAGCGTTCAATCATCAGGGTGGTGGCAATTGCCGCTGCCACTTTGCCAATACCGGAGCGCATCAGCACCACGTCAACACCACTAAGCGTACCGGTGGCAATCTCGCAACCTGCGACGGTTTCAAGCTGCAGATCCTGAAGCTGGCTTTGCAGCAGCGCCACTTCCTGTTCCATGGCGCCAATAATGCCGATTTTCATAAGGGGGAGTTTCTCCGGCTGGGTAAAAGTCCTAATGATAGCCTGTGCTTCAGGCTGCGGTCACCCCGCTATCAGTGGCAAAACGCCTCAGTATGGCTTCGGCGGCCTGGCGGCCTTGGGCAATAGCGGTCACTACCAAATCGGCACCCAGTACCATATCGCCACCGGCATAAATTTTCGGATGCAGGGTTTGCCCGTCGGGGGCCAGCACCCGGCCATGCTCATCTGCCATAACTCCAGCATCGGCCAGCCAGCCGGGTAAGCTTGCTTTAAAGCCTAAGGCGAGGATCACCGTATCGGCGGCGATCTCCCGCTCACTGCCTGGAACGGGCTCTGGGCGTCGGCGGCCGGAGGCATCGGCTTGCCCCAGTTCGGTTTGCTGAACGCGAATACCTGTCACCTGCCCCTGTTCCTGCAATATGGCCAGCGGCTGGTGGCAAAAGGCAAATTGCAGCCCTTCCTGCTCGGCAAAGAGCACTTCTTTTGGCGACCCGGGCATGTTGTCGCGATCCCGCCGGTATAACAGCGTCACTTCTGCCGCTCCCTGGCGCAGGGCGGTACGGGAGCAATCCATGGCAGTATCGCCGCCACCGACCACCACCACCCGTTTGCCTTGCTGGCTGAGGCGCAAGGCACTGTCACCCAATAACTGGCGGTTCTGGTCATAAAGGTAGTCAGCGGCTTTGAGTACACCGCTGGCGTTTTCACCGGGCAGGCCGGCGCTGACCGGTTGCGGCGCACCTAAGCCTAAAAAGACGGCGTCATATTCATCAAGCAGGGTTTGAAACGGCAAGTCGGTGCCAATACGGGTATTAAGAACGAAGCTGACGCCCATGTCCTCGAGTACCTGTTGGCGGCGCAGCAGCAGTGGTTTTTCCAGTTTGAACCCGGGAATACCTGTGGCCAACAAGCCGCCAATTACCGGCTCGGCGTCATACACGGTCACGGCCACGCCGCTACGTATCAAGTAGTCGGCACAGCCCAATCCGGCCGGGCCGGCACCGACAATGGCAACGCGCTGAGCGCTGGTGGGAACGGCGCTCAGATCCGGCCGCCAGCCGGCATCCAGCGCCAGGTCGGTAATATCCCGCTCCACCTGGCCAATGGTCACGGCGCCAAATTCGTCATTCAGGGTGCAGACACTTTCACACAACCGGTCTTGCGGGCAGACCCGGCCACAGACTTCCGGCAGCGGGTTTGTTTGGTGTGCCAGTTCAGCGGCAGCCAGGATGTTGCCTTCACTGGCCAGTTGCAGCCAACGCGGAATGGCGTTGTGTAAAGGGCATTTCCATTGGCAATACGGGGTGCCGCAATCCAGGCAGCGGTCAGCCTGTTGCTGGCGTTGTTCCGGGCTTTGCTGATCCTGTACTTCGGCAAAATTATGCACCCTTTTACTGGCGTCAACGATGGCGCCGGTTTGACGGGGCGTCGATAAAAAAAACAAAGGATCTTTCATGACACGGCCTCCGTCAGTTGCCCCTGCCAGCCTTGTGGGTGAACCAGTGTGAAGCGGGCTGGCCAGTCGCTGTCGGCCAGTAGTGTTGTGGCCATCACCGAATCAGTTAACTGCTGGTGGCGCTGCAACAGCTGGCGCACCTGCTCGGTGATGGCAAGCTGGCTGGCCAGAGGGCAGTAATCGACCAGCTCGCTGTTGATTGCTCTGGGGTCCAGATCCAGTACCACGGCCAGACCGCCGGTCATACCGGCGGCAAAGTTGCGGCCGGTCTTACCCAGCACCAGCACCAGCCCGGCGGTCATGTATTCACAGCCGTGATCGCCCACACCTTCGACGACGGCTGTGGCGCCGGCGTTACGCACGGCAAAGCGTTCCCCGGCTTGCCCCTGGGCGAAACACTCACCGCCAGTGGCGCCAAACAAACAGGTGTTGCCCATGATCAAGGTATCGGCGGCAACGAAGTGACTACCGGGCGGTGATGTCAGAATCAAGGTGCCGCCGGCCTGGCCTTTGCCAACATAATCGTTAGCATCGCCGACCAGTTTGATTTCCATACCCGGCAGGGTAAAAGCGCCAAAGCTTTGCCCGGCGGTGCCGCGAAAGTGCAAACGAATAGGTTCGGCGCTGCCGCTATCGCCCCATTGTTTGGCGATTTGGCCACTTAACTGTGCAGGCACGGTGCGATCGGTGTTGCAGATGCTGAAATGTGCCAGCCAGGGTTTATCGAGCGGCGCCTGCTGGCAAATCTGCTGGTTCAGGTCGCTTTCGCCTTGGTGTAGCACCACCTCGTAGTCAGGTGCTTTTGGCAGAGGGGCCAACAACACATCGCCAATGGCTTGGTCTGTAGCGGTGAGCAAATCCAGGCGGCCATGCAGTGCCGCCAGGTTTGGTACGCCCAGGCGGGCCAGGGTCTGACGAATTTCATCAGCCATGAGCCGGAAGAACGCTTCAACCTGTTCCGGCAGACCGTGGAAATGCTTGTCACGCAGCAGCGGGTGCTGGGTTGCTACGCCGGTGGCGCAATTATTGAGGTGGCAGATGCGCAGGTATTTACACCCCAAGGCCACCATTGGGGCGGTGCCAAAGCCGAAGCTTTCTGCGCCCAGTATGGCGGCTTTGACCACATCAAGGCCGGTTTTAAAGCCACCATCGACTTGCAATGTCACCGCATCGCGCAGTCCTTCTTGGATCAGGGCATGGTGGGCATCGATCAGTCCCAGTTCCCAGGGGCCGCCGGCATATTTAACCGAGGTCAGCGGGCTGGCGCCGGTGCCGCCGTCGTAGCCTGACAAGGTGATCAGATCGGCACCGGCCTTGGCAACACCACAAGCGATGGTGCCTACGCCACTACAGGAAACCAGCTTCACAGAGATCAACGCCTCTGGATTGACCGTTTTCAGGTCATAGATAAGCTGCGCCAGATCCTCAATGGAGTAAATATCGTGATGTGGCGGTGGCGATATCAGTGTGGTGCCTTCGGTAGCATGGCGCAGCTGGGCTATCTCGGTCGACACTTTATGTCCCGGTAACTGACCGCCTTCGCCGGGCTTGGCACCCTGGGCCATTTTGATCTGAATGACTTCGGCGGTTGCCAGGTATTCCGGGGTAACGCCGAAGCGTCCGGAGGCGACCTGGCGGATCTTTGAGCGGCCAAGGCTGCGGCGCCGTTCGGGTGCTTCGCCGCCTTCACCGGAGTTTGAGCGGCCACCGAGCCGGTTCATGGCAATAGCGAGCGCTTGGTGCGCTTCTGGCGACAGGGCACCGATACTCATGGCGGCGGTATCCATGCGTGGAAAAAGGGCTGTCGCTGCTTCCACCTGCTCGATGGGCAGGCCCTGGGGTGGGAACTTCAGTTGCAGTTTGTCCCGTAAGAAACTGTCACGGCCCTGATGCACTGCATCGCAATATTGCTGCCAGGCAGCCGCGTTGTTACCGCGTACGGCCTGTTGTAAGTGGCGTACCACTTCCGGGTGCCAGGCATGGTATTCCCCACCTGGCTGGTATTTCAGTAAGCCTCCGAGATCTAACGGTGCTGGCAGGAAACTGTGTTGTAACTGACGCAGGCTGTCGGCTTGCAACTCGGTAAAGGTTTTACCGCCAATGGGGCTGCGTAATGAGGGAAAACAGCGCTGGCATACTTCGTCAGCGAGGCCGAGCACATCAAACAGAGCCGCACCCCGGTAGGATGAGATGGTGCTGATGCCCATTTTCGAGAGAATTTTTTTCAGGCCGGCATCAATACCGTTGCGGTAGTTAAGCAGTACTTCCTTGAGCGGGGCCTGCAGGTGGCCGCTGTCACTTAATGCCGCCAGCGATTCAAAGGCCAGATAGGGATAAACCGCCGTGGCGCCCAACCCCAGCAAAACCGCGAAATGATGCGGGTCACGGACGCTGCCGGTTTCAATGAAGAGGTTGGTTTCAGTGCGGCGCTTGCTGGCCACCAGCCGTTCCTGTACCGCTCCTACTGCCAGCGGTGCCGGAATGGTCAGATGTTGGGGATCTATGTCGCGGTCGGATAACACCACTACCACGGCACCGTCTCGGGTCGCCTGTTCGGCTTGCGCACACAGTGTGCTAATCGCCTCCGCCAGAGGCTGGTCGCAGCTATAGGCCAGGCTGAGGATGTGGTGGGTCTTCTTTTCCAACAGTTGCCGTAGATCGGAATACAGCAGCACCGGCGATTTGAACTGGACCCGGTCAATGTGGCCGGAGGTTTCACAAAACACATTCTGTTCGGCGCCAATGTAGGTGGTCAGCGACATCACGTGGGCTTCACGCAAAGGGTCGATCGGCGGGTTGGTGACCTGGGCAAAGCGCTGGCGAAAGTAATCAAAAGGGCTGCGATACTGTTTGGATAAGGCGGCCAGAGGCGTGTCATCGCCCATGGAACCGACCGCTTCTTTACCGTCGCGGCCCAGTACCGCGACGATTTCAAACAATTCTTCACGGGTCAGGGAAAAATAGCGCTGCATTTGCCGCAGCTGTTGGTCGCTAAGATCGCGGATCCCGGCCTCAGCTGCCGAAAGTGCTTCAAACGGGGTCAATTTACTGTGGTTTTGGGTCAGCCAGTCACGGTAAGGGTGGCGGTTCGCCAGATCTTCATCAATATCTTCGGAGAACCAAATTTGCCCTTTATAGGTATCTACCGCCAGTAGCTGACCGGGGCCCACGCGACCCTTCGCCAGCACTTCATCTTCGGCGTAGTCCCAGATCCCTACTTCTGAGGCGAGGGTGATCAGGCCATCGGCTGTTTCTACCCAGCGGGCTGGGCGTAAGCCATTACGATCCAGCTGGCAGGCGGCAAAGCGGCCATCACACATCACTACACCCGCCGGGCCATCCCAGGGCTCCATGTGCATGGAGTTGAATTCAAAGAAGGCTTTGACGTCATCAGCCATGACCGGATCCTGCTCCCAGGCCGGGGGCATGATCAGTCGCATCGCCCGGAACAGATCCATGCCACCTGACAGCAACAGTTCCAGCATATTGTCCATGGCCTGGGAATCTGAGCCGGTGTCATCGATAAAAGGCTGAGCATCCTGCAGGTCTGGCAGCAGTGGCGAAGTAAAGTTATGGCTACGGGCCCGGGCCCAGTGGCGGTTACCACTGATGGTATTGATTTCGCCATTGTGCGCCAGATAGCGAAAAGGCTGTGCCAGTTCCCAGCGCGGCAAAGTATTGGTCGAAAAGCGCTGATGGAATAGGCACATGGTGGTATCCAGGCGCAGATCGGTCAGGTCCTGATAAAAACGCGGCAGATCGGCAGCCAGGGTTAACGCCTTATAGACCACAACCACACATGACAAAGAGGCTATGTAGGTTTGCTGCTGTTCGGCGCGCAGGCGGTTTTCTGCCCGGCGGCGGGCCATATACAGGCGCCGTTCCAGCTCACGTTTGCGCCATCCCGGAGGGGCATTGATCAGTACCTGCTCGATCACCGGTTGGCTATGACGGGCAATGTGACCCAAGACCGATGGGTCAACCGGTACTGGCCGCCAACCTGCCACGGTTAGGGTCTCCCGAGCCAGTTCCTCGGTGATGATGGCTTTGCTGCGAGCGCTATCAGTTGGCAGAAACAGTTGGCCAACGGCAAAGCGCTTGGCTAGGTGAAAGCCATTTTCTTCGGCAATGGCGCGGAAAAATTTGCTTGGGAGCGCCAATAACAGGCCACAGCCGTCGCCGGTACGGCCGTCGGCGGCGACACCACCACGGTGCTGCATGCGGGCAAGGCCCTGCAAAGCTAATCGGATCAGCCGGTGGCTGGCTTGCCCTTGCTTATGGGCAATCAAGCCAAATCCACAGTTGTCGTGGGCTTCAACCATCGCTGTCCACCTCCTTCATTTTTATGAGCTAATGGGCCATAAAAATTGTTAATGCTCAGTGCGGACTAGCCAAGTTAGCTTTAATGGCGTCATCTGGTCAATGTGAATTTGCATATATACGCATGTTAAGCTGCATATAATTTCTCTTCGCTATAAAGCTAACTTCTTTTTAGTCAAAGGCTTATTTGTTGTTTAGGGTGATGCGATGACGTTTTTGTGAATACGTAGGCAAAGACGGCACTATTCGCTGGTTTGCACTGCTGAGCAGCTCCGCGTATACAAAAAAGCGGCCCACAAACCGACGTTTTTATTGCAGAAGGTCACGTATTTTGCCCATTGCTGTAGCCAGGTAGCTGTAAAGGCAGCATTTTTTGTTATTTGCCGCTTTTTTACATTTGCTGGCAACTACCCACTCAAGGACAATAGCGGGCACGAAAAGGGGAGTGTGTTCTTATGATGACAGCCTGGGCGCAGAAGTTTACGGAGTTACTGACCCGTTTGGGGACAGTGCGCTTCAGTATCGCCCTGTTCAGCCTGATCCTGCTGATTTCCTTGGTGGGTACCAGCACTACGGACATTCTTTTTCACGGCAATATTACCGTTTACGACTTACTGACACCGCTGGTGCTCACCCTACTGACGGCACCCTGGCTGCTGTATTTTTTCCTGGAAATGATCACGCAACTGGAGTCCTCCCGCCGGCACCTGTTCAAACTGGTTGAACAGCTCGAGGAGCTCAGGGAACAAGACCGTGTCCTCAATGACAGTCTGAAAGATAAAGTGGAACAGCTGAACTTTGAGATTGAAGAGCGTAAAAAGGCCGAATTTGCCCGTCAGGATGCCATTGACCGGCTGAGCCTGGAGGTTGTCGAGCGGAAGAAAACCCAGGAATCACTGGGAGAGCAGACGGCGCTGCTGCGCTCCTTCATCAACTCCTCGCCGGACATGATTTACTTTCGCAGTGAAAAGGGCATTTTTTATGGCTGTAACAAAGCCGTAGAAGAGGTGACAGGCCGTAAGGAGCAAGAGCTGATAGGCCTGAGTCCTTTTGATGTCTAT
The DNA here is from genome assembly GCF_045291545.1 of Gallaecimonas aegicerasi. Taxonomy (GTDB): domain Bacteria; phylum Pseudomonadota; class Gammaproteobacteria; order Enterobacterales; family Gallaecimonadaceae; genus Gallaecimonas. Next base: position 537,777 of record NZ_CP149514.1, read on the forward strand.
TCACACGACGTTGCCAGCCGTGCCATTGAAACGGATAAAGTGGTTTTTGAACAAAATCAGCCGGTTACCTACGAGCAGTGGTTGCAATATCCGGATGGCCGCAAGGCCCTGTTTGAAATGCGCAAGGTGCCATTTTACTCTGCGTCCGGGCGCCGCCTGGGGCTGCTGGGTTTTGGCCGCGATATTACCGAACGGAAAAAATCGGCAGACGCGCTGGAAAAAGCGGCGCGGGAGAAAACCCAGTTTATTGCCACGCTCAGCCATGAATTACGCACCCCACTGAATGGCATTGTTGGCCTGGCGCGTATGCTGCGTGACACACCGCTTAATGCCGAGCAGTCGTCATTCGTTAATACCATTTATGTTTCTGCCGAGACACTCGGCAACCTCTTTAACGACATCATTGATCTGGATAAAGCAGACCGGCGGCGCTTGTCGATTGTGCCGGAAGCCACGGATTTCCCCGGCTTTGTTAATGACATTTCGGTACTGGCGTCACTGATGGCACAACAAAAAGGTTTGCAGTGGCAATGCCAGTTACCGCCGCAGTTACCTTCTTATGTGCAGATGGATGCTACCCGCACCCGGCAGATCCTCTGGAATTTGCTGGGTAATGCCGTCAAATTCACCGAGACCGGCCATGTCAGCCTGACGGTAACGCTGGAGCAAAAAGGCGGCCAGCCGGTTGCTATCCACTACGCGGTAACTGACTCGGGGATCGGTATCCCCCAGGCCGAACAAGACAAAATCTTTGCCATGTATTACCAGGTTGAAGGTAGTGGCCGGCATGCCACCGGCACCGGTATTGGCCTTGCGGTCAGCCGCAATCTGGCCCAGGCCATGGGCGGGGAGCTGACGGTTCGCTCACAGCCGGGGCAGGGGGCAACTTTTACTCTCAGCCTGCCACTGAGCCCCTGCCAGGCTCCCCAGCCGGTCAGCGCTCCGGCGCAGTCGCCATTGGCGCTGACGGTGTTGCTGGTCGAAGACATTGAGCTGAACGTCACGGTAGCCAAAGCGCTGCTGGAAAAAATGGGCCATCAGGTGGTGGTGGCCATGACTGGCCAGGAGGCTCTGCAGGCCTGTCGGCAGCAGACCTTTGATTTAGTACTGCTGGACATTCAACTGCCAGACATGACCGGCTTTGAAGTCGCCTGTGCGCTGCGTGAGCAACCTCAGTTTGCCGAGTTGCCCATCGTCGCGTTAACGGCCAATGTCATCAAGGATAAAGACGAGTATCTGGAAAACGGCATGGACGATGCCATTTCCAAGCCCTTATCGGTAGCCTCGGTCACAGCCATCATTGATGAGTTTTATGGTGATCCTGGTGCCATGCTGGCCAACCGCCAGCACACTGAGGAAGCAGAAGACAGCCTGCTTGATACCGAGATCCTCAGCCAGTTTATTGATGCTGTTGGTACTGGCCCGATGCTGCAGTCAGCGAAGCTGTTTGCCGAACAAATGCCGGATTACCTGAAGGTGCTGGAATCCAACCTGATGGCGGGTGACAACAAAGCGGCCTGCGAAATGGCCCATAAAATCAAAGGCGCGGCGGCAGCCATTGGCCTGAAGCGTGTATCACAGCTGGCCAATCAGGCTCAGCATGGTGAAGCACCGGCCTGGCAGGAAAATATCCAGGACTGGGTGGATGAGATAAGCGACCACTGGCAAAGTGACCTGGCGCTGCTGGTGCAGTGGCTGGAAGAACGATAAAAAAAGCCGGCGGTTGCCGGCTTTTTTGTTAGTGGGTTTCGGTGGCGTCGATATCGCCGCAGAACCGATAACCTTCACCATGGATGGTGGCAATGATTTCCGGGGTTTCCGGTACGCTTTCAAAGTGCTTACGAATACGGCGGATGGTGACATCCACAGTGCGGTCGTGAGGCTTGAGTTCACGGCCGGTCATCTGCTTGAGCAGTTCTGCGCGGGTCAGGATCTTGCCGGGGTTTTCGATGAAAAACTGCAATGCGCGGAATTCACTGCGTGGCAGCTTGAAGCTGTCGCCTCTGGGGCTGATCAGCGAACGGCTGTTCACTTCCAGTACCCAGTGGTTGAATTTGTAGCGTTCAACTTCAGGCTGATCTTCCGGCTTGCCGGTCGACAGGGTACGGCCCAGCAGGTTACGGGCACGGATGGTCAGCTCGCGGGGGTTGAACGGTTTAGTGATGTAGTCATCGGCACCAATTTCCAGGCCGAGAATTTTATCGACTTCGTTATCGCGGCCGGTCAGGAAGATCAGCCCCATGTCTTTTTGCTCGCGAATTTCGCGGGCCAGCAACAGACCGTTTTTACCGGGCAGGTTGATGTCCATGATCACCATATCGATAGGGTGATTGGCCAGAACATCATGCATCTCATCGCCATCGCTGGCTTCTACCACCACATAGCCTTCGGCTTCGAAAAGGCTCTTCAGGGTGTTACGGGTAACTGTTTCGTCTTCAACAATCAGAATGTGTGGGGTCTGCATGGACATACCTAATTTTCGCCAAAAAAGTGCTTCAACCGCAGTAAAAAGGACAGTGGCACCGTAAATATGACCACAGCATCAGCCGTGGCGATGCAGGTTTCATGGCAACCACAAGCGGGCTATTGGAGTCCGGTTCCGCTAACAAAGTTCAGTCGATGTCACTACACCCTGAAATTGTTCAAAAAATCGTCCTTTCCATAAGGGCGTCGATTATAGGCTATGTAACAGTGGCCTAACAAGCAGCCGCTAGCGCGCAAAGCGCGGATATTCCGTTACACTGAAAAAAAACAATGTAACAGGAAGGTAAGGATGACCTTGTGGGCCAGCTATGAAAATGCCGTCTTCATGATGCCAAAGCCCTTTCCAAAGCGGTGGGACTTTGCCGTTATTACGGCCTGTAACCCCCGTAGCAAAGTACTCAGCGATCAGTTCAATGACAGCCGTGACCGGCAACTGGAAGCCGAACTGGATTTGGCCGGCCTTGATGCCCGGCCATTATGGGGCTGTTCGCCAGACTGGCAATACCGCGAGAAGTCGTGGGCGGTGCGGATGTCGCAAGCACAGGCGGAAGCGCTGGGCCGGCGGTTGGAGCAAAATGCCATTTACTGGGTCAGCCAGGATCTGCTGTATTTGGTGCCTTGTTTACTGCACTCCCGAGAGACTTGTGTACTGGGGCGCTTTTCCGAACGGTGCTACCAACCCTGAGGTGTAAATAAAAGAGCCCTTTTCAGCGCCGAGCCAATGCAGTACTTTCAGAGACTATCGGTTGCCACTTAGGAGACAACATGACAGCCTCTGTTGCCGCATTTCCTACCCGCCACCATCAGCCACTGGATCTGACGGTTCTGTTCAGTGCGGCTAAGGAAGCTTACCAGGCCGAGCCCTGGCCATCCCTTCGCGTTCGTCGCAAAAACCTGAAAACACTGAAAAAGATGTTGCTGGATAATCGCCAGACAATAGCGGATGCGATTGCTGCGGATTTTGGCCAGCGCAGTGAACAAGAAACACTGCTGGGTGAGTTGATGCCCGCGGTGGATGGCATCAACCATCATCTTCGGCACCTGGCACACTGGTTAGCCAGCGAACGCCGTCAGGTCAGTTTGCTGATGTGGCCAGCGCGCGCCAGGCTGGATTATCAGCCCTTGGGCGTGGTGGGCATCATGGTGCCATGGAATTACCCACTCTATCTGGCCATCGGCCCGATCACAGCCGCCTTGGCAGCCGGTAATCGGGTGTTGGTGAAAATGTCGGAGCATACGCCGCAAACCAGTGCGCTGCTGGCCAAGCTGGTAGGCCAGTATTTTGCTGCCGATTTGCTGCAGGTTGTGGAAGGTGATGCCAAAGTAGCAGCGGCGTTTTCCCGGCTGCCTTTTGATCATCTGTTGTTCACCGGCTCAACGGCCGTAGGCAAACAAGTGATGCGGGCCGCAGCTGACAACCTGACACCGGTAACGCTGGAGTTGGGGGGTAAGTCACCGGCGCTGGTGGCACCAGATATGCCACTGGCTGTAGCGGCCGAACGTATCTTGTTTGGTAAAGTCTTTAATGCCGGGCAAACCTGTGTGGCGCCCGATTATTTGCTGGTACCGGCCGGCCAGGGGCAGGCGATGGCAGATCTGCTGCTGACCCTGTTTGCGCGCTTTTATCCCAACTGGCGCACCCAGCCTCAGTACAGCAATATCATCAATGGCCATCAATATGCCCGTTTGCAGGGCTACCTGGATGAAGCCAAGCAAGCAGGTGCCACTGTACTGGCCCCAGGCGAGGCTGATGACAGCCACCGCCGTTTGCCGCTGACCATTGTGCTGGCGCCGAGCCATTCGCTGGCATTGATGCGCGAAGAGATCTTCGGCCCGATTTTACCGATCATTGAATATCAGCAACTTGATGAAGCCATTGCCTTTATCTGTGAGCGGCCGAGGCCATTGGCGTTTTACCCTTTCACTTACCGCAAAAGTACCGAACAAAAACTGCTCAAGGCCATCCATGCTGGCGGTATCTGCGTGAATGATACCTTGGTGCAGGTGGCCGCTGATGACTTGCCTTTTGGCGGCATCGGCCCGTCTGGCATGGGGCATTACCATGGCCGTGAAGGGGTCTTGACCTTTTCGAAGGCCCGGCCAGTGTTGGCCAAAGGGCGGCTGTCCAGCACTAAGCTGGTTTATCCACCTTATCGGCAAGGCCTGTTACGGCTTTTGAGCCGCTGGCGGTTGCGCTGATGGAGCGGCGGCAATTTCTCAAGTTGGGTTTGGCCAGCTCACTGATGCTGACCGCCTGTGCGCCGAAACCGTCACCCGCGCAGCCTTTGTGGCAGGCACTGATTGGTGCGGTACTCAGTGCCTATCCCCAAGCGGACATCGGCGCGACCTATCAGCGTCTGCAACGACTGCTGGCGGTGTTACCGAAACGGGAGCAACAACAGTTACAACAGGTGTTGGGGTTACTGGATAGCCGCTGGTTTACCGGCCCGCTACTGGGCGTCTGGCATGGTACTGCGGCGGCGCCGGCAGCGGCCCTTGAGGCCATGAAGGACCACTGGCTGAAATTGCTTAACCTCGCCCATAACGCCTTGGTGCAGCTGATTTGTTTGGCTGCTTTTGCTGACCCGGTCCTACAGCGCCAGACCGGTTACCCCGGCCCGCCTTATGCCAAACAACTGTTGGGAGCCGGTTTTGATAGCTGATCCTATTGCCCAGGGGCTGGCGTCAGGCTGGCGGGTGTTACCAGGTGATGAAGCCCATCAACTGACTGAGCACTTCGATGTCATTATTGTTGGCTCCGGGGCCGGTGGCGGGGTGAGCGCAGAAGCGCTTTGTGCCGCAGGCCTAAAGGTGCTGATGATAGAAATGGGGCCGCTGAAATCCTCCCGTGATTTTCGGATGAATGAGGCACAGGCCTATCGCGATCTCTATCAGGATAATGCGCTGCGGCAGACGAAAGATGGCGCCATCTCGATATTGCAGGGGCGGGCAGTGGGTGGCTCTACTCTGGTGAACTGGACATCCAGCTTCCGAACGCCAGCGCCTACCCTTGCCCGCTGGCAGCAGATGGGCGTTGAACTGGGAGACATGTCACCCTGGTTTGCTGCTATGGAAAAGCGCCTGGCAATCCACCCCTGGCCCCTGCCACCGAATCAGAATAATGCTGTGCTGGCCCGCGGTTGTGAAAAACTGGGGCGCAGTCATGGTGTGATCGCCCGCAATGTAAAAGGCTGCTGGAATTTGGGGTACTGCGGTATGGGCTGCCCGACCAATGCCAAGCAGTCAATGTTGCTGACCACCATCGCCAGCGCCCTGGAGCAGGGCCTGACGCTACTGCATAGCGCACCGGTTGAACGGCTGCTGGTGGCGGCGAAAAAAGTGCAGGGCGTGAAGCTGCGTAATGGCCAAGAGTTAACGGCCAAGCATGTCTTTTTATGCGCTGGAGCTATAGGCAACCCGGCAATTTTACTGCGCTCGGGTCTGGAAGATGATGCAGGCCGAACCGGCGCGCGCACTTTTTTGCACCCGGTAGTGATGAGCTTTGCGCAGTTCGATGACGAAATCAGCCCCTATTATGGCGCACCGCAGTCCGTGTTCAGTGACCACCACCAGTGGTTGCAGGCCGATCAGGGCTTCAAACTCGAGGCCATACCTCTACACCCGATGGTGACATCGGCGTTGCTGCGTCGCCGTGGCCAGGCGCTAGCCACAGAACTTAACCGTTTACCCCATACTCAGGGGCTGATCGCTCTGATCCGTGATGGCTTCTCGCCAGCGCTGGCCGGTGGCAGGGTCAGCCTGGACGACTATGGGCAACCGCAGCTGGATTACCCGCTGACTGAACCATTGTTCCACTTGTTTAAGTCAGCCCTTAAAGAGATGATGCTGATCCAGCAGGCCGCTGGTGCCCGCCAGTTATTACCGCTGCACCTGGATGCCAAGCCGTTGCCCGCTACCGAGGCGCTGGCAGCATTGGATGAATTGCCGATGCAGGCTCAGCGACTGGCTATATCTTCTGCCCACGTGATGGGGGGCTGCGCCATGGCGGCCAGTCCGGCCCAGGGCGTTTGTGACAGTCAGGGGCGGCATTTTGGGGTGACGGGGTTATGGATCAACGATGGTAGCCTGTTCCCCACCAGTATCGGCGCCAACCCACAGTTAAGCATTTACGGCCTGGCCAAAAGGAATGTGAGTATTTGGTTGAATGGACAAAAGTAACGACAAACACCGTTGTGTGGCCTTAAGTGAACTACAGCCGGGAGACTATGTTGTCAGCATTAAAGGCACCCGTACTTTTCGCCTGAAGCAACCTGGCTACATGGACTCAGAGGCGGCCATGCAGGTGTTGTGGAACGCTGGCGTAACCCATGTCTGGATAGACCCTGAGCGTTCCCGCCAAGAAAACGTGACACCACCAGAGCCGGCTGCGGCACCTGAAGAACCCACCGATTTTGACTCACTGGCACAATCCCGGGCGCTGTATCTGGAAGCGCGGGAAATCATGGCCCGGTTTTACGACATGGTGCGTGATGGTGTCTTGCCGAATGTTGAGCAAGCGCAGCAGTACGCCAGCCATTTTGTCGAAGGGGTGTTCAGTAACCCTACCACCCTAGCTTGTTTGACGCGGATCCGCGAAAAAGACGCTTATTTGATGGAGCACAGCCTCAACGTCAGCATCCTGATGGCGTTGTTTGCCCGGCACCTGGGGATCGACAAAAAAACCACAGAAATCCTGGCATTGGGCGCCTTACTGCATGACATCGGTAAAGTACGGGTGCCAGAGTCTATCTTGATGAAACCGGGGCGGCTGAGCGACGACGAGTTTGAGATCATGAAAAGCCACGTCACCCATGCGGTCAGTATGCTCGAAGAGCAAGGTGAAGGCTTACCGGCACTGGTGATGGATGTGGTGGCTAATCACCATGAACGTCTGGACGGCGAAGGCTACCCCAAGGGTTTGAAGGCTGGCCAGCTGTCGCGCTATGCCCGCATGATCAGTATTGTCGATGTCTATGACGCCCTGACGGCAGAACGTGTCTATAAACCGGCTATGCCGCCGACCAAGGCATTACGGCTGCTGCTGGATTTGTCCGGTGGCCACTTTGATCGGGTGCTGGTGGAGCAGTTTATCCGCTGTATCGGTGTCTACCCGGTTGGCTCATTGGTGCGCTTAACATCAGGCCGCTTGGCGGTTGTCACCAAGGCCAACGAGCAAACGCCGGTGAAGCCTCAGGTGAAAATTATTTTTAATACCCGTAATCAGTCTCGCATTGCCCCTGAAGAACTGAACCTGCTGTTTAGCCGCGATAAAATTGAAGGTGCCGAAGACCCTACCCCCTGGGGCCTGAACATCAACGAATTTATCACCGCCGAAGGATAAGTTGCTCGGTTATTGCCAGCTCCGCTATGACAGTGTGGCACAGTGATCTTGCCCAGCTTACCGCCCTTGTCGTGTTAGAATGCGCGGCCAGTCAAGGGGGGAGCTGATGAGCGATTACGACAACCGGTTTGGTGGCATAGCCCGTCTTTATGGGCAAGATGCCGCTGCCATATTGCGTGCCAGCCATGTACTGGTTGCCGGTATTGGCGGGGTCGGTACCTGGGCCGCAGAAGCGCTGGCCCGCAGTGGCGTTGGAGCCATTACACTGGTGGATATGGATGATATCTGCACCACCAATACCAACCGCCAGATCCATGCCTTGGCGAGCACCATTGGCCGTCCGAAGACAACCGTCATGGCTGAGCGCATCCGTGATATTAACCCGGACTGCCGGGTGACGGCGGTGGATGATTTTGTAACCCCGGATAATGTCCCTGAACTCCTTGCCGGCGGCTTTGATTATGTCATTGATGCCACTGACAGCCTGGGCGCCAAAGCGGCGATGATTGCCTGGTGCAAGCGTAATAAAGTGCGTATTGTCACCATCGGTGGAGCCGGCGGCCAGGTTAACCCGACCCAGGTACAGGTGGCCGATCTCACCAAGACCATCCAGGACCCACTGGCGCGTAAACTGAAAGAGCGCTTGCGCCGCGTCTATCATTTTTCCAAAACCCGTAAGTTTGGCGTCGATTGCGTGTTTTCCTCGGAAGCCCTGAAATACCCGCAACCGGATGGCAGTGCCTGTACCAGCAAGCAGGCGCAAGGGTCCATGCGCATGGACTGTGCCTCGGGGTTTGGCGCCAGCATGGTGGTGACCGCCACCTTTGGCTTGGTAGCCGTTGCCCGGGTGCTTGAAAAGCTAACCGGCGTAAAAGGTTAGCCTAGCTCGGCGTGAATAGCGGCCAGCATGGCATAAAGGCCATTCGACCGGCTGGGGCTGAGAAAACCGGTTAGCCCGGCTGCTTCAAAGGCGGCGCGGGCATCCACATGGCGGGCCTGGTTGGCATCGAGACCTTCGTACAAGTCGGCCAATAGCATCATCAAGCCTTTGACAATACGAGCCTCACTGTCGCCTCGCAGGTGCAATTTGCCGCCCTGCCATTCGACGCGCAGCCAGGTGCGGGCTTCGCAACCGCGCACGGCATCGTTATCGGTTTTATCGGCCAGTACTGGCAGCGCTCGAGCCTGCTGCAATAAAAAGCGGGTACGGCCTTCGAAGTGTTTTTCCTGAGCGAACTGGGCCAACAGGGTCATGCCATTTCCTCAAACAAAGCCAGGCCCTCGGCCAGGGCTGACAGCAGTTGTTCAACCTCGGCCAAGGTGTTGTAAGGGGCCAGAGCGATACGCAGGGAACCGCTGAGCCCCAGCAACTGATGCAGAGGCTGGGTGCAGTGGTGGCCGGCCCGTACCGCGATGTTGCGTTCGGCCAGATAATGGGCCAGGTCACTGTGGTGTACCTGGCGGCTGGCGATGGATACCAGGCTGACCCTCTCACCACGGCCGAGTATCTGTATGGGCAACTTAGCTAAGCCGCTCAGTAACCGTTCGCTCAGTGCCTGCTCATGGTAGCGAGCATCGATGCTGCTCAACAGGCTAACGGCTTTAGCCAGGCCAACGATTTCGGCGATAGGCGCTGTTCCGGGTTCAAGCCGGTGTGGCAAGGCATTGAAACTGACGTCGCTGAAGCTGACCTTGTCTATCATCTCGCCACCAGCCAGGACCGGTGTAAGGGCCTCCAGCGCGGCTAGGCGCCCGGTTAGTACGCCCACGCCCGTTGGCCCGAACATCTTGTGGCCGGAAAAGGCGTAAAAATCGCAGCCCATTGCGGCGATGTCTACGGGCAAGTGTGCCACTGCCTGAGCGCCGTCTATAACGCTCAGGGCTCCCGCTGCCCGAGCCCATTCGCATATTTCCTGCACCGGGTTAATGAGCCCGAGGGTGTTGGATACATGGCAACAAGCCACCACTTTCGGTTGCCTTGCCAGCAGCGTTTTGAACGCAGTCATATCCAGATTGGCGTGTTGATCCAGCGGAATAATATCGATGATGGCGCCGGTACGCTGGGCCAGTAGCTGCCAGGGCACAAGGTTGGCGTGGTGTTCCATGGCCGATATCAGTAATCGATCACCGGGTTGCAGCTGTGCGGCCAGACCCAGTGCCACGAGATTAATGGCGCTGGTTGTGCCGCTGGTAAAAATCACCGCTTCGCGGTGGCTTACACGCAGCCAGCGGCGAATGATGTCGCGACTGATTTCCAGTTGCTCGGTTGCCTGCCGCGCCCAGGGGTAACTGGCCCGATGGGCATTGGCGCGATAGTGGTGGTAATAATCGGCCATGGCGGTCAGTACCGGCTCGGCGGTTTGGGTGCTGGCGCCGTTATCTAGGTAAAGCGGCGCATCCGGTTGCCTGAGGCTGGGAAACAGAGCTCGAAAAGCGGGTTGGTCAAACATGGCTGTAGTCTTTACCGACACAATGCGGCGATTGTCGGCAATGGTGCCGCCCGGTGCAAGTCAGCAAGCCAGCTGAATACGGTTGCGGCCAGCAGCTTTGGCCTGATACATGGCTTTGTCAGCCCGGGCCAGGACCCGAGACAACCGCCGATCATTGCCGCTAACTTCGGTAACACCGGCGCTAAGAGTGATGCGAAAGGGCGTGCCTTGCTCACAAAAAGTACAATTTTCTAGCGCCTGGCGAATGGTATCGGCAATATCCAGGGCGCCATGTTGCGGGGTGTCGGTCAACAGCAGCACAAATTCCTCACCGCCCAGGCGGCCGGCGTGGTCGGTGGCCCGCAGGCGTTCCTTGAAGATATCGGCCATTGCGCTCAGCACCTTGTCACCTGCAGGGTGGCCAAAGTTGTCGTTAACTTCCTTGAAGTGGTCGAGATCAATCAATACCAATGAAAAGGTGCGCTGGTAACGCTGAAAGCGCTGAAATGCTTCTTCCATGGCATCAAGAATGTGGCGGCGGTTAGCCAACCCGGTCAGTTCATCGGTAATGGTCAGCTGGCGCAATTTGTCTTCCAGCGTTTTTCGCTCGGTGATATCGATGATCATGCCGTACCAACTGATGGTGCCGTCGGGGCTGGCTTCGGGGATGGAGTTACCTTCCAGCCAGTGAATACCATCGTCCAGCGTTACCCGGTATTGCTGCTTCCAGGGGGTTAAGTTTTTGGCTGACTGGAAGATGGAGTCATAAATGCGGGACAGATCCTCTGGATGCACAATTTGCTCCAGCACCCGGGCGTCATCCATCAGTGCCTGGGGAGAAACACCATAGATATGCTTGGCCTGATCACTGACATAGGGAAAAGTAATATGACCATCAGGGCGCATAGTGAACTGGTAAATAATGCCCGGAATGGTATGGGCCAGCTTGCTCAGGCGTTCTTGCGCCAACTGACTTTCTGTCACATCAATATGAGTGCCGCGCATCCATAACGGCTTACCGCTTTTCGTTCTAGCTACCACTTTGCCGCGGTCATGGATCCATACCCAATGCCCTTTTTTATGGCGCATTCGGCAAATCGCATCATAGTAGGGGTAGTCGCCAGCAATATGCTTTTGTAGCTTCAGCATGGCGGTTTCCAGATCGTCAGGGTGGCAGCGTTCCGTCCAGGTACTGAATGTCAGTGGCTGTAACTCAGCCAGGCTGTAGCCGAGCATTCTGGCCCAGCGCTCATCAATATCGACCTGATTGGATAGCAGATTCCACTCCCAGGTGCCGGCGCGGGTGCCTTCAAGGTAGGTTTTGAGTTTACTGGCTTGTTCCTGAAGTTGTTGCTGGGCGTCAATATTATCGGTGATGTCAGTGAGTGTTATCAGCAAGCCAATACAGCGTTGTTGTTGGTCTGTCAGGGTATGGGCTGCAACAAGAAGATGGTGGTTGCTTACATCCAGGCGCTGACGTGAAAACAGGGTGTTATGCCATTTTTTTGGTAATAGCTCGTTGATGGTGGGCAGGTAGTGGCTAAGGGGCGTTTTATCAGCAAGGTCGTGGCCTAATAGCCGTTGGGCAATACTGTTGAAGTAGACAATATTGCGGGCCAGATCAGTGACAATCAGGCCTTCACTCAGGTGCCCGCCGATTTGTGCAAATTCATCATTATTTTGGAAAAAATCAAACAAACGCTTCATGTTTATTGCCGTCAGCCAGTGGTTAACCAGTTAGCAGCAACCCTGGGCAGCAACATCAGCTCACGCATTGCCTCTACGCATTCCTTAGAGTATCCGGGTTGTCATTTCACGTGCTGTGAAAATGGGGGATGCCTATCTCCCACTATAGCAAAGGCTACTCAAGGTGTGGGTAGTGCCAGGGGCTATTTTGGTTTTTGCCAGTCTTGTACACCATAGGGGCCAGTAATGTCTTGAGTTCCCCAGTTTTTCGTAGATCTTTCATGCCCTTGGTGAGCCATTTCGCATAACGAGTAGAATGCATTTTAGTAGGGGAGAAGGCGACATAAACGTCACTGAAAGCGGCGGCCAGTGCAGTATTTCCGGCGGCCTTGATGAGCGCTTGTGCCGGGTGCCGGCGGAGCTAGTACTGCATCACCGAGCGGTCTTCGAGCAAAATATCCACGTTGGCGTATTCGAGCATGGCGATGCCATTGGCCAGAGGCGTTTGACCGTACAATCGAACAATATTTTTCTGATGCTCCGGGTTGTCCAGATAGCGTTCAATCTCCGGGCCATAACCGTAACCGGCAATGATCGCCAGGCGTTTACCGCGCAGGGATGCTGGCCCTTGGTAACGCCAGGAAGAGCCTTTGAGTACCCAAAAGACATTCTGCATTTGACCCTGTGGTAACTCAGGGAAGATAAAACCTTTGGCTTCCATGCGGGAGGCACCAATGACACCGTCATAGTCACCGGCTTTGGCCCCTTTCAAGGCTCTGACCCAAGGCACTTCCAGATAACGGACAGTAACACCGTGTTTGGCCAGTATTTTGCGGGCAATATCTACCATGAAGCCGGCGTTTTTGCTGTCAGCCAGGCAGTTATAAGGGCACCAGGGATCTGCTGCCAGTGTGATTGTGGTGGGTTTGGCATGCAAGGGAGCAATAAACAGCAGGAAACACAGCAGCAAGGGGCGCATTTCCGGTCACTCGTGCAAGGTAAAATGCGCATAAGTATAGAAAGCTGAAGCGGCTTTGGAAGATAACACGTAAAGGCTCTATCGATACTATGCGAGCTGCTTGTAAGTGCTCGGTATAAAAAAGCCGGCCCTGTAACGGTGCCGGCTTTTAGGGGGGAGCTGCCATATCAATCAGGTTTTAAAACGCCCCACCAGGCGCACCAGTTCCTCGGCATGGCCAGCCAGTGAGGCACTGGAAGACGAGGTCTTGACCGCATCGGCGGCAGTTTGTTCGGCCACCTGGCTGATGTTGTTGACGCTCTTGTTTATTTCCTCGGCCACGTGCGATTGTTCTTCGGCGGCGGTGGCTATCTGGGTACTCATCTGTGAGATGGTGTCCATGGACTGGGTGATTTCCTGCAACACCTCACGTACCCGATTGGCCTGTTCCTGGCTTGCCTGCGCGCGGCCGGCACTGCTTTCCATGGCGCGAACGGTTTCACCGACACTGCCTTGCAGGCTTTCGATCATCTCGTGGATTTCTTCGGTGGATTCCTGGGTACGCCTTGCCAGACTGCGCACTTCGTCGGCGACCACAGCAAAACCTCGGCCTTGTTCGCCGGCTCGGGCCGCCTCAATGGCGGCATTGAGCGCCAGCAGGTTAGTTTGTTCGGCAATGCCGCGGATCACATCCAGGACGGTACCTATTCGTGTGCTGTCTTTATCCACGCGCTGTACTATTGCTGAAGCAGCCTGTACTTCATTTACCAGGTCACTAATGCTGGCCACAGCACCGGCAACCACCTGCTGACCACGCTCAGCCTGCTTCTCGGCATCCTCGGCAGAGTGAGCAGTAGAAGCGGTGTTTTCGGCCACTTCATGCACAGTGGAGGACATTTCGGTCATGGCTGTGGCAATTTGAGTGGTTTCCAGCTGCTGATTGCGAATAGCCTCGCTGGTGTGTTCGGCAGTGGTGGCCAGTTCTTCGGCGGCAGCACCGACGGACTTCACGGAGCCGGTCACCTGCACTACCAGCTCGCGGACACTGCGCACGAAGCGGTTGAAGCCGTCTGCCAGCATGGCAACTTCGTCTTGGCCGTCTACTGGCAATTCCTTACTAAGATCGCCATCGCCTTCAGCGATTTCGCGCATGTACTGAGTCGTGCGCACCAGCGGGTTAACCACGTTGCGGCTGATGAAGTAGATCAGGATGCCACCGATCAAGATGCCACCAATACCCATGGCCAGCATCACATTGCGCATGAACTCGATTTTCTGAACGTAGAAGGTACGGTCTTTGGCGACCTGCAGTACGCCAATGGGCTTACCGGCATAATCTTTGATTACGTCGGCATAGACGGCCACCGGGGTATCGTTAATTCTGTCTTCAATGATTGTGGAGCCGTGACTGAACACGGATTGTAGTTGCTGTTCGGTCAGTACACTTGGTTTGCCCAAGGTGCTGGCGAAAGGTTCCATACCGCCATCCCGTTTCAGGTGCAGGGCCAGCATCACATTGTGTGCTTTGGTGTAATCATCAAAGAAACTTTGCCCAAAGGACATGCCAAACTCTATGGAGCCGACATGCTTACCATCTGCTGAAATTGGCGCAATGCCACGTACACCCAAACCGGCTTTACCAATCTCCAGGCCATGTATCGGTTTATGGATAGTGTTGGTTTCCACCACTGTGGCACGCAGACTCGACAAATCATCCCCAAATTTGCCTGGCTGGTGTACGCGCAGGAAAGACGTTGCCGGCGGTAGATGAAACTGGAACTGCCGCACACCAAAGTCTTGTTTTAGTGTGTTAAAGCCTGGTACGAACATGTCAGCAAGGTGCTGACGGTCGCCTGTGGCTATGTCTTTTTGTACCGCTGGAATACCGGCCACCAGTGTTGCCATTGCCTCAGCAGCACTGCCTTGGCTGGCAATGGATGCCTGCACGTTATCGAAAATACTGGCAAGTTCACGCCGTTCGGCATCGTCCAACAGTTGCAGAACGCTGGCGTAAATGAAGCTGAACACCAAGACGGTGGCGATAACGCCGCCGCCCACCACAGTACCGACGAAACGCGGCACGATACGAATCTGTCTGAGCATGCTTAGATGTCCATTTGCAGGTTAAATCCATATCGACCCAGCATTACAGAACTTTAACGGTTGATTTACTGATGCGGGGCTTGCTGATGCCCTGCCAATAAGCAGGCACCTCCGGGCATATAGCGCAGTTTCAATACCACAGCCCGTGGCAGCATCACGCTCGTTCAGCGTGGTGGTGATACTGCACGGGCCAGGTGAATTACAATTATTGCTTACTTGGTTTTTTGGCTTTTGGTACACCGAACTCTTCTGGGCTCAGATAGCCATCACCATTCTTATCCAGCCCCTTGAAGCGGAGCTGGCGACTTTGATTATTATTCATGGCTTTACCATCTGCCATTTTTGCTTTCATTTTGTTGTTGGGCGCCTTCTCAAATTCAGCTGCTGACAGTTTGCCATCGTGGTTACTGTC
The DNA here is from genome assembly GCF_045291545.1 of Gallaecimonas aegicerasi. Classification (GTDB taxonomy): domain Bacteria; phylum Pseudomonadota; class Gammaproteobacteria; order Enterobacterales; family Gallaecimonadaceae; genus Gallaecimonas. Next base: position 553,190 of record NZ_CP149514.1, read on the forward strand.
CATCATGTTGAAGGCCTGGCTGCGGTTCATCCGCCCATTACTCTTTTGCTTCAATTTTTTGTCTTGGTACTTTTCTTTACGCTTGTCCTTTAATTTTTCCTGGCGCATCTGACTTTGTCTGGCATGGATCGTTTTGGTGTATTCCGCGGCAGTAATTTTACCGTCACCATTGAGATCGAATTGCTTGAACTGTGCCATTTGCCCAGCATTTTTCATCATACGGCCTTCTTCGGCGCGGCTGCTCATGCGATTGGCATGGGCTTTATTGAATTCCGCTTCGCTGACGATGCCGTCACCATTGGCATCCATTTTTTTAAAGGCAATAGGGCCAGTTTCATTGGGTTTCGCTGCAAAAGCAGCGGGTGCCATTACCAGGGCCAGAGCGATTGCCAGTGCTGTATTACGCATTGCGTTGCCTCCTTTTAAGGCATCATGTTGGTATGAGCTGAGCATAGGGCAATTCGCGAAATTTGCTGCTTAACGGAGGCTGAAAAAAGGTAATAATTGCAACGCCCCATTGGTATTTGTGAGTAAAAAGAGAGGGATGTTTCTTGGGTGTTAACCGGGCTTTTGGGCCTTTATTACCAGTGACGACATAGCAAAATGGTGGCCAGCAATGGTCAGGGTATCGTCATCGTGGGGAGTGACGGCAATATCGGTAAAGCCGGTTTTGTGTAGGCTGTCAGCCAGCTCTGAACCGTCAAACAACTGAAAGCCGGCAAACTGGGGCTGGGTGGCCATAGAGGCCCGGCTACGTAAACCCAGCACTAACCGGCCAGCGGGTTTAAGCGCCGTGAAAAGGCGAGCGCTGACACCAAGTAGATCCTGCCAGAAGTAACAGGTATTCAAAGATAACAGCGCTGTGAATTGCTCTTGGTAGGGCAACTCATGTAAGTCTCCCTGGACAAAATGCCACTGCCCTGACGCTTGTGCCTGCGCCGCTTGTACCATATCTGCTGAGTTATCGAGCCCCAGATAGCGGGCACCGACGGGCAACATCGCCGGCACATGGGCGCCGTTACCGGGACCCAGTTCCAGCAGGTAGTCAGTGCCGGTGAGTTGCAGTGCCGTCAGGCAATTTTGCAGCAAGCGTTGATTACTCTGCTGCATGCCATCGGCCACCCGCAGGCCCAGTTCGCCCTGAGGGTGGCGCAATTGCTGGCCAAGTTTTTGCGGGTCAAGTGTCACGGTGTTGTCCTATGGGCAAACGGCGCAACCGGTTTGCATTACTGACAACCGTTACTGACGACAGTGCCATGGCGGCTCCGGCAATCACGGGACTCAGTAGCCAACCGGTAAAGGGGTAGAGTACACCGGCGGCCAGCGGGATGCCGAGCGTGTTGTAGACAAAAGCGCCAAAGAGGTTCTGGCGGATGTTGGCCAATGTCGCCCGAGCGATCGCAATGGCATCGTCAAGCACGGCCAAAGAACCGCGCATCAGTGTCAGATCGGCTGTTGCCATGGCGATATCGGTGCCGCTGCCCATAGCCATGCCCACATCGGCCACCGCCAGTGCTGGTGCATCATTGATGCCGTCACCGGCCATGGCAACACGTTGGCCATTGGCTTGCAATCGCTTGATATAAGCCGCTTTGTCGTTGGGTAGCAGGCAGCCCTTGGCCTCATCTATACCCAGGGTCCTGGCCAGCTGCTGCACTGCCTGCTCACGGTCTCCTGATAGCACCACCAGCTTTAAGCCCTTTTGCTGCAGAGCGCGGATGGCTTGCTGAGTATCGGCTTTGATAGGGTCGCTGATGGTAAAGGTTGCCAGCCAATGCTCGCCAAGACTGAGGTACACATAGGTGCTTGAAGTGTCGCCGGGGTCAGGCAAAGTGATGCTATCCGGGTGCAGTGTACGGTTACCCAAGCGTATTTCCTGGCCCTGATAGTCACCGGTCATGCCTTGGCCACTGTGTTCTGTAATGTTGTTCAGTGTTGCTGGTGGTGTTTGCTCTGCCCACTGTAGCAGGGCGTTGGCCAGGGGGTGCTGGCTGCCGGCCTCCAAAGCGTTGACCAGAGCCGCGACATCATGCGCCTGTTCTGCTTGCTCAACGTCGGTTACCCGAGGCTGCCCTTCGGTCAGGGTGCCGGTCTTATCCAGCACCAGGGTATCAATGTGGGTCAGAGTTTGCAGAGCATCGCCATTACGGATCAGTACTCCGGCCTGGGCCGCTTTGCCGACCCCAACCATGATTGACATTGGCGTTGCCAGCCCCAGGGCGCACGGGCAGGCAATAATCAAAACACTGGTAGCGGCGATCAAGGTGTGGCTCAGCACCGGTGGTGGCCCAAACAGATACCAGCACAATGCCGTCAGTGTGGCAATCAGCAACACGCTGGGGACGAAGATGCCGGCAATACGATCAGCCAGTTGGCCTATTTGCGGCTTGGCGCTCTGGGCCTGTCGAACCTGCTCAATGATTTGGGCCAGTAAGGTGCTGTCACCGGCGTTGCTGGTTTTGACCAGCAAGGTGCCTTTTTGCAGCAGAGTACCGGCGTGAACGGTGTCACCTTGGCCCTTGCTTTGCGCAAGGGGCTCGCCGGTCAACATACTTTCGTCAACTAGGCCATCACCGTCACAAATGATGCCGTCCACGGCAATTTTTTCGCCACCGCGTACGCGGATCACATCGCCCGGCTCAATACCTTCAATGGCCACGGCCGTGGTTTTTTCCCCCTGTACTACCTGGGCTGTTTTTACCTGCAAGTCAAAAAGCTGATGCAGGGCGTCGGCCGTTTTACCTCGGGCGCGGGCCTCCAGAGCCTGGCCGAGGTTGATGAGGCCAAGGATCATCAGGCTGGCTTCAAAGTACAGGTGCCGGGCAGCCTCCGGGAACCACTGTGGTGCCAGCACGACTGTCATCGAATATAGCCAAGCGGCGCCGGTGCCCAAGGCCACTAGGCTGTCCATGTTGGCCTGGCCATGTCGGGCGGCACTGACTGCGCCTTTATAAAAATGGCCGCCGGTTACCAGCATCAACAGTGCGATGAACAGGCCAATAGCGGCCCAGCTAAGTTGGCTGGTGGTGTCGGTTACGGTCATGGCGCCACCAAACCAGGCCCACAGCATCAAGGCTGCTCCGGGTAACAGGGCAGCCAGGCTCTGCAAGAAGCGGCGTCGCTGATGCTGGCGGTCATTTTGCTGCTGGCTTTGCCGCTCCTGTTCGGCATTGCCGGATAACTGGCGGGCATCATAGCCGGCAGAGCGAATGGCACTGATGATGGACTCAACAGCTCCGGAGCTGTCAATCAAAGCGGTGCGATCGGCAAGGTTGATCTGCACTTTGGTTATCTCTGGCACCTGCGCCAGGGCTTTTTCAATGCTGCGTACACAACCGGCGCAGCTGACGCCCAAGAGAGCTAGCCGATAGGTATGCGCCATAAAAACCTCCAGATGATAGATTTATCTCGCAGGGTAAAGCCTGGAGTTACTTCAAGGTCAAGCGTTGCAGCGCCATTGGACTTATGGCTAATTGTGACCCATAACAGGCCGCGTAAGCTGTCGGCCCACTCTCGCCTATCACCCTCAGGAAGTTGTTGACGATGATCGAGCAACGCTGCCGTCTGCCCGGTTGGCAGGCACTGGAAATGTCCGCCGAACAGGCCGCCGGCCTAATTAAAGACGGCATGATTGTCGGCATGAGCGGCTTTACCCGCGCCGGTGAAGCCAAAGCTGTGCCCCATGCGCTGGCCGGCCGGGCCCGTAATGAGCCTTTGTCGATTACCCTGATGACCGGCGCTTCGCTGGGCAATGATCTGGACAAGGAACTGACCGAAGCCGGAGTACTGGCCCGGCGCATGCCTTTTCAGGTGGATACCACACTGCGTAAAGCCATCAACGACGGTAAGGTGATGTTCATCGATCAGCACCTGTCTGAAACGGTCGAGTTGCTGCGCAATCAGCAGCTGGGGCATATGGATGTAGCCGTGGTGGAAGCCTGCGCCATTACCGAAGAAGGCGGCATTGTGCCTACCACCTCGGTGGGCAACTCGGCCAGTTATGCCATTTTGGCTGACAAAGTCATTGTAGAGCTTAACCTGGCGGCGCCGGCTGAACTTGAAGGCCTGCATGACATTTATATTCCCGGTAGCCGGCCGCATCGCCAGCCGATCCCGGTGGTGGCACCCGACAGCCGTATTGGCCTGCCTTATATTCCGGTCGACCCGGCGAAAATTGCCGCTATTGTTGTCACCCACGGCAAAGACAGCCCCTCGACCGTACTGCCGCCGGATGCTGACACCCAGCGTATTGCCGATCACCTCATTGCCTTTTTCCAGCAGGAAGTCAGCGCCGGGCGACTGACCCCGCAATTACTGCCGCTACAGGCCGGTATCGGTACCATGGCCAATGCAGTGATGAGCGGCCTGGCCCATGGCCCTTTCGAGGGGCTAAGCATGTATTCCGAAGTACTGCAGGACTCCACCTTTGACCTGCTCGACAGTGGCAAGCTGCTGTTTGCTTCCGGTTGTTCCATTACCCTATCGCCAGAGCGTAACGAGCAGGTGATGACCCAGCTAGGCCGCTACCGTGACCGTTTGATCCTGCGGCCGCAAGAGTTGTCCAACCACCCAGGCATTGTTCGCCGCCTCGGTATTATTGCCATTAATACTGCACTGGAAGCCGATATCTACGGCAACGTCAATTCCACCCACGTTTGCGGTACCCGGATGATGAACGGCATTGGTGGCTCCGGTGACTTTGCCCGCAACGGCCAGTTATCGATCTTTGTCACCAAGTCCCTGGCCAAAGGCGGTGATGTGTCCAGCTTTGTACCCTTTGTCAGCCATGTCGATCACACCGAACACGATGTCGACATTCTGGTGTCTGAACACGGCCTGGCCGATTTACGCGGCCTGGCGCCGCGGGAGCGGGCCCGCACCATCATTGCGCATTGTGTTGACCCGCTGTACCGCGACGCCCTGACAGCTTATTTTGAAGAAGCCTGTCAGCGTGGCGGCCATACTCCCCACTGCCTGGAAAAGGCCCTGTCCTGGCACCTGGCACTAGAGCAACATGGCAGTATGAAAACCCTGCTGTAGTCCTGAACAAGGCGCCGCAGGGCGCCTTTTGTTTTTGTTGAGCCTCAGGCTACAATGCCATAACTGTTTTTATATACAGGTATGGCGTGCGTAAAATCATTCACGTCGACATGGACTGCTTTTTTGCGGCGGTGGAAATGCGCGACAATCCGGGCTGGCGCAATGTGCCCTTGGCCATTGGCGGTGCCCGGGAACGGCGTGGGGTGATTGCGACCTGCAACTACCCGGCGCGGCGTTTTGGCGTACGTTCGGCCATGAGCACCCACAAAGCATTGCAACTGTGCCCACAGTTAGTGCTGATCCCTGGCCGCATGGCGCTATATAAAGAAGTTTCAGCCCAGATCCGCGCCATTTTTGCCCGCTACACCGAACTGATTGAGCCACTCTCGCTGGATGAGGCCTATCTGGATGTGACGGACAGTCCGCACTACCAGGGGTCGGCTTCACGTATTGCCGAGGCGATCCGTGCTGATATTGCCCGTGAGTTGCAGCTGACGGCCTCGGCCGGCGTGGCGCCCAATAAGTTTTTGGCCAAAATTGCCTCCGAAGAAAATAAGCCTGATGGCCTGTATGTGATCACTCCGGCACAGGTAGCCGATTTTGTGCGCGACTTACCGCTTCGCAAGATCCCCGGCGTTGGCCCGGCCACTGAGCAGCGGCTGGCCGATGCCGGGCTGTTTTACTGTCGTGATATTCAGCAGCAGGAGCCACAGGCATTTATGGCCCGTTTCGGAAAATTCGGGGCCGTACTGTACCAGCGGGCTTTTGGTCAGGACGAGCGGCTAGTAAAAGTGTCTCGGGAACGAAAATCAGTTGGAGTAGAACATACCCTGGCCGAGGATCTGCACAGCCTGGCGGCGGTAGCTGAGGTAGCGGCAACACTGCTGGATGAACTGCGCCGACGGCTGGCCGAGCGACCAATGGTGCGCCTGGGCGTTAAACTGAAATTTGCTGATTTTACCCAGACCACCATGGAACACGGCGCCACCTTTTTGGATGAAGCCTTATTGGCCGTGCTATTGGCAGGTGCCTATCAGCGTGGCCAGGGCAGAGGCGTGCGGCTGGTCGGGGTATTTGTGGCATTGGCGGCACCCGGGCGAGCCAGTCAGTTGAGCTTACCGCTGGCATGAGATTTGGCCCACGTTCGGTGGTGGCCTAGAATGGCGGCTCATACTTCACTGGAAGAGATTGCCAATGGCCATTGCCAACCCTGTACAAGAAACCGATCTCCAGGCCGCCATTGACAGCGGTCGTTATGATGCCCTGATCCTGATCCACGGCCCTGATGCCAAGCTGCCCGCTGGCGTTGCCGATGTTCTGACCGATTACCAACGCCTCGACCGGCGGCTGGCCAGTCAGTGCCTGATGCTGGTGTCTGAAGCCATGCCGGGGCGACGTTTACTGGCCAGTGCCACAGGCCCATTGCAGCGTGACTATGATGATGTCCGGGCCTTTTACGATGCCGCCAAACTGGCAGCCAAGGCGGCCAGTGATGCAGGCATTCGGGCGCCGCTGTTGCTGGTGGCCGGTGTGCCGTCGCAGCCCCGTTACCAGCAAGCGGAGCTGAGCGCCTTGCTGGGATTATGGCAAGGTTGGTGGCAGCCGCTGGAAGGCCGTGAAGCACGCGGTGAAGCAGAGCTGGAGCCCATTCAGACGCTGGGCGTAGTCAGTAACGATCTCGACTTGCGCTGGGCCTTGGCTGTAGAGCAGGGCCGCCGGGCCGGGCGCGATCTCTGCGGTACCGAACCGGAGCGTATGGCGCCGCTGAAATTTGCCCAGTACTGCGAGCAGCTCTTTGCTGGTTCAGCGGTGAAAGTGTCGGTGATGCGCGATATTGACCGCCTCAACCGCGACTATCCGCTGTTGATGTCAGTGGCCCGTGCCAGTGTGGCGGTGGAGCGCCACAGCCCCTGCGTGATCCGTTTGGAATATGAAGGTGAGGGCAACATCGAAAAAACCCTGCTGTTTGCCGGTAAGGGTGTGACCTACGACACCGGCGGCGCCGATCTGAAAGTCGGCGGCCACATGGCCGGGATGAGCCGCGATAAAGGTGGCGCCGCGGCGGTAGCCGGGTTTATGAAAACCCTGGCAGAGCTGCAGCCGAAAGGTATTAAGGCCATTGCCGAGATTGGCGCAGTACGCAACAGCATCGGTGCCGACAGCTTTGTGGCTGATGAAATTATTACCAGCCATGCCGGTGTACGGGTTCGCATTGGCAATACAGACGCTGAAGGGCGCTTGGTACTGGCTGACTTACTGTCGCACCTGCGTGAAGACGCGAAACAAGCGGTGGCACCGGAGCTGTTTTCTGTGGCGACCCTGACCGGCCATGCCGCCCGGGCACTGGGGCCTTATACGGCGGTGGTGGAAAATGGCCCGGCACGCTCGCTGCATACCGGTGAGCGGCTGGCGAGCCTGGGTGACCGCTTCGGTGATCCGGTGGATATTTCCCGAATTCGCCGTGAAGACTACGCCTTCATTGCCCCGCGCACGGCGGCAGACGATGTGCTGAGCTGTAACAATGCCGGCTCGTCAGTGACACCGCGGGGCCACCAGTTCCCAATGGCGTTTCTGGCCATTGCCTCGGGGCTGGATAAGCATGGTTGTGACAGCGACCTGCCGTTACCGTACAGTCACCTGGATATTGCCGGTTCAGGTATTGAAGGCGGCGACTGGCAGCATGGCAAACCGTCAGCAGCACCGGTCATTACGTTGGCTGCAGCCTACCTGCGCGAGTGATTATTGAAGCTGTCACAAAGTAGTGATGAACTGACCGCTGTGGACGTTGCCGGCCTGAGTGCCGGCAACTTTTTTTATAGGCGGTGTTAAATCCTGTTTTTTATTGCATCCTTTTGTTTATTAATGGTTTTATCCTTTTGTGTAGTTGTCGGGTGTACTTGTCACCTGAAAAAAAATACCCCTCTGTAGGCGCTGTAACATTGGCGTCATCTAGCGATGATAAAAAATATCCCGACCTGATGTGATAGCGGCGACTTGTCGCCTCAACCCAACGAATTTGGTTCTAGGAACGCGCTATGAAAAAGTTGCTTAAAGGTGCAGTACTCGGTTGTCTGGTAATGGGCTCAGCTTCTGCTCTGGCCGACACAGTAATTAACGGTGCAGGTGCGACTTTCCCGTACCCTGTTTATGCCAAGTGGGCCGAGCAATACCACAAGGAAACCGGTGTCAAACTGAACTACCAAGCCATCGGTTCTGGTGGTGGTATCAAGCAAATCGTCGCTAAAACTGTTGACTTCGGTGCTTCTGACGCACCGCTGAGCAAAGACCGTCTGGACAAAGAAGGTCTGGTGCAGTTCCCGGCTGTTATGGGTTCTATCGTACCGGTTGTTAACCTGGACGGTATCAAGCCTGGTGAAATGAAGCTGTCTGGCGCTCTGCTGGCCGACATCTACCTGGGTAAGGTGAAGTACTGGGATTCCCCGGCCATCGCCAAACTGAATGCTGGCCTGAAACTGCCGCACCGCCCGATTTATGCAGTACACCGTTCTGACGGTTCTGGTACTACTTACAACTTCACTGATTACCTGAACCGCGTTAGCCCGATGTGGAAAGAAAAAGTCGGTATGGGTAAAGAAGTTGCCTGGCCGAGAGAAGCCCACCAGTTGGGTGGTAAAGGTAACGCCGGTGTTGCCAACTTCGTTAAACGCACCCGTGGTGCTATCGGTTATGTTGAGTTTGCTTATGCCAAAACCAACAACCTGACCTACACCCAGATGCAAAACAAAGCTGGTAAGTTTGTTGAGCCAACTATGGCTGCCTTCCAAGCTGCTGCTGCTAACGCTGACTGGGCGCACGCTCCGGGCTTCAAACTGATTCTGAACGACCAGCCGGGCGACGCTTCTTGGCCGATGACTGCTGCGACCTTCATCCTGATGCACAAATCTCAGGCGAAGCCGGAAGTTGCCAAACAAGTTCTGGATTTCTTTGCCTGGTCTTACGCTCATGGTGATAAGATGGCGTCCGACTTGGAGTACGTACCGATGCCTAACTCGGTCGTCGACATGGTTGAGACCATGTGGAAGAAAGACATCAAGTCTACTGACGGCGCGCCGGTCTATAAGTAACACCAGCGCTCTGGCAACAGCCCCCGCTTTCAGCGGGGGCTACGTCGTTTCTGGAAGAATAGTTGTGATGTTATGAAAGAAGTTGCGATGAGGGGCAGTACTTTGCAGGGCGATACCCTTTTCCGCCGAGCTTGCATCAGCAGTGCTGGCGTGATTTCGGTGTTAATGCTGGCTATTTTGATCTCGCTGGTTGTCGGCGCCTGGCCGGCGCTGGATAAGTTCGGCCTGAGCTTTTTTACCAGTTCTGAATGGAATCCGGTGACGGAAACTTTCGGAGCCGCTAACGCCCTTTACGGCACCGTGGTGTCGTCCATTATCGCGGTAGTTCTGGCTTTGCCTGTGGGCGTGGCCATCGCTATTTTCCTCTCTGAGCTGAGCCCAGAGTGGTTGTCTCGGCCATTATCCATTGCCATTGAGCTGCTGGCGGCAGTACCCAGCATTATCTACGGTATGTGGGGCCTGTTTGTTTTTGCTCCCTGGTTTTCTGAAGGTTTTCAGATGTGGGCCGGTGAGCATTTAGTTGGTCTGCCGATTATCGGGGGCTTTTTTGATGGCCCGCCGATGGGCGTAGGCCTGCTCACCTCCGGCATCATTCTGGCTTTTATGATTTTGCCGATCCTGACGTCGCTGATTAAAGAAGCACTGTCCACTGTGCCGAGCGTGCTGCGCGAAGCCACCTATGGCATTGGTGCAACCCATTATGAAGTCATTACTAAGGTGCTCTTGCCGGCGATCAGAAGTTCGGTATTCGGGGCGCTGATTCTGGCCTTGGGCCGGGCTCTGGGCGAAACCATGGCGATTACCTTCGTCATTGGTGGTGCGCAGAGCATCAGCCAGTCTCTGTTTATGCCGGCTACCTCGATTTCGGCCACCATTGCCGAACAGTTCAATGAAGCCACCGGCGACTTGCATATTGCGTCATTGATTGGCCTGGGTCTGGTGCTATTCATGATCACCTTCGTGGTGATGGGGGCAGCTCGGGTCTTGTTACGGAGGAAGGCAAAATGATCGCCACCCGTAAAATCAAAAACGGCTTGTTCAAACTGTTCTGCGTGGCCGCTACCATCTTGGGCGCCAGCATCCTTGTTGTTATCCTTTACACCCTTTTTCATAAGGGCCTGGCGGGGATGCACTGGAGCATATTTACCGAAAACACCCCTGGCCCTGGCGGTCAGGGTGGTCTTGCCAATGCCATTATTGGCAGCATGATCATGACCGGCCTGGGTATTGCCATCGCCACCCCGATCGGGGTGTTGGGTGGAACCTGGCTGGCGGAATATGGTCAGCAGTCTAAGACGGCTGATACCATTCGCTTCCTCAATGGCATGCTGATGAGTGCACCGTCTATTCTGATTGGCTTGTTTGTATATCAGGTGGTGGTGGTGTCCATGGGGCATTTCTCCGGCTGGGCAGGGGCTATTGCCCTGGCCATTATCTCTTTGCCGGTGATCATCAGTACCACTGAGGAAATGCTGAAATTGGTACCGAAAACCTTGCGCGAGGCCGGCGCCGGCCTGGGCACACCACGCTGGAAAGTGACGGTGATGCTGAGCTATCGCTCGGTTGGTACCGGCATTGTTACCGGTATTCTGCTGTCTATTGCCCGCATCAGCGGTGAAACTGCGCCGTTGCTATTTACCGCCCTGAATTCCAATTTTATGACCGTTAATCCCAACGAACCGATGGCCAACTTGCCGGTGACTATTTATCAGTTTGCCATGAGTCCTTATGACTCCTGGAACCAGCTGGCATGGTCGGGTGCATTGATTATTACCATGGCCATTTTGTTGCTTAATGTATTGTCACGGGTTCTACCCCAGCTTAAAAAGCGGAGGTCCTCATGAGTCAAGTTGCCATGATTACTGACTATCAACCAACTCCCCTTACACATCGCATGGACGTACAAGGTCTGAGCTTCTTCTACGGTAAGGACAAGCAGGCGTTGTTCGACGTCAACCTGCCGGTTTACAAAAACCGGGTTACCGCGCTGATCGGTCCTTCTGGTTGCGGTAAGTCCACTTTGTTGCGTTGCATGAACCGGATTTTCGAGCTCTACCCGAACCAGTACGCCGAAGGTAACGTCTTGCTTGATGGTGAGTGTGTACTGGGTAAAGGTACGGATCTGAACGATCTGCGGGCTAAAGTCGGCATGGTTTTTCAGAAACCGACACCTTTCCCGATGTCCATTTACGACAACATTGCCTTTGGTATCAAACTCTACGAGCGGTTGTCGAAAAAGGAGATGGATGCCCGGGTGCGTGAGGCTCTGGAACAGGCACAGCTGTGGAATGAAGTAAAAGACAAGCTGCACACCGAGGCTTCCGGCCTGTCTGGTGGCCAGCAACAGCGGTTGTGTATTGCCCGTACCATTGCCCTGAAGCCGGAAGTAATCCTGATGGATGAACCCACTTCGGCACTCGACCCTATCGCTACCCAAGGCATTGAAGAACTGATCAGCCAGCTGCGTGAGCACTACACCATTGTGATTGTGACGCACAATATGCAACAGGCGACCCGGCTGTCGGACTATACCGCTTTCATGTACTTAGGGAAGCTGGTGGAATTTGGCGAAACCGAGCAGATTTTCTCTGCGCCGAAAGAACAGCGTACCCGTGATTACGTGCAAGGTACCTTCGGTTAAGTTACCCGCTTGCTGAAAAATGGCCGCTTATGCGGCCATTTTTTTGCGGAGTGGGATCTCTGCTACAGTCGCTGCTCATGGTATTGTGGCAGTCGCCGCTTGGCGGCGTTTTTTATGCAGACAGGGTACAAACCATGACAAAAAAATACCTGGTCAGCTGGGATGCGTTTCATGATGCGGCCCGGCAACTGGCAGCCCGACAATTACCCGCCGAACAGTGGCGCGGCATTATCGCCGTGACCCGTGGTGGCATGGCGCCGGCACTGGTACTGGCGCGCGAATTGGGGCTGCGCCACCTTGAGACAGTGGGCATTTCTTCCTACGACCATGATCAGCAACGCGCTTTGGAAGTGGTCAAGGAAGCCAGTAGCGATGTAGGTGACGGCAGTGGCTTTCTGGTGGTGGACGATCTGGTAGATAGCGGCGACACCGCGCGTATTTTGCGTCAGCGTTTTCCGAAGGCACGGTTAGTGACTGTTTTTGCCAAGCCACAGGGAAAAGCCCTGGTGGACGACTACGTGATAGATATCGACCAGGACACCTGGATTGAACAACCCTGGGACATGGCGCCTGCCTACCAGGCGCCCCTGTGCGGTAAGGATTAACGGCCGAAGGTCTGCGCCAAGCCGTCAATGCGGGCCATGTTGTGATTCAGCAACTGGCCACTTTGCTCCAGTTCATCGACAGCCGATGCGGTGGCCTCAGCCAGGTCGCGTAGCCGCTGAATATTGCTGTTCACTTCGTTGGCCATGGCGCCTTGTTCTTCAGCGGAGGTGGCAATTTGTGCCGCCAGATCGTTGATTTGTGCCACCCGCTGGAAGATGTCATCCAGCTTGTCGGCCACATCATGGGTATCGTCCACACAACATTGTGCATGCTCACGATTTTTGTCCATCAACTGGCGCCAGGACGACAGCATGGTACGCATGCCGCTGAGTTTGTCACGAATGTCAGCAGCAGATTGCTGGGTCCGCGAAGACAGTGCCCGGACCTCGTCGGCCACTACAGCAAAGCCGCGGCCATGTTCACCGGCCCGGGCTGCTTCAATGGCAGCGTTGAGGGCCAGCAGGTTGGTTTGGTCGGCAATACCTTCAATTTCCGTCATGGTGCTGGTAACTTTTTCGGTTTCCTGGTGCAGGCCCTCGGCGGCCGAAGCCGACTCTTCCACGTCCCGTTGCAATTGAGTGATCCGCGCTGATGAGGCGTCCAGGGCCTGGCGAGCGGAATGGCATTGCTGATGGGTGTCGCGAACCTGATCCGAGGTGGTCTGGCTGGACTGGGCAATATCGGCAATGGTGCTGGTCAGTTGCTCGATAGCCACCGCCATTTGTTGCGCTTCATGTTCTTCTGCCCGCACTTGTTGGCGGGTTTGACCAACGTTGTGTACCAGCGTATCGGAAACACTGGACAGAGCGTGTGCGGCATCGCGCGTCCGCCCCAGCATGGCGGCGTTTCTTGACCAGTTCATCATGGCATCAAAACGAAGTCCGGCACCAAAATCACGGCCAGAGAAGATGGTCTGTGACAGCCACAAGTCGTGGTACTTACTGGCCTTGTCATCCATAACCCATAAAGGCCGCAACCAGGCAAAGATCCCCAGCGCAGAGGTCAGGCCACCAACACTCAGGCAGATGGCACTGGTCCAGCCGGACAGCAGCAGCGCCAATAATGCCAGGGTGCCTACCGGCAATGCCCCAAACAGGAAGCCGCGCAGGTCAATGGTACGGCTCAGCTTCTTACCGTTGCGCAGGTTACTGTAGACCTTGCTGGCTTTTTCAATGAAGTGAGGCTGAGCTTTGCGGCGCACGGACTGGTAGCCAATGCACTTGTTGCCTTCAAAGATGGGCGCCACATAGGCATCAACCCAGTAGTAACGGCCATCCTTGCAGCGGTTTTTGACAATACCGCGCCAGGGGCGCCCGGCCTTGAGTTTTTCCCACATGCCAGCAAAGGCTTCTGGCGGCATATCCGGATGACGCACCAGATTATGTGGCTGGCCAAGCAGCTCTTCTTCTGAGAAACCGGCAATTTTTATAAAGGTATCATTGACATAGGTAATGATACCGCGAGTATCAGTGGTAGAGACCAGTTCCTGGTCGTCGCCGACTACCACCTCTCTATCGACAACTGGATGGTTAATGCGCATGGTGCCGCTTTCCTTCAAACCCTGATGTCTGTATCGGAGTCAGGCTGGATAACTTGATGAGTTAATGATGGAAAAGGCTAACTGTTCGAGGCGGGCGCTGTCACTAACTGGATCAAAAAACCCCGCATCAGCGGGGTTTGGCTTAGTTCAGTGCGTCCCAGGGCCAGTATTTAGCGGCGCCGATGGTCGCTTGTAAGGCCGCTCCTGACTGGGTTATCTGATAAGTGATGACATCCAAGTCAACTGACTGATTGGCAGTGACTTCGCCACCGTCGTTGTTGGCTTTAGCGGTTGCTTCTGCCTGAGCACTGGCGTCCCAGCCGTGGTCACGGAAGCGCTCAAAATCGGCTTTGTTTTTGAAGATCAGCACTTCCCGGTAGTCTTTGATGCCCAGACCAAAGCCAACACCACCACCGCCAACACGCATATAGGTGTGGCGCCCGGCTTTGTCGGTCAAGACGCCATAGCCGCCGGACGTCGACAGTAAAATCAGGTTTTGATTGGCCATGTCAAAAACACCATAACCATAAGCTGAGGCTATCTGGCTGCGGGCTTTGGGGTGTTCTTTATAAAGTTGCTTGAGGGTGTCGCTGCGCATGTTAAGCACCGCCTGACGCTTTTCTGCCGGGGTGTTGCCGGTGACGCTGCAGGCGCCCAGTAACAGGGCAACGGTGGCCAGCAGTATTGTTTTCCATCTTTGCATCAGTGTCTCCTTTTTAAGGTTCGCAACAAGCATAGAGGACGCTAGCTGACGTCGACATGAAAAAGGTGCCATCAGGGCACCTTTTACTGTCATGACAGAAATCCTTCGCGGTTACAGGGCTGTACCGTTCAGGCTCAGGCCAAAAAACTGCATCAGTTGCTGCGGGCTTTTGAAGCGGGTCTTGAACTTAGGGTCCATCAGCTGCGCCAGTTGAATAGGCTGCGCCGGTTTCATGGCCAATACCAGTTCATGGTGGCCGCCGAGAAATTCAGCAATGGCTTTTTTGTGCGCAGCTTGCAGCATCGGGTTGTGTTCAACACCGGAGAGGATCTGCTGTTGCAGTTGCTCGCGAGTCATACCGCTTTGCTTGCCTTTGATATTCATCAGCATGTCAACCAGGCCGCTATCAGCAAAGCTCATGCTCATCTGGCTGATTTTCAGGTCCATGACCTTCGGCATCACTTCCATAGTGAGCTGGCGCATGGCCTGCTTGTCTTTGCTGTCGATGGATTGCGGGTGCGTTTTTTTGAAGGCAAGGGCCCAGTTCACCAGCGGGTTGGCATTGTCCGCGTCAAAGGTAAAACGAAAATGGCCAAGGTTGGCATCAACAGTGTCGGACTCGACTCGGAAGGTGCCCTTGTCTTTATCGTAATGAGATTGCTGTGTGCCATGAATATCCAGTTTCGCAAGGGTGGCCTTGATATCGGCGGGCGCATCTTGCAGCAGGCCGGTACCCAAGCGGATGCCGGAGTAGGTAACGGTAGACGACGTCGGCACACTATCAAAAGCCAGGGAGTCAGAGCCCACTTGGCGCAGATGCACCATCGGCTGCTGCTGTTTGCCATACAGGGTGATGTCTGAAACGTGCCAGCTGTGGCTCAGGACATTGGCGGAAACATCGCCATAGGTGATATTCAGGCCTTTGGCGGCCAGCTCCTCACTGGTTTTGGTCAGCTGCTGGCGCACCTTTTTTTCGACATACCAGTTTCCCCCGGCGATGGCGCCGCCGGCGATCACCACCAGCGTACCCAAGGCGATTACGGCCTTTTTCATAAGACGTCCTTTTCGTCAGTAAATGAAAGTGGCCGCTATGGTAGAGGGGGCCTGTTGTTACTGTAAAGTTAATGTTTGTAAGCAGGTGTCAGCCGTGTAAGCGGGTAAAACGGGCCAACAGCACCTCGGCAGGCTCAATTGGCCCCTGTTCAATACAGTCGATAGGGCACACTGCCTGACACTGTGGCAGTTCATAGTGGCCAACGCATTCGGTGCAGCGGTTAGCGTCAATTTCATACACTGTGGCGCCCAGGCTGATGGCGTTATTGGGGCAGGCGGGCACGCACATATCGCAGTTGATGCAGTCATGGTTGATGCTCAGGGACACGGTGCTTCTCCCAGTCTGACCAACAGCGCATACGATGTTGGCGGGCAGGAAAAGGGCAGTGTCAGCACCACCTGATGACCATCCCCTGGCGCCACATCGATAGGGGCGCCGTGCTGGTTAGCCAGTTGCGTCAGGGTAAAAGGATGGTTGCCACTGGGGGTAACGAGCAGTAACTGGTCGCCAACGGCGAAACGGTTTTTCACTGCCACTGTCAGTTGCTGCTGTTTCCCGCTCAGTATTTCACCGACAAACTGGTGGGCACTGGCCGGGGCGCCGGTATGGTAGTTCTGCAGGGCTTGCGGCCGGTGGCGCTGCAAAAAACCTTCGGTGTAACCACGATTTGCCAGGTGCTCCAGCTCACTCAGGTATTGTTCGTCAAAGGGTTTACCGGCAGCGGCATCATCGATGGCCTGGCGATAAATCTGGGCGGTACGGGCAACGTAGTAGTGGCTTTTGGTACGGCCTTCAATTTTGAGCGAATGCACGCCCATGGCAGTGAGCCGTGCTACGTGTTGCACTGCTCGTAAGTCCTTGGAATTAAAAATGTAGCTGCCGTGCTGGTCTTCTTCGGCGGCCAGCCACTGGCCGGGGCGGCTAACGTCTTCAATCAGCATTTGCTGCGGCTCGGCCAATGCCAGTTGGCCGCAGCTGTCTTCTATAGCGGGAGCTGTTCGGTAAGACCAGCGGCAGGCGTTGGTACAGGTGCCTTGGTTGGGGTCACGCTGGTTGATATAGCCTGACAGCAAACAGCGACCGGAGTGGGCCATACACAAAGCGCCATGAACAAAAACTTCCAGTTCCATGGCCGGGCAATGCTGGCGGATCTCGGCAATTTCATCCAGCGACAATTCTCGGCTCAGGATCACCCGCTCGATCCCCTGGCTGGCCCAGAACTGCACGCTGGCATAGTTAATGGCATTGGCCTGTACCGACAGGTGAATGGCCATGTCGGGAAAATGCTGGCGTACCAGCATAATCAGCCCCGGATCGGACATGATCAGCGCATCCGGGCCCAGTGCCAGCAGTGGCGTCATATCGTTAATGAAGGTGGCCAGCTTACTGTTATGGGGCTGAATGTTAACGACCAGATAAAAGCGTTTGCTCAGGGCGTGGGCGCGGTCAATGCCGGTTTTCAGGCTGGCCGCGTCAAAGCGGTTGTTACGTACCCGCAAGGAATAGCGGGGCAGGCCGGCATAAACGGCATCGGCACCGTAGGCAAAGGCATATTCAAGGTGTTTGAGACTACCGGCAGGGCAGAGTAATTCAGGCTTTTGCATTGGTCACAATCATCAAGGTGGGCCAGGAGCGGGCAGCCTAGCCGCTCTTTTGATGGATGCATTTGATCTGCCTTAAGGTATAGTGAGAAGGCGTTGAATCATCACAGATCACTGAAACACCCATGGCTAACGAAAACGACTTGCTGGCGTCGCTGATTTCCAAAATCAAAAAAGACGCGCTGATCCTCCCCACTTTACCGGAAGTTGCCCTGCGGGTACGGAGCGCTACTGAGCGTGAAGAAGTGTCGATGACCGAGCTGGCAGACATTATCCGCCAGGATCCGGCACTGGCGGCGCGCATTATCAAAGTGGCCAACTCGGCACTGTATCGGCGCAGCATGTCAGCCGAGTCGATTCAAAGTGCCTTGGCCCGCATCGGTATGCGCCAGATCCGTTCTATCGTCACCGGTGCCGCCATGCAGCAGCTGTTCCTGTGCGACAACCCTATTGTTGAAAATGTCATGATGACCGAATGGGAAGACAGTGTATCTGTCTCCAGCGCCGCTTGTCTGTTGTTGCAGCAATATCTGGAACGCGGTGGTGCCAACCCGCGGGAGTTGAGTGTTGATGGTGCCCAGCTGGCGGGGCTTATTCACAATATCGGTGTATTGCCGATCCTCGCCGAAGCCGAACAGCAACCAGAAACCGTGACCAGCCCTTACCTGCTGAAAAAAGTGCTGACCCGGTTGTCGCAGCCACTGGGTTTGAACGTGCTGAAAAGCTGGGGCTTTGGCAAAGAACAGCTGGATGTGGTGCGTCACTGGCGCGATCCAGATTACAATCCGGCCGAACCTGACTATGTGGTGTTTGTACGCCTGGGGGCCATGGCTTGTGGATTACTGGAGCGCTACGGCATTGATACCGACGCACTGGCCGCTGAGGCCGTCAAAGAGGGGCTGTTCCCCTCTGTGGGATATGTCGAAGAACCGGCTTTCACTGAACCCTTTGATGAATTAAAGGCCGCTTTCGATTTGTAAAAAAAACGCGGCCAGAGCCGCGTTTTTTTACAGGGTGTCGTCTTCGCCACCGAGGGCTTGCAGCAGCTCCGGCAGCAGTTTTTCCAGGGTGCGGCTCATCAGCACAAAATCGGCATCCAGGCGAGCGGCTTTGTCAGCGCCGTCAATGTCATCGTTTTCTTCACGCAACACATCGGCAAACTTCAGCCGCTTGATGGCCAGTTCTTCATCCAGCATAAACGACGCCATGTCCGGCCAGCTCAGCGCCAGCTTGGCAACCAGTCGCTGGTCCAGCAAGGTGGCAATTTCTTCGTTGTTCAGGGCCTGCTTCTTGGTGCGGATCACACCGCCTTCTTCGAGCAACGATTTAAATTCAGCTTCGTCTTCCACGGCAAAAGGCGCTGGCGCCTCGGTTTTCAGCCAGTCTGTCAGGCTCACGGCAACAGGGGTGGCGGTAGCCAGCGGTTTGACCGGCAGGCTGCCGATGGCTTTACGCAGTAGCCCCAGCACTTCTTCAGCGCGGCTGGCGGAACTGCTGTCAACTATCACCATGTTCAACCGCTCGCTGATATAGGCGTAGGTAAAACGGCTCTTTACAAAGGCCCGTGGCAGCAGGCTGGTGACAATTTCTTCTTTCATTGCCTGCTTTTCTTTACGTGCCACCGGGCGACCCTGCTCGCGTTCAATGTCGGTCACTTTTTCGTCCAGCGCGTCTTTGATCACCCCAGCAGGCAGCAGTTTTTCTTCCTGGCGAACACACAGCAGCCAGTTACCGTCGGCCTGGTGTGCCAGTTCACCGTCTTCGCGGCGGCTCAAGGGGCTGACAAAACCATAGCGGGCCACATCCTGGCTGCCACAGGGGGCAAAGCGTTGGCCGGCCAGTTGTTCGGGGAAACTGGCATCAAGGGAAAGGGGCTTGGTCAGGCGGTACAGCAGCAGGTTTTTAAACCACATGGAACATTCCTAGGCTGGGCGTAAGGCGCTTGAGTGTAGCCAAGGCCGCCGCCGGGAAAAAGCCCTGTTTGCTGGCGAATAGGCTAATCGATAAAAGCACCGGGGCAGCCACTGACGCCTGTGATAAAGTACAACCACTTGATTTTACGGAGCCTTGCCTATGTTGATGCTGGTATCCCCTGCCAAATCCTTGGACTTTGAAACGCCGCCGGCAACCACCACGGCAACGCAGCCAGAGCTACTGAGCGAAGCGCAAGCGCTGGTCGAGGTTTGCCGCGAGTTGACACCTGCGCAACTGGCCAGCCTGATGAGTATCTCCGATAAGCTGGCAGGCCTTAATGCTGCTCGTTTTTCCGATTGGCATACCCCTTTTACGCCAGATAATGCCAAGCAGGCGGTGCTGGCTTTTACCGGTGATGTCTACACTGGCCTGGATGCCAGCAGTTTAACTGGCAGTGGCTTTAGCTATTTGCAGCAACACCTGCGTATTCTCTCCGGGCTTTATGGCTTGCTGAAGCCGCTGGATCTGATGCAGCCCTACCGCCTGGAAATGGGCACCAAACTGACCAATCCCCGCGGCAAGGATTTGTACCAGTTTTGGGGCAATATCATCACCGATGCTATCAATACGGCTCTGGCGGCCAGTGGTAACGAGCAGTTGGTGAACCTGGCGTCCAATGAATATTTCAAATCGGTCAAGAGCAAGCAGGTTAATGGCCAGGTGATCACGCCAGTATTCAAGGATGAGAAAAACGGCCAGTTCAAGATCATCAGTTTTTACGCCAAAAAAGCGCGCGGCATGATGGTGCGCTATGCCGCTGACCACCAGGTAAAACAGGCAGAAGACCTTAAAGCCTTTGACTACGGTGGCTACTTTTTCAGTGCCGAACAATCCAAGCACGACACATGGGTGTTCCTGCGCCACGAGCAATAAAAAAGCCGGCTGACGCCGGCTTTTTTATTTATGGGCAACGAGACCCGAAGATGCTTTGGATCCACTCGGGGTGGTCAATGAAGGGGTTACGGTTGTGCTGGCGCTCGTAGACACGGGCGTTGCGACGACGCTCCCAGTCTGACACCGGATCCTGAGCCGCCCAGGCCACCAGGGTACAAAGCTTGCCCAGCTGCGGGCCGCTGGTGCCCACCTGGTTTACCAGTACCAGATCCGGCACGCCGGTGTTGTCATTGCCGTCATAACGCACTGCCATATAGAACAGCATACGGGCCACATCACCTTTAACGTTATCAGCAGGCTCAAAGCTGTCACTGTCGGTTTTGTTGGCTGGTGACTCGCTCAGTGGTGTACCGCCGTTATCGAAGTCCTTGTTGCCGCGGCTGGAGTTGATGGTGACATCGGCCGGCCGCAGGTGGTTCAGGTCGGTATAAGCCCATTGCGACGAGTTAGGGAAGCCATGGCTTTTCGCCCAAACGTGTTCGCGGTTCCAGGCGTCTGGATCGTTGGTCAGGCCGGCCCGGAAGGTTGCCGGCTCAGAGCGGCCGGAGTACAGCAGGATGACGTTATTGGCGTTGTTGGGATCCTGGTCGGTGTAGGCCAGTTGATCCCATACCTGCGAATAAGTGAAGTGCACCTGATCCTGGAGGATAGCGTGCAAGGCGCTACGCAGCGCACTGCCGGTTTTCCCCAGGGCGGAGGCGTAGTAGGTATCGGTGTTGGAGGGGGGCGGGGTAGTGCTGCCGGTATTGAAGCTGGCTGTAACGCTGACGCCGCTGAAGCTCTGGTAACCGTAGAGATTAATGTAGATACGGCCGGTGGCGCTGACCTGGCAGGACTCGCTGTTGCCGGAATTAATGGAACGGCAGTCGTAACTGGTTGTCGTCGGGGTGCTGCCGGCTTGCACGTACAGGTCGGCATCACCGCTGCCACCACTGGTAGTGACTGTCACCGGGCTGGCGCTGGCATCAAGATAAAAGCTCAGAGTATCACCGCTGGCACCACTGTTGTTGGTGCTGGCCTGGCCGTTGGTCAGTGCGGTGGCAGTAGAGGTACTGCCACCACCACTGCAGGATGTGGCCAGGGTGCCGGAACCTGGAGTACCGGTGGTGGCGGATACTTGCCAGTCACTGGGGGTACTGGCGGCAGTGAAGGTGCTGCGGGTAATGGACTGGTCTTTAGCACTGATGCTCCAGCCACTGAGGCCACCTTCCCAGCCAACTTGATCAACAACCTGGCTGCCGTTGAGCAGTTTGACGTAATCACCGCTGTTGCCCAGTGCCAGGGTCATGCCGCTGATGTCAGGTTGCTGGCCAAACAATGCCGAGAAGCCACTGGCAGAGCGGGCGATGGTGACGTACTTACCGCTATCAAGCAGACCAGTGAGCGCGAACGTAGTGTTGTTGTCCTCAATGGCATAGTTGCTCAGGTCGACGCTACTACAGCCGGTGTTGTAAAGCTCAACAAACTCTTCGGTGCTGTCGTTGTTAGGGGCGTCGTAAAGTACCTCAGAGATCACCAGCTGCGCCTGACTTTGCGCTGCCAGCATGAGCAGTCCAGTTGCCCATAATGCTTTTATTTTCATGTTTCTATCCTGTGTTGTTGATGCAAAATTGCATCGTCTGTTTTATTAACGCAAGGTGACGTGCGTAGCAATGACAGGACAGTGTTCAAAGGCGCAAAAAAGCCAAATTTCTTGAAAAATTCATATTCGGGCAGCCAACAGCCGTGATGCCAGGGCGATATTCGCTGCCGTTGTTGCATGATCTCGTGAGTTAACTGCCGCGCTGCGGGTAGCGCGGCGAAAGGTTATTTGAGCAGGCCGTCAGTTTTCATCTGACGAATGTTGAGCTGCTGGATCTGGTTTATCAGGCAGCGCTGACCGTTGTAGAGCACTACATCGTGGCGGGCCTGTACCGACGCCCAGCCTGACGAAAAGCGTAACACCGGCAAGCTGTTGTCAAAAAAACAGTTACCGGAAACCGTCATCAGGTAAGCGGTGTTGGGGCTTTGCCAGAGCACCACCTGATTAGGGTTGATGATTTGAAAATTATGAAAACGTGGATTGTAGACATCCAGCTGCGGCCCCATGGTGTAACGGTTCCAGGGGATGGGCTTGGCGGTCTTACCGGTACTGGCGCAGCCGCCCAGTAGCAAGGCGATGGCCACCATTGCATAGATTTTCATCACGGTTCTCCTGCAGTGACTGACAGTCTTTAGACGCGCTAATGCCAAAAAGCGTGACAGCGACAGCCGCTCTGTTCAGGTTAGCATCACCGGATACAAAAAAGGCCGCTGTAGCGGCCTGAGTCTTACTGTTCGGTTTTATTGCGCCGCGGCGCCCCTTTGTTTTTACTGTCACGGTGGCGCACTTTCTTACGCTCCGTATTACTGGCTGTCGCCTTGCGGGCGCTGGCCTTTTTGGCTGCCGTTTTTTTGTTGTCTTTTTTCTTTTTCTTCTTTTTCACCGGCTCTTTGAACTTGGATTTTGGTCGCAGTTCGTCAACCACACGATGCTTGATGGGTTCACCCTGGTAACGCTCAATACGGCGCAGCAGCGGCAGATCATGAGCTTCCACCAGGCTGATGGCGGTGCCTTTGGCACCGGCCCTGCCGGTACGGCCAATGCGGTGAATGTAGATGTCGGCAGTACGTGGCAAATCGATATTGATGACGTGACTGATGTCGTCAATGTGCAGGCCGCGGGCGGCAACATCGGTGGCCAGCAATACCGGCACTTCGCCGGAGGTAAAGCGGGCAACTGCATTGTTGCGCCGGTCCTGCGGCATTTCTCCCTGCAACCAGACGCAATTGATTTTTTCCGAGGCTAACCGGTCTCGCAGCTCTGCCAGCTTTTCGCGGGTGCGAACAAACAGCAGCGCTTTTTGGGTGTCGGCGTGACGCAGGTGCGCCAGTAGCAGCTGGAATTTGTGCTCGCGGTCGTCACAAAAATACACCCACTGATGGATTTTCTTGCGCTCGCGCCGTGACGGATCGGCCGATAGCGAGACCGGATCGGTCAGGGCCCGCTCGGCAAACTGACTGAGGTTGTTGCCTTCGAGGGTGGCGGAAAACAGCAAGGTCTGGCGGCGTTGCTGGCACTTATCGAGGATCAGCTCCATGGCCTGCTGAAAGCCCATTTCCAGCATCCGGTCGGCTTCATCGAGGATCAGCATTTCCACGGCGATACAGTCGAACAGGTCTTTTTCGATGTACTCCACCAGGCGGCCTGGCGTGGCCACCAGCAAATCCACTTCGCCGGCCAGTGCCTTACCGTGCACCTGATACTGCACGCCGCCGGTAACTGAGCCTATGCCGATATTGGTATGGGCCGCCAGGGCTTTGGCATCCCGTTCAACCTGCAATGCCAGCTCCCGGGTCGGCGTCAGGATCAAGACCCGCGGCGGCGCGCCTTTTTGTTTGGGGTAATCCAGCAGGTGCTGCAATGCCGGCAGCAAAAACGCTGCGGTCTTGCCGGTGCCGGTCGGGCTCATGGCCAGTACATCGTGGCCGTCCATGGCGGCCGGAATGGCCTGGCTCTGAATGGCTGTGGGGCGGGTAAAACCCAGATCGGTAACGGCCCGGACCAGGGCCGGGTCCAGTTCCAGTTTGCTAAACGCCATGGCGCTGTCCTTCCTACAAGGGGGCGGTGATTTTAGGCAAAGGTGGCCTGCGGTACAATCGCGACCATGAGCCAGGGGTTTCAGTTCAAGCAGTTTTTCGTCAGTCATCAGCATTGTGCCATGAAAGTGGGCACCGATGGGGTGTTGCTTGGCTTGTGGGCAGCATTACCGGTGGCCGGCACGGTGCTGGATCTGGGTACCGGCTCAGGGCTGATAGCGCTAATGCTGGCACAACGGAGCCGTGACCTGACCATCACCGGCTTGGAGCTGGATATGGCCGCGAGCGTGCAGGCTAAAGACAATGCTCAAAACAGCCCGTTTGCAAAGCGCTTAAAGATGGTTCAAGGCGATATGCGCCAGTGGCAGGCCCCGGCCACGCTGGTGGTGTCTAACCCGCCGTATTTTGACCCGGGTGTCCGTAGCGCCGATCCGCGCCGGGATCTGGCCCGTTACGGTGGGCACTTACCCGCCGAAGTCCTGGCCGCGGAGCTGGCCAGGCTCAGTGAACACAGCGCGGCACTGGTACTGCCCTGGCAAAGCTGGCGCCGTTATCACCAGGCTATGGTTGCCGCCGGTTTTCACCTGGCACGTTGTTGTGCGGTATATGGCCATCGCCGCAGCCACCAGCCCACCCGAGCGTTACTGCAATGGCAAAAAACACCGCTCAAAGCGCACTACAGTGCCTTGTGGTTAAAGGGCCATGACGGCCAGTGGAGCCGGCGGTTTCGCCGGCTTGGCAAGGATTTTTACCTGGCCTTTTAAAGGCCGCTGGCAAACTCTTCGAGAATTTGCACACACCAGCGCTGCACGCGGGCGTCGGTGTCTTTCCACTGGTTGTCATCGTCCAGTGCCAGGCCAACAAAATGGGTGCCGTCTGCGTTCAGGGCCTTGGAGGCGTCAAAGTCGTAGCCATCGCGGGGCCACTGGCCGATAAAACGCGGCTGTTGTGGCGCCAGCTTGTCTTTGAGCATGCCCATGGCGTCCAGAAACCATTCGCCATAGCCCAGCTGGTCACCCATGCCATAAAGGGCGATGGTTTTATCCGACAGTTCTAAGTCGTCCAGGGCGCCCCACTGATCTTCCCAGTCTTCCTGCAGCTGGCCAAAGTCCCAGGTGGGAATGCCGAGGATCAGCAGATCGTAATCAGCCATCAGCGCCACTGGCACATTTTTGAGGTTATTCAGTTCCACCAGCTCAGCGCCGATGACGTCGCGGATCTTTTCTGCGACTATTTCGGTGTGACAGTTAGTAGAGCCGTAAAACAGGCCGATACGCATGACTAAATCCGGCAAACAACATGGAAGAGGCGGCAGCATAGCAAAATCCACTGCTCCCTATCAGCCCTTTCTCGACCACCTGCTGCTGGTAGAAAGGCTGTCGGCCCGTACGGTTGAAGCTTATGGCCGTGATCTCAAGGCCTTGTGGCAGTGGGCGCAGCCACGGGGTAAAACGCTGGCGGCACTGAGCACCGACGACTTGCGTGATTACCTGGACTGGCGGGCCGATCAGGCCTTCAAGGCGTCCAGCACGGCCCGGTTAATGACGGCGGCCAAGCGCTACTACGGCTATTTGCTGGAGTCCGGCCAGGGCCAGCAGGACCCTACCACGGTGCTGTTGCGGCCGACCTTGACCCGGCCACTGCCAAAAACCCTCAGTGAAAGCGATGTGGAGCAATTACTGGCAACGCCGCGCACTGACGAGCCGCTGGGGCTGCGAGACAAAGCCATGCTTGAACTGCTCTATGCAGCGGGGCTGCGTATCAGTGAACTGATCGGCCTTGAACGTGACAGTGTTAATTTGCGTCAGGGGCTGGTTCGGGTACTGGGTAAAGGTGACAAGGAGCGTATTGTGCCTATGGGTGAAGAGGCTTTGCACTGGCTGGCCCAGTACCTGCGCCATGGCCGGCCGGCGCTGATCAGCGATGGCGATATTTTATTCCCGTCCAGACGGGGGCAAATGATGACCCGCCAGACCTTCTGGCACCGTATCAAGCGTTATGCGCTGGAGGCCGGGCTCAACAGTGACCTGTCGCCCCACACCTTGCGCCATGCCTTTGCCACGCACCTGGTCAATCATGGTGCCGATCTGCGGGTGGTGCAGTTACTGCTGGGCCATGCTGATTTATCCACCACCCAGATATATACCCACGTCGCCCGGGAGCGGCTCAAGCAGTTTCATGGCACCTATCACCCGCGCGGCTGAGCGCTGGATCGCTAGCGCCCCAGCGCATAGACTGGCGCCATTAATCATGATTGCCAAGCCGCTATGCCAACCATAACCCGCCGCCCGTACCCTGCAACGTTACCTGACTGGCCATTGCCGGCATTGCTGACGCGTCTTTACGTCAGCCGTGGCGTAGCCAGCCCGGCTGAGCTGGAAAAAAGTGCCCGGGCTTTGGCGCCCTATACAGCCCTGCAGGGCATTGACGAGGCGGTGCGGCTGCTGGCCGAGGCCATTGCAGCGAACCGGCGGATAGTCATTGTGGGTGACTTTGACGCCGATGGCGCTACCAGCTCGGCGCTGTGCCTGCTGGCGTTGCGCCAGCTTGGTGCCCGGCAGGTGGACTTTCTGGTACCCAATCGTTTTGAGTACGGTTATGGGCTGTCGCCGGAGATAGTCGATGTGGCCATTGCTCGCGGCGCCGAGCTACTGATCACTGTCGATAACGGCATTTCCAGCCACAGCGGTGTGGCCGCCGCAAAAGCGGCGGGATTACAGGTGCTGATCACTGACCATCACCTGCCAGGCGACACCCTGCCGGCGGCCGATGCCATTGTGAACCCGAACCTGCAAAGCTGCCGGTTTCCTTCCAAGGCTCTGGCCGGGGTCGGGGTGGCTTTCTATTTGATGCTGGCACTGCGAGCGCACCTGCGTGAACAGGGGACTTTTGCTACTGGCCAGGAACCTAATCTGGCGCAACTGCTGGATATCGTTGCCTTGGGTACCGTTGCCGATGTGGTGCCGCTGGACGCCAACAACCGTATTTTGGTGCATCAGGGCCTGAACCGTATCCGCGCCGGCCAGTGCCGGCCCGGTATTCTGGCGCTGTGTGAAGTGGCGGGCCGTGAACCGGGGCAACTGGCGGCCAGCGATCTGGGTTTTTTCCTCGGGCCACGTTTGAATGCCGCCGGCCGTCTTGATGACATGGCATTGGGCGTCAGCTTGCTGGTTACCGACGATCAGCACCAGGCGCGGCTGATGGCTGCCGAGCTCGATAGCCTCAACCGTGAGCGCCGGGAAATTGAATCGTCAATGCAACAAGAAGCGCTGGCCGAGCTCGACAAGCTGACACTGGATGCCGTACCGGCAGGCATAGCCCTGTACCGTGAAGACTGGCATCAGGGCGTTATCGGCATTTTGGCCTCACGCATCAAAGAACGCTTTCACCGGCCAGTAGTGGCCTTTGCTCCTGCTTCCGACACCGAACTTAAAGGCTCTGGTCGTTCCATTCCCGGCTTGCACCTGCGTGATTTGCTTGATGAACTGGATACCCGGGAACCGGGACTTATCCTCAAGTTCGGCGGCCATGCCATGGCTGCCGGGCTGTCCATTGGCCATGATCAGTTTGCCCGTTTTAATGCTGCCTTTAGTGCTCTGGCTGAAGAAAAGCTCGACGCCCACATGCTGACCGGGGAAATACTGTCTGATGGTGAACTGTTACCGACCGAGTTCACCCTTGCAACCGCACAATTATTGCGTGAGGGCGGCCCCTGGGGGCAGGCTTTTCCCGAACCGGTGTTTGACGGCCATTTCAAGGTGGTGAGCCAGCGTATCGTTGGGCAAAAACACCTGAAGCTGGTGCTTAGCCCCAGTGCCGGCGGCGAGCCGCTGCTGGACGCCATTGCCTTTAACTGTGATCTCGATACCTGGCCAAACCCTGCCATTAACTGGGTTCGGGCCGCCTACAAGCTGGACATTAATCACTACCGTGGCCGCCAATCGGTGCAACTGTTGCTGGACTACCTTGAACCGGCCTAGGAACGCACCCCATAAATAGGCTAAAATTCTGCCTCTTTTACGCGGCTGACTTAACGAGAGCCTCATACACCATGTTTGAAGTAAACCCGATTAAAACCCAAATACAGGACCTGTCTGAGCGGACAGCAGTTCTGAGGGGGTACCTTTGACTACGACGCCAAGAAAGAGCGCCTGGAAGAAGTCAACGGCGAACTAGAGCAACCCGACGTCTGGAACGAGCCGGAAAAGGCGCAGGCACTGGGCAAAGAACGCGCCAGCCTGGAAGCCATTGTCGGCACCATCGACAACCTTGAGCAGGGGCTTGAGGATGTACAAGGTTTGCTGGAACTGGCGCTGGAAGCCGAAGACGAAGACACCTTCAACGAAATTCAGCCGGAACTGGACGACCTGACCAACAAGCTGGAAACGCTGGAATTTCGCCGCATGTTCTCCGGCGAGATGGACCCGGCCAATGCCTATGTTGATATTCAGGCTGGCTCCGGTGGCACCGAGGCTCAGGACTGGGCCAACATGATGCTGCGCATGTACCTGCGCTGGTGTGATCAGCATGGCTTTAAAGCCGACATCGTTGAACTGTCCGAAGGGGATGTGGCCGGTATCAAGTCGGCCACTATCTATGTGCAGGGCGAGTACGCCTTTGGCTGGCTGCGTACCGAAATCGGTGTCCACCGGCTGGTACGAAAAAGCCCCTTTGACTCCGGTGGCCGCCGCCATACCTCGTTTTCGTCGGTGTTTGTATCGCCGGAAGTGGACGACAATGTCGAAATCGACATTAACCCTGCTGACCTGCGAATTGACGTCTACCGCTCCTCCGGGGCTGGTGGTCAGCACGTCAACAAAACCGAATCGGCGGTGCGGATCACCCACTTGCCCACCAATACCGTGGTGGCTTGCCAGCAAGGGCGTTCGCAACACCAGAACAAGGACTACGCCATGAAACAGCTGAAAGCCAAGCTGTATGAGCTGGAAATGCAAAAGCGCATGGCGGAGCAGCAAAAACTGGAAGAGTCCAAGTCTGATATTGGCTGGGGCAGTCAGATCCGCTCTTATGTGCTGGATGACTCGCGCATCAAGGATCTGCGTACCAACGTGGAAACCCGCAACACTCAGGCAGTACTGGACGGCGACCTTGATCGCTTTATCGAAGCCAGCCTTAAGGCCGGCCTGTAAACCGGGGAGCATGCTCCCCTGACTGATATGGTTTGAAGCAGATGACCGAACAAAACCCGAACCCGGAACAGGATCTCAACGAACAGCTCAAAGTACGCAAGGAAAAGCTCGACGCCCTGCGCGCCGAAGGCAAGGCTTTTCCCAACGGCTTTCGTAAAGACAGCCACGCCGCTGAGCTGCAAGCCCAATACGCAGACCTGAGCAAAGAAGCGCTGGCTGAGGCCGAGCCGGTTCGGGTAAAAGTGGCCGGCCGTATCATGACCCGCCGCATCATGGGCAAGGCGAGCTTCGCCACCATTCAGGACGGCACCGGTAAAATCCAGATCTACGTGGCACGCGACAATCTGCCCGAGGGTTTTTACAACGAGCAGTTCAAAAAGTGGGATCTGGGCGACATCATCGGCGCCGAAGGTATTCTCTTTAAAACCAACACCGGCGAACTGTCGGTACAGGTTGACGCCATCGAACTGCTGACCAAGGCGCTGCGGCCGCTGCCGGATAAATTCCATGGCCTGTCTGACATGGAAACCCGCTACCGTCAGCGTTATCTGGATCTCATTGCCAATGAGTCGTCGCGCCAGACGTTTGTGGTGCGCTCGAAGATCGTCAATGCCATCCGCACTTTCATGACCCAGGCGGACTTTCTGGAAGTGGAAACACCGATGATGCACAGCATTCCCGGTGGTGCTGCGGCCAAGCCCTTTGTGACTCACCACAATGCTCTGGATATGGAACTGTTCTTGCGTATCGCGCCGGAGCTGTACCTGAAACGGCTGGTTGTGGGCGGCTTTGAAAAGGTCTTCGAGGTAAACCGCAACTTCCGTAATGAAGGTTTGTCGACCCGCCATAACCCGGAATTCACCATGATGGAATTCTACTGGGCTTATGCCGATTATCAGGATCTGATGGACTTCACCGAAGCCATGCTGCGTTACGTGGCCGAATCGGTGCTCGGTACCACGGCCTTTACCAGCCAGGGTGTCGATTACGATTTTGCCAAACCGTTTGCGCGCCTGACCATGGTTGAGGCCATCATCAAGCACCGCCCGGATATCAGCGAAGCGGATCTGGCGGACTTTGACAAAGCCAAAGCTATTGCCGAATCGCTGGGTATGAAAGTCAGCAAAACTGACGGTCTGGGCAAGCTGCAAACCTACATCTTTGAAGAAGTCGCCGAAGCACAGCTGATCCAGCCAACCTTCATTACCGCCTACCCGGCAGAAGTGAGCCCCTTGGCCCGCCGTAATGACGACAACCCGTTCATTACCGATCGCTTTGAGTTTTTTGTTGGCGGCCGGGAGCTGGCGAACGGCTTTTCGGAGCTTAACGATGCCGAAGATCAGGCTGAACGTTTCCGTGCCCAGGTTGAAGCCAAAGAAGCCGGTGATGATGAAGCCATGTTCTTTGATGCCGATTATGTTACCGCCCTGGAACACGGCATGCCGCCGACCGCCGGTGAAGGCATCGGCATCGACCGGCTGGTCATGCTGCTCACCGACAGCCCGTCGATTCGCGATGTGTTGCTCTTCCCCCACATGCGCCACAAGTAATACTGCAAAGGCCCGTCAGGGCCTTTTTTATTGTCCTAAAAACAACCAGCTACACTGTATATTCAGTGCTTGCTTTCATACCAGAAAGCGAGCGCCATATGGAATGGAACAGAAGGATATGGCTATGCAGTGGCTCAAGGACAAACCCATCGCCGTTAAAATCATGCTGCTGGTGGGAACCATACTCACCATCAGCCTGACACTATCGGCTTTCAGCATGCTGAAAATGGGCAAAATTGCTGACGATATCAAAGGCATTGCACACGAAACGATCCCACTGGTGCAACTCACCAGTCATATCACCATCCGGCAGATCCAAAGTACCAGCTTGCTGGAGCAGTCCTACCGGGCTTTGGATATTCCAGTGTCTGGCGAACAAAACGATGCCATGGCGGTGATGGCCCGCTACAAAAACATGCTGACTGATTTCGACCGCAATATCGGCCAGGTGCAAAAGCTGTTGCAAGAGGCGATTGCCCATAGCAGTAGCAAGGCGATTGAACAAACAGAGCGTAGCCTTTACCAGCAATTGCAAAGTATTACCGCCCACCACCAGCAGTTTGAAGAAAAGGCTTTTGCGCTGATCGACAAGCTTAAAAACGGCGCCAGCGGAACTGAACTTGCACCTCAGGCGGCAGCACTGGAAAAGCAGCAACAGGCCGTCAATGCGGAACTGCTGGCTTTTATTGATAAGCTCAACAGCATTGGCGAATCGGTAGTTGCCAATGCCCAGGCCGATGAACAACATGCGTTGTGGCAGACCATTTTTCTTACCTCCCTGGCCTTGCTGGTGGGCATTGTGGTGAGTTTACTGATCAGCCGCCAGGTGGTGACGGTGGTTAGCCAGGCCAATGAGGTTGCCACCATGATGGCCGCCGGTGACTTTGGCATTACCGTGGAGGTCAACCGTAAAGATGAACTGGGGCGGTTACTCAAGTGCATGGACGACATGGCCGGCTCATTAAGTAATACGGTGTCGGCCATCATTAACCACGCCGAACAGTTATCCGGTTCAGCCAAGCATTTATCGGATATGGCTCGCAGTAACCGCGAGGCTGTTAACAGCCAGCAGAACAACACTGAACAGGCCTCCAGTGCCATTCATCAGTTGTCTGCCACCATTACCCAGGTGGCACATAATGCCCAGGATACCCTTAATAGCAGCCACCAGGCAGAAAGCAGTATTCGCAAGGGCACCAACAGCATGGACCGCACTCAGCAGCTGTCAGAACAGTTGGTGGCCAGTACCGATCGCTCCCGGGAGATGATTGATTTGCTGCGTGACAGCACCGATAAGATAAAAAGCTTTGTGACTATTGTCGGTGGTATTGCCGAACAGACCAATCTATTAGCGCTTAATGCGGCCATTGAAGCCGCCCGTGCCGGCGAGCAAGGCCGCGGCTTTGCCGTAGTGGCCGATGAAGTGCGGGCCTTGGCCTCGCGTAGCCAGCAAGCCACCAGTGAGATTCAGACGCTGATCAATACCCTGGCAGCCAATGCCAGCAGTGCTGTGGAAGCGATTTATCAAAGTAGTGAACAGATTGTCGAAACGTCCCGGCAGATAGGTGAAGCCAAGCAGGAGCTGCATCACGGTTATCAGGCGCTGAGTCAGCTCAATGATGCCAACACCCAGATGGCCGCAGCCAGTGAGCAGCAATCCACTACCGCAGAAGTGTTGAGCCAGAACGTGGCTGATATTCGCGATGCGGGTCTACAGGTATTGGCCAGCACCAGCGACACGGAAAAAGCCAGTGCGGTATTGGCAGAGCAGGCTGACGCCTTACGGCAGTTGATGGCGCAGTTTCGGGTCAGAACCGCTTAGTAACAAGGCAATAAACCTATCCCCATGGCGAGCCGCCATGGGGATAGCGAGGGCTGTCAGGCTTTTTTCACAAACTCTGATTTGAGCTTCATGGCGCCGATGCCGTCAATCTTGCAGTCAATGTCATGGTCGCCATCCACCAGGCGAATGTTTTTGACCTTGGTTCCCACCTTGACCACCAGCGATGACCCTTTGACTTTCAGATCTTTAATGACGGTCACCGTATCGCCATCGGCCAGCACGTTACCGTTGGCATCTTTGATGACGGATTCGGCATCGTCAGCGGCACTGTCGTTGGCAGACCATTCATGGCCACATTCGGGGCAGATAAGGCTAGCGCCGTCTTCATAGGTATAAGGTGATTGGCACTGAGGGCAGGGGGGTAAGGTACTCATGATCTATCAACTAATTCCTGACAACTTATGGGGGTATAGGATACCGTAAATGGTTAGTCGGTGGGGGTTAGTCTCAGAGAAATGCGCGACAAAAGAAAGAATAAATATATTTATATTTAACAAAGTTAAAACAAATACATTAACTATTTTTAAATTAAAAATTCATTTTATTTAAAGTAAAAAGCAATTGAAGACTGCGCTCAGGCGTTTTTTTTGTACGCCTGTTATACTTTTTTTTCATAAAGAAAAACCGTGTTCTTTTCTGTAAGAAATAATAAAAAAGTTAAAAATATTTTTCCCGCTATCTGTTTAAGTAGTGTTCACCAGTAAATCCGCGACCTCTGGCTCAGTGTCAAATATCAGACGCCTGTAGCACATTTGATATTGATTCTCATTTTCTATTTTCGCTTAGCATACGCATATTTCACATTTATTTACGTTGTTTATTTCGAATGTTATTCCTTAGTGACCGTGCCGTTTAGCGGCAACGGTTTTAAAAGGACGTCACATTGAGTGAAGGGAATTCATAAAGGAATGAATAAAACAGGAAGCTCAACATGAATAAGAAGAACCTTGCTAAAGCCGTTATGTTTGCACTGGGTTGTGGTTTTGCTGCATCCAGTATGGCGGCTGCCATTCACACTGATAGCAACTCACAATATCGCCCAACCGGTAAAGGCTGGGGAGAGCTGGTACCGCCTAACGCCCTGCATAGTCAGAGCCAGACCAAAGCAGCCAAGCCTACCGGTAAAGCCAGCACCAACAATGGTATTTACTACCATGGCGGCCCGGTCATGCTGGGCACCACCAATGTTTACTACATCTGGTACGGTAACTGGAGTAGCTATGCCAGCGCTCAGACCATTTTGCCGGATCTGATGCCTGGCCTGTCTGGCTCTTCCATCTACAACATCAATACCTCTTACACTGACAGCAACAACGCGCATGTTGCCAACAGCGTAAACCTGGCCGGTCAGGTTGCTGACAGTGGCTCACAGGGTACCGTGCTGAATGATGCGGCGATTCAAACCATCGTCACCAATGCCATTAACAACCTCGGCCTGCCGATGGATACCAACGCGGTGTACTTCGTGCTGACCGCGCCGGACGTTCAGGAAACATCTGGTTTTGGTACCCAATACTGTGGCTGGCACACCAGCGCGTCCATTAACGGTCAGACCGTTAAGTATGCCTTTGTTGGTGATGCTGAAACTCAGGCCCCGAGTGGTTGTGGTGTAAACAACCCGTCACCGAACGGTAATGGCGGTGCTGATGCCATGGCCAGCGTTATGTACCATGAGCTTTCTGAAGCGGTATCCGATCCAGAGCTCAATGCCTGGTACGACCGTCAGGGTCAGGAAAATGCCGACAAATGTGCCTGGACCTTCGGTAGCACTTACACCACGTCCAATGGTGCATCGGCTAACGTTAACCTCGGTGGCCGCGACTGGCTGCTGCAACAAAACTGGCTGAACGCCAATGGAGGGGTATGTACGCTGTCTTACTAAGTAAGCGTCTGCGTACGATGCTCTTGGTCGCCGGGCTTTCGAGCCTGGCGGCCAGCCCGGTGCAGGCAACCCCTGCACCGGCAAAAGGCATCACAGTAATGACGCGCTATATGAAGGTTTTCAGCGATCTGGAAACACGCCTGCTGACCGCGCAACAGCAAGGTGACAGCAAGACGCTGAAATCATTGTTAAGCCCGTTTTTTCAGGCCAATAACATGGCCCATGGCAGCACGCAGTATTTGCCTGACATGTTGAAAAAAAGCGCCGATACGCCAGCCTGGCGGTTATCACGCTTAAAAGTTTATGAAGTAGGCGACACTGCGGTCGCGTACCTGACCTTATCCGCTAAGGATCAGCCCGATCGCCATCTGGCCGATGTCTGGGCTATGCATCAGCATCATTGGCAATTGCGGGTGCGTTTTGAGTCACCTTGAACGACACTTTCCAACGTCTCTTTGGGGCCAAATAGGCCCCTTTTTTTATTTAGCTGGCGTGGCTGGCAACCTGGGCCTTACCACTGCTTTTGGCCAGATACATGGCTTGATCCGCCAAGCGGTAGAGTTTTTGTGCTAAGCCATGGTCGCTTGATGCCACACCGAAACTGGCACTGATCGGCAGTGGCTCGCCGTCGACCATCAGGGGGCTGGCCAGCAAAGACTGATGCAAGCGTTCGGCAATAAGCAGGGCTTGCGCCTGATCGGTAGCCGGCAGCAGGATCACAAACTCCTCCCCGCCCTGGCGGGCAAAAATATCCCCCTCGCGCAGTTCACTGGTTAGCACCTCGGCGGTGTGGACCAGCGCCTGATCACCAATGGCATGGCCGTAGTCGTCGTTTATTTTCTTGAAGTCGTCCAGATCAAACACAATCAGCGCATAGCTGTCGCCGTCCTGGTGGCGCTGGTCGGCCACTTGCTGGTGGCGTGAAAAAACCCGGCGGTTGTATAGCCCGGTAAGCGGGTCTCGTTCTGCCAGCATGCGAATTTTCAAAACCAGCCGGCCCAAAGAACAGCCGAACAAACTGGCATTGATCAGTAAGTAAACCGTCACATACAGATAAGGCATATCAATGCCAAACAGCTGTTTTTCAGCATGATGGCCTGTTGGCGTCAGTAGCAGCACATAGATGCGGCTGAGCATGAACAGGTTGACGATAAGAAACGGCCAGGTCAGGCCAAAACTGGCCAGCAGGTTAAACCAGCGTTTGACGGCACTGATGATCTCCAGCTGCAAGCGCAAAAAAATAATGGCGGAAGCACTGAAAAAGACGATGGCCGGCTCACGGCTAAGCTGTTCCTGCAGCCCCAACATGATCAGCAGCAGGCTGGAAACCACCACGATGCTCAGGTGCTCGCGGTACGTCACCGGAATCCGGAACAGCCGCTGTACCCCCACGCGCATCAGCACAAAAGCGACGATCATCAACAGATCCGGCAGCATCCTTTGCAGTGCCGGAGATAGCTGGTCAGCAAACAGGGTGATCAGGGTACCGGCCAGAAAGCAGAAGTTGGCTACTGCAAAACGCCATGAAGAGTGAGGCGCCACCTTCAACGGGTACGCCAATGAAAGCCAGACAATACCGGCTACTCCGGCCAGAATGGCCAACACGCCAAACAGAATGCTGTATTGGTCGCTCAAGGGTTTTTGCCTCTTATTATTACTGTCGCCATTGTAACGATATGTTGCAAAAATGACAGCGCCCTGCAGAAAGAGGGTCACAGGCCTTTTAACTGGTTATTTAACCAGTATACTGGCAGAGGTGCTGTTATCGGAGTCTGTCATTTGCCGCAGGGTTTTTTACTGTCTCGCCATAGTCGTGATGTGGCAGGCCAGACCGAGCTGGTGTTCTGGCTCAGTACCGATCAGGGGCCAGCCCGGCTGGTGATCCGTGGCCAGCAACCGGTGCTGGTGATTGCCGCCACCTATATGGCCAAGGCCGAAGCGTTACTGGCAGGCAAACTGGCGCAGGTACGCCGCCTGGGTATGAAAGACTTTGCTGGCCAGGATGTCAGCATGCTTTATTTCGCCACCCTGGAGCAGCACCGTCAGGCCCAGGCAACGCTGACCAGCCACGGCATTGAAGTGCTGGAAGCCGACATCAAACTGCATGACCGGTTTTTGATGGAGCGTTTTGCCCGAGGAGGCATTGCTTTTACCGGCCAGTGCCAGAGCAAGAGCGGTTACCAGCAATGGCAGCAGGTGCGTCTAAAAGGTGCCGATTACCAGCCCCGGTTGCGGGTACTGTCGCTGGATGTGGAGTGCTCCGCCAAAGGTGAACTTTACTCGGTAGGGCTTTACGGTCATGGCATAGCCAGAGTGATCATGGTCGGCGCAGCCGAGCCGGCGGAGCTCGATATTCACTGGGTTGATGACGAACGGGCGCTGTTGGCGGCGCTTGAGGCAACGCTGACAGAGCTGGACCCGGATCTCATCATCGGGTGGTCGGTGGTGGCTTTTGATTTGCGTCTGCTGGCCCGGCGAGCCGCCCGTTATGGCCAAACCCTGCGCCTGGGCCGTGGTGGTGAGGCCATGTGGCTAAAAGAGGGCAATACTGACGGCCAGGCGTTTGCTTCCTTGCCGGGCCGGGTGGTGATTGACGGCATCGACGCCTTGAAAATCGCCACGTACAGCTTTGACAGCTTCAGCCTCGAGTCGGTGGCGCAGGCTCTGCTGGGTCGCGGTAAAGACACTGACGACGTAGAAAACCGCCTGGCCACTATCGAACACGATTTTCGTCACAACAAACCCAAACTGGCCGCCTATAACCTCGAAGATTGTCGACTGGTCTGGGATATTTTTGCTAAAACGCAACTGGTGGATTTTCTGGTGCTGCGTAGCCAGTTAACCGGCCTGGAACTGGACCGCGCCGGTGGCTCGGTGGCGGCCTTTACCAATTTGTATTTACCGCGGCTGCACCGAGCCGGTTATGTGGCGCCAAACCTGCCTTTAGGCGGTGGCCTGGCCAGCCCCGGGGGCTACGTGATGGACTCGCGGCCGGGGCTTTATCGTAATGTTCTGGTGCTGGACTTTAAAAGCCTGTACCCCAGTATTATCCGCACCTTCAAAATTGATCCGATGGGGCTGATTGAAGGCTTGCAGGAAGAAGATGCCATTCCCGGTTTTCGTGACGCCCGCTTTTCCCGCGACAAGCATTTTCTGCCGGCCATTATTACCGCCCTGTGGCAGGCCCGGGATCAGGCCAAGGCTGAGCGCAACGGCCCCCGCTCACAGGCCATTAAAATCCTCATGAACTCGTTTTATGGTGTACTTGGTTCCGGTGGTTGCCGCTTCTATGACACCCGCCTGGCCAGCTCTATTACCCTGCGCGGCCATGCCATCATGCAGCAGACGGCGCGCTGGGTTGAACAAGCCGGCTATC
Organism: Gallaecimonas aegicerasi; assembly: GCF_045291545.1. GTDB lineage: Bacteria > Pseudomonadota > Gammaproteobacteria > Enterobacterales > Gallaecimonadaceae > Gallaecimonas. Next base: position 590,747 of record NZ_CP149514.1, read on the forward strand.
AGGTCATTTACGGTGATACCGACTCCACCTTCGTGCTGTTGGGTGAAGATTATGATGATGCCGAGGCCAACACCATCGGCCAGCGGCTGGCGGCCGATATCAACCAGCGCTGGCAGCAAACCCTGCGTGATGACTTTGCACTGGAGTGTTACCTGGAGCTGGAATTTGAAACCCATTTTCAGCGTTTTTTAATGCCCACCATTCGTGGCTCTGAAGCTGGCTCGAAGAAACGCTACGCCGGCCTTAAAGCCGGTGGTGAACTGGTGTTCAAAGGGCTGGAAACGGTTCGAACCGACTGGACACAACTGGCCAGAGGTTTTCAGAGCGAGCTTTACCGGTTGATTTTTAATGATGCCGACCCGGCTGACTTTATTCGCCAGACCGTAGCTGAAACCTTGGCGGGGAAACGGGATGAACAGCTGGTCTATCAAAAGCGCTTACGCCGGCCGTTGGCGGAGTACCAGAAAAACGTGCCGCCGCATGTTCGTGCTGCGCGGCTGGCCGATGAGCACCGGCAACACCAAGGCAAGGCGCCGAAATACCAGAACAAAGGCAGTATCCGTTATCTGATCACCCTCAATGGCCCACAGCCGCTGGAGTGTGTCGACAGCCCCATTGACTACCAGCATTACATTGACCGCCAGTTAAAGCCGGTTGCCGATGGTATTTTGCCCTTCGTCAATCAGGACTTTGAGCAGCTGATTGGTGGCCAGTTAGGACTGTTCTAACGGCGGCTGGCCAGGGCGATGACGACCAGCGCTATGGCAATGGCAACCCCCGCACCGACATGGCCGCTGGCACTGCTAATGGCCAGGCTACAACCACTGGCTATCAGTAAAAAGGCGCGACGACGTTGACTCTGGCACATAACAAAACTCCTTAACGGTATGATGTTAGCGGCTCAGCACCGTGATATGTGGTGCCATGGCGTTGAGGTGGGCGGTCAGAGCATCGTCAAATGCCGGGTGGTAATACAGCTCCGGTACGGTGCCCTGAAGCCGGTGTTGATGCAGTGAAAAGTAACCCCTTTGCACCACCACGGTGTGTAGCTCGGCAAGGGGCAGGGTCGCCTTACCTGCAATCCACAACACCCCGTCGCGGTTTTCGATACGCCGGCGCGGGTCAGCCTGCCAGCGCAATCGCCACAGGTTAAACCCGGCAATGGTCACTGCCAGTGTGCTCATCAGCCATTGCGTGGCGGTGGCGCCGTGATAGGCCTGATACGCCATCATGGCCAGGCCATAGAGCCCTAATGCCGCCGCCAGCCACACGCGTTTGTCCGGGCTCATGCTGCTTTACCTCGTTGCCATTGTTTGGGGTTGACCGGGTGCAGGCGGATCCAGTTCTGGCTACCCATGGTCGAGCCCAGCGCCCAGCGGCTCACGCTACCCAGTACCAGCAGATAGGCCAGGGCGGCCACTGCCCAGGACAAATGCAAGTAACCATAAATGGCCATCGCAATAGCTGGAATTAGTAGCACTACACCCAGCAATGTACGGGTTACCGGGTGCCAGGCCAGCTGGCGCAGCCAACCTACTAGATATTGTGCGCTCCACAGGTAAGCGGCGCACTGAGCCAGCAATAACGCCGTTGTTTGCCCGCTGTCATGGCTCAACAGGCCAGTGATGACCAGCACCACTGCCACTAATGCGCTTGCCAGCAACGCTTCACGGCGTAATACCCGGTCAAGCAATTGCCACAGCTGCTGGCGATCACCGCCATGGCGCAGCCAAAGCAAGCGCAGCCGTGCCACCAAATCGAAAGTGCGCAGAGGCGCCATCAGTAAGCCGTAACCGAGCATGACATAGACCACTTGCGGGTGCTGCTGGGCCTCGTTCAGGAAGCTGAGATCGCCGCGCAGCAGGCTCATTACAAGCATGAACAAGACCGGGAAGCCGAAAAAAACCAGCCCATAGCTTGTCAGTGATGCACCAAGGCTGCTGCGAAAGCCCAGTAGCATGGTGTCGGCTGGGGTCTTGACCGGCTCGTCACCCTGTAATTTGCTTACCAGCGTGGTATTCGCTCTGGCAAATTGAAAAGGGCCGCGCATTTTTTGTTGCCGGGGCAGGCGCCAGGCCATCACCAGCCAGGCCAGTACGGCCAGCAGCAGGGCAGGTAATTCCAGGGGGGCCGCTGCCAGGTGCAGATGCTTCGGCAGTAAATGGGTCGCGCCGATAAAGGCCAGCCAGGCTAATAGCGGTGCAAACCGAAACGGTAATTGCGCTATCCATTGGGTTATCAGTAGCCAGGCGGTGACGCTGGCAAACACCAGGGCACCCTGCCAGGGGTGTGGCAGCAGCCATGCGGCTACCAGGCCATCGAGTATGGCAATACAGGCTAACCCTGCCAGGGCCAGCAGCCGGCCATGGGGCGCCAGGGTCACACGCGGGTTACTAACCAACTGGCGGAAGGTAAAGCCGCTGGCCATGGTCGCGGGAAAGAGTGTCATAGCCAGCCCCAAAGTCAGGCCCAGGTGGTGTAACTCTGCCGGCACAAACAGACTGCCTATGGCAACCACAAGACCCAGCAACATAATGATACGTATCACCGACACTGGCAGCAGGTAGTAACGCAGTACGCTCAGCAGCCCTTTCATGCGTGCAGCTCCAGAAAAATATCTTCCAGCCCCAGCGGCTGGCCCTGACCTTGGCCACGTACTGTCAGGCTGCCGTCCTGATGCTGGTGCAGTATATCCAGCCCATGGGTATCGGCGCCGGCGGGCAGGCGGAACACTGATTCTTTGAGATCATCGAGGTGGCAGTCGATGCGTAGCTGGCCGTCTTTCAAAATCCAGATGCGATCGGCAATGCGTTCCAAATCAGAAACGATATGGGTGGAGAAGATCACTGTGCAGTGGGTGTCAGTGATTTGCCCAATGAGGGTTTGCAAGAAACGCCGCCGGGCCAGCGGGTCGAGGCTGGCCACCGGTTCGTCAAGGATCAGCAACGCCGGGCGGTGTGCCAGTGCCGCCAGAATCGACAGCTTCTGGCGCTGGCCAACCGACAGCTGCGCCACTCGCTTTTTCAGAGGAATGTCCCATTCGCTGGCCAGTTGGGCCACCAGCGCGTTATCCCAGCTCGGATAAAAAGCTGCCAGCAGTGCCAGGTTTTGCTGGCCGGTGAGCTGTACCAGCAGTTCGTCCTGTTGTGGCACAAAGCCGACCTTGGCTTTATTGGCGCTGCTCAGTTTACTGGCCGCTTCACCAAACAACTGTGCCTGGCCACCACTGGGCAGGGCAAACCCCAGCAGGGTTTCCAGTAACGTGGTTTTACCGGCACCGTTGAGGCCCAACAGGCCAATTACATCGCCTTTGGCGACCTCGGTGGTGATCTGTTGCAGCACAGCGCTGCTGTCAAATTGCTGGCTGAGGTTATCCAGCCGTGCCAGAGGATCAGTCATGGGGTGTCTCCAGTCCTTTGTGAACAGCGTTGAGGATGGCGTTGTTGTCCAGGCCCAGTTGGCGGCCGCTGCGGATCAGGGTGTCCACCAATGGCGCCAGTAGTAGCGCCGGGCTTTGCTCGGGGGGGCGGGCAATGGTCATGGGTTTGCCACGATGGCGCGCCAGCAGCCCTTCAGCTTCGAGCAAGCTGTAAGCCTTGGAAATGGTCATCGGGTTAATGGCATGGCGCTGTGCCAGGTCCCGCACCGAGGGAAGAGGGTCTCCCACTTGCAGCTGACCTCCGGCAATCAACCGTTTCATCTGCTCAATGAGCTGGCGGTAAATGGGTTGGCCGGCATTGGCATCTAGATTAAACACAGCATCACTCCGTCAATGTGTATGAATACACTAATACACTGTTGGCGAAGTATACAAGCCTTGAGCAGAAAAAAGTCAGTTTTGCGGATCGGCCTCGTTGTTGCTGGGGCCCAGCACGGTTTTACAAAGCGGATAGGCAGAGCAGGTCAAAAATGCCTGGCCGGCATGTTGCCCCTTCTGGGCAACGCGAGCCACCAGTGGCGACTGGCATTTGGGGCAACGCTTCTCACCTGCGGCCGGGGCTGCCTCGAGGGCGGTGAAAGCCGGCAGCTGTGCACCCGGTGCCTGACGCAGAGCCGGGTTGGTTTTACTAATGGCGGATTCTATGCGGCTGCGCAGGTGCAGGGCGGTCAGTGCCGGTTCGTGTTTGAGCACCAGCAGTGGCAGCTGGATTTGCTGGCAAATACGACCCAACAAACGGTTGCGGCGGCGCTGTGCGCGGCCGAGTTTGCCTTCGGGCAAACGCTCCAGGATGAGCGCAACAGAAAGATCCGACTGGCGGCATAACACATAATCAAAACGCCGGGCGCAGACGGCGGCAAACGCCTGTTGGCGAGCGCCACGGCTCAGCGCTGGCACTGTGGCGATCAGGTCGGCCCAGCGCACCTTGGCAAACCAGCGGTACTGGTCGGCACAGGCTTCTTCCAGCATCGGCAAAAAGGCCCGCTCGTCATCGCTAAACAGGGGTTGTTGCTGGTAGGGGTGTCGTAGCTGCCAACGGCGCCATAGCCATAACACTAACGCCACGGCTAACAGCCCGGCTGCGCTCAGCAGCAGCGGCAGGGGAACGCCAAAAAGCACAGAAGCCATGAATGAAGCTATAACCTCGCTACGACGGCGCTCAGCCTATGGTGCTACGAAACTTTTGCATCTGATCCAGCACTTGTAGCCGCACATGCTGGGGGAATGCCGAGGTACGCAGTAAATAACGCCCCTGGTCGGTATCGATAAACCAGGCTGGCGCCTTGATACTGCCTACCGATTCTATGCCGGCAATCTGCTGACGTTCCAGCGTTATCTTGCGGCGCCGGTAGCCTATGGTCAGGCTGTTATCCGTAAAGGTCAGGTTACGAACCTGCTTGTCTTGCAGCCAGCGCCAGGCAAGAAACAGTGCCAGCACTGCCGCTGTGGCATAGAGCAGGCCTTTGAGTGTCCAGTCCGGATTGTGGAGGATCAGCGCTGTCAGCAGCAACACCACCGAGCCGGTTGCCTGGCTGACATCACTGATATCAGAACCTTTGAATGTGCGCATCATTATTGTCGTCATACGTTATTGTTTTGGTGGACCGCAGAGCCGGGCTCTGCGGCAGGGAGCATGACGAGGGCGGGGCCCGAAATACACAGCGTCAAAAATGCGATGCTCCTGTATTAGCTGTGTGAGCATGCCGCTCAAAAAATCGCCTGTCAATAAGCAAGCTGTTGTTCTACTGAGGGCTTTATGCCAACTGCCGGGAGGTAGCAAGCCAATGGCGCTTGTAGTGCCAAGCCAGTAACCGCGCCAGTAACGCGGGGATAACCCACGGCAAAAACTGGGCCTGCTCGGGCAAAAAATCCAGCAGCCCCTGGCGACCGGCGGCAGCAAAAAAAGCGACATAGATTGCACTTACCGCCGCCAGCTGATGGCTAATGTGGTGACCTAGCCGCTGGCGTTGGTTCAGTCTGCCGTGATGCCAGTTCCACCAAAGCTGTACGCCGCCCAGAACAATCGCCAGGCAGGAAAAAATCGGCGCTGCCAGACCAAAGCTACTGGCGCCCACCCATAACATTACGCTCCCCAATATGAGCAAAATAACGGCACTGGCCATTTGCCCGTAGTGGCGGCTGTGCTGCTGGCGCAATGCCAGCTCACCACTGAAGGTGCCATGAAAGGCCAGCCAGGAAAGCAGCAATAAAAACAGAAATAAGCCGGTAAAGCCGGGGCTGGCGGCGAAGGGGCCATGCAGTTGCTGGGCCAGTGACAGCGACATCAGTGCCATCACCACACCCGCCAAACTGGTGGCCAGCATCATGCGGTTAAAGTAACGGCCACTGCGCCGGTGTAGTGGGCTGCCTTTGGTCGCGAAAATAGCAAACCAGAACAGCACCATAGCGGCTATGCCCGTGGCCATGTGGCCGTACAGTAATGCGTGGTGAATGAAAATCAGCATCGTATCTCTCCGGGTTAAATGACGATGCCAGCATCACGCACACCAGCGCTTGCCAATAGTGCCGCCGGTCATGACGTTGGCTTATGACTTCTGGCCTATTGGCATGCCGGGAAGCAACGGCATAATGGCCCTATGAAAAAACCCGTTTATTTACAGCTGGAGTTTTTGTCCGGCATTACCACCGCCCTTTTGGTCAGCGCACTGTTGCTGTGGCTTCAGCCTGAAGCTGTACTGGCATTGGGCTGCCTGGTGTTTTTAGCGGCGTTTACCTGGAACACCCTGTACCAACGTTCGTTGCTGGCATGGCTTGTTCAGGGCGGCGCTTGTCTGCTGATTTACAGCCAAACGTCGCTGGGCTTTACCGCCATTTTCGGGGTGATCTTCAGCGCTGGGGCACCGTTTTATCTGTCGGCATTGCCGGCCTTGCTGACCACGTTAGTAGCGGCGCTGATTTTTATTGCTAATCAGGTGTGGCATCAGGTGCCGTCGGTGTGGATCTGGGGGCTGCTGTGGGTCATGTTTCATCTGTTTGGCCTGGCCATGACCACGCGCGCACAACGCGAAATGATGGCGCGCGAACACGCCGAAGCGCTCAACCGTGAACTCAAGGCCACGCAAAAACTGCTGCAGGAAACCGGCCGGCAGGCAGAGCGGCTGCGTATTGCCCGTGACTTGCACGATCGCCTGGGCCACCAGCTCACTGGCCTAAGCATTGGCCTGCAAGTGCTGCGTCGCCAGCAACCACAGCTAAGTACTGTACCGGCACTGGAAGCCCAGGCTACAGATGCCCTGCAAGCAGTGCGAATGGCGGTAGAGGATATGCGCCAGCAGCCATTGGCTCTGGCGCCCGCTTTGGCGGAACTGGCCAGCCCGGCCACCGGTTTGACCTTGCATCTGGATCTGTGTGAGCCAGACTCACCGCCGTTGGCGCGGCTGATATTTGATATCAGTCGGGAAGCCATAACCAACACCTTGCGTCATGCCGGCGCCAGCGATGCCTGGCTGACGTTAAGTCGCCATCATCAGCAATGGCGCTGGCATTACCGGGACAACGGTAAGCTGGCCAAGCACTGGCAAGAGGGTAATGGCCTGCGCGGTTTACAAGAGCGCTTGCAACAGGCCGGGAGCCAGTTACAGATTGCACGCGAACAAGGCGCCATGGCATTAACGGCCGAATTTAACGGGAGTGGGCCATGATCAGTGTTTTGCTGGTCGATGATCAGGCGCTGGTGCGCGAGGGCATCGCCAGTTTGTTGGCATTGTCTGACCAGGTCACTGTTGTCGGTAGTGTCGGTGATGGCCAGCAAGCGCTGGCCTGGTTAGCCAGCCACCCGCATCCTGATGTCATCCTGCTGGATTTACGCATGCCCAACCTGGATGGTATTGCAACCTTGCAAGCGCTCACTAACCCGGCGCCAGCGGTGCTGGTGTTGACTACCTTTGATGATCATGAAGCGGTGTTGGCAGCGCTTAAGGCCGGCGCCAAAGGCTACCTGCTCAAGGATGTGTCGCTGGAAACCCTGGTTGCGGGTATTGAAGCGGTGGCAACAGGGCAGCGTTTTATACCTTCTGCATTAACCGAAAGCCTGGCACAGCGGCTGGGCGAGCCTGCCGATGACAGCTGGCGTGGTGTGACCTTCACCCCCAAGGAAGTAGAAATTTTGCGGTTGCTGGCGGCCGGCTATGCCAACCGGGAAATTGCTCAGGCATTGTTCAAGTCAGAAGGCACGGTCAAGAATCAGGTGTCGGTGATCCTCAGTAAGCTCAATGTTCGCGATCGGGCCCAGGCGGTACTCAAGGCCATGGCACAAGGGGTGATTTAACCGTTTGCCCCTTCATATCTTGTCAAAAACGTGCTTTTCTAAACGACTGACAAGGCTGATGAACCGTCATTACAACAATGCCAAATGGATTTCGCCAGGCCCGTGCCCGCGCACAGGTGCTTCATTATGTTGCTGTTGCCCTGCTGTGGCTGCCGGCCGGTATTTTGCTGGCCTGGTTGTTGCTGAGTGAAATGTGGTTGCCTGCTCTGGGCGTGGCATTGTTGCTGGTGGTTTCTGGCTGCCTGCTGTGGTGGTCACGGGGGCGCTTGTCAGCGCAAGCCGGGCTGGACTGCCAGCGGCTGTTCGATCAGCACCCCTTGGCACTGTGGCTGGTTGACAGTGACCTGAGCATCCGCCGCACCAACGCCAAGGCAAGGGCGCTCAGTGGTGACGGCCAGTACCTTACCAGCTTGTTCAACCCTATCTATCGCGGCATGCTGGAAACGGCGATCAGCGATGCGCGCAGTGGTGTGGATGCCGCTGCACCACACGAAATGCGCCTGGCTCTGGATGATCGGGCGGTTAACGTGCTGATCCGTTCCTTACCCGAAGCCGGCGCCGACATGCTGATGGTAGCTGCGGTGGACTTGTCGCTGGAACGGCAAGCCAAGGCATTGCAGGACGTCAGTGACCGGCAGCTACACGAACTGGCCTCACGGCTGCCGCAAGTATTCTGGATTTATGATGTGGCCCGGGGCCGCATGGAATACATCTCCCCCCGATATGAATCGCTGGTTGGCCGTAGTGCCGAGGCCATGCTGGCCAACCCGGAAGACTGGATGCAGTCATTGGTGCCGGAAGACCGCCAGTGGGTACAGGCGATGGTGCAGCGGGGCGATCGGGTTCATCAGGAAACCGAACTGGAATACCGTATTCGCCGCCCGGACGGCAGCCTGCGCTGGATCAAGGACAGCGCTTACCCTATTACCGACGCCGAAGGCCGCAGTATCAAGGTGGCCGGCATCATGACCGACGTCACCGACAGCCGTAATCAGCGCCAGCGGCTCTGGCACCTGGCTCATCATGACCAACTGACGGACCTGGCCAACCGGGTACTGCTTCGCCAGCAGCTGCGCAAGTGGCTGGATGACGGCAGCCACGGCGTTATTTTGCTGTGGGATCTGGACCGCTTCAAAAACATCAATGACACCCTTGGCCATCAGGTCGGTGATCAGATCCTCCAGCAGCAGGCCACTCGCCTGAAAGAAACCTTTGGCCAGGAGTGGATGGTGGCTCGCCCCGGCGGTGACGAATTTGTACTGGCGCGCTGTGGTGATATCAGCGAACAGGCCCTGGAAGATCTACTGGGGCAGCTACGCCAGATCATTATCGAGCCGATTATGCTCGACGGCGACAGCCACTATCTGACCGCCAGTGTCGGGGTGGTGCGTTTTCCTGAGCAGGGGGATGATCCGGAAGAATTGCTGCGCCGGGTGGATGTGGCCATGTACGCCGCAAAGACCGCCGGGCGCGATTCGGTGCGCACTTACTCGGTGGATTTAGTCGGCCCGGAACTGGATGTGGTGCGCATGGAAAACCGGCTGCGTACCGCCCTGGACAATGACGAGTTTCTGCTGCACTTCCAGCCGCAGTTTGCCATTTCACCGCCACGAATGTCGGCAGTAGAAGCGCTGATCCGCTGGCGCCGTGATGATGAACTGGTATCGCCCGGGCAGTTTATTCCGCTGCTGGAAGAAACCAGCCTTATTCGCCAGGTCGGGCGCTGGGTGATTGATGCGGCGCTGGCGCAACTGGCGCAGTGGCATAAAACCTGGCCCCGGCTGTCAATGGCGGTCAATTTGTCGGCCCAGCAGTTTGAAGATGAGGGGCTGGAAGACTACATCGCCGAACGTCTTGAGCACTACGGCATTGCCGGTGAGTTTCTGGAAATTGAGCTGACCGAAAGCACCCTGGTGCGGGAGCCGGTACGCGCCACCGGTTTCTTCCAGAAACTGCGTCAGTACGGGGTGCGCATGGCCGTTGATGACTTTGGCACCGGCTATTCGTCGCTGGCGCACCTGCACCAGTTCGCGCCGCAGGTATTAAAACTTGACCAGCGTTTTGTGCAAAGCATGAGTGATGACCCGAAAGCGGCGGTGATCGTGCGTAATGTTATTGCCATGGCCCATGGGCTGGGCATGGAAGTGGTGGCCGAAGGGGTGGAAGACGCCCAGCCACTGGCCCTGCTCAAAGACATGGGCTGTGACTGGGTGCAGGGCTATTACCTGAGCCGCCCGGTGCCAGCCGATAAACTGGCACCGGAGACGGCGCTGGCCCGGCTTAGTGCAGTTTCAAACGCGGCCGTACCCAGCCGTTAAGTTTGTCGGCAATCATCAGCCCCAGGGTGCGCCAGATCCCAAACAGCGCAAACTGGTGTTTGCGATACAAGGAAATGTACATCCAGCGAGCCAGGTGACCTTCGACAAACAGGGTGCCCTTGGCCAGGTTACCCATCAGCCCGCCGACGGCAGAATGCTCTGCCAGTGACACCAATGAGCCGTAATCCTGGTAGGTAAAGGTATCGCTAAACTCAGCGCCTCTGACCTTGCTGCTCAGCAGCTTGGCCAGGAAGCTGGCCTGCTGGTTGGCGGCCTGTGCCCGTGGTGGCGCGGCATCGCAGCAATCGCCCATGGCGTAGATATGCGGGTCGGACGTTTGTAACTGCGGGTTCACCTGAAACTGCTTGCGTTTGGACACTTCCAGCCCCAGTTCGGCCAGCCAGTCGGCACCGCGGATCCCCGCCGCCCAGACCAGCAGATCGGCTTCGATCTGTTCGTCACCATCCAGGACAAAGGCACTTTTGGTGGCTTCGACCACCTTGGCCCCGGTGCGCACTTTTACGCCGATTTTACTGAGTTCACGCTGCGCCTTACTGGCAATTTTCTCGTTCAGTACCGGCAGTATGCGCGGCCCTGCTTCGAGCAGGGTGATGTCCAGGCTCAGGTGCCGGGCGCCATAGTGGCGGAAAATCTTGGCGGCGCTGTTGAGCTCGGCTGACAGCTCCACGCCGGTGGCGCCGGCACCGACAATGGCTACTTTCAGCAGCGCTTTTTGGTCACTGACGGTATGGGCCTGTACTTTGGATAAAAAGTGGTCGTGAAAGACGTTGGCCTGCTCCGGGCTGTCCAGAAAAAAGGCATGTTCGCTGACCCCGGGGGTGCCAAAATCGGCGCTTTGGCTGCCCACCGCCAGTACCAGGGTGTCGTAATGCAAGTGCTGGTTGCCTGATAAAAAGCGGCCGCGGCTGTCGCGGGTCGGCGCCAGTGTCAGTTGCTGGTTGTCACGGTCCAGCTCGGTCAGTTGCCCCTGCACAAACTGAAAGCCATTGAGCCGGGCCAGGTTTAGATAATCTGCGCCGCCCAGTTCCGGGTTAAAGGCACCGGTGGCCACCTCGTGCAGCAACGGCTTCCAGACATGCTGCCGGTGCTGGTCAATCAGCATGACCTGCGCCAGATGTTTTTTGCCAACCAAGCGGCCCAGACGACAGGCCAGCTCCAGACCGCCAGCGCCACCGCCGACGATAACAATGCGTTGCATAAACGCCTCCTTGTTTTTCAAAATCGTGTTGCTGCACCGCTGCTGTGTTGTTTTGTCTGCGGCACAAAAAAGCCGTGGGCGAGGCCACGGCTTGTTTAATCAACGTAAGGTCAGTTCGCTGTCTGGGTCAGCGGCCAGCCGGAAATGGCTGTCGGCGTCCAGGTCGTTGGCAGCAACGGCCAATACCAGTAACTGGCCATCAGCCTGGCTGGCGGCGCTTACCACCACACCGCCCCGGCGGTAGCTGTCGCCGAGCTTCAGCTCGAGCGTGTCGCCAGCGTCAGGCACCTGGCTGGCTTTACCGTGCAGCTGCCACAGGGCACGTTTGTTGCCGCCACGAAAATGCATCCGCGCCACCACTTCCTGGCCGATGTAACAGCCTTTTTCAAAGTTAATGGCGCCGAGCTTGTCCAGGTTCAGCTGTTGGGGAATGTACTGGCCGCTCAGTGGCGCCGCCAGTTGCGGTATGCCTTGGGTAATTTCCAGGGCAGTCCAGGCGCTGGCGGCCAGCCACTGGCCGTCAAGGCGCGCCGTTAACGTGGCCATGGCTGCCGCCGGCAGGGCCACCAGTAGCCGCTGGCCGGGCAGGCGCAGCAATACGCCGCCGTCGAGCTGGCTGGCCTGATAATCATTGGCCGGTACAGTCAGGCCGGCGTCACGCAGGGCCTGTGCGCCTTGCTCGCCGGCAATGCCCAGTAACAGCAGGTTGTCACTGTCGTCGCTGATCTCGGTTTTACTGAAGACCGCGTATTTGCCCAGGGCCGGCATCTGTTCGCTGATGGCGCTGCGGTGTTCAATAAGCAGCGCATCGTCGGCCTGCCAGCACAGGGTGAAGAGGCCAAGCATTTTCCCCTTGGGGTCGCACTGGGCGGCCAGCGTGGCTTGTTCGCGGCTCAGGGCATTGATATCAGCGGTCAGCTGACCGTGCAGAAAAGCCCGGGTATCGGGACCGCTTAGGCGTACTACGCCTAATTGGGTTAACGGGAACAGCGCCAGTGCAGGCAGTGGGTCTGGCAGGGCATGTTCGGGCAGGGGGTCGCAGATTGCGAGCCAGGATGACATCGACACCTCCTTTTTGCGTGGCGCTATGATAACGCAGCGTGATAGCGGCTGAATAGCGTCGGCAAAGCAAGTACACTTGGGACACTGCGTTTCCCGGAGTACCAGAATATGACTGAACGCCTGAACAAAGCCCGTCTTAAATGGGCATGCCGCCGTGGCATGCTGGAGCTGGACGTGCTGTTCGAGCCCTTTGTTGATCAGGCCTACGACGACCTGAGCGACGCTGATAAAGCCACCTTTGAACGCCTGCTGACCCAGGACGACCCGGATTTGTTTGCCTGGGTCATGGGCCACCAGCGCTGCCCGGACCCGGAGCTGGCTGCCATGGTCCAGCTCATTCTTGACCGTGTCCACGCCCGCATCCGCTCATAACCTGTATTTTCGGCACTGGCCGGGCCGCCGTTGGCTGCGTCTGGTGCCGTTATCTTTGCCGCTTTTGTGCTGGCCCTGGCTGGGCTGGTCGGCACTGGCACTGTTGATTCCCTTATGGTGGCTGCAAGCGCCGCCGCGGCCCCGGCAACTATGGCTGCGTGACGGTGGCCTGTGCCGCCTGGACGGCCAGCCGGTGGCCCTGGGCGCGCAGCTGCAAAGCCCGCTGCTGGTGATGTTTCAAGCTGGCCGGCAATGGTTTTGGGTGTTTCGGCCCGAGCTTAACGACGCTGACTGGCGGCGCCTGCGGCGGGTGTTGGCACAAGCACGCTAGGGCCACTGTCAGCCAGCTGCTCAGGGTAGTCTTTATTAAAGTGCAGGCCGCGCGACTCCTTGCGGGCCATGGCGCAGCGCACAATCAGTTCCGCCACCTGTACCAGGTTGCGCAGCTCCAGCAGGTTATTACTGACCCTGAAATTGGCGTAGTAATCCTCAATTTCCTGCTCCAGCAGTTCAATGCGGTGCAGCGCCCGCTCCAGCCGTTTATTGGTTCTGACAATGCCGACGTAATCCCACATGAACAGCCGTAGTTCATGCCAGTTATGGGCTATGACCACTTCTTCGTCCGAGTCGGTCACCTTTGACTCGTCCCACGGTGGCGCCATCGGCACGGTTTCGGCCCTGGCCAGTTCACCGAGAATATGGCTGGCAGCGGCCTGGCCGAACACCAGGCATTCAAGCAATGAGTTCGAGGCCATGCGGTTAGCCCCGTGCAGGCCGGTGTAGGCCACTTCGCCAACGGCATAGAGGCCAGGCAGGTCGGTCTGGCCGTTGAGGTTGGTCATCACCCCGCCGCAGGTGTAGTGAGCCGCCGGCACCACCGGAATAGGGTCCCGGGTGATATCAATACCCAGCCCCTTGAGCTTGTCGTAGATGGTCGGGAAATGGCGGGTAATAAAGGCGCTGTCTTTATGGGAAATGTCCAGATAGACGCAATCGGCGCCGTGCTTTTTCATTTCATGGTCAATGGCCCGCGCCACCACATCCCGCGGCGCCAGTTCGGCGTCGGGGTGGTAGGCGTCCATAAAGCGGCGGCCATCCTGGTGGCAAAGGTGGGCGCCTTCGCCGCGCAGAGCCTCGGTAATAAGAAAGTTACGGGCCTGCGGGTGGTACAGGCAAGTGGGGTGGAACTGGTTAAATTCCATATTGGCCACCCGGCAGCCAGCGCGCCAGGCCATGGCAATGCCGTCGCCGGAGGCCACATCCGGGTTTGAGGTGTACTGATACACCTTCGAGGCGCCGCCGGTGGCCAGCACCACGGCACGGGCCCGCAAGGTTTCCACCCGCTCGGCGCTGCGGTTCCAGACATAAGCACCAAAGCAGCGGTTATCGGCCAGCGCGAACTTGTCACCGGTCAGCAGATCAATGGCGTTGTGGGATTCGAGCAGCGTAATGTTAGGGTGGCGGTGTACCTGCTGCACCAGCGTCAGCTGCACCGCTTTGCCGGTGGCGTCGGCGGCATGCAGAATACGGCGGTGGCTGTGGCCTCCTTCGCGGGTCAGGTGAAAACGTCCTTCACCGGCTTCACGGTCAAACGGTACGCCCAGGTCAATCAGCCAGTTCAGCGCAGACTTGGCATGGCTGGCGGTAAACTCCACCGCCGCTGGATCGCAAATACCGGCACCGGCAATCAGGGTGTCTTCAACGTGGCTGGCAATGGAGTCGTCTTCGTCAAAGACCGCGGCAATGCCCCCTTGGGCATAATAAGTGGAGCCTTCTCGCAAAGGCCCCTTGGCCAATACCGTGACCTGGGCATGGTCAGCCAGTTTCAGGGCCAGGGTCAGGCCGGCAGCGCCGCTGCCGATGACCAGTACGTCACAGAGATAGTCAGTGTGCAGGTGCATACAGTATGATGACAGGCAGGTTACGCTGGGCAATGCGGCGCAGTATCTCGCCAAAGACCGGGGGAGTCAAAAAAGTGCGAACACAATGGAACTTCCCCGACTCAGCCCCGTCATACAGGTGGCGCTTGTACCGAGTCACAACGCACAAAGACAGAGAAAAGCATGTTGGGAGAACAGGCTCGGATGACTGAGCAGACCGTAGATAACGACCTGGAGCTAGTCCGGCGCGTGCAGCGTGGTGACAAACAGGCGTTCAATCTGCTGGTGGCCAAGTACCAGCATCGCCTGGCGAGCCTGGTCGGCCGTTATGTGAAAAATCAGGGCGATGTCAGCGATGTTGTGCAGGAAGCCTTCATCAAGGCGTACCGTGCCTTGCCCAACTTCCGTGGCGAGAGTGCGTTTTACACCTGGCTGTACCGCATTGCTGTCAACAGCGCCAAGAATTATCTGGTGGCCCAGGGCCGCCGGCCGCCTGCCAACGATGTTGACGCGCAGGATGCCGAGTTTTACGACAGCGCCGACGCGCTGCGGGAAGTTGACAGCCCCGAACGCATTTTGCTGTCAGACGAGATTAAACGGGTGGTGTTTGAAACCATGGAGTCCCTGCCGGACGACTTGCGTAGTGCCATCACCTTACGGGAAATGGAAGGGCTGAGTTACGAGGAAATAGCCACCGTTATGGAGTGCCCGGTAGGGACGGTACGGTCGCGGATCTTCAGGGCCCGGGAAGCGATAGACAAACGGCTACAACCTTTGCTCAGGCGTTAAGGGTAACTGAATATGGCACAGCATCGTGACGAACACTTCTCAGCGCTGATCGACGGGCACCACCGCCTCGACGACAGTCAGCTTGAAGCGCTTAAAACTGACCCACAAGCGGCTGAGCGCTGGCAGCGTTATCACCTGATTGGTGACACCCTGCGCGGCGAGTTACCGGCCAGTGTGGAACTGGACATTTGCGCCCGTGTGGCCGCCGCCCTGGACGACGAGCCGGCTTTGCTGGCCCCCAAGGCGGTCAGCCAGCCCCGCGGCGTTAAAGGCTTCTGGCGGCCGGTCATGCAATTCGCTGTTGCCGCCTCTGTGGCGTTGGTGGCCATTGTCGGTGTACAGCAGTACGGCCAGCACAATGACCTGCCACAACCGGCCAGCACGCCGGTGCTCTCTACCCTGCCTGCGCTGGGTACCGCCGCGCCAGTGAGCCTGGAAGCCAACCCGCAGCGTGAACAGCAGGGCCGGCTGGTACAGGCCGAACAGCAGCGCCGGGTGAACGCCTACCTGCAAGACCATGCCCAGCAACTGCGCTTGCAGGACAACGAACAGACCCAACAACAGGAAGAGGCCAATCCGCAATGATGGCATCGTTGTTGATTCTGGCGGCGCTGTCAGCGTCGCCAGTTCAACAGGCACCCTCCGCACAAACTCAACCGGTTTCATCCGCCAGCAGTACGGCCACCGTAACTGACCCCGCTGACAGTGAAGATCCCCAGGTTTGGCTAAAAGCCATGTCGCAAGCGCTGACCCACGACGACTTCGTGCTGTCGTTGGTCAAAGTGCAAAATGGCCGCTTGCAGCCCTTTCGTTATGAACACGGCCTGGTTGACGGCAAAGTCATTGAACATCTGGTGTTTTTGAACGGGCCGCCCCGCGAAGTAGTGCGCCGCGGCAGTGTAGTGACCCTGCTTGACACCGAACATCAGCCGTTTTCCTACCGCTCTGACAGCATTCGTGGCCCCATACCTGACGCGCTGATTGGCCCTGCCGCCGCCCTGAGCCAGTATTATGATCTGGTGCTGGCGGGCAATTCCCGCATTGCCGGGCGCAGCGCCCAGTTGCTGCGCATTGTGCCCAAAGACAAATACCGCCACGGTTACTGGATCTGGATTGACCGGCAAAGTTACCTGCCACTGCGGGTTGACCGCGTTACCCAGCGCTCCGGCGTAGTGGAGCAACTGATGGTGGTTGATATGAATGTGACCAAAACCCCATCAGAACACCTGCAAAAAGTGGCCAAGGCCAGCTTCCCGGCACCGGCCAGCGGCGTGGTGCAAAGCGATCCGAAAGCCCTTGGCAAAGTGAACTGGCTGCCGCCGGGCTTTAAACCGGTCACGGCCAACTACCACCACCTGGCGTTACTGGGCGACGGCGTAGACTACTGGCTGTTCTCTGACGGCCTGGCCGAAATTGCCGTGTACATCAACCCCAATGCGCCAAACCAGGAGCTGACCGTACACAAACGCGGTTACTACAACGTGGTGGGGGTAAACCATAACGGCATTGAAGTGATGGCCGTAGGCACTGTACCCACCGCCGCCTTGGAGCAGGTAGCTGGGCAAGTGAGCCTGAGGCGGCAACAGCCATGATCGAGCGTGACGTGCAGGTGGTGTCGGTAACCGGCCAGCAGGTGCTGGTACAGTTTCAGCGCCAGTCCAGCTGTGACAGTTGTTCAAGCAACGACAGCTGCGGCAACGGCCAGCTTTCCAAGGCACTGTCGCGGCGGCTGGACGTACTGAGCTTTCGCTGCACCGAGCCGGTTGCTGCCGGTGACTGGGTGCGGGTAGGCATCAGCGAACAAAGCCTGGTGCGCGGCACTATGGTGCTGTACATGCTGCCGCTGCTGTGCCTGATTATTGCCGCCATGGTGGTGGCCTCCTTTAGCCAGCAATACGGCGCCAGCGAACTCTGGACACTGGCCGCCATGGTGCTCGGTGGCTACGGCGGTTTTCGCTGGGCCGCCCGGTTGGCCCCGAAAGTGGTTAGCGAACCTACCCTTATCAAAGTGCTGGGCCGCCAGGCCATGGCCATTGCTACCAACGCCGGCTAAGCCCGGCGCACATCACATCCTTAGTTATCCGCTATTTACCCCCTTCACCAAGGCGGGTAGGGTAGTGCTATGGGTTTATGGAAAGGCACCACAACACGGCACACAGGGACAGTGCGACCCGCAACGCAAGGGCGGTAGCGTGTCTAAATCCCCCTTTCTGACCACTCTTTAACGCATTTGATGTTCCTGCACCGGCAGGCGGTTTTTTTGCCCGTTAAGTGCAGCGCCAGCGGAACATGGGCGAGGGTTTTGCTGACTTTTGCCCCACAAAAGTCAGGCGCGTGCAGGGGCGCCCCCCTGCAATAAAGCCGGTAAACACCGGGCCGACCATTGAGTAAGCGGAACATCCAAATAGGTTTTGATGTGCCTGCGGCACAGGCTTTTTCTTCGCGGGGGGCGCCCCGCAAGCGCGGTACTTTTGCGGCAAAAGTACCCAAAACCATGCCCCATGCTCCGCTTACCCTTCGCCTCTGGTCGTTCTCAGGACACCGGTTCATACGTGCTCCCGGCACGTATTCGCCTGCCTCGACATCCCTGTCTCGGCTGGCCTTTCACTTCCGGCGGCTCAGCGCTGCGCTTAACGGGGCAAAAGAGCCTTGCCCGAGTAGGCATGGCAGACAATCAGAGAGTGGGTTGACGAATGTGGTTCAGGAATGGGCTCCGCCCCATGTCAGCACCACCTGTGCGTAACTGACCATATCGTGCTGTGTTTACATACAGTGTATATTGATATGTCGAGTACCTGTGCATGGATCGATGCAGGGTTATGCTCATTTGCTACTGGGATCAGCGTTTAAAATGGTTCAGTATCAGGTTATTACGGACATTGTGTAGTGGGATACTGCGCACAAAGTGTCATACAAATGCGCATGCTCGTTTTCAACGGAGGGGAATGGCTGTGATTTATCATTTATCCAGTCTATACAGTCAGTTAGTAACATCTTCTCGGTTCTTTGCTTGAGCAAAAACACGCATGCGCGGTATTAAAATGTTAGGCCAACGTCATATATAGAGTTTTTTGGGAAATATCTATGAACCACATTGAGTCGATAGAAGCTGGCTTGAAGGATAAAAAACCTTACAACGAAATAGTCCGTAAAGTGTATTTGGCGTACCCAACCAAGGCGTTTGTTGGAGATGAAGAGAGGCAATACCAAATACTTAATGATATAAGTTGCTTTTTTGATGTGCCAATCATGTCTATTCAAGTAGCTGGCTCAGCAAAAACAGGCCGTAGCTTCCATAAAAAAAGAGATTTTGAAGTAAGAAACTCCGATTTGGACATCGCGATAATTGATCCAATCCTATATCAGAAGTACATGGAAAACATATTTTCGGTGACCAAAGGTTATTCTGACCGTACGGGCTTTCGCGTTAAGGATGGGAAATCGACAATTGAAGAGTATCTATCCTATCTAAACAAGGGGATATTCAGAGCTGACTTGATGCCGGTATGCGAGGCGAGAAAAAAGTGGAACCAGTTTTTTGGTAAGCTATCTCAAAGGCATGGAGACCTATTTAAATCCATAAATGCTGGTATCTACATGTCTCAGATGTTCTTTGAGAATAAGCAAAGATCAGCAATAAAAAACTATATAGATACTAAGGCAGTGTAATGATTGATTATCGAGTAAGGTCCGTTTCCCTATTGAATCTTGTTAACGACATTCGTAGTGGCAGGCTAATTCCAGATGCTTACTTCCAAAGAAATCTTGTATGGCGTGAAGTTCACAATATAGATTTCATAAAAACAATATTGTTAGGGCTTCCATTTCCTCAAATATTTATATCAAAGGGGAAGGTCGATGTTGCAAGTATGTCGACTGTATCGTGCATCGTTGATGGACAGCAAAGAGCAAATGCGATTATTCAGTATATTGAGGATAACTTTTCAGTCGACGGAAAGTATTATAGCGATCTGACTGAGGCTGAAAAATCGGATTTCCTGAAATACGAGGTCGCAGTCATTGAGCTTGATCTTGATAACGATGACCCAAAAGTACAGGAGATATTCCAAAGAATAAATAGAACGTCTAATTCATTGACTACAATAGAAAAGATGGCGTCGGAGTTCTCAACATCATACTACATGCTTGTTGCTAAACTTCTTTCTGATCAAATCGATATTAATAGTAAAAACGTCGATGAATTTAAGGAAGATCCGAATATACCCGAGGAGTTTTATAGGTGGGCGAGAAAGAAGAAGGTTTCCAAGTTCACTCAGCTAATCACTAAAAAGGGCATATTTACTCCGAGAGAGATATCGAGAAAGGTCCACCTTATGCACGTCCTAAATATTATGACAAGTGTGTTGGTGGGCTTCTACAACCGAAATGAAAAGGCCGTTGAAAACCTTAACGACTACGCAGAAATATTTGATGAACGAGATGATATATTAGATACATTGGAGTTGGCAGCTGATATTGTGCTAAAGCTTAAACTAAGATCAAAATCGTATTTTCTTAATAAAGCAAACATTTATAGCTTGTTAGTTTCATTGGCTCAATTTGTGCGCGATGGAAACGATATTGATGTCGATATTCTAAAACAGCAGCTCGACGAATTTGAAGGCAATATTCCGGAAGACTATAGGCTTGCTGCTGCCGAGGGTGTCAACTCGACCAAAGCTCGTCAGTTAAGAAATACATATATTTCCACAATGGTTCAACGTGCAATAAAGGCCTAACAAGTGACTGTGGCGTTCTGTCAATTAATTAAGCCTCTTTTTCGGTCCATTTCTCACCGTTTTTAACCATGGTATTGAGGATGACGATGAGCTTTCTCATACAGGCTATCAAGGCGACTTTGGGAAGCTTTCCGGCGGCTTTGAGGTGGTGGTAGTAACGGCTAAATACCGGGTTGCACTGGATGGCAGACATCATCGCCATAAACATCACGGTACGCACCCGGTGGCGGCCTCCTCGGATACGACGCTTGCCCTGGTATGAGCCACTTTCCTTGTTCATGGGAGCTACGCCGACAAGGGCAGCTATCTCTTTTCGGTTCAAGTTACCCAGTTCCGGTAGTTCGCTGAGCAGGGTATAGGCCAGCACTTTACCCACACCGGGGACGCTGGTCAGGATCTCGGATTTCGAGCGCCAGTGTTTGGCTTGTACCACCAGGACATCCAGCTGCTTGGTAATCGTTTCAATCTGCTTTTCCAAGGTTTTCAGCAATGCCGCTATTGAGGCGTGGAGCGTCTTGGGCAGGATCTGCAGACGATTTTTCTCCATGGTGGCCATCTCAAGAAGCTGTGTCCGCCTGATAAGCAAGTCTTTGATTAACCGAGACTGTTCATCGGGTATGGGTTTGAACTCGGGTTTGATGGTTGCGGCGAAGCGGGCAATAACACTGGCATCTATCTTGTCGGTTTTAGCCAGCACACAGATAACCTGGGCAAAGCGGCGCACCTGAATAGGGTTCACCACAATGATGGGCAGTTCGGCTTTGTCGCAGGCGAAAACCAAGGCATGTTCATAGCGGCCTGTCGCTTCCACCACGATGCTTTTTGGCTGGTGCTGCTGGAGTACTTGGATGACTTTTTGAATGTGCGTTTCATCGTTGGGCACAGTGAAATGGAGGTCGAGGGGATGAAGGGCAATATCGAGTTTGGACTTGCCGACATCGACGCCGACATGGATCTGAAGTTGGTTTTTATTGTTCATGGTAATAAGCTGACTCTGCCTTGCTATGCGGGCTCGAGGCCCCGATGACTGTTCGAGTTATCGCTTCGGAGTTATGCAGCGCTACCCACTTGTTACCGGTCTCTCGAAAGAGGAGCCAGCGCTACACCGAGCTGCTGCATAAAGGCCCTCAATGGCCGTTGAGGATGGGCCTCCAATTTACCCGTTTTCAAGCAGAATCAACCATACAAAACGCGTAAGGCGGACGTCCCTATCGGGCCGCCGCTTCGCTCAGCGTTATGCCTAGGGAGTAATTATGCAATCCGTCGATAATTTTTTGAAAGGATTTTGCTATGGAACTGGATTCTCTATAGCAGTAGCTCTAATCACTAGCGTCTATTTAAGCTATATCTACGCGAGCAGTGAAGCCACGTACAGAAAAAACCTGGCCGAGATTTATCAATCCGAAAGTTTTGATGTTAGCAAAGCAATTTCGCCTAAGATAATCAAATATCAGGTTGATGGTTCGAAATTGGTTATATTGTCGTCAGTATCAAATTCATCTGTAGGTCATCTAGGATATTACCTTAAGTTTCGTGTAACAGATAAAAAAGGAAGTATTGGTTTATGCCGGCAAGATATTGAGCCAGAGTATGGTCGAGGTGGTGAGGCTACCTTTCAGACTATCTGCGCACCATTTGGCGTTGATGTAAGCTCAATCCAGAGAGTTGAGGTTAGCTTAGGTCGAGGTAGTGGATAAAAATTCGGACTGCGTAAACGCAGCCGCTTAGCATATCGTAAAACGATACAAGTAAATCCCGGTGTCGCCTACGGCGCACCTGATTTAGGCGTTAGCCATCTAAATGGAGTCTTGAATTTTGAAGAAATATGTATTTTTATTGGTGATAGCGTTTGCCACAACTGGATGTGTAAGTTTTCAACCCACGAAACTCGACTACCAACCTGCCAAGAACACTAAGTTAGTTGTTACTGATAATCGACCTAAAAATCAAAAAGAAACTGAAATGCTTTCGTACCTTATCACTAATTGTGATTATGGAATTCAGCGACTTGGCGATGAATGGACTACACCGAATAAGATTGAATTCTTTAAATCAAAAATTTCAAATAAATTTCCTGAAGCTCAAAATTTAGTGATCAATACCTTCGTAATCTATAACAATATGCAATATCAACTTCGTGAAGGTAACATCTATAGAGGACCTATTTGGTCAGCCTTGGAATGCAATGAGCCTACGGACAGGTTCACCATGTATACACCTGAAGAAAACCCCGAACGAAAAAATATAATAATAGGTACATTTGAGGGAAGTATCGATGGCAGGAAATATTCAGTAAGATCTACTGAAATACCTACATGCCCACAAGGAATGGATGAATGTAATGGTTTAGTGGCGAGAGGTAATGCGATTAAGAAGATCTTAGAAAATATTATTTCTCAAATTAGATAAAGTGGCTAACAAGTGACTGTGGTATTTCGTCAATAGATTAGGCCGTTTTTTCGCGCCATTTTTCACCGTTTCTGACCATGGTGTTGAGGATTACGGTGAGCCGGGAATGACGAACACAGCGTCAGCGCGGAACATGGGTAAGGGTTTTGCTGACTTTTGCCCTACAAAAGTCAGGCGCGTGCAGGGGCGCCCCCTGCAATAAAGCTGGTAAGCACCGACCATTGAGTGAACGAAACATCCAATCGGGTTTTGATGTACCTGCGGCACAGCTATTTGTATGCCGGTTCCCGCACCGGCGGCAGGTTTTGTCCAGCTCTGATTTACTCGCCATTGGTAATCGTGACTGCGGTCTTCTGTTTGCTTTCCGCCCGTTAAGTGCAGCGCTAGCGGAACATGGGCAAGGGTTTTGCTGACTTTTGCCCTACAAAAGTCAGGCGCGTGCAGGGGCGCCCCCCTGCAATAAAGCCGGTAAAAACACCGCGCCGTGCGGAACACGGGCAAGAATTTTGCTGACTTTTGCCGCCAAAAGTCAGGCGCGGCCCTGTAATGAACCTCTTGGCAATTAATAGGGCGTTACAAATATCCTCGCCACTGAAACACCCCCGGCCCCACGGGCTTAGTGCTGCCCTGGTGCGCTGCTTTTATGCCCCTCTCTTAGCTACACACCGCGCTTTGCCAGCATTGCCGCTGGGTGCCTGTGTTCTGGTAAAGCCTTCGGCTACCCCGGCACGGGGTTGAACCCTCGGCTCCCGCTGCGTAACTGAGCCGCTACGCGCCTATTTTTTCACTTTGGGTACTGTATAATCGCCGGCAATTCTTGAGCGATGACGACCGAGCGCGCACCGCCATAGAGCGGGCTGACCCAACAAGGGCAGTACAGCGAGCTAGCCAGAGGCAAAAACCTTTATATATGAAGCATATACGCAACTTTTCTATTATCGCCCACATTGACCACGGTAAATCGACGCTGTCAGATCGACTGATCCAGGTCTGCGGTGGCCTGACTGACCGCGAAATGCAACAGCAGGTGCTGGACTCCATGGACCTGGAGCGTGAGCGTGGTATTACCATCAAGGCCCAGAGCGTAACGCTGAACTATCAGGCCAATGACGGTGAAACTTACCAGCTGAACTTCATCGACACCCCCGGCCACGTTGACTTCTCCTATGAAGTGTCGCGCTCGCTGGCAGCCTGTGAAGGCGCCTTGCTGGTGGTGGATGCCGGGCAGGGCGTTGAAGCGCAAACCCTGGCTAACTGCTATACCGCCATCGAAATGGATTTGGAAGTGGTGCCGGTACTGAACAAGATTGACTTGCCACAGGCCGACCCGGAGCGGGTCGCCACGGAAATTGAAGACATTGTCGGCATTGAAGCGGTAGATGCGGTGCGCTGTTCGGCGAAAACCGGCGTCGGTGTAGACGATGTGCTGGAGCGCATCGTGCAGGCCATTCCGGCCCCGGAAGGGGACCCGGAAGCGCCGCTGCAAGCGCTGATCATCGACTCTTGGTTCGACTCTTATCAGGGCGTGGTGTCGTTGGTGCGCATTAAAAACGGCTCTTTGAAAAAGGGCGACAAAATCAAGGTAATGAGCACCGGCCAGGCCTGGGGTGTGGACCGCATCGGTATTTTCACGCCCAAGCAAAAAGACACCGACGGTCTTAAATGCGGTGAAGTGGGCTGGGTGGTGTGCGGCATCAAAGACATTCACGGTGCACCGGTAGGCGATACCCTGACCCACGCCAAACATGGCTCAGACAAGGCGCTGCCGGGCTTTAAGCGGGTGAAACCGCAGGTGTATGCGGGCCTTTTCCCGATCAGCTCTGACGATTACGAGTCGTTCCGTGATGCCCTTGGCAAGCTGGCACTTAATGATGCGTCGCTGTTTTTTGAACCGGAAACCTCCACCGCCCTTGGCTTTGGCTTTCGCCTCGGCTTTTTGGGCATGCTGCACATGGAAATTATCCAGGAGCGGCTGGAGCGTGAATACGATCTGGATCTCATTACTACCGCTCCGACGGTGGTGTACGAGGTAGTAAAAACCGACGGCGAAACCGTTCAGGTGGATAACCCGTCAGTGTTGCCGCCGATTCAGAATATTGAAGAGATCCGTGAACCCATTGTTGAAGCGCACATTCTGGTGCCCTCTGAATACCTGGGTAATGTGATCACCCTGTGCGTGGAAAAACGCGGCATGCAGACCAACATGGTCTATCACGGTAATCAGGTAGCGCTGACCTACGAACTGCCCATGGCAGAAGTGGTACTGGACTTCTTTGACCGCCTGAAGTCCACCAGCCGCGGCTATGCGTCACTGGATTACAACTTCAAGCGTTTTGAAACTGCCGATATGGTGCGCCTGGATGTGCTGATCAACGGCGACCGGGTGGATGCGCTGGCCATTATTACCCACAAGGAAAATGCCCAGTACCGTGGCCGTGAGCTGGTGGAAAAAATGAAGGAACTTATCCCCCGCCAGATGTTCGATATTGCTATACAAGCGGCCATCGGCAACCACGTTATTGCCCGTTCCACGGTCAAGGCGCTGCGTAAGGATGTAACCGCCAAGTGTTATGGCGGCGATGTTAGCCGTAAGAAAAAACTTCTTCAAAAACAAAAAGAAGGTAAGAAACGGATGAAGCAACTGGGGAACGTGGAAGTCCCTCAGGAAGCCTTCCTTGCCATCTTGAAGGTTGGAAAATAAGGACTCCCTATGGCGCAATATTTCTCCATTTTTCTGGTGATCGTTACTGCCATCACCGGCCTTATCTGGGCATTAGACCGCTGGCGCTGGGCGCCGCAGCGGCGTGCGGCCCTGGCAAAAGCAGAAGCCAGTGCCGAGCAGCCGCTGGATGACAGCGCCAAGGAAGCGCTGCTGGCCGAGCCCGGCTGGGTGGAGAGCTTTAAGGGCGCCTTCCCGGTGATTGCCGTGGTGCTGGTGCTGCGCTCCTTTATTTTTGAACCCTTCCAGATCCCGTCTGGCTCAATGATGCCAACACTGCTGGTAGGGGATTTTATCCTGGTGCAAAAGTACGCCTACGGCCTCAAAGATCCGGTATTTAACGACAAGATCATCAGTACCGGTGAACCCAAGCGCGGCGACATTATTGTCTTTAAGTACCCACCGGACCCGAGCATTGATTACATCAAGCGGGTGGTTGGCCTGCCGGGCGATAAAATTATCTACCGCAACAAGCATCTGTATATTCAGCCGGCCTGCCATGAAGGGCAGTCACCTTGCCCGGGCATTGAGCCTGTGGCCAGCGTTGAACAGGGGCCAAGCCAGTATCTGATGGGCAATTTCCCGCTGACGCTGCACAAAGAAACCCTGGGCAAGGTTACCCACGATACCCTGCGCGCCAGCGGTTATCCGGAACAGATTGGTGACTACTTCCGCCAGCCGGGCATGGCGCGCGGTGAATGGATTGTGCCCAAAGGCCATTATTTCGCCATGGGCGACAACCGCGATAACAGCTCAGACTCACGCTACTGGGGCTTTGTACCGGAGAAAAACCTGCTGGGTAAAGCGGTGTTTATCTGGATGAGCTTCGACATGGACCGCAGCCCCGATAGCTGGCTACCAAGCTGGGTGCCGACCGGCGTTCGATTTAGCCGCCTCGGTCCCATAAAATAACGTAGAGCAGGGCGGCATTACCGCCCTCTTTATTGGATGATTGATGACCTATTCTCTTGAAACGTTACACCGCCGTTTAGGCTACCAGTTCAACGACCAGCAATTGCTGGTGCAGGCATTGACGCACCGCAGCGCCGGTGCCAGCCATAACGAGCGTCTGGAATACCTGGGTGACTCCATTCTCAGCTTTGTGATTGCCGACGCCCTGTTTGCCCGTTTTCCCAAGGCCAACGAAGGTGACATGTCGCGTATGCGCGCCACCTTGGTCAAGGGCAAAACTCTGGCCGAGCTGGGCAGCGAATTTGGCCTGGGTGATTTTCTGCGTTTAGGCCCCGGTGAGCTCAAGTCTGGCGGTTTTCGCCGTGAGTCAATTCTTGCCGATGCCGTTGAAGCCATTATTGGTGCTATCTATCTGGATGCCGACCTGGCGGTGGTGCGCGAGCACATTCTGCGCTGGTATCAGTCGCGGCTGGGCAGCATCCAGCCCGGAGTGGCGCAAAAAGATCCGAAAACCCGCCTGCAAGAATACCTGCAAGGCAAGCGCCTGGCGCTGCCACACTATCAGGTGGAAAAAGTCGAAGGCGAAGCCCATAAACAGGTGTTTACCGTGTCTTGCCAGGTCGATGGCATCGACCAGCCCTTTAGCGGCTCCGGCGCCAGCCGCCGTAAAGCCGAGCAGGCCGCCGCTGAGCGAGCCCTGGAGCATTTGAATGACTGAACAACGTTGTGGCTTTGTAGCCATTGTTGGCCGCCCCAATGTGGGCAAATCGACCCTGCTGAACCGGTTACTGGGGCAGAAGGTGTCTATCACCTCAAAAAAGGCGCAGACCACCCGCCACCGCATCCTCGGCATTGATACCCAGGGTGATACCCAGGTGATCTACGTTGACACCCCCGGCCTGCACAAAGAAGAAAAGCGTGCCATTAACCGGCTGATGAACCGCGCCGCCTCCAGCTCCATGGGCGATGTTGAAGCGGTGATCTTCATGGTTGAAGGCAGCCATTGGCTGGACGACGACCAACTGGTGCTGGAACGCCTGAAAGCGGCCAACAAGCCGGTGATCCTGGCGGTTAACAAGGTCGATAACGTCAAAGACAAAAACAGCCTGTTCCCGCACCTGCAATGGCTGGCCAGCCAGCATGACTTTGCTGCCATAGTGCCGATCAGTGCCGAAAAAGGCACCCAGGTGGAAGCGCTGCGCAGTGAAGTGGAAAAGCACATCGGGCCATGCGACCACATCTTCCCTGACGATCATATTACCGACCGTTCCAGCCGCTTTATGGCCGCGGAAATCATCCGCGAAAAACTGATGCGTAACCTCGGTGACGAGGTGCCTTACTCGGTTACCGTGGAAATTGAGCAATTCAAGGAAGAAAACGGCCGCTTTCACATTAACGGCCTGATCCTGGTGGAACGTGACGGCCAGAAGAAAATGGTCATCGGCAACAAGGGCGAAAAGCTCAAGCGCATCGGCACCGATGCCCGCCAGGACATGCAGCGGCTGTTTAACTACCCGGTGCACCTGGAACTGTGGGTGAAGGTGAAATCCGGCTGGGCCGATGACGAACGGGCGCTGCGCTCGCTGGGCTACGGAGACGACTGATGGCCCAGGCGGCCTATGTGCTGCACCGGCGGCCCTATCAGGATGATGCCGCCCTGGCCGAACTGCTGCTCGAAGATGACAGCCGGGTCGGCATTGTGGTGCGGGGCATGCATGCCCGTAAAAGCCAGAAAAGGGCCGCCATGCAGCCCTTTGTGCAGCTGGAGCTGACGTTAACCGGCAAAGGTGATTTACAAGGTGCTCGTGGCATTGAAGTGCGCCACGCCCACCCGCTGACCGGCATGGCCCTTTATGCCGGTTTTTACGTTAATGAAGTCTTGCTGCGCCTGGCCCCCAGGGGCGTGGATGCCGAAGGGCTGTTTGGCCTGTACCGGCAAACCCTGCTGGCACTGGCCAGCAGCGATGTTGAACCGGTGCTGCGCCGCTTTGAACTGAGCCTGTGCCACCGCCTCGGCTACGGTGTTGATCTGTGGCGTGATAGCGACGGCCAGCCGGTAAACCCCGAATACCGTTATCAGTTGCAGGTAGAAGCGGGCCTGGTGGCTGACGTCAAAGGCACTTTTGCCGGTGAGGCGCTGCTGGCCATGGCGCAGGATAACTGGCAAAGCCTGGACACCCGGCGCCAGGCGAAACATTTTTGCCGGCTGTTGCTGGCACCCCATCTTGGTAATAAGCCGCTGAAAAGCAAAGAACTGTTCAGAACAGGAGGAGCGCTGTAATGAGTGCCATTCATCTGGGAGTCAATATCGACCACATTGCCACGGTACGTAACGCCCGTGGCAGCCAGTACCCTGATCCGGTTGAAGCGGCCTTTGTGGCCGAACGGGCCGGCGCCGATGGCATTACCGTGCACCTGCGCGAAGACCGCCGCCATATCCGTGACCGCGACGTCTTTTTACTCAAAGACACCATCCAAACCCGCATGAACCTGGAAATGGCGGTGACCGAGGACATGCTCGGCATTGCTGAGCAGGTCAAACCCGCTTTTGTGTGCCTGGTGCCGGAAAAACGCGAAGAGTTGACCACCGAAGGCGGCCTTGATGTGGCCGGCCAGTTGCAACGGGTAAAGGATGCCTGCCAGCGCCTGGCGGCCAGCAATATTCAGGTATCGCTGTTTATTGATGCCGACCCCCGGCAAATTGACGCGGCGGCGGCCTGCGCGGCGCCCTTTATTGAAATTCATACCGGCCATTACGCCGACACCCAGGGCCAGGCCCAGCAGGCTGAGCTGGCCCGTATCAAAGCCGGTGTCAGCCAGGCGGTGGCCGCCGGGCTTACCGTCAATGCCGGCCATGGCCTGCACTATCACAATGTGCAGCCCATCGCCGCCATCGGCGCCATTTACGAGCTGAATATCGGCCACGCCATTATGGCGCGGGCCATGTTTGACGGCCTCGATAAAGCCGTACGCGACATCAAGACGCTGATGCTGGCGGCGCGATGATCAAGGGCCTGGGCACCGACATCGTTGAAATTGCCCGCTTTGAACGGGCCGCGCCGCGCTTTGCCGAACGGGTACTGACAGCGGCTGAACTGGCTATTTACCAGCAACAGCCGCAGCCGCTGGCCTACCTGGCCAAGCGCTGGGCCGCCAAGGAAGCGGCGGCCAAGGCGCTGGGCACCGGCATTGCCCAGGGCGTTACCTTTCAGGATTTTCACACCAGTAATGACGCCGCCGGCCGGCCGCAGTTGCGCCTTAGCGGCCGTGCTGCGGAACTGGCCGAGGCGCTCGGCGTGCGTTGTTGCCATTTGGCCCTAGCCGATGAAAAACACTACGCCGTGGCGACGGTTATCCTCGAAGGCTAGTTGTCGCAACAACTCACCCGCAACGAGTTGATCTGCCTGCATGACAGGCTAGCCAAACACAAAGATAACTGGGCCTCGCTGAACGACGATTTAGCAGGTACAGCAGATAATAGAGCGCGACCACCTGACGTGTTTCAACTTCAGCAGGAAATAAAAAAACGGGCCAGCAGGCCCGTTTTTTTATGGTGTGGCGTTACTCCAGTCCACCCAGTTGAATTGCCAGCTGGCCAGAATCAGCAAGCCAAAGCCGATGCGATACCAGGCAAACACCGCGTAACTGTGGTTGCCGATGAATTTCAGCAATGCTTTGACGGCAATCATCGCGAAGATGAACGAGAACAAAAAGCCCAGGGCAAACACCGGAATGTCGCTCATCTGAAACAGGTGGCGGTATTTGTAACCGGAGTACACCGCTGCCCCGAACATGGTGGGCATGGCCAGGAAGAATGAAAACTCGGTAGCGGCCTTGCGGGACAAACCAAACAGCAGGCCACCGATAATGGTGGAGCCGGAGCGGGAGGTGCCGGGGATCAGTGCCAGGCACTGGGCCAGGCCGATTTTCAGGGCCTGATGCCAGCGCATGTCGTCAACGCTGGGGGCTGAAATACTGTGCTCGCGGGTTTCTGCCCAGAGCATGATCACGCCGCCAATTACCAGCGCGGTAGCTACGGTGATGGGGTTAAACAGGTATTTATGAATGTCGTCGGCAAAGGCCAGGCCGAGGATCACCGCCGGGAAAAAGGCGATCAGCAGATTACGGGTAAAGCGCTGTGCCGGTGGCCGACTGGGCAGACCGGTGACCACGCTGATGATGGTGCGGCGGTACTCCCACATCACCGCCAGGATAGCCCCCAGCTGAATGATGATATTAAATGCCATGGCACGCTGGCCGGTGAAGTCGATGAGGTCGGCGACGATGATCTGGTGGCCGGTGCTGGAGATGGGCAGGAACTCGGTAATGCCTTCCACTAACCCCAAAATAAAGGCCTGAAAGGCCGTCCATAAATCCATATGTGCTACTTCTCTTTGGCTATGACAACAATACCCGGGCCCGGGCCAGCGCTGATGCTAGCAAAGAATGGCTAAAAGGGGAGCGATGAATTTAGCGCTGTGGGGAAAATAACCCGGGCTGTTCAGCCAGCCAGGGGCAAATTCAGCCAACCAGCCCCTGGCGGCCGGCTTCTTCGTCGAGTTTGTCCATTTCATCAAGCAGTTCAAAAAGCTCCGGCTCCACGTCATCGGCATTGCGGCCTTGCTTGAGCGCGGTTTCGATGGCGTGCGCCAGCGCCTTGAGTTTGGGAGTGCCGGTGTAGGCGACTGCGCCGTTGAACTTGTGAATGATCTGCTGCACGGCGGTGGTGTCGCCGTTGGCCAGTGCCTGCTCCAGAGCGTTGCGGGTCTCCGGCAGGTTGTCCACCAGCATTTTCAGCATGTCTTTGGCCAGTGCCTCGCGGCCACCAGTCTGATCCAAGGCTTGCTGCCAGTCCAGCACCACATTTTGCGGCAGCCACTTCACCAAGGTGGTGCGTAAGGTGGCCTCGTCGATGGGCTTGGTGAGGTAGTCACTCATGCCGGCGGCCAGCAGTTTTTCCCGCTCTCCGGCCATGGCATGGGCGGTAACGGCGATCACCGGTGGCGTTGCATCACCGAGCTTTTCCTGAATTTTGGCGGTGGTGGTCACACCATCCATATTGGGCATTTGAATGTCCATGAAGATGGTGTCAAAGGTCCACTTGTTGATGGCTTCCAGTGCTTGCAAGCCACTGGAGGCGGTGTGTACCTCACAGGCGGTATCGGCCAGCAGGGCGGCCATCAATTTCAGGTTGGGGGTGTTGTCGTCGACCACCAGAATGCGCCCCGGCGGCACCTCGACCAGCTTTTTCAGTACCGGCAGCTGGGCCAGCCGTGGCGCCCCCAGCAGGGCTTTGTATAGCCGGGGGGCGGTCAGTGGCTTGACCAGGCAGTCACTGACGCCGAGCGACAAAATACGTTCACGCATTTGTGGATCGGGGTGGTTGGACAGCGCAATCACCGGTGTTTTCGCCGGTGCTGCCAGGTCGCTCAGCAAGGCCGGTAGATCGCTCTGTTCCACCTGGTCGAGCAAAATGAAATCGGCCTCTTGGGCGCGCGCCGGATCACTGAGGTAACGTACCTCCAGCGGCCAGCTGTGTTGCAGGCTTTGCAGCATCTGCCTGGTATGTTCGCTGCCGTTGAGCAGTGCCAGGGTTTTCCCGGCCAGTGGCTCCATCGGCAGCGGATCATGAAACTGCATATTGGCGGCCTGTACCGGCAGCGTGAACCAGAAGGTAGAACCTACCCCCAGCTCACTTTCCAGGCCCATCTGGCCTTTCATTTGGGTGATCAGCGTTTGCGAGATGATCAGCCCCAGGCCGGTGCCACCAAAACGCCGGGTAATGGAGGCGTCCGCCTGGGCAAAGGCACGGAACAGGTGTTGCTGTTCGTTGCTGTCGATGCCTACACCGGTATCGGTGACGGCCACTTTGATTTCGCTGTCGGCACTGCCACTGTGTTGTTGGTGGCTGATGGTAATGGTAACGCCGCCGCGCTGGGTAAACTTAACGGCGTTACCCACCAGGTTGGTGAGCACCTGCTTGAGCCGTAATGGATCCCCTTGCAGAGCATCCGGTGTTTCCGGTGGCAGGTTCAGGCTTAATTCCAGGCCCTTTTCCCGGGCATTGGCGCCCATCATGTCCACCACTTCATAGAGTGCGTCATGGAAGGAGTAAGGGCTGCTTTCCAGTTGCAGTTTGCCGGCTTCCAGTTTGGAAAAATCCAGCACATCATTGATGATCGCCAGCAGGTGCTGCGCGGAACGTTCGATGGTCAGCAGATAGTCGGTCTGGCTCGGGGTCAGCTGGGTTTTCATCAGTTGGCGAGCAAAGCCCAACACACCATTGAGTGGTGTGCGCAGCTCGTGGCTCATGTTGGCCAGAAACTCCGATTTCACCTGGCTGGCTTCCATGGCCCGTTTACGGGCTTTATCCAGTTCGATGTTCTGAATTTCCACCTGCTCCAGAGTCATGCGCAGATCGTAGGTGGCCTGGTCGACGTTATGCTGCATGCCGGCGTGGTATTCGTCGAGCGATTGCGCCATGGCGTTGATGCCGTTGCGCAGCAGATCCAGCTCGCCAATCACCACCCCGCGGATACGGGTTTCCAGCTTGCCTTCGCGAATCCGGTTTACTGCCCGCAACATACGGCCAATAGGTTCGGTGACATGGCGCAGCAGCCGCCAGGTAAACAGCAGGTGTACCAGCACCCCCAGCAACACAATGCCAATGCTGCGAAACAGCGCCTGATGCTGGGCCAGTATGACGCTGTCGGGGTTCAGTTCCACCGTCACGTAACCGAGCACCGGGTCACGCGGGTCAATTTTGTCGCGGTAGCTGGCGTAAAAGCTGGTGTCGGCGACAATGGGCGCGCGCAGCATCAGGTGGCCGTTAACATCGTCAAAGGTAGCCGCCTTGGGAATGCCCACCCCGGGAGGCAGCTTCATCAGCGGGAAGTCACGGTGAAAGGTAGACGACACCATGGCAACGTTGGCTTTGTTGTAGATGGCAATATTACGGATAACGTCGGTATTGTGGCGGTGCACGGCGCTGACCAGGCGCTTGAGCTGTTCGCGGTTTTCTTCCACCAGCCCGGCCTCGGACGCCACCGTCAGCGGTTCAATCACCGCCAGGCCCTGGGCGCGCAAATGCGCGGCCACGTCTTGGTAACGTTGCGTTGTAAAATAGCCACCCAGCAGCGCCCCTATTACCAGGGTTGGCGCCAGTGTCAGTATCAGCACCCAGGCCCGCAGGCCAAATCTGCTCACGTTACCCGCTTTCCTTCGTTAAGTCGGTGCATCCTGTGTCTGGTCGGTATAATGGCACAGCCTTTTCACAATACCCAAGGTTCGCCATGGTTCAGATATACCGCCCGACCAAACGCCAGACGGCCCTGAAAGCCCAGACCCTGACCATTAATAGCCTGGATTTGCATGGTCAGGGGGTTGCTCGCTACCAGCAACAGGTCTGTTTTGTGCCCGGGGCCTTGCCGGGTGAATCGGTGAAAGTGGCGCTGACCCGCAAAGGCAATATCCTGCAAGGGCAACTGCTGGCGCTGCATCAGGCCAGTGCGCAGCGTATTAGCCCGGCTTGCCCACATTATGCTCAGTGCGGTGGCTGCCAGTTGCAGCACCTGAGCCAGGCTGACCAATTGCATTATAAACAAGTGGCGTTGGCACAGTTGCTGGAACGCCAGGGGCTCAGCCCGGTGCAGTGGGCTGAACCACTGAAAGGGCCGGCCTGGGGCTATCGGCGTACCTTGCGCCTGGCCACCTTCAAAGGCCGGGTAGGGTTTCGGGCCCGCGCCAGTCAGAGCATTGTCAGTGTGGATAGCTGCCCGGTGGCCGACCCTTTACTCAGCGCTTTGCTGCCGAGCCTGCAACAGCTGGTCAGCTCGCTGGCTGACAGCAAGGCGCTGGGCCATATCGAACTATTGTCACTGCCGCCGCAACGGGCGGCGCTGTGGCGGCTGACCGGGCCGCTGAAGCCGGCTGACCGGCAAAAACTACTGGCCTGGGCCAGCGAACAGCAACTGCTGCTGTTTTGCCAGTTGGGTGACACCGTGGAGCAATTACTGCCATCTGTACCAGTGGCGCTCGGCTATACGCTCGATGGCCTGCAGCTGAGTGTCGGTGCGGCCGATTTTATTCAGGTCAATGGCAGTGTAAATGACGCCATGGTGGCGCAGGCCATGGCCTGGCTGGCTCCCCAGACTGGTGAACGCATTCTGGATGCTTACAGTGGCTTGGGTAATTTCAGCCTGCCGCTGGCCAAGCGTGGTGCCCAGGTGTTGGCTGCTGAAGGGGTTGCGGCTATGACGGCGCGCTGCCAGGCCAACGCCAGGGCCAACGGTTTGCAGCTGACGGCCCGCACTATTGATCTTGATGACGCCAAGGCGGTAGCGCAGCTACTGGCCGACCCGCTAGACGCAGTGCTGTTGGACCCGGCCCGCCCTGGCGCCCGGGTACTGTGTCAGGCGCTGGCGGAGGCTGGCCCCCGGCGAGTGCTCTATGTATCCTGTAATCCTGCCACCTGGAAACGAGACGCCGTGCTATTACAGCAAGGCGGTTACCGATTACAGCAGCTGGGCTTGATGGACATGTTCACCCAGACTGCCCATGTGGAACTGATGGCCCTTTTCATCCGGGAGAAGTGATGGTCTCCATCCGAGGCACGCACCAGCAAGATGCCGCGCTGGATACCCAGCAGTGGCTGGCAACCCTGAACCTCAAAGACACGGCCCGCCTGGCGGATGCCTGTACCTTGCTCAGCCAGGAACAGCGGCCTGCTGCCCGGGAAAAGGTGGAGATCCTCTGTGAGCTGGCGATGGACAGCGACACTCTGCTGGCGGCGTTGCTGCTGGCGCCGTATCGCGCTGGCGTGATTGACGCCGAAGCGGTCAGTAGCCGGTTTGGTCAAGCACAGGTGGCGTTACTGGATGCCATCATCGACATGGACGCCATCCGCACCCTACAGCAAAGTGCCTCGTCGGCCAGCCAGGTCGATAAGGTACGGCGCATGGTGCTGACCATGGTCAACGATGTACGGGCAGTGGTGGTGCGCCTGGCCGAAGCCATTGTGGAGCTGCGGGCGGTGAAAGATGCCGACGAAGAAACGCGGGTGCTGGTGGCCAAAACGGCTGCCAACCTGTACGCGCCGCTGGCCAATCGGCTGGGCATCGGCCAGCTGAAATGGGAGCTGGAAGATTTATCTTTTCGCTACCTGCACCCGGATACCTACAAGCGCATCGCCAAGCTGCTGGACGAACGGCGTATCGACCGCGAAAGCTACATTGACAGTTTTGTCAGTGGCCTAACCCAGGCGCTGCATGATGAAGGCGTTGATGCCCAGGTCTACGGCCGGCCCAAGCACATCTATTCCATCTGGAAGAAGATGAACCACAAGCACCTGGCCTTTGACGAACTCTTTGATGTGCGGGCTGTGCGCATTATTGTGCCGCGCTTGCAAGACTGCTACGCGGCGCTGGGGGTGGTGCATACCCAGTTTCATCACATTCCCAAAGAGTTTGATGACTACGTGGCCAACCCCAAGCCCAACGGTTACCGCTCCATTCATACCGTAGTGCTTGGCCCGGCCGGCAAAACCGTGGAAATTCAAATTCGTACCCAGGCCATGCACGACGAGGCGGAACTGGGTGTGGCAGCACACTGGGCCTACAAAGAAGGAGGTGCTGGCGGCAAAGATGCTGGCCTGGAAGGCAAAGTGGCCTGGCTGAGAAAAATCCTGCAATGGCAGGAAGAAATGGCCGACGCCGGCGATCTGGTTGAAGATCTCAAGCATCAGGTGGTTGAGGACCGGGTCTATGTGTTTACCCCCAAGGGCGATGTGGTCGACTTGCCCAGCGGTGCCACGCCACTGGATTTTGCCTACAACATTCATTCCATGGTGGGCCACCGCTGCATTGGCGCCAAGATATCCGGCCGCATTGTGCCGTTCACCTATCAGCTGCAAACCGGCGATCAGGTGGAGATCCTCACCGGTAAAGAACCCAACCCCAGCCGCGACTGGCTCAACCCGCACCTGGGCTATGTTAAATCCAGCCGTGCCCGTGCCAAGATCCAGCACTGGTTCAAGCAACTGGACCGCGATAAAAACCTGCAAGCTGGCCGGGAAATGCTTGAGCGGGAACTGGCCCGCAGCGAGTTGGAGCTGAACCAGGCACAGGCTGCTGTCGACAAGTTCAACATGGGTACCCTGGATGACTTGCTGGCAGCCATTGGCGGTGGTGACATCAAACTCAATCAGGTGGTCAACTTCCTTAATGGCCATTACTTCAAGCACCAGCCCAGCGATGACGAGGCGGTAGCGGAGCTGATCAGCCAAAAATCCTCGGCCAGCCGCAGCAGTGGCAAAAGCCCCTTTGTGGTGCAGGGGGTCGGCAATTTGCTGACCAGCATTGCCGGTTGCTGCCAGCCGGTACCGGGTGATGACATTGTTGGCTATATCACCCAGGGCCGGGGTATCTCGGTACACCGCACCGATTGCGATGAACTGGTCAAGCTGGTGCGTCAACATTCTGAGCGGGTGGTGGAAGTCGACTGGAGCAATACTCCCGGCCAGAGCTTTGCGGTGACTCTGCGCATTATTGCCGCTGACCGCTCCGGCCTGCTGCGCGACATTACCAGTATCCTGGCCAATGAACGGGTCAATGTGGAAAACATGCGTAGCCATACCGACCACAATGCTAATCAGGCCACGGTGGAAGTGCAGATCGCCCTGCAAAAACTTGACACCCTCGGCAAAATTCTCAGTCGCTTAAATCAGGTGGCTGATGTGTTTGAAGCCAAACGAGTCACCCAAAAATGACAACCTCTATAACCCCACTGGCCCGCCTGCAAGCGATCATGACCCAGCTGCGTGACCCTGAACACGGTTGCCCCTGGGATCTAGCCCAGGACTTTGCCAGCATTGTGCCGCACACCATCGAAGAGACCTACGAAGTGGCTGATGCCATTGCCAGCGGCGACCGCGCCGCCATACGCGATGAATTGGGCGATCTGCTGTTTCAGGTAGTGTTTTACGCGCAGCTCGGCAAGGAAGAGGGCGCCTTTGACTTGGACGCCATTGCCACCGCCATCAGTGACAAGCTGGTGCGGCGCCACCCCCATGTGTTTGGTGAGCTGGACGAATCAGATCCGGCCCTGCTCAATGCCAACTGGGAGCAAATCAAAGCGCAGGAGCGGGCCGGGCGGCAGGCAGATACATCCGTTCTGGCTGATGTGCCGCTGGCGCTACCGGCGTTAAGCCGTTCGGTCAAGTTACAAAAACGCGCCGCCCGGGTGGGGTTTGACTGGCAGGAGCTGGCACCGGTGTTTGACAAAATTGCCGAGGAAATCGACGAGGTCAAAGCCGAGCTGCCCGGCGCCGATCCGGCGCGGTTGCAGGATGAAGTGGGCGACCTGCTGTTTGCGGTCAGTAATTTGGCCCGGCACCTGCAGGTTGACCCGGAAGCCGCGCTGCGCGGTACCAATGCTAAATTCGAACGGCGTTTTCGCGCCATTGAACAGCGAGTGCAGCAAAGGGGAGAAACTATGGCAACGCAAGGCCTTGAAAAGCTTGAAGCTCACTGGCAAGCGGTGAAGGAAAACGAATAGCGCGTTGTGGTAACAGGGGGTCTTCCTCTATAATGTCTTCCCGTCCTGAGATCCCCTTCTTCTAACGCGTTCAGGTTTTGCATGACGACAAATTATATCTTTGTGACGGGCGGTGTAGTTTCCTCCCTCGGTAAGGGCATTGCTGCGGCATCCCTGGCAGCCATCCTCGAAGCTCGTGGTCTGAAAGTGACCATCATGAAGCTCGACCCCTACATCAACGTTGATCCGGGTACCATGAGCCCTTACCAGCACGGTGAGGTTTATGTGACCGAGGACGGCGCCGAAACCGACCTGGACCTGGGTCACTACGAACGTTTCATCCGTACCAAGATGAGCCGTCGCAATAACTTCACCACCGGCCGTATTTATGCTGATGTACTGCGCAAAGAGCGCCGTGGTGACTACCTGGGCGCCACCATTCAGGTGATCCCGCACATCACCAATGAAATCAAAGAGCGGGTGATTGCCGGTGCCGCAGGCCACGATGTAGCCATTGTCGAGATTGGTGGCACGGTCGGGGATATCGAGTCTCAGCCGTTTTTGGAAGCCATCCGTCAGATGGGTACCGAAGTGGGCCGCGACCACGCCATGTTCATGCACCTGACCCTGGTGCCTTATCTGGGCGCCTCCGGCGAGGTGAAAACCAAGCCAACCCAGCATTCTGTCAAAGAGCTGCGCTCTATCGGTATTCAACCGGATATCCTGGTTTGCCGTACCGACCGCGCGGCGCTGCCGTCGTCTGAACGCTCCAAAATTGCCCTGTTCACCAACGTTGAAGAAAAAGCGGTGATCAGCCTCAAAGACGTAGACTCCATCTACAAAATCCCGGCGCTGCTCAAAGCACAGAGTCTGGACGAACTGGTGGTCAAACGCTTTGGCCTGGAGGTACCCGAAGCCGACTTGGC
Source organism: Gallaecimonas aegicerasi (assembly GCF_045291545.1). Taxonomy (GTDB): domain Bacteria; phylum Pseudomonadota; class Gammaproteobacteria; order Enterobacterales; family Gallaecimonadaceae; genus Gallaecimonas. The sequence continues at coordinate 629,351 of NZ_CP149514.1, forward strand.
CGAGTGGGAGCAGGTGATCTATCAGGAAGCCAACCCGCAAGGGGAAATCACCATTGCCATGGTGGGTAAATATGTTGAGCTGCCCGATGCCTACAAATCGGTCAACGAAGCGCTCAAACATGCTGGCTTGAAAAACCGCGTTACCGTGCACATCAAGTACATCGATTCTCAGGATATCGAGTCCAAGGGCACCAGCTTGCTGGAAAACGTCGACGGTATTTTGGTACCGGGCGGCTTTGGCGAGCGCGGCATCGAAGGCAAAGTACTGGCGGCTCAGTACGCCCGCGAAAATAACGTACCTTACCTGGGCATTTGCCTGGGTATGCAAGTAGCACTGATTGAGTTTGCCCGCCATGTGGCAGGCCTTGAAGGTGCCCACTCTACTGAATTCCAAAAAGACGCTAAGCACCCGGTTGTCGGCCTCATTACCGAATGGTTAGATGAAGGCGGCGAAGTGGCTGTGCGTGACGAAGACTCCGATCTGGGCGGCACCATGCGCCTGGGTAGCCAGCTTTGTCACCTGATCCCCGGTTCCAAAGCGCACGACCTCTACGGTGCTGACAGTATCTACGAGCGTCACCGTCACCGCTACGAAGTAAACAATAACTACCGCCCGGCGCTGGAAAAAGCAGGCCTGAAATTTACCGGCCTGTCGGCAGATAAAAAACTGGTGGAGATCATTGAGATCCCAGGTCACCCCTGGTTTGTTGCCGGCCAGTTCCACCCGGAGTTTACCTCTACACCCCGTGACGGCCACCCGCTGTTTGGCGGCTTCGTCAAAGCGGCCTGGGAAGGCCAAAAAGAGAAATCCTGATCACCAAGCCGCGCTCAAGCGCGGCTTAGCACTTATGGAAGGACGTTTTAGCTCATGACTACCATTGCCAATATCATTGGCCGCGAAGTACTGGACTCCCGCGGCAACCCCACCGTTGAAGCCGAAGTACACCTGAACGACGGCACCGTCGCGCTGGCCTGTGCGCCGTCAGGCGCTTCTACCGGTAGCCGCGAAGCACTGGAACTGCGTGACGGCGACAAGTCCCGCTATTTGGGCAAAGGCGTACTGACTGCGGTAGCCAATATCAATGGCGCCATTAAAGACGCGCTGGTGGGTAAAGACGCACGCCAGCAGCAAGCCATCGACCAGATCATGATTGATCTCGACGGCACCGACAACAAAGCCAAGCTGGGCGCCAACGCCATTCTGGCAGTCTCACTGGCCACCGCCAAAGCCGCTGCGGCCAGTCAGAAAAAGCCGCTGTACGTCTGGATAGCGGAGCTGAACGGCACCGCTGGCCAGTTCAGCATGCCGGTACCAATGATGAACATCCTCAACGGTGGTGAGCACGCCGACAACAACGTCGATATTCAGGAGTTCATGGTGCAGCCGGTCTCCGCGCCAAGCTTTAGTGAAGCGCTGCGGATGGGTGCCGAAATCTTCCACGCCCTGAAAAAAGTATTGCAAAGCCAAGGTCTGAATACCGCCGTGGGTGATGAAGGTGGCTTTGCCCCGAACCTGAAATCCAACGCCGATGCGCTGGCGGTGATCAAAGAAGCGGTCAGTGCCGCTGGTTATGAGCTGGGTAAAGACGTGACCCTGGCGTTGGATTGTGCGGCCTCTGAGTTTTACAAAGACGGCCAGTATGTGCTGGCTGGTGAAGGCAAGTCCTTCGACTCTGAAGGCTTTGCCGACTATCTGGCCGGGCTTTGTGAGCAGTACCCCATTGTGTCTGTCGAAGACGGCCTGGACGAGTCTGACTGGGCGGGCTGGAAAGTGCTGACCGACAAGCTGGGCAGCAAAATCCAGCTGGTTGGTGACGACCTGTTCGTGACCAACACCAAGATCCTCAAAGAAGGGATCGAGAAGGGTATCGGTAACTCTATTCTCATCAAGTTCAACCAAATCGGTTCTCTGACCGAAACCCTGGCCGCCATTAAAATGGCCAAGGACGCCGGTTACACTGCTGTGATTTCCCACCGCAGTGGCGAAACCGAAGATGCCACCATCGCTGATCTGGCGGTGGGCACTGCCGCCGGGCAAATCAAGACCGGTTCACTGTGCCGCTCTGATCGGGTCGCCAAGTACAACCAGCTGCTGCGTATCGAGCAGCAGCTGGCAGACCAGGCGGTCTACCGCGGCCTGCGTGAAATCAAAGGCCAGGGCTGAGCCAACTGAGGTATGCTAGAGCCGCCCCTATGGGCGGCTTTTTTGTTGACGCCATGGAATCACCTACACGTAGCATCACTAACAGCAATCGCTATCGCCCCGGCAGTTACCTGTTATGGCTGCTGCTGGCGGTGCTGCTGCATGGCGCTCTGCTGTGGTGGTTACCGCTGGCTGAGCCGCCACCAGCGTTGCCGCTAACACCAAAAAAGGCGATTCATGCCACCTTGCTGGTGGCTAAACCGGCGGTGGCGCAAAGCGCCCAAGCCGGTAGCGGTGATGACCGGCAAACAGACGCGGCGCCGGTAGCGACGGTGGCGGCCGGCTCTGCTTCGCCGCCAGGGCGAAAAGTACCGGTAAAACAGCAAGGCTCCTTGGCAGCCAGCCCCAAAGCGTCGCCACAGCCGCAACAGGTAGTTAGCACCGGGGATTTTTCTGAACAATTGCAGGGTAGTCTGCAACGGCTGCAACAGCAGCGCCAGCAGCAATGGTTGGATCAGCAACATCAGGCCAGTGCCGGCCCGCAGGCGATCCAGCGGCCGCAAGGACGCTCTCGTAAAGCCCAGATCATCGACCTGGGTGGCAATGACCGCCTCTATCGAGGCCCCAATGGGGAATGTGCCCTGCTCAGGCAAATTCAGGGTCTGCAAGGGCCGGAAACGGTGTGGTTACAAACCTCGCTGTGCAGTAAGCCGGAAGCGGATATCCAGTCTTTTATCAACAAGCGTATTCATGGCGGGGGCTAGAACGGGCAGCTATTTGGATATAGCTACGGCTACCTGCTAGGGTGTTTTTTCTCAATCCAGCCAAGGAGTTGTTATGTCTCTTAAATGGCCCATCAAGCATCCCGAACGTCTGCAACTGTTTACGTTGGCCACCCCCAACGGCCAGAAGGTCTCGATTGCCCTTGAAGAGCTGGGTATTGCTTATGAAGCCCATCGAGTTGATATCACTGCCAATGAACAGTTTGAGCCACAGTTTCTGGCGGTTAATCCCAACAATAAAATCCCCGCCATCATTGACCCTGATGGCCCCAATGGGGAGTTGCGCTTGTTTGAGTCGGGCGCCATTTTGCTTTATCTGGCAGAGAAAACCGGCAAGCTGCTACCAACCGAGCCGGCGAAACGCTCAGAGTGTATTCAGTGGCTGTTTTTCCAGATGGCCGGGGTTGGCCCGATGTTTGGCCAGTTTGGCCACTTTCATAAATACGCCGGTGAAAAATGTACCCATCCGTACCCCAAGGAACGCTACCGCAACGAAGCGCGGCGCTTACTGGGCGTCTTGGAACAGCGCCTGACGGGCCGGCAATACCTGATGGGCGATGAGTACAGCATTGCGGATATTGCCACTTTTCCCTGGGTGGGTTGCCTGGACTGGGGTTACAACGCCCGGGAGGTCATTGGTCTTGACGAGTTTCCGGCCGTGATGGCCTGGTTTGCGCGTTGTACCAGCCGGCCTGCCGCTGAGCGGGGGCTGCGCGTTGGTAGTGGTGACTAACTGTCACCGTCCGCGCCGGCACTGTTTTAGCGCCGGCGTTTTTAGCTGACGCCTGCCACGTTCACCGTCTTTTTAGCCGCTGGGCATTCCCAAAGGCGCGCCGGGCCACCATAATAGGCCCGGTAACCAAAAGGAGTCAGCATGGCACGGTTGGCAATGGTGCTGCTGGTGTTGCTGGGGCTGTTACAGTACCGTCTCTGGTTTGGCGACAATGCCGTTCATGACCACTGGCAGCTCAAAGCAGATATCACCCGTATCCAAACCCAAAACGCGCAACTGAAAAAGCGTAACAGCCTGATGTTTGCCGAGGTCAAAGACCTGCGCAAAGGGCTGTCTGCCGTGGAAGAACGGGCGCGTAATCAGCTGGGCATGGTCAAGGATGGTGAAACCTTCTACCGGGTGCTGCGCTCGGGTTACCACAACGAGGACGAGGCCAGCGATACTCATGACTGATGCCGTTATCGCGCTGGTGCCGGCAGCGGGGATAGGCCGGCGCATGGGCGCGGGCAAACCCAAGCAATACCTGCCACTGACCGACCAGCACTGCATTCTTGATGAAACCCTCAGCCGCCTGCTCAATTGTTCTGCCATCAGTGAAGTGGTGGTGGCGCTGGCGGTCGACGACCCTTATTTCGATGATTTACAGCAGGCCACACACCCGCGGCTGCGCACCGTTATTGGCGGTGAGCAGCGGGCTGATTCGGTACTGGCCGGGCTACAGGCGGTCAACCCTGACATTCACCCCTGGGTAATGGTGCATGACGCTGCCCGGCCACTGATCACCGAGGGTGATATTGCCGCGCTGCTTGTAAAGGCGCGTCAGGGCCAGGGGGCCATTTTGGCGGCGCCACTGGTAGACACTATCAAATGGTCTGGTGACGGCCAGTGCATTGAAGAAACGGTGCCGCGCCAGCATCTGTGGCGAGCACTGACACCGCAGTGTTTTCCAACGGCGCTACTGCGCCAGGCCTTGGCTGAAGCCCTGGCCGAGGGTGCCAGCATTACCGATGAAGCCTCGGCGATGGAGCGGCTCGGGCTCAATGTCGCTTTGGTGCCGGGGCGCACTGACAACCTGAAAATCACGCAGCCGGATGACTTAGCGCTGGCGCGCTGGCTGCTCAGCCAACAGGAGAACCGCTGATGCGCATAGGCCACGGTTTTGACGTACATAAATTTGGTGCCGACCGGCCCCTGGTATTAGGGGGAGTTACCGTCGAGCACGACACCGGCCTGGTTGCCCATTCCGATGGTGATGTGGTGCTGCATGCGGTGGCTGATGCGCTGCTGGGCGCAGTCGCACTGGGTGATATTGGCCGCCATTTCCCGGATACCGATCCTACTTTTGCCAACGCTGATAGCCGGGTGCTGTTGCGCCACGTGCAGGCGCTGGTCAGCGCCAAGGGTTACCGGCTGGGTAACCTGGATGTGACCATTATGGCGCAGGCTCCGAAAATGGCACCGCATGTAGCGGCCATGGCGGCCAATATCGCAGCGGATCTGGATGCCGAGGCGAGCCAGGTGAACGTGAAAGCCACCACCACAGAAAAGCTCGGCTTTGTTGGCCGCCAGGAAGGTATTGCCGTTGCCGCGGTGGTACTGCTGGAGCTTGCGGCATGAGTGTGCAAGCGCTCTTTAAGCGCAGTGCCGAGGACTTTGTGGTACACGAACAGCTGGGCTTTAGCCCCAGCGGTGAAGGCGAGCACCTGTTCGTCGAGATTGAAAAGCGTGGCATGAATACCCAGTGGGCCTGCAAGCTGCTGGCAGAAGCCTGCGGTGTGCGCGAACGTGACATCAGCCATTCCGGTTTAAAAGACCGTCATGCCGTCACCCGGCAGTGGCTGTCAGTGTGGCTACCCGGCAAGACAGACCCGGATCTCAGCGCCCTGAATACGGATGAGCTGCAGGTGCTGAATGTCAGCCGTCACCACAAGAAACTGCGAATTGGTACCCATAAGGCCAACGACTTTATTATCCGTCTGCATCAGCTCAGCGATGTTGACCAAGCGCAGCAGGCGCTGACCACCCTTGCCCAGCATGGCTTTGCCAATACCTTTGGTGACCAGCGTTTTGGCCGCGATCAGCACAACCTGACTGTGTTCGATGCAGTGCTGGCCGGTAAGCGCATGAAAAAGCCCCGGCAGAGTATGGCTATTTCCGCGGCCCGCTCGGCACTGTTTAATGCCGTCGCGGCCCATCGTCAGGCTGAAGGGCTGATGCAACAAGTGTTGGCCGGTGATGTGCTGATGCTTGCTGGCAGCCACTCGGTATTTGTGGCCCAGGCCGATGAACTGCCAACGCTGCAACAGCGCCTGGACAGTGGTGATGTGCAACTGACCGGGCCGCTATGGGGCAAAGGCGGCGTCGTTGCCGAAGGCGCCGCTCAGGCTCTGGAACAAGCGGCCCTGAGCGACTGGCAAGACTATTGTCAGGGGCTGGAGAAACTGGCCAGTGCCAGCCGTCGGCCGCTATGGTTAAAGCCGGCACTGACCTGGCAATGGCAGGGTAACAGTGTCGAGTTACGCTTTACGCTGCCTACCGGCAGCTACGCAACCGCCCTGTTGGGGCAGGCATTTACGTTAACTGAGCCGGCCAGGGTAGAGGAGACGTGAGCATGAAAATACTGGTCAGTAATGATGATGGCGTACATGCCCCCGGTATTGCTGCCTTGGCTGAAGCATTGGCGGCAGTGGGCGAAGTGCGGGTGGTGGCGCCGGATCGCAACTGCTCCGGTGCGTCTAATTCACTGACGCTGGAAAATCCGCTTCGGGCTTTACGTCTGGATAATGGCTTTTATTCGGTAAAAGGCACGCCGACCGACTGCGTGCATCTGGCCATCAATGGCTTGTGGGACGATTGGCAGCCGGATCTGGTGGTCGCGGGTGTTAATGCCGGTGCCAACCTGGGCGATGACGTACTCTATTCCGGTACTGTTGCTGCTGCCACAGAAGGGCGCCATCTGGGCTTGCCAGCGGTGGCGGTGAGCCTGGTTGGCCGCCGGCTTGAGCATTACCACAGTGCCGCCCGGGTGGCCGCCGACGTGGTGGCAGGCCTGGCCGACCACCCATTGCCGCCCATGCATATCCTTAATATCAATGTGCCGGATCTGCCCTTTGAGCAACTGACCGGCACTGAGGTTACACGCCTTGGCTACCGGCACCGCGCTGAAAGCATGGTCAAGACCACAGATCCGGCAGGCCGTGACATCTACTGGCTGGGGCCGGTAGGAAAAAGTGCTGATGCCGGCCCTGGCACCGATTTTTATGCTGTCAGTGAAGGGCGGGTGTCGGTGACGCCGCTGCAAATAGATTTGACTGCCCACAGCATGCTGGCACCATTAGCGGGTTGGCTTGAAAAACGGCGTTGATGCCTTGGAGCGGGAACAGGAACAATGGCCACTGAAGGTATGGGAGCACGCAACCGGCTGATCACGCAGTTGCGGCAAGAAGGCATCAGCAATGAACGGGTGTTAGCGGCAATGAATAACGTGCCGCGGCATTGGTTTGTCGACGATGTGCTGGCCCATAAAGCCTATGACAACACGGCGCTTCCCATCGGTGGCGGTCAAACTATCTCGCAGCCTTATATTGTGGCCCGTATGACCGAGCTGCTGCTACGTGGCGGCCACTTGAACAAGGTTCTGGAAATTGGCACCGGCTCGGGTTTTCAAACGGCGGTGCTGGCGCAGCTGTGTGATCAGGTATTTAGTGTGGAACGCATTAAAAACCTGCAATACCAGGCGCGGCGGCGTTTGCAACGGCTGGACTTTCATAACGTGCAAATGAAGCATGGCGATGGCTGGCAGGGCTGGGCCAGCAAAGGCCCCTTTGACGGTATCATCGTTACGGCGGCGCCGGAGGCCATTCCCGATGCCCTTTTGGGGCAGCTGGCTGACGGTGGCGTCATGGTGATCCCGGTCGGCGAGCAAGAGCAAGTATTGAAGGTGATCACCCGGCAGGGGCAAACCTATAGTGTCAATGATGTGGAGTGGGTGCGCTTTGTGCCCCTGGTTTCAGGAAGCCTTTTGTGAAGATATTCTCCCCCTTTTATGATCGCGTACTGCGCTGGTCTGCGCATCCGGCGGCCAGCCGCTATCTGGCCTTGATGAGCTTCACTGAATCCATTTTCTGGCCCATTCCAACCGATGTCATGCTGGCGCCTATGGCGCTGACGCAGCCCCGTAAAGCCTGGCGTTTTGCTGCACTGGCCACCGTGTTTTCGGTGCTCGGCGGTGCGGTCGGTTTTGCGCTGGGCTGGCTGTTATTTGAACCGGTAGTCATGCCTTTTGTGCATTTTATGGGCTACGAGCATAAGCTGGCTACTGCGCAAAGCTGGTTTGAACACTATGGTATCTGGGTCGTGCTGCTGGCCAGCTTCTCTCCGCTGCCCTACAAGGTGTTTACGGTCACCGCCGGGGTCATGCAGATGCTCTTTCTCCCCTTTATGCTGGTATCTCTGGTGGGCCGAGCCGCCCGATTCTTTCTGGTGGCCGGGCTGATGCGCATGGGGGGCCAGCCTATGGCCGACCGGTTGCGCCAGTATATAGACTGGATTGGCTGGCTGACGGTGCTGCTGGCTGTAGCGGCTTATGCCATGTTGCGGTGAATAAATGAGCTGGCGGCAACTGACAATAGGGCTACTTTGTCTGTTGCTGTCGGCTTGTGCAGCGAAACGGCCTGCGCCGGTGATATCGCTGTCACGTAACCTGCCAGTGGCGCAGGTGGTCAATTACGAACGGATCAGCGGCCACCGTTATCGGGTACACGAGGGTGATACCCTTTACTCCATTGCCTTTCGCGCTGGCTGGGATTACCGGGAACTGGCTCAGCGTAATCACCTTCGCGTACCTTATACCATCTACCCCGGACAACTGCTTTACCTGAACCAAATGCCTTCCTCTGCTGTTGCTGTTAGTACAAAAGCTCAAAAAAACAACAAAAAAACGTTTGCTAAGTCAGAATCACATCAGTACAGTCAAAGTCATGGCGTTAACAAAAACGCTACAAGTGCGGCTGAAAACCAGGCGATTGACTGGCGTTGGCCGACAACTGGGCCCCTGTTATTGGGCTTTGAACAAAAACAAAACGGCAATAAAGGGCTGGATATCGGCGGTAAGCGGGGCGACCCGGTTGTTGCCGCCGCTTCGGGGAAAGTGGTTTATGCCGGCAGTGCCTTACGCGGTTATGGCAAGTTAGTGATCATCAAGCACAACGATACCTACCTGAGCGCGTATGCACACAACGACAAACTACTGGTCAAGGAGCAACAGTGGGTTAAGGCCGGGCAAGAGATTGCTCGTAAAGGTGATAGCGGCAGCAACGCAATACAGTTGCACTTTGAGATACGCCGCCGTGGCCAAGCCATTAACCCGCTACTGAAACTGCCCAAAAGAGGACAACAACAATGACACGTTAGCAGTCAATCTACCGCTGTTGAGGAGGCGCTATGGCCCGTAAAAAAGCAGAAAAAGATGACAACTTCACTGACAATGACGCCAGTGGTTCCGAGCTGCAGACCATAGAGAAGGAGCAGCAAGAAGAGATCCAACTCGGTGAGGATTTCCAGAAAAGTCTGGATGCCACGCAGATGTATCTGAGTGAAATTGGTTTCTCCCCCCTGCTCAGCGCTGAAGAAGAAGTGTTCTTCTCTCGTAAGGCTTTGCGCGGTTGCGAAGCATCCCGTAAACGGATGATCGAAAGTAACCTGCGTCTGGTGGTCAAAATAGCCCGTCGCTATAACAACAGAGGTATGGCCCTGCTGGATCTGATCGAGGAAGGTAACCTTGGCCTGATCCGTGCTGTTGAAAAGTTTGACCCGGAGCGGGGTTTCCGCTTCTCCACCTACGCAACCTGGTGGATCCGCCAGACCATTGAGCGGGCCATCATGAACCAAACCCGCACCATTCGCCTGCCTATCCACGTTGTCAAAGAACTTAACGTATATCTGCGTACCGCCCGTGAACTGGCGCAAAAGCTCGACCATGAACCCACGGTTGAGGATATTGCCAGCAAGCTTGAGAAATCGGTTGATGATGTCGCCAAAATGCTACGCCTTAATGAGCGTATCAGTTCGGTGGATACCCCCATCGGTGGTGACAGCGACAAAGCACTGCTGGATGTTATCGCTGATGAAAAAGAGGGGGGGCCGGAGTTTCGGCTGCAAGACAGCGACATCCGCAACAGCCTACTGAAATGGCTGGACGAGCTAACCGATAAACAACGGGAGGTGCTGGCACGGCGCTTCGGTTTGCTGGGCTATGAGCCAGCCACCTTGGAAGAAGTCGGGCGGGAGATCGGCCTGACCCGCGAGCGGGTCAGACAGATCCAGGTCGAAGCATTACGGCGGCTGCGTGACAGGCTGCATCACGAAGGGCTGAGTGCCGAGTCCCTGTTTGGTGACTAATCCTGTGCTTCATCCTTGAGTTGATAAAGCAGTAATAACGCCTGGCGAGGTGTCAGGCTATCCACATCCAACCCTTTGAGCCGGCTTATCACAGCCGGCTCTTCTGTCAGAGCCAGAGGCATTTGCTGGAGTGGCAAGGCGGCGGATGTGCCTTCAGTTTGCTCCAGTTCGCTCAGTTTCAGGCGAGCTGCATTCACCACCGACTTGGGCACCCCTGCCAGCAAGGCCACTTGTAGCCCAAAGCTCTTTGAGGCCGGACCACTTTGTACGGCATGTAAAAAGGTGATGGTGTCACCGTGTTCAACGGCATCCAGATGGACGTTATCGACCCCTTCAAGGGCTTCGGCAAGGGTGGTCAGTTCAAAATAATGGGTGGCAAACAGCGTCAGGGAACGGCTTTTTCTGGCCAGATGCTCAGCACAGGCCCAGGCCAGTGACAGCCCATCGTAGGTTGAAGTGCCGCGGCCAATTTCATCCATCAACACTAGGCTGTTGGCGGTGGCATTATTCAAGATGGTGGCGGTTTCGGTCATCTCCACCATGAAGGTAGAGCGCCCCGACGCCAAATCATCAGCCGCACCGATGCGGGTAAAAATGCGGTCCACCAGGCCAATATCGGCGCTGTCAGCAGGAACATAGCTGCCAATATGCGCCAGCAAGGTGATCAGGGCCGTTTGGCGCATGTAAGTAGATTTGCCCCCCATGTTCGGGCCGGTCACCATCAGCATATGCTGACTGTCAGTGAGCGCGACCGGGTTCGCAATGAAGGGCGCATCGAGCACCTGCTCGACAACCGGGTGACGGCCGCCATCAATACGCAGGCCGCGCTGCTCGGACAGTGTTGGCCGGCAATAGTTGAGGCTCAGGCTCCGTTCGGCCAGGTTGGCCAGCACGTCTAGCTCTGCACAGGCTGATGCCAGGTTGAGCAAGGCGTCAAGCACAGGGTGCAGCTGGTCAAAAAGGGCTTCGTAGAGTTGCTTTTCCAGAGCCAGAGCGCGGCCCTGACTGGTCAGCACTTTGTCTTCATATTCCTTGAGTTCAGGAATGATATAGCGCTCGGTGTTTTTCAGTGTCTGGCGGCGTACATAGTCAGAGGGGGCGAGGTGAGATTGCGCCCGCGTCAGCTCGATAAAATAGCCATGAACCTTGTTATAACCGACCTTCAGGGTGTTGATGCCGGTGCGTTGGCGTTCACGTAACTCAATCTGCTCAAGAAAATCAGTGGCACCTTTGGCCAGCGCCCGGTATTCATCCAGCTCGGCGTTGTAACCGGGCCTGATCACGCCGCCATCGCGGATCAAGACCGGTGGGTTATCAACAATAGCGGCGTTCAACAACGCCAACAGTTGTGGCTGCTCTGCACAGTGCTGGCGCAGTTGTGCCAAGCGCCCAGATTGCTCAGCCAGCTGGGTATTGATGGCCGGTAAGCACGCCAGGGCCTGACGTAACCGCAGCAGATCGCGTGGTCGGGCAGAGCGCAAGGCAATACGGGCCATCACCCGCTCCAGATCGCCGATTTGCTTGAGTGTGGCGCTAAGCTCTTCGTTCATACCGTTGCGTAGCTGGGTAATGGCGTCCAGGCGCAAGTTCAGAGTGCTGGAGTCACGCAGTGGCCGGTGCAGCCAACGGGCCAGTAAGCGTGAGCCCATGGCGGTGGCACAACCATCCAGCACCGCAAACAAAGTATTGTCCTGGCTGCCGGACAGGCTGTGGGTCAATTCCAGGTTACGCCGGGTGGCTGCATCCAGCACCACGGCATCATTTTGTGCTTCCAGCGCGATGCTGCGAATGTGGGGCAGGGCGGTGCGCTGGGTATCTTTAAGGTATTGCAGCAGGCAACCGGCGGCAGCGAGCCCCAACGTGGCCGCTTCAACACCAAAGCCGCGTAAATCCTGGGTACCGAATTGTTGGCAGAGGGTACGCCTGGCCGTATCCAGATCAAACTCCCACTGGGGCCGCCGGCGTAACCCTTTGCGCTCTGCGAGTAGTGGCAGAGCAAAGTCTTCCGGGTATAACAACTCGGCGGGGCGAGTGCGTTGTAGTTCGGCTCGCAGGTCGTCTTCGTTGTCTACTTCGCTAAGCAGAAAGCGGCCGGACCCCACATCCAAGGTGGCATAACCAAAACGCTGCTGATGGTGAAATACCGCTGCCAGCAGGTTGTCCTGTTTGTCGGCCAGTAAGGCTTCGTCAGAAACTGTGCCAGGAGTGACAATTCTCACCACCTTGCGCTCGACCGGGCCTTTACTGGTTGCCGGGTCGCCCACTTGCTCGCAAATAGCCACCGACTCACCCAATGCCACCAGCTTGGCCAGATAGCCCTCTACGGCATGATAAGGCACCCCAGCCATGGGGATCTTTTCGCCCCCGCTTTGGCCTCGGGCTGTTAGCGAGATGTCCAGTAGTGACGCCGCCTTGCGGGCATCATCGTAAAAAAGCTCGTAGAAATCCCCCATTCTGTAGAACAACAGAATGTGCGGGTGCTCCGCCTTAATCCGCAGGTATTGCTGCATCATCGGCGTGTGGTGGTCCAGTGGTTGCGACGTCATCGGTGGCGTAAGCATAATAGCGATTCAAGTACTGGCCGAGAGTCTATCAAAAGATGCCTGCGCAAATCCCTACCTGGGCACAGATCCAGGCGTTAGCTGCTCAGCTGGGCGAGCTTGCTGTTCGCCAGCAGCTGACACTGACAACCGCTGAGTCCTGTACGGGAGGCCTGCTGGCGGCAGCCATCACTGATATTGCTGGCAGTTCTGGCTGGTTTGAACAGGGCATTATCAGTTATGCCAACGCCGTCAAAACCCGGTTGCTGGGGGTGGAAACAACGGCGTTGGCAGAGCACGGCGCCGTTTCTGAAGTAGTGGTCAGGCAAATGGCGTTAGGTGCGCGCCAATTGGCCGGCGCCGACTGGGCTATGGCAACCAGTGGTATTGCCGGCCCCGGTGGTGGTTCGCTAGCCAAGCCGGTGGGTACGGTCTGGTTCGCCTGGGCCGGGCCGGACGGCGCTGTCTGCCAGTGCTGCCACTTTGCCGGTGACCGGCAGGCCATACGCTGGCAGGCGGTACACTACGCCTTGCAGCAACTACAGGAAAAAATCTCTGCTTAACACTTGATACTGTACAGTCATACAGTATACTGCATCACAACTACTGTTTACCGCCTAACCTGTCGGGAGCCACAATGGACGACAACAAACAGAAAGCCTTGACCGCCGCCCTCGGCCAGATTGAACGCCAGTTTGGTAAGGGCTCCATCATGCGCATGGGGGAAAACCAAGTACTGAATGTGGAATCGGTGTCCACTGGCTCACTGGGTTTGGATATTGCGCTGGGTATTGGCGGTTTGCCGTTTGGCCGGGTAGTAGAAATTTTTGGTCCGGAATCCTCCGGTAAAACCACACTGACCCTGCAAGTCATCGCGGAAGCCCAGAAAATGGGTAAAACCTGTGCCTTTATTGATGCCGAACATGCGCTGGATCCAATCTACGCACGCAAGCTGGGTGTAAACGTTGACGACCTGCTGGTTTCTCAGCCTGATACCGGTGAGCAAGCCCTAGAGATCTGCGACATGCTGGTACGTAGCGGTGCCGTGGATGTGGTGATTGTCGACTCGGTAGCCGCGTTGACGCCGAAAGCTGAAATTGAAGGTGAAATGGGGGATTCCCATGTCGGCCTGCAGGCACGCCTGATGTCGCAGGCGCTGCGTAAACTGACCGCCAACATCAAAAAATCCAATACATTGTGTATCTTCATCAACCAGATCCGGATGAAGATCGGTGTTATGTTCGGTAATCCGGAAACCACCACCGGCGGTAATGCCCTGAAGTTTTATGCCTCTGTGCGCCTGGATATCCGCCGTACTGGTGCGGTAAAAGAAGGCGACGAAGTGGTGGGCAATGAAACCCGCGTAAAAGTGGTCAAAAATAAAGTGGCTCCGCCCTTCAAACAGGCTGAATTCCAGATCATGTACGGCGCTGGTACCTCAAAAGAGGCGGAGCTGATTGACTTGGGTGTGGCACAGAAACTGGTTGATAAAGCCGGTGCCTGGTACAGCTACCAGGGCGACAAAATTGGCCAGGGTAAATCCAACGCTTCTCGTTTCTTGAAAGACAATCCACAGATTGCCGGTGAACTGGAAGGCAAACTGCGCGAAATGCTGCTGGTGAGTAATACCAAGCCGGTAGAAGATGATGAACCGTTGGCTGAAGCGTTACCCGGAGACAACCTCTGAGTGACAGTGATCTGCAACAGGTAGCCCTGCGGCTACTGAGCATGCGAGAACATAGCCCCCGTGAGCTGGCAGACAAGCTAGCCCACCGGGGCTTTTTGTCATCTGAAATTCAGCCACTAATTGACAAGCTGCTTGCGCAAGGGTGGCTTGACCATTACCGTTATGCCGAAAGTGCGGTTCGGCGCTTGCTGCAAAAGGGTTATGGCCCGATGCGCATCAAGGCAGAACTTAGCCAGAAGGGTATTGATGACCAGGTGGCAGGGCAGGTGCTAGCGGCTACCGAGGTCGACTGGTTCGCACTGGCCCAATCAGCCTATAATAAGCGGTTTTCCGACACGGCTATTGTAAATAGCCAGGATTGGGGTAAAAGGGCCCGTTTTCTGGCCAACAAAGGGTTCAGTGCCGAACAGGTTCGCGCCGTACTGGCTGGCGTTGAGCGCCGCTGACCCGCATCAGGATGACAAATCACAGGATTCTCCATGAGCATGACCAGCGCTGAAATACGTGACGCTTTTCTGAATTTTTTCAAAGACAAAGGCCATCAAATTGTGCCGTCCAGCTCTTTGATCCCCAGTAATGATCCAACACTGCTGTTTACCAATGCCGGTATGGTGCAGTTCAAGGATGTCTTTTTGGGGGCAGACAAGCGTGCCTACACCCGGGCAACCAGTGCGCAGCGTTGTGTTCGAGCCGGTGGCAAGCACAATGACTTGGAAAACGTTGGTTATACCGCACGTCACCACACCTTCTTTGAAATGCTGGGTAACTTCAGCTTTGGTGATTACTTTAAAGAAGGCGCTATTGAATATGCTTGGGAGTTCCTGACCAAAGTCGCCAAACTGCCCAAGGACAAACTGCTGGTAACCATCTACGAGACTGACGGCGAAGCCTACGATATCTGGGCTAAGCAGATTGGTGTACCGGCTGATCGTATTATCCGTATCGGCGATAACAAAGGCGCGCCCTATGCGTCTGATAACTTCTGGTCCATGGGCGATACCGGACCCTGCGGCCCCTGCACCGAGATTTTTTACGACCATGGCGAGCATATCTGGGGTGGCCCACCGGGATCGCCAGAAGAAGACGGTGACCGGTTCATCGAGATTTGGAACATCGTCTTTATGCAGTTCAACCGCCATGGTGACGGCAAAATGGAATCGCTGCCTAAGCCGTCAGTGGATACCGGCATGGGCCTGGAGCGCATTAGCGCGATTTTGCAGGGTGTGCACTCCAACTATGAAATTGACACTTTCCAGCATTTGATCAAAGCGGCAGCAGAGATCATCGGCACCACCGATTTGGAAAATAAATCCCTGCGGGTGGTAGCCGACCACATTCGCAGCTGCGCCTTTTTGATTGTTGATGGCGTCATGCCTTCCAATGAAGGCCGTGGCTATGTGCTGCGCCGCATTGTGCGCCGTGCTGTGCGTCACGGTGCACAACTGGGAGCCAGTGAACCGTTCTTCTACAAATTGGTGGCAAGCCTGGTCGCTGAGATGGGCGATGCCTACCCGGAGCTGGCCAGCAAACAAGCCATCATTGAAAAAGCGCTGTTGCTTGAAGAAGAACAGTTTCGCAAGACGCTGGAGCGGGGCCTAAAACTGCTTGATGAAGAGCTGACTCGCCTTGACGGTGACGAGATCCCCGGCGAAGTGGTGTTCAAGCTGTATGACACTTATGGCTTCCCGGTTGACCTGACCAATGATGTGGCCCGTGAGCGGCAGCTGCGCATTGACGAAGCCGGTTTTGAGCAGGCCATGGCAGCGCAGCGTCAGCGCGCTAAGCAGGCTTCTAACTTCGGGGCTGATTACAATCAGCGCCTGGATTTGGATAGCAGCACTGTCTTTTCCGGTTACGACGGTGTGCGGGATGCATCACCGGTGGTGATGTTGCTAAAAGACGGTGAGTCGGTTGCCAGCCTCAATGAAGGTGAGCAGGGCTTACTGCTGGTAGAACGCACGCCCTTTTACGGTGAATCCGGCGGCCAGGTAGGTGATACCGGCGAATTCAGCCATGACAATGCGCGCCTACAGGTAACCAACACCACCAAAAATGGCGATGCGGTAGTGCATCATGTCTCGGTGCTGACCGGCAGTGTCAAAGTAGGTGACACCTTGCGCGCCGAGGTGGACAAACAACGTCGTGATGCGATCCGCCTCAACCACAGCGCTACGCATTTGATCCATGCCGCTTTGCGCAAAGTGCTGGGTGAGCATGTGACCCAGAAAGGGTCACTGGTTGATGCCGAGCGACTCCGTTTTGACTTTTCCCATTTTGAAGGTACCAAGGCGGATGAACTTGCCCATGTCGAGCAGCTGGTCAACCATGAGATCCGTGCCAACCATGCGGTAACAACACGCCTGATGCAGATTGATGAAGCCAAGGAAGCCGGCGCCATGGCACTGTTCGGCGAGAAGTATGACGATCAGGTGCGGGTTGTACAGATGGGCGATTTTTCCACCGAATTGTGTGGCGGTACTCATGTCAGCCGTACCGGTGATATTGGCCTGTTTAAGATTGTTTCTGAAAGTGGCATTGCTTCCGGGGTGCGGCGTATTGAAGCGGTAACCGGTGAAGCTGCCATGCGTTGGCTGGTGGAGCGTGAAACGCTGCTAAATGGCCTGGCGCAGACTCTGAAAACCGATGTGGCGGGCCTGGCTGACCGTTTCAGCCAACAGCTTGAGCGCACCCGGGAATTGGAAAAGTCACTGGAGCAGGCTAACGCCAAACTGGCGGCTCAGGCCGGTAATGCCTTGGCGGACCAAGCCGAAGATCTCAATGGCATCAAACTGCTGGTTGCCGAGTTACCGGGGGCCAATCCGAAAACGCTGCGTGAACTGGTGGATAACCTTAAAACCAAACTGGGTGACGCCGTTGTGGTACTGGCGGTACCGGCTGAAGGTAAAGTCAGCTTGATTGCCGGGGTTTCCAAAGCCCTGACTGGCAACATCAAAGCCGGTGAGCTGGTCGGTATGGTGGCGCAGCAGGTCGGTGGCAAAGGTGGTGGCCGGCCAGATATGGCCCAGGCCGGCGGCACTGACGTGGCAGCAGTGCCTGATGCGCTGGCGTCGGTGAAGGAGTGGGTGCGCGCGCGCCTCTAAAATGGCCCTGATTGTTCAAAAGTACGGCGGCACCTCGGTTGGCTCGCTGGAACGCATTGCGGCGGTGGCGGACCGTGTTGTCGCCACCCGCCGCCAGGGGCATGACGTGGTGGTGGTGGTGTCAGCCATGGCGGGCGAAACCAACCGCCTGATCGCGCTGGCCCACGCAGTTTCGCCACGCCCGGACCCGCGTGAGCTGGATGTGTTGTTGGCGACCGGTGAGCAAACCACCATTGCCTTGCTGGCCATGGCGCTCAAGGCCCGTGGCCAGCCAGCCCTGTCGTTAACTGGCGATCAGGTGCGTATCGATACCGATCACCGCCACGGTAAAGCCCGTATCAGCCACATCGACAACGCCATTATTGATCAGGCCTTGGCCCGTGGTCAGGTGGTGGTGGTGGCCGGCTTCCAGGGGCGCGGTCCTGATAATGCCATCACGACGCTAGGGCGTGGCGGCTCTGATACCACAGCTGTTGCGCTGGCGGCCGCCCTGAAAGCGGCAGAATGCCAGATATTTACCGACGTGGACGGCATTTACACCACCGACCCGCGCATTGACAGCCGGGCCAGAAAGCTCGACAGCATCGACTTTCACGCCATGCTGGCTTTGTCAGCACAAGGCGCCAAAGTGCTGCAGGTGCGTTCAGTGGAAGTGGCCGGGCAATATCAGGTGCCATTACGGGTCTTATCCAGCTTTGGTGATGGCCAAGGGACACTGGTGACCTACGCACCCACGCAGGATGCGATGGAAGTCTCCGGCGTAGCCTGCTGTGGCCAATCGGCCTTGATCCAGATCCACGATGCCCGCCTGCAGGCCAGCCAGCTGTTATTGCCACTCGAAGATGCCGGTATTGAC
Source organism: Gallaecimonas aegicerasi (assembly GCF_045291545.1). GTDB lineage: Bacteria > Pseudomonadota > Gammaproteobacteria > Enterobacterales > Gallaecimonadaceae > Gallaecimonas. The sequence continues at coordinate 647,592 of NZ_CP149514.1, forward strand.
GTGGATGTACTGGAAGATAGCCAGGATTGCAGTGGCACTTTGTGCTTTACCGTACCGCAAGCGGATTTACATCAGGTGCAGGACATCATTACCGCCGCCTTGAAGGGCCTGACCCAGGCGCAGCTGCAAGTGGACGAGTCCATTGCCAAAGTATCAGTGGTGGGCTGCCACCTTGATAGTAATCAGCAACTGACGGCAGAGGTCACCGCGTTACTTAGCGCGGCCGGTATTGGCATTGGTTTGATGCGTCATGCCCCCCAGCGTTTGTCTTTGCTGGTTGCCCGTCAGGACATGGAAAAAAGCGTACGCCTACTGCATGGTGCGTTAGTGCCAACTGCGGCTTAAGGTCGCAGTTATGATGAAATTCCGGTTATTTTCTTGAGCTGCAATCGCTTGCCTTTATAATTAGCGCTGAGAGCGAACCTAAAGAGCGGCTTTTTTGCAAGGAGCAAAGCGATGCTGATTCTAACTCGCCGTGTAGGCGAAACCCTGATGATCGGTGACGAAGTTACCGTGACTGTACTGGGTGTTAAGGGCAACCAGGTGCGCATTGGTGTCAATGCTCCCAAGGAAGTCTCGGTACACCGTGAAGAGATCTATCAACGCATTCAGGCGGAGAAAGATCCGGACGACACACACGGCAACGTTTAAATCCGTATGTCGATTCCTGCAAACGGCAACCGCTACCCCGGTTGCCGTTTTTCTATTCAGGCTGTTTAAAGGCTGTGCAACCAGACGCCAGTACAGGAAAAAGTGTTTGACTTGCATGGCTGGTACGGTAATATTCGCAGCCGTCGAGGTGAGGTGGCCGAGAGGCTGAAGGCGCTCCCCTGCTAAGGGAGTATGGGTCAAAAGCCCATCGAGGGTTCGAATCCCTCCCTCACCGCCATCGACACTTTCAGGTTGCGGCCGTAGCTCAACTGGATAGAGTACCTGGCTACGAACCAGGCGGTTGGAGGTTCGAGTCCTCCCGGCCGCGCCACTTGAAAGTTTCGATTTTGACGCTTACCTGCGGGTAAGCGTTTTTTGTCTGAAGACTGCGACCGTAGCTCAACTGGATAGAGTACCTGGCTACGAACCAGGCGGTTGGAGGTTCGAGTCCTCCCGGTCGCGCCATTCAGACAACCCGACGTTAGGCGGCCGTAGCTCAACTGGATAGAGTACCTGGCTACGAACCAGGCGGTTGGAGGTTCGAGTCCTCCCGGCCGCGCCATCTTCAAGAAAAACCCCGCTCCTAGAGCGGGGTTTTTTATTTTCAGCCTTGTAGCTGATATTGGGTAAGCCAGAGCATCAAACTGATAAAACCAATCAGCACGGCGCTCAGGCCGATGATCCAGTAATAACCCTTTTTCGCTTTGGCAAAAGGCATCTTGAGCTGCTGGCTTATCAGTAGCCAGGCAATGCACAGTATCAGTGGTATCAGAAACAAGCGGCTCATTAGCCCTTTCCCTGTTCGAGCGTTTTTTCCAGCTTACTGCCCTTTACCCGGCCCGGCCAGCGCTTCACTGCTGGCCATATCGACCTGGCTTTCACTTTTCCCGACAACCAACGCTACCATCATGTCACCGGTGACATTGGTGGCAGTACGGATCATATCGAGGATGCGATCAATGGCAGCGATAAAAGCGATGCCTTCCAGTGGCAGGCCTGCGGCGTTGAGGGTCACCGTCAGCATTACCATGGCGGTACCGGGCACACCCGCGGTGCCAACCGACGCCAGGGTGGCGGTCAAAGCGATGATCAGATAGTGGCTCCAATCCAATGAAATACCATAGATGTGGGCAATAAATATGGCGCTGATGGCCGGGTAGATACCGCCACAGCCATCCATGTTAATGGTGGCTCCCAGCGGCAACACAAAGCTGCTGTACTGGCGGGATACCTTGAGGTTTTCGGTGACCACCTTGGTCGATACCGGCAAGGTGCCGTAACTCGACGCGGTGGTAAAGGCGACCAGCTGTGCCGGAAATACCGCCTTGAAAAAGCGCAGCGGGCTGAACCCGGCCAGCTTTACCAAACCTCCATAGACCACCAGAATATGCAGCAGGCAGGCCAGATAAATCGCGAGTACGAACTTGCCCAGCGGTAATAGCGCACCCAGGCCGTAGGCACCCACAACCCAGGCCATCAAGCCGAATACCCCGATGGGTGTCAGGGCAATCACAAAGCGGGTGATCTGGAACATCACTTCACTGCCGGCAACGGCAAAGCGTTTTACCGGCTCAGCAGCCTCACCTACCACGTTAATGGCAACACCCACTAGGGCGGCAAAAACGATCAGTTGCAAAATATTGCCATCCGCCATCGCCTGAACCGGATTGGCCGGCAAAAAATGCAGTAGCACGGAACTGACCGGCGGGATCTCTTTGGGCGTGAAGCCCTGGGGCAACAGCTGGTGGCCAAAGTCCCAGTTAAACAAACTGCCAACCACCATGCCTAACACCGAGGCAATCAGGGCCGTGGTGAGGAACAAAGCCAGGGTTTTTAACCCCAGCCGTTTGAGGCGGGCACCGTCGCTCATGGCCGTGACCGCACCGATGATGGCAAACAGCACCAATGGCACCACCAGCATTTTGATCAGCCGTATAAAGGCATCCCCAAGGGGCTTGAACATGACAGCCTGCTCGTGAAATACCAATCCGGCGATAATGCCCAGCACAAAACCTGCCAGTACCTTTTTCCATAAGGCCAACCGTGACCATAGCGCCATTATCTGTACACTCGTTACGCAATGAGGACCCGATTTTATGTAAGCCGCCATAAGCCACAAAGTCGCAATCAGCATAAGCTTATAAAGGCCTGACGTGATCTCCCTCACAAAGTTTTTGCATCCGAAGAAGCAAACCCCTACGCTAAGCGTCCTGGTGAGAAGGGGGACTGTGCCCCGACAAACGGAAGGTTTATTTTGCTCGATCAACTGCAACGCCGCCTCGATGCTCTGGCGGCCAATAACGCGCTGCCTTTGTTGTTTTCTCCGCAGCGTGGGGTTGAACGTGAAGCCCTGCGTATTGATGCTGACGGCCATATGGCGATGACGCCACATCCCAAAGCCTTGGGAGCCAGCTTGACCAATGAGCTGATCACCGTTGATTTTGCCGAAAATCTGCTGGAGTTCATTACCCCGGTCGCTGCCTCAGCTGAAGCGCTGATGGCGACACTCTCCGATATTCATGTCTTTACTCTCAAGCACCTGGATGGCGAGTTGTTATGGCCTTTGTCCATGCCTTGTTATGTGCAAAATGAAGCTGCGATCCCACTGGCGGACTTTGGCCACTCCAACATTGGCCAGATGAAGCATGTGTATCGTCAGGGCCTGAAAAACCGTTATGGGCCGATGATGCAGCTGATTGCCGGCGTGCATTACAACTTTTCCTTGCCGGAGGCTATTTGGTCGTCCTGGCCAGAAGGCGATGCCTCCAGCGCTTATATGGGCCTGGCCCGTAATTACCGCCGCCTGGCGTGGGTATTACCTTATTTGTTTGGTGCCTCGCCGGCACTGTGTGAGTCATTCCTGGCTGGGCGCAAGCATCACCTGCCGTTTGCCAAACAGGGTAAGGGTACGCTGTACCTGCCTCATGCCACATCCTTGCGGCTATCGGATCTGGGCTACACCAGTGCCGCGCAGGCTGGCCTGCGCATTGACCATAACAGCATTGACGGTTACATCCGTGATTTGCGCGATATTATCAGCCGCCCCAGCGAAGAGTTTGCGGCCATCGGCGTCAAGGTTGATGGTCAGTATCGCCAACTCAACAGCAATCTGCTGCAAATTGAAAATGAACTCTATGCTCCCATCCGGCCCAAGCGGGTAACCGAGCGTGGCGAAAAGCCATCGGATGCGTTGGCCCGTGGTGGCGTGCAGTACATTGAAGTACGGGCTCTGGACGTAGATCCGTTCAGCCCCCTTGGCATCAGTATCGATACCGCCCGTTTCCTGGATATATTCCTGCTCAGTTGCCTGCTATTGGACTCTCCGGTGCTGGATGACTGGCAATGGAGTGAAAATCTGGCCAACTTTAATGCCGTGGTGCTGCAAGGCCGTAAGCCGGGGCTGACCTTGAGCGAGCAGGGTGCTGACAAGCCTATGAGTGACTGGTTTGCCGAGCTGTTGCCGGTATGGCAGCAGCTGGCACAGCTGCTTGATGCGCAGCAAGGCGGTAACGGTTATCAGCAAAGCCTGAGTGTGCAGCAGGGGAAAATTACCGATCCGCAGCAAACCCCTTCTGCCCGTATGCTCAAGGCGATGGCCGGTAACGATAACGGCCTGCTTGGCCGGCAACTGGCGCAGCAACATCGTCAGCAGATCCTGGCCACGCCTTATCAACATTGGAATGAGGCGTTCTTTGTAGAGCAGGCTAGCGCATCACTGGCCGCACAACAGGCGATGGAAGCCGCTGACGAGCAGCCATTCGATGGCTTTTTGGCCGATTACTTCAAGGCATAAAAAAAGAGGCCCCTTGGGGGCCTCAATTGGGAATGACATGAAAAGCACACTTGCTTACACCTGATACGACCATGCCCTGAACACGCAGTTCCCCGCTATAAACAAAAAAATGGATAAAAAAAAGGAGGCTTTTTAGCCTCCTAACACAGGGATAAGACATGAAAACTAGCTGCTTGCAATCAGTTGGAGTGACGGTGTCCTGAGAAGTTCCATCCGCTTTCGCAATAGCCGTTCAGGCTGGCAACCAAGGATGAAGTTTAATCTCATGCTGTTTGCATAACTTCTGAGTGCCATCCCTTGTGAAAGTTCCGCCACTTTGGCACTTTTTATTGATTGACGATTTTCTGGTATCACCATGCGCTTGCTATTACTGTCTCTGATTGCTGTCCTGTTGGCTGGATGCGCCACTGCACCGCCGCGCGATCCCAACAACATCTGCGCCATTTTTAAGGAAAAAAGCGACTGGTATGACGCTGCGCTGGATGTTCAGAAAAAATGGGGTGTACCGGTGCAGGTTCCCTTTGCCATGCTCTACCAGGAGTCGAGTTTTCGTTACAACGCGCTGCCACCGCGAGACTACCTGCTGGGGTTCATTCCCTGGGGGCGGGTATCCAGTGCTTATGGTTATGCCCAAGCTAAAGACGACACCTGGCGCGACTATATGCGGGAAACGGACAACTGGGGAGCGGATCGCGACGACTTTGCCGACGCACTTGATTTTATGGGCTGGTATATCGATAAAACCCATAAAATCAACGGCGTGTCGAAATGGGATGCCTACGCCCTGTATCTTAACTACCACGAAGGATGGGGCGGGTACCGCCGTAAAACCTATGCCAGCAAGGGCTGGCTCAAAGCGGTGGCGCGCAAGGTGCGCAATCGTTCCTGGCGCTTTGCCAAACAGTATAAAGGTTGCAAGGACGAGCTGAACCGCAGCTTCTGGGACTGGTTATTCTGAAAAAAGGCCGCAACAGCGGCCTTTTTTAATGGCTTTTTAGTGCCGGCATAATGCGCGCCGTTTTCACCATGTTTTCTTTGACGTCGACGATTTCCAACGGGTAACCGGCAACCCGCAATGACAAGTTGGCATCGGGGATTTCTTCAAGATATTCAAGGATGAGGCCATTGAGGGTTTTTGGGCCATCGGTAGGAAAGTCCCAGTGCATCTCTTTGTTCAGCTCACGCAAAGAAATACTGCCTTCCACCAGATAGCTGCCATCTTGCTGTGGAATGATTTCTTCATGCGGTGCCGGCGCCATGTCGGTGGTAAAGTCGCCGACAATTTCTTCAAGAATATCTTCCAGCGTCACCAGCCCCTGAATATCGCCGTATTCGTCGACCACCAGGCCGATACGCTCTTTGTTGCGCTGAAACTTCAGCAGCTGCACGTTCAGTGGTGTGCCTTCCGGAATAAAGTAAATCTCGCGCACGGCGCGCAGCAGTGTGGACTTGCTGAATTCGTTGCGAGACAACAGCCGCAGGGCATCCCGGGCGTGCACAAAACCAACAGCATCGTCGATGTTGTCGCGGTACAGCAGCATGCGAGTGTGCTGGGCATTGGTCAGCTGCTTGACGATACGAGACCAGTCATCATTGATATCGATACCTTTGATCTCGGCGCGAGGGGTCATGACGTCTTCCACCTGCACTTTTTCCAGATCCAGTATCGATACCAGCATGTCGCGGTGGCGGCGCGGGATCATGGCGCCGGCTTCGGCCACCACGGTACGCAATTCTTCCCCTGACAGGGCGTCGCCGGTTCCGCTGTTGGGCTTAATTCCCAGCAGCGCCATCAAGCCATTGGTAATGCCGTTAACCACCCACACAAAGGGATAAAACACCTTCAGCATGACTTTCAGCACAACCGAGGCAGGGAAGGCAATTTTTTCCGGGTAAAGGGCCGCCAGGGTCTTGGGAGTGACTTCGGCGAACAGCAATACCGCCAAGGTAAGGAATATTGTGGCCAATAAAATCCCCAAGCCACCCATGATCCTTTCACCCAGAATGGTAGCAATGGCAGAAGCACCAATATTGACCAGGTTATTACCAATCAGGATCAGGCCAATGAGCCGGTCAGGGCGTTCCAGCAACTCGCTGGCGCGCTTGGCACTACGGTGACCTTCTTTGGTGAGGTGGCGTAACCGGTACCGGTTGAGGGACATCATGCCGGTCTCGGAACTGGAGAAAAAGGCTGACAAGAGAATGAGTACCACGAGGCTAATCAGTAGGGTACTCGTCGATATGTCGTCCAAAAGGGGCTTCCTTTACATTAGCGGTAACCCTCATTTTACTACGCGAATGAGGGTGCGTGATCAAGAGCGCAGGATCACTTCCTGCACAAAGCGGCTACCGAAATAGGCTACTGTCAGCAAGGCGGCGCCAACAAGGCTGGCCCAGACAGCGCCTTTACCTCGCCAGCCATGGCGGTAATGGGCAAAAACGGCCGTGGCGTACACACACCAGGCTACCAGTGACAGTGTTGTCTTATGCATCTGCTTTTTGGCAAACATGTCTTCTAAAAACACGAAGCCGGACAACAGCGCCAGACTCAGCACAATCAACCCCACCAGCATCAGTTGAAAGAGCTGGCGTTCCACGGTCATCAGTGGCGGTAAAAAGGCCGGCAGGGTGGATAACCGGCGGTGCTTGAGTTGCCGGCTGATAAAGGCCAGTTCCAATGCATACAGTGCTGCAACTACCAGCACAGCGTAAGCGATCAGGCTCAGTGTAATGTGCACCACCACTTCAGGTTCGGCGCGCAGGTGCAGCATCCATTTCACCGGCACCAGCCAGGCCGTCAGCACCACCAGAGCGGCAAAACCATGCACCAACGGCAGTAATTGCAATACCGGTAGGCGCATCGCCGCAGTGTTCATGAACATCACCACCACCCATGACGCCATGGAAGCAACAATCATTACACCCATGTTTTGGTCGTCGCCGCTGGAGATCAATATGGCCAGGCTCAGCAAGTGCGCCATGGCAGCAAACATGCCCAGTGTCACGGTCAGGCGGCGGTTGGGGCCTTCATGATTAAACAGCCGCCGAGCGGCCAACACGGTGGCCAGCACGTACAGCACAATGGCAATCACGGAAAAGGTGGTGGTCAGCATGGCTGGGGCCGTTAAAAAATGATGAACACATTCTATCTGTAAGCGAGCAGAGGGAAAAGTAACAGCGACCCTTTCAGTGCCGGGGGCGGTTTGCGTTATACTGGCGGCCACTGCTAGCCGCGAGATAAAGACCGATGTTTGACAACCTCAGTGACAGATTGACCCGCACCCTGAAAACCATCAGTGGCCGGGGGCGTCTGACCGAAGACAACATCAAAGACACCCTGCGCGAAGTGCGTATGGCCCTGCTGGAAGCCGATGTGGCGTTGCCGGTGGTGCGTGACTTTGTCGCGCGGGTGAAGGAGCGGGCGCTGGGGGCGGAGGTCAGCAAGTCTTTGAGTCCTGGCCAGGTCTTTATCAAAATTGTTCGCGATGAACTGGAAGCTGCCATGGGTGAAGCCAACGAAGGGCTTGACCTGGCAGCGCAGCCACCGGCGGTGGTAATGATGGCGGGCCTGCAAGGGGCGGGTAAAACCACCTCTGTGGGTAAGCTGGCGAAATTCCTCAAGGAGCGCCACAAGAAGAAGGTGATGGTGGTCAGTGCCGACGTCTACCGTCCGGCGGCCATCAAACAGCTGGAAACTCTGGCTAATGATATCGAGGTGTCGTTTTTCCCGTCCGATATCTCGCAAGATCCGGTTGCCATTGCCAACGGCGCCATCGCGGCCGCCAAAAAAGGCTTTTATGACGTGCTGCTGGTGGATACCGCCGGTCGCCTGCATGTCGACAGCGACATGATGGACGAAATCAAGCGCCTGCACAGCGCCGTCAACCCGGTGGAAACGCTGTTCGTGGTCGACGCCATGACCGGCCAGGACGCTGCCAATACCGCCAAGGCGTTTCATGAAGCACTGCCCCTGACCGGGGTGATCCTCACCAAGGTTGACGGTGATGCCCGTGGTGGTGCGGCGCTATCGATTCGTACCATTACCGGTAAGCCCATCAAGTTTTTGGGGATGGGTGAAAAAACCGATGCTCTGGAGCCGTTCCACCCTGACCGGGTTGCCTCGCGGATCCTCGGTATGGGCGATGTGCTGTCGCTGATAGAAGAAGTCGAACAGAAAGTTGACCGGGAAAAAGCCGCCAAGCTGGCGGAAAAGGTCAAAAAAGGCAAAGGTTTCGATTTAGAAGACTTCCGCGAACAGCTCGAGCAGATGAACAACATGGGCGGCATGATGGGGTTGCTCAATAAAATGCCGGGTATGGGCAAAATGGCCGAGCAGGTCAAAGATCAGATGGACGACAAACTGACCAAACGCCTGGGGGCCATCATCAGCTCCATGACCCCGGGCGAGCGCCGCCACCCGGACATCATCAAAGGTTCACGTAAGCGCCGTATTGCCGCTGGTGCCGGTGTTGAAGTGCATGAAGTGAACAAATTGCTTAAGCAATTTACGCAAATGCAGAAAATGATGAAAAAGATATCCGGTAAAGGCGGCATGATGAAAATGATGCGTAGTATGAAAGGTATGATGCCACCCGGCGGAATGCCCCGTATGTAAGCCTTTTTACTGAAGCGGCCAAGGCCGCTTCAGCTGTCTGTAATACACCTGCCCCCTTTTCTTGCAAAACCGCGCAATCTGAGTAAAATTGCCGGGCTTTACAGCATGGGCCCCTTGGGTCCGCCATTCACTTGTATTAACCAAGAGGACGGTATGGTTACCATTCGTTTGGCACGTGGCGGCGCGAAAAAGCGTCCGTTCTATCAAGTTGTCGTTGCTGACAGCCGCTTCTCCCGTGATGGGCGTTTTATCGAGCGCGTTGGCTTCTTCAACCCCATCGCCCGTGGCCAGGAAGAGAAACTGCGTCTGGATATGGACCGCATCAATCACTGGGTTGCCCAGGGTGCAGGCATGTCTGATCGCGTTGCTCAGCTGGTCAAGAGCAACAAGGCTTAATTGCCGTTCCGGCAAGGTAAGGGCATTTCATGGAAATGATCACTGTTGGCAAACTCGGCGCCCCTTACGGCATCCGCGGTTGGGTCAAAGTGCACTCCTTTACTGATGACCCGGAAGCTATCTTCTCCTACCAACCCTGGCTTTTGGGCCGTGATGGGCAATGGCAGGAGCGCGGCATCGTCAAATGGCGACGCCACAACAAGGGCCTGGTTGTGCTCTTGGACCAAATCAGCGATCGCAACGGTGCGGAGCTGCTGAACGGCTTGGAAATTGCGGTTTCTGCCGACCAGCTGCCCACACTGGCTGAAGGCGATTACTACTGGCGTGACCTGCAAGGTCTGCGGGTAGTCAACCAACAGGGTTACGACCTTGGTAAAGTTGATCACCTGCTGGAAACCGGCGCGAACGATGTACTGGTAGTTAAAGCCAACAGCCGCGACAGTTTTGGTCAACGTGAACGATTGATCCCCTTTGTCATGGATCAGTTCATCAAGGCGGTTGACACCGGTAACGGTGTTATCGAGGTGGACTGGGACCCTGGTTTCTGATGAAGCTGGCGGTTGTTACCCTGTTCCCCGACATGTTCCGGGCATTGACCGAGCATGGCGTGGTGGGCAGAGCCATTGAAAAGGGTTTAGTGCGGCTCGAGTGTGTGAATCCGCGTGATTTCACCACAGACAAGCATCGTACCGTGGACGACCGGCCATATGGCGGTGGCCCCGGTATGTTAATGAAAGTCGAACCGCTAAAAGACGCTATCACTGCCGCCAAGGCAGCAGTGGGCGCGCAGGCTAAGGTGGTTTACCTTTCGCCTCAGGGCAGAAAGCTGGACCAACAAGGCGTTCGGACACTGGCTGGCACCACCGATATGGTGTTGGTATGTGGCCGCTACGAAGGCATAGATGAGCGCGTGATTGAAAGCCTGATAGACGAAGAATGGTCTATCGGTGATTACGTGCTTTCTGGCGGGGAACTCCCTGCCATGGTACTGATTGACGCAGTGGCTCGGCTGGTGCCGGGCGTATTGGGTCATGAACAATCTGCTGAAGAAGACTCCTTCGCGGCGGGGTTACTTGATTGCCCCCACTACACGCGGCCGGAAGTTCTCGACGGTATGGCGGTACCAGCAGTCTTGCTCAGTGGTGACCACCAGGCTATTCGCCGTTGGCGTATGCAAACGTCATTGGTGCGTACCTGGCAACGGCGTCCGGATTTGCTGGACAACCTAGCTCTGACTGACGAGCAGGAAAAACTTCTTGCTGAATATATCCGCGAACAAGCGGGTCAAAGTTAAGTCTCAGTTACACCTAGGGAAATTGAAACTATGCATAACATCATCAAGCAAATTGAAGACGCGCAGCTCAAACAAGACGTCCCGGCCTTCGCGCCTGGTGACACTGTGGTTGTGTCTGTCCGTGTAAAAGAAGGCGATAAAGAGCGTCTGCAGGCTTTTGAAGGTGTGGTTATCGCCAAGCGTAACCGCGGTCTGCACTCTTCCTTTACCGTCCGTAAAATGTCAAGTGGTGAAGGCGTTGAGCGTGTGTTCCAGACACACAGCCCGGTCGTCGCCAAAATTGAAGTTAAGCGTCGTGGTGACGTTCGCCGTGCCAAGCTGTACTACCTGCGCAGCCGTACCGGTAAAGCCGCCCGTATCCGCGAGAAGCTTGGCAACAAGTAATGGTCGCTGTATAAAGCTGAAAAAAGCCCCGCCTTGTGCGGGGCTTTTTGTTAGTGAGGGCGCGGCCAGTAGGTTTTTGTGGGTCATGAAATAAAGAAAAATATCAGTGAGGATGATCCTATCCCGACAATGAGCAACGGTCATTCAGGTGTATAGCGCCCGACCAGTAAGCACTCAAGGCTCATACAATAACGGTTACTGTTAGGTAACTTTGGACCAGCCGATAATGGTGCTCAGGCTGTGGTGCTGACCAGGGGCGAGGGTGATGCTGTCGCTTCGTACATTGGCTGCTTCCAGGCACAGCATGTGCTGATAACCATCGTCGGGGAATTGGGGCAGTGCTCGGGCTTTGTCGGCGCCGGGGTTCCACAGCACCAGGCTGCGGCTGCCCAAACGGCTGACTGCAATGGTTCCTGCCGGCGTGTGAATGTGCTGCACGGGGTTATTGGTTAGGTACTGGCGGTCTACTTCGCCATGGATGCTGACTTCGGCGGTTTGCGAAATCGGGCCTTGGTCAAACTCCAGGTAATTACTGCCATCCAGGCCGCTGACAGTTGTGGCGTTGATATCCTGCACCGGGAAATAACTGTGCAGTGCCTGAGTCAGGGTGAAGGGTTGTTGGCCGGTATTGGTGGTGGTTAGGATCACAGTGGCACGCTGCCCTAGTGTCATGGTGAGCGTCAGGCTACTGGCGTGTGGCCAGTGCTCGCTGGTGGTGTCGGGGAGTGTAAAACGCAAGTGGATATGAGTGCCATCGTCACTGGCGCTTTGCAGCGTAAACAGGCGATTGCGAGCAAAACCGTGTGCCGGTGCCGCCGCCATGGGTTTGTTGTTACCAAACCACGGCCAGCATAGCGGTATGCCGCCACGAATGGGACGGCCAGCGGCAAAGTCTTCAGTGTTTGACAGCCACAGCAAAGGAGGTTGCCCTGCAGGCTGAAAATGCAGTAATTGAGCGCCTTGCAAGGCGACGGTGGCTTGGCACTCGCGGTGGTGAATATGCAGGCAGGGTAGGCCGTTAAGGTTGCCTGGCTGAATGCTCGGTGGCAGTAGCATGAAGGCTCCGAAATTAAGAGGCTGGGGCCGGATCAGAGGAAAGTGGCGGCTGGGTGGCAGTAGGGCTTAATGCCTGAACCTGATTGCGCCCGGCTTCTTTGGCCCGGTACATGGCCATATCGGCCCGCTGGAGCAATGTTTCCAGGCTCTGGTCCGTTGCCTGTAAGGCTGTGACGCCAAACGAAGCACTGACATCAATGCGCAACTTGTCCCACTGCATGGGAAGGTTGGTGAGCTGCTGGCGCAGCACATCGGCCAGTTGTACGGCCCCTTGCAGGGTGGTATTAGGCAAGATCAGTAAAAACTCCTCGCCACCGACCCGGCCAAAAATATCCCCGTCACGCAGCCGCGCGGTGATGCTGTCAGCCAGGTGGATAAGCACCGCATCACCAGCAGCATGGCCGTGGTGGTCGTTGATATCTTTGAAGTGATCAATATCGAACAGCACGCAGGCCAATGGCGCATCCTGGCGTCGGGCCACATGGATACTGTGTTCGGCCAGTTCCAGCACTGCCCGGCGGTTGGCGATACCGGTGAGTGGGTCTTCTAAAGCCAGGGCTTCGAGTTTTTTCTGATCCTGCTCGGTGCAAAGCAGAAAAAAACCTACTGTCAGTAACGGTGGTGCCAGCATGAGCATAAAGCTGCTGGCTACCAGCATCGGGTGGCCGGTTGGCAGCCCCTGATAGCCCAGGTAGCCTTGAAACTGGCTCCAACCAAGGCGCAGTAAAGAAACGCCGATAAGACCGAAAAATACCAGCCCCATGGCGCCAACATGGGCCGAGCGGCGCTGAATGAAATCGCGCAGGGTTTCGGCAAGGGCGATGCCCCAGACGTATAACGAGGGCAGTGACAATATTGGGATCCGATAAGCGCTGGTGCCGCGAACAATCTCCATGTAATAGAGGCTGGCGGCGCCAATCAGCGCAACAATCAGCATGCTTTTGGCATAAGCAGGGCGTTTGAGCAGCCGGCTGATAGCCAGGGTATAGGCTGCAAAAGCCAGGGTGAAAATGGCATTACCAATCACCAGCGACCAGATCAGCGGCAAAGTACCGCGGCCGGCAAACAGCGCATAGGCCAGCCCCATCATCAGGCTGGCAGTGGCCCAGATACGTTGCTCTTTTGCCTGATGTCGCCGACTGAAACTGGCGACCAACATCCATATTCCCATCAAGGTGCACAGCAAGCTCAAGGAAACCAGTGAGGAGAATAGATCCAGGTGCATGGTGATTTTACTGTTGGGTCTTGCCAATACTGTAACGGTGAACGTGCCCCTAAACCAGTGAAATACGGCACTGAACCTGACGTGTTGTCAGTAACATTCACTAAGCGTTTGTTGATACTGGCTTTCTTAATATGCCTTTATTGCAGTACCTCATAACCGGCAGCCACCATACTGGCTTCAAATTCGATGACCTCGTAGCGCGCCAGTTGCTGCTGATAGAAAGGGTCGGCTGCCAGCAAGGCGTCCAGTTCGTCGCGGGAAGTGAGCTTTGACAGTAACACGCCGCCGGTGCGGGGAATTTTGCGGCCAGAAGCGATGAGCTGGCCGTTAGCGTAGGCATTCTTGAGCCATTGCACATGGGCTGGCAAGGCGGCGTCAATGGCGTCCAGGTCGCACTGGTAGGTGAGGCTGACAATAAACACGGTACTCTCCTGAGGTTTTATGCCGCGCCATTGCAACAAAAAGGCCTCGCAACGGCGAGGCCTTTTTGAGCAACAAGCCGTTACCGGTGACGCCCTTGTTGGCGCCGGGTGCGGCTTTTTTGTGGTTGGCGATTACTCAAACATGGCCGAGATGGATTCCTCGTTGGACACCCGGCGAATGGCTTCGGCCAGCATGCTCGACAGCGTCAGCTGGGTAACCTTGCCGCACTGCTTCATGGCTTCTGACAGCGGCACGGTATCGGTAACCACCACCTGATCGATACAGGAATTGGTGATGTTATCGGCGGCGTTGCCGGAGAACACCGGGTGCGTGGCATAGGCAAAGACGCTGCGGGCACCGTGCTTTTTCAGTGCTTCGGCGGCTTTGCAAAGGGTGCCGCCGGTGTCGATCATGTCGTCAACAATAATACAGTCGCGGCCTTGTACGTCACCGATGATGTTCATGACTTGCGCTTCATTGGCGCGGGGGCGACGTTTGTCGATGATCGCCAAATCGGTGTCGTTGAGCAGTTTGGCCACTGCCCGGGCTCGCACTACACCGCCAATATCGGGGCTGACTACCACCGGGCGGTCAAAATTTTGCGCCTTCATGTGCTCAAGCAGTACCGGCGTACCAAAGACGTTATCCACCGGTACATCGAAAAAGCCCTGGATCTGCTCAGCGTGCAGATCGACAGTCAGCACCCGGTCAACGCCGACATTGGACAGGAAGTCAGCCACAACCTTGGCGGTGATCGGCACCCGTGCAGAACGCACCCGGCGATCCTGGCGGGCATAGCCAAAATACGGCATGACTGCGGTAATACGACCGGCTGAGGCGCGGCGCAAGGCGTCAACCATCACCACCAGCTCCATCAGGTTGTCGTTGGTGGGTGCACAGGTGGACTGGATGATGAAAACGTCCAGGCCGCGTACATGGTCGTGGAGTTGGACGCTGATTTCGCCGTCACTAAAACGGCCTACGTCAGCATCACCCAGGGGGATGTACAGGCGGTCGGCGATTTTCTTCGCCAGTTCGGGAATGGCATTACCAGCGAAAAGCTTGATGTCAGGCACGGTAAGGACCTCAGGGGCATTGTAGGTTCAGTGTTGACCGGCAAAGCCGGCCTTGCAAATCATGCCGGGATGGCGAGCCGCACATGCAGCGGTGACCGATTCATCCCCTTGGCGATAAAGCCCTGCCATGGCGGTGGCAGTTGGGCCAGGGTCGCGGCAGCGTCCGCCTGGCGGTCAAAACGCGCAAACAGGCAGCTGCCGGTACCCGTCATCCTTGTCGGCGCGTATTCTAGCAACCACGAAAAAACCTTTTCAATAATGGGGTACTGCTTAAAAACCACAGCTTCGCAATCGTTTTCCCATTCTGTGGGCTGGATCGCGTCAATGACCCGCCTTGGCGTGTCACGCGTCAGCGCCGGATGCTGAAATACCGAAGCGGTGTTGACCTCTACCGGTGGTTTGACCACCAAAAACCAGGGCGTGTCTGGGCGGGCAGGCTGAAAGCGCTCACCGACCCCTTCTGCATAAGCGGCCCGGCCATGCACAAAAACCGGCACATCGGCTCCCAAAGTCAGCCCTAACACCGCCAGGCGCTCGAGGCTAATATGCGTTTGCCAGAGCTGGTTGAGGCCCAGCAGGGTTGTCGCCGCATCTGACGAACCGCCGCCCAGGCCACCGCCCATGGGTAACACTTTGTCGACACGAATGTCCGCGCCGAACGGGCTGGCGCTGTCGGTTTGCAATAGCCGGGCGGCGCGCACGATCAGGTTGTCATCGTGGGCAACCCCTGACATCTCACCGTGCAGGTGGATTTGGCCATCATCACGGCGCTGAAAATGCAGCTGGTCGCTGTAATCGAGAAATTGAAACAGGGTTTGCAGCTCATGATAGCCGTCCGGCCGCTGGCCGGTAATAAACAAAAAGCGATTCAGTTTTGCCGGTGCCGGCAGGCTCAGCGTGGTTGCCATTGATTGATCTGCAATTTGATAAACAGTGAGTCACGACGAATGCTTAGCGCCCCGGGTAACCAGCGGCCTGCTTGCTGCTGGTAATGGCTGAAGCGCACCTGCCAGGGGCCGCTTGCCAGGCTCTGTAACTGCCCCTGGGCGTTATGTGCCGTGACGGTATCGTGACTGCCGGCCTGGCCAAGCAGCCAGTGGTTGAAGCTGCTAATGGGCAGTTGCCAGCCGGTCAGCCGGTATAAAAGCCGCTGTGGGTCGCTGTCGTGGTAGGTGCCGTCACCGTTAACCAGAGTGACCTGGCCTGGCTGGCCATCCAGGCTGAGAATGCGGGTACCCAGAAAGCTGGTCAATTTCAGACTGTATTGCTGACCCAGGTGTTGCCAGTAAAGATTGGCGCTGTGGCGCTCTTTGGGGGTAATAATGGCTACCTTGCCCAGTAACGCATACCGGTTCAACGGCGCTGACGGGGCTGGCCACTGGCCCTGAGGGGCACTGGCGCAACCGGCAAAAAGTAACGTCAGCAAAACGATGAGGCTGTATTTTTTCATGGCGGCCAGTATAGCGGTGCAGGCCGTGACGTTTCCATGCTTGATGTTTTTTCAGTAGAATTGCCGACGCCAATTGCACTGAGACCCACCGCTTCCAATGACCCTGCTGGCTATCGGCATTAACCACAAAACGGCTCCTGTGGCCCTTCGTGAGAAGGTGGCCTTCGGGCCGGACAGTCTGCCTGTGGCGCTGGCCGAGCTGCCGCAGGTGCCTGGCGTGGCCGAGGCGGTGGTGTTGTCTACCTGTAACCGCACCGAGGTTTACTGCCACGGCGATGACCCGCAGTCGGTCAGCCGCTGGTTGGCACAGTTTCATCAGCTCAGTGATGCCGAATTGGCGCCACATCTGTATATCCATCAGGGCGATGCCGCCATTGGCCACCTGCTACGAGTTGCCTGTGGGCTGGATTCACTGGTGTTAGGCGAACCACAGATCCTCGGACAATTGAAACAGGCATATACCCAGGCCCGCCAGGCCGGCACTGTGGCGCAATTACTCGATAAACTGTTCCAGCACGGTTTTCACGTTGCCAAAGAAGTGCGCACCAAAACTGATATTGGTGCCAGTGCGGTGTCCGTTGCTTATGCTGCGGTGTCGCTGGCACGGCGTATTTTCCCGAACCTGGCCGATACCCAGGTGTTGCTGATCGGTGCCGGTGAAACCATTGAACTGGTGGCCACCCACCTGCGTGAGCAGGGCGTGAACAAACTGATGGTGGCCAACCGTACCTTGGCCCGCGCCGAAGGGCTGGCCGCGCACATCGGGGGCCAGGCCATGACTCTGGAAGCACTGCCGGAGCATCTGCACAAAGCGGATATTGTGATTGGCTCTACTGCCAGCCCCTTGCCCATCATCGGTAAGGGTGTGGTGGAACGGGCATTGAAACAGCGGCGCCACAAACCGATGTTTCTGGTGGATTTAGCTGTGCCTCGTGATATCGAAGAAGAAGTGGCAGAGCTGGATGATGCCTTTTTGTATACAGTCGACGACTTGCAGCACATCATCGATGAAAACCGTGCCCGCCGCGAAGCGGCGGCGGCCGATGCTGAGCATATGATCCTGGAGCAGGTGCAGCAGTTTGCCAACTGGCTCAATGGCCTGGTTGCCGTCGACCCCATTCGTGATTACCGTGCTCAGGCCGAACTGGTGCGCCAGGAGCTGGTGCAAAAGGCGCTGAACCAGCTGCAAAGTGGCGCCGATCCGCAAAAAGTTCTGGAACGGCTGTCCAGCCAACTGACTAACCGCCTGATCCACGACCCCACCAAGGCCCTGGCAGAAGCCGGCGCTAAAGGGGATTTTGCCCGTCTGGAAACCCTGCAGGACGCCCTGGGCCTGTCTGCTCGAGAGCCTTCATGAATCCATCCATTGTTGCCAAACTTGATAATCTGCAAGAGCGTTTTGAAGAAGTGCAGGCGCTGCTGTCTGAACCGGCAGTGATCGCCGAACAGAGCCGTTTTCAGGCACTGTCGCGAGAATTTGGCCAACTGGAAAGTGTGACTGGCTGTTACCGCCAGTTGCAGCAGGCGCAGACTGATCTGCAAGACGCCGAAGACATGCTGGCGAGCGGCGACGCCGAGTTACAGGAGATGGCCCGCGAGGAAGTGGCCAGCGCCAAGGCACGCATCGACAGCCTGGAACAACAGCTACAGATCCTGCTTTTGCCTAAAGATCCCAATGACGAGCGCAATGCTTACCTGGAGATCCGCGCCGGTGCCGGTGGTGACGAAGCGGCGATTTTTGCCGGTGATCTGTTTCGTTTATACAGCCGTTTTGCCGAGCGGCAGGGCTGGCGGCTGCAAGTGGTGTCAGCCCATGACGGTGAGCATGGTGGCTTTAAGGAAGTGATTGCCCAGCTAAGCGGTGACGGCGTCTACGGCAAGCTCAAGTTTGAGTCCGGAGGCCACCGGGTGCAGCGGGTGCCGGCAACAGAATCGCAAGGGCGTATTCATACCTCCGCCTGTACTGTTGCGGTGATGCCTGAAGTGCCTGATGCCGAAGCGGTGGATATCAACCCTGGCGATCTGCGTATTGATACCTTTCGTGCCTCCGGGGCCGGTGGCCAGCACGTTAACCGTACCGACTCGGCGGTGCGTATTACCCACTTGCCAACCGGTGTGGTGGTGGAGTGCCAGGAAGAGCGCTCGCAGCATAAAAACAAAGCCAAGGCCATGTCAGTGCTGGCATCACGCATTCAGGCTATGGAAGACGAAAAGCGCCGCCGTGAAGAAGAGGCCACGCGCCGCTCACTGGTAGGCTCTGGCGATCGTTCCGAGCGTATACGCACTTATAATTTCCCGCAGGGGCGGGTCACCGACCACCGCATTAACCTGACTCTGTATCGCCTTGATGAAGTCATGGATGGCCAGCTGACCTTGCTGCTGGAGCCATTGCTGCAAGAACACCAGGCCGATCTGCTGGCGGCACTGGCCCAAGGTAACCAATGACACTGGCCGAGGCTCTGGCGCAGGGCCGCCAGTTACTGGCCGGTGGCGACTCGCCGGTACTGGATACGCAATTACTGTTGCAGCATGTTAGCGGCGCCACCCGGGTGCAATTGCTGGCCTACCCGGGGCGGCTGCTGACGGCCAGCCAGCAGCAGCATTTTTTAGCCTTGCTGGCCCGGCGCCAGCAGGGCGAACCTATAGCCCATTTACTGGGTGAACAAGAATTTTATGGCCTGCCCCTGGCCGTTAATGCCCACACACTGATCCCTCGTGCTGATACTGAAACCCTGGTAGATGCCGCCTTAGTGTTACCGGACAGCCCCAGACACTTTCTTGATCTGGGTACTGGCACCGGTGCTATTGCCATTGCGCTGGCCTATCACCGCCGGCACTGGCAGGGTGTGGCGGTAGAGCGTATTGCGGCGGCAGCGGAGCTGGCAGAGCGTAATGTGGCTCGGCATCAGGTGGCGGTGACGGTGCTTCATGGCAGCTGGTTTGCGCCAGTGGCCGGGCAGCGTTTTGGGCTGATAGTGGCCAACCCACCGTATATTGACCCGGCCGACCCGCACCTGCACCAAGGGGATGTGCGCTTTGAGCCACGCAGTGCCCTGACGGCTGATGACGCCGGCCTGGCGGATTTGCGTCATATCATCACCGCGGCGCCAGACTATCTGGAACCTGCAGGCTGGCTGATGCTGGAGCATGGTTATGATCAGGCCGAGGCGGTTAGCCGGTTATTAGTGCAGCAGGGCTTTACTCAGGTGCGCAGTATTCGCGATCTCGGTGGCAATCAGCGGGTTTCTCTTGGCTGCTGGCAAGACAACGCAGGCGTATTTGGGTAAAATGGTAACCCTTTTGTTACCTGAGTCCGGCCATGGCGTTGCTTTACTCTTCCCTAAAATATCTGCACGTACTGACCATCGTCGCCAGCCTGATATTACTGAGCTGGCGTTTTCTGCTGGACTGGCGTGGTCGCGACTGGCGGCAGCGCAAACTGTGGACATTAACCCCGCGAATTGTTGATAGTCTGTTACTGCTCAGTGCTTTTGGCCTCTGTCTGTTGCTGGGCATGTTTCCTTTTCAAACCCCCTGGTTAACCGAAAAATTACTGGCCCTGGTGGCGTATGTGGTGCTGGCAGTGGTGGCGTTACAACCGCAACGGCGGCGCTTGATGCGGTTGTTTGCATTGTTAGGTGCCTATGGTTGGATACTGTTTGCCGCCAAACTGGCGGTGACAAAAATGGCCCTGGTGGTTGGCTGATGTTGTCGCCTGATCTTTGCCAGCGATTGGCCAGCCGTTCTGCCAGCCCCTTGCTCACGGCGCTGCACTTGGCGGCAGAGCTGTCGCAGCAGGATGTCAGAGCATTTGAACAGCGGCTGTTGACCTGGCGTGACAACCTTAACCTGCGCTTGGCCGATTGCCCGGCCAGTCAGCGGTTGGACAGCCTGCTGCGCTTTTTTTATCAGGAACTGGCGTTCAGCTCCGAGCAGGCGCAATACACCAGCCAGGGTTGTTTACTGACGTCAGTAATTGGTGAGCGCCGGGGCGGCAGTGCTGCGCTTGGGCTATTGCTGCTGGATTTTGCCGACAATGCCGGTATTCCCCTGCAAGGGATCAATTTTCCCACTCACCTGGTACTGACCAGCCCGTTGCAACCTGATGCCTTTTTTGACCCATTGGCTGGCCACTGGCACCCGCTGGCGGAGCTGGAGTTATGGCTGCGTGGCGCCAAAGGTAACTGGCAGCGCCTTGACGAACGCCACTTGCAACCGCTGGATAATCAGGGCCTGTTGCTGAAGCTGCTGGGGTCAACCAAAGGGGCACTGACCCGTGATGGCCGCTTGATGGAAGCGGTGAAGGTGACGCAGGCGATGGTTGAGCTGGACCCGGACGACCCCTATCTTATTCGTGACCGTGGTTACCTGCTGGCGGAGCTGGAATGCGCCGAGCCGGCCCGGGACGATCTGAGCTACTTTATCGAGCAGTGCCCGGATGATCCGGCCTGCAGTTTGCTGAAAACCAAAATGGATGGCTTAACCGGGCAGGATGTAACCCTGCACTGAGCACCATCGACAAAGGAGCAATGACCATGACCACGCCGCTGCTGACCAACGACGCGACGGTTCTGGGGCTGCTGGCCGTGTTACTGGGCCTGGTGTTTTATACCAGCCAGGCTGACAGCCCCTTCTGGAAGCGTTTTTATACCTTCGTACCGGCCCTGCTGCTGTGTTACTTCCTGCCGTCGCTGTTCAATAGTTTTGGGGTGATTGATGGCGAACATTCCAACCTGTATTACGTCGCCTCCCGCTACCTGTTGCCAGCTTGCTTGGTGTTGTTGTGCATGGCTATTGATTTCAAAGCTATTTTTGGCCTGGGGCCAAAAGCGCTGGTGATGTTTCTGGTTGGTACTCTGGGTATTCTCATCGGCGGCCCGCTGGCGATTGGTGTGATGAGCATCATCGACCCCAGTGCTATCGGTACTGAGCAGGGCTCGGATGCACTCTGGCGCGGTATGACCACCATTGCCGGCTCCTGGATCGGCGGTGGTGCCAACCAGGCGGCCATGAAAGAAGTCTACGGGGTAGGCGA
This sequence comes from Gallaecimonas aegicerasi, assembly GCF_045291545.1. Classification (GTDB taxonomy): domain Bacteria; phylum Pseudomonadota; class Gammaproteobacteria; order Enterobacterales; family Gallaecimonadaceae; genus Gallaecimonas. The sequence goes on from NZ_CP149514.1 coordinate 668,990, forward strand.
CAGCATCTTTTCGGCGATGGTGACGGTAGATGTGATTGTGGCCAACATCTGGATGGCAGTACTGCTGTTTTTGGCCTCCCGCGCTGATGCCATCGATGCCCGCACCGGCGCCGATACCCGGGCTATCAGCCAGTTACGGGAGCGGGTCGAAGCCTTTCATGCCAAACATGCCCGCATTCCCAGTCTGCGCGATTTGATGCTGATTGTTGCGATTGGTTTTGGCGCCACCGGCCTGGCCCATTTCACAGCTGATGTGGTTACACCGTGGATGGTGCAGCATGCCCCCTGGGGTGAGCGCTACAGCCTGCATTCGCACTTTTTCTGGATGATTATTACCGCCACCACCATTGGCCTGGTGCTGTCTTTTACTCGAGCCCGGCAACTGGAAGCGGCTGGAGCGTCCAAGGTGGCGTCCGCATTCTTATACATTCTGGTGGCCACTATCGGTATGAAAATGAATGTGTTGGCCATCAAGGATACCCCGGTTTATTTTGTCATCGGTGGTATCTGGATGGCTTTTCATGCCGCCTTGATGCTGATTGTCGCCAAGCTTATTCGTGCCCCGCTGTTTTACATGGCGGTAGGTTCGCAGGCTAACGTCGGGGGAGCGGCCTCGGCGCCGGTGGTGGCCTCCGCTTTTCATCCGTCACTGGCACCGGTGGGGGTGTTACTGGCGGTACTGGGCTATGCCCTGGGTACTTATGTTGCCTGGCTTTGTGGCCAGTTAATGCAGTTTGTTGCAGCCTGAGGATTTTACATGCAGGAAAATATTGCCATTGGTAGTCGTGTCGAAGTGGGCAATCTCAAGCCCTTTACACTTTTTGGTGGCATGAATGTGCTGGAGTCTCGTGATCTGGCGATGCGTATTTGTGAGCATTACGTCAATGTGACTGACAAGCTGGCGATCCCTTACGTTTTCAAGGCCAGCTTTGATAAAGCCAACCGTTCCAGCATTCACTCTTATCGTGGCCCCGGTATGGAAGAGGGGCTGAAAATTTTTGAAGAAATCAAAAATACCTTCAATGTTCCGGTGATCACTGATGTTCACGAACCCTGGCAGGCAAAACCGGTGGCCGAGGTGTGTGATGTGATCCAATTGCCAGCGTTTTTGGCGCGTCAGACTGATCTGGTGGTCGCCATGGCGCAAACCGGGGCGGTGATCAATGTTAAAAAACCGCAGTTTCTGGCGCCCCATGAGATGCGCCATATCCTGAAAAAATTTGTGGAGGCCGGTAATCACACGGTCATGCTTTGCGAACGTGGCAGTAGCTTTGGCTACAACAACCTGGTGGTTGATATGCTGGGCATGGATGAAATGAAACATTTCAATGTGCCGGTTATCTTTGATGCTACCCACGCACTGCAACGGCCCGGTGGCCGGGCCGATAGCGCCGATGGCCGCCGTGCTCAGGCTGCTGAGCTGGCGCGTAGTGGTATGGCGCTGGGCCTGGCGGGGCTGTTCATTGAAGCGCACCCCAACCCTGATGAGGCCAAATGTGACGGCCCCTGCGCATTACCGCTGGCGGCTCTGGAACCTTATTTGCGGCAAATGAAAGCGGTAGATGACTTGGTGAAGTCGTTCGAGCCACTGGATACCCGGAGTTAATAAAGCGGCTGCGGCCGCTTTTTTACTGTGCTGGCTGCTGGCCAGTGCTTGCCATATAATCGCTCAACATTAGAAAAACTTATCAACCACTGAAGGTAGCCATGGCCCGTCACCTGCCGCCGCTAAATGCGCTAAAGGCCTTTGAGGCCGCCGCCCGGCATCTTAGTTTCACCCGCGCGGCACAGGAGCTTTTTGTGACGCAGGCGGCCATTAGCCACCAGATCAAAACCCTCGAAGACCACCTTGGCCTGAAGCTGTTTCGCCGCCGCAATCGCTCATTGCTGCTCACCGAAGAAGGGCAGAGTTACTACCTCGATATCAAAGATATTTTCACTCACCTGGTGGAAGCCACGGCGCGGGTGTTGGCCCGTAGTGCCAAAGGCACCCTGACGGTGGCACTGCAGCCAAGTTATGCGATTCAGTGGATGGTGCCGCGGCTGAGCCGCTTTGCGGAGGCGCACCCGGATATTGATGTGCGCATCAAAGCAACTGAAACAGAAGAAGGTGGCCTCACCGACGATGTGGATGTGGCTATTTACTATGGCCGCGGGCACTGGCCGGGGCTACAGGCTGACCGCCTGCAAACCGAATACCTGATCCCGGTCTGTTCACCGTTATTGCTGGCTGGCCCCAAACCGCTGGCCAGCCCGGAAGATCTGGTGCATCACACCCTATTGCATGATGGCAGCCGTAAAGCCTGGCAATCCTGGGTTAAACATCTGGGGCTGAGCCACCTGATCAAGGTTAACCAGGGGCCTATTTTTTCTCACTCGACAATGGTGCAGCAGGCCGCCATGCATGGTCAGGGTATTGCCCTGGCACATTCGGTGCTGGCCGAGCCTGACATCAGTTCCGGCCGTTTGGTGGTGCCGTTTAATCAGGTATTGCGTTCGCCCTATGCTTACTATCTGGTCTGCCAGCAATCGCAGGCGGAGCAGGGCAAAATCACCGCCTTTAGAGACTGGCTGCTGGCGCTGGTTAAAGCCGAAGAGCACCGGATGTTGCCGGAAGACGCTGATGTCCAAGGCTGAGCTGGTACTGGCGCACGGTAGCGGTGCTGGCCAGCAGCACCCGTTCATTGAAACCATCAAGCAAGGGCTGGTCGCGGCAGAGGTGGCGGTGACCACCTTTGATTTCCCTTATATGCAAAAAGCCATTGCCGCTGGCAAGCCGCGGCCGCCGGATAAATTGCCGGTACTGGTCGAGGCCATGCTTGATGCCTGTGGTGAAACACCACGGCCACTGTGGCTGGCTGGTAAGTCGTTGGGGGCGCGAGTGGCCATGCTCAGTGCCACCGCTCTGGCGGCGCGCGGCTGGCCGGTGCGGGGAGTGCTGGCCCTGGGCTATCCCTTTCATCCGCCAGGTAAACCAGAGCGACTGCGAATGGCGCCTATTGACGAATTAACGGTACCTGGCTTGATCCTGCAGGGGGAGCGAGATACCTTTGGCGCCCGCGCGGAAGTCGAAGGTTACGGCCTGACAATCCCCGTGCAGTTTCTACCTGACGGTGACCACAGTTTTAAACCGCGCAAGCGCAGTGGCTTGACCGAGTCGGACAACCTGCAAGCGGCCATCAAAGCCATGCTGGCATTTATCGAGGAGACCGCCTGATGCGAGGATTTCTGGCGCTGGCCGCGTTTTATGGTGCCAGTGGTGTGCTGATGGGCGCTTTTGCGGCCCATGGCCTGAAGAGTCAGTTATCAGCCCAGATGCTGGAAGTGGTGGAAACGGGCGTGCGTTACCAGTTTTGGCATGCCTTGGCACTGCTGGCAGTGGTGTTGCTGACGGGCCGTATTAACAGCCACTGGCTTACTACCGCCGGCTGGCTTTTTGCCGTTGGGGTCGTGCTCTTTTCCGGCAGTTTGTATCTGCTGGCACTGACCGGCAAAACATTTTTTGGACCCATTACTCCTATCGGTGGCGTGTGTCTGGTACTGGGGTGGCTGGCGTTGATGGTCGCTGCCTTGAAGGAGAATCTGTGAAACAGCTGCTGCTTTATTGCCGCCCTGGCTTTGAAGGTGAATGTGCCCAGGAAATTGAAGCCCGCGCTGCTGAGCGAGGGGTATACGGTTTTTGCCGCCTCAAGGGCAATACCGGCCTGGTCTTGTTTGAATGCTATGAAGTCAATGACGCCGGCAAGTTGCTGGGGCAATTACCGGTCAGCCAGCTGATCTTTGCCCGGCAGATGATCCGCGTGGCGCCACTGGTAACCGATTTACCTCTGGATGACCGCCTTAATCCTCTGTACATGGCGGCAGCAGAAGACTTGCCGGAGTGTGGTCAGTTATGGGTGGAAACGCCAGACACCAATGCCGGTAAGGAACTGAACCGATTATGCCGTGCCATTGCCACGCCAATGCGGGCTTTTTTCCGTAAGGCTGGCAAGCTGACCAGTCGTGATGAGGCCGAAAAACCAGTGCTGCATGTCTGCTTTACCGCAACCGACAGCGCTTATATCGGTTACACCCTGCCGCGCACCCATAACCCGCACTTGATGGGGATCAGCCGGCTGAAGTTTCCCAAGGACGCGCCCAGCCGTTCAACGCTGAAGCTGGAAGAGGCCTTCTACACCTTTTTGTCGAAAACTCAGCGGGAAAAACGCCTGCAAACCGGCATGAATGCGGTGGATTTGGGGGCAGCTCCCGGGGGCTGGACTTATCAGCTGGTGCGTCGAGGCATGATGGTAACCGCTGTTGATAATGGCCCTATGGATCAGGCTTTGATGGACAGTGGCCAAGTCAAGCATGTGCGTGACGATGGCTTCAAATGGTTGCCGAAAAAGCGCAATGTGCATTGGCTGGTTTGCGACATGATCGACAGCCCGAAGAAAGTGGCCGGGCGGATCTGCGACTGGTTTATCGATGATTGGTGCCAGGAGGCCATTTTTAACCTGAAACTGCCGGTGAAGCGACGCTTCCATACGGTGGAGGAGTGCCTGGAGCTTATCTATACCCGCCTGGAAGAGGCTGGCCTAGGTTACCGGCTGGCGGCCAAACACCTGTATTACGACCGCGAAGAAATTACCGTTTATTTGTCACGGGGCTGAGGGCTCGTCGTCCTCGCCCGGAAACAGATCGTCAGGCTGGCTGGCTTCATTATCGAGGATGAAACCTATCCGCACACCGTAGTCCGTACGGGTGCAATAGGTGATGGTGCCAGACAGCTTTAATTGCGGCTCCCGGTCCATGAATTCGACAACCGCCGGCACGTGCTCAGGCACCGGTTCCATCAGTAATACGCCAAGGCTTTTCTCGCCGGCATCCAGCGCCATGCCATCAAAATGGCGACCATCCTGTTTGAGCTGAACCTGCACCGGATATTCAAACACCCGGCGCGGTAATTCACGGTATTTGACCACCGGCGGCCCTCTTTGCATGTCACTATTTGTACTTTAGCGGTTGGTCATTGATTGTCCAGTCAACTCGACGTAGGGTGAGAGCAGCTTCTCGGAAAAAGGCAGACTGATGAACCCGATGCAAAGCGCTGGTCGGCGGCTGATGATCCTGGCTCAGGATCTGGTGTTATACATTGTTGGACTGGCCACGCTGATCCTCATCGGTGAGGAAGTCTGGACCATGATTGATAACCGCGCAGTGGAGTTGGCCGACATCCTGCTGCTGTTTATCTATCTGGAAGTACTGGCGATGGTGACGCTGTACTTGGAGTCCGGCAAGCTGCCCGTGCGCATGCCCCTTTATATAACGATTGTAGCCCTTGCCCGTTATTTGATTCTGGATATGAAGGAAATGGACAACCTGCGCATGCTTATTGTCGCCAGTGCCGCCTTGATCCTGGCGTTAACAGTGCTGGTGATCCGCTATGGACACCTGAAATTTCCTTATTCTCGTGGCGATGGTTAGTGCCAGTAATCTTTACAGACACCGATAAAATCCAGTGCTGCCGGGCTCAGGCTATGGCCTTTGACAAAGAAAATGCCCACCTGGCGTTCGATAGAAGCAAAGGGAAACTCATCCAATGGCCGCAAGTGCTGTAACTGCGGCAACTCAGCAATAACCCGGTCACTGATATAGCCAACAGCCAGTCCCCGGTCAATTAAACTCAGGCGCAGGTTGAGGCTGGAGATCTGCCAGATCATCTGAAAATGATCGCGCAGTTTGTCTGGATAAGGGCGTTGATCCGGTTCATCCAGTGAAGAAACAACCAGCGGAATGCGTCCCAGTTGGCTGTTGCTTAACGGCTGCTGGTGCAGCCGGTGTTGTGGGCTGATCAGCAGCCGGCGATTTTCTTCATAAATAGCGATACGCTCGAACTGCGCCATGCGGGTTTCAAAAGGCCCCAGCCCCAGCTCGACTTCGCCGTTCAGCACCGATTGGACGATGCTACGTGACGGCTGTTCGATGATCCGCAAGCGGGTTTGCGGCCACTGCTGGCTAAACAGCGCCACCAGATCCGGCCCGGCAAAGCGATTATTGGTGCTGTCAATGGCGACGCTCAGTTCCTGGTTGGCCCCCTGGCTGAGGCGGTCAATGTCTTCCAGTACCAACTGCTCCTGGCGCAGCTGCTCATCGGCATAATGAAAAAGCCGCCGCCCGGCAGCACTCAATTTGATAGGGCGTTGCCGCAGCACCAGTGTCTGGCCCAGCTTGGCCTCCAGCTGTTTAATGGACTGGCTGACGGCCGATTGGGTCAGGTGCAGTTCGTTGGCAGCACTACGAAAGCCTCCTACCTTGGCCAAGGTATGAAAAATACGCAGTTCGCCGCTTTCCAATCGCATTTGATAAGCCTGACTTATCGAAAGTTCATTTAGTTTGATTAGATTAACACCGAAAAGGGGCTTTTAATAACGGCTCATTAATTTCACGATGGGCAAGCGATCTATGAGCACTGAGATAAATATTGGCCTGGAAGGTGTGTTGGTCGGTGCTACAGCCATATCCAATGTCGAAGGTGATATTGGCCGCCTGAGTTACCGAGGCCAGGATATTCAGCAGTTGGCCAAAGCCCCTCTGGCCGCGGTGATTGCACTGGTACTGGCTGACCGGCAACTGAGCGCAGATGAAGCCCGCACACTTGATGGCTGGCTCGCTGGCGAGGCAGAGCTGGCTGCGGTGGAAATGCGGGTGTTGGAACAGCTGGGCCGTGATCAGCACCCCATGGCGGTACTACAGGCTTTGGTCCCCATTACCGATACCCGTGCCCGCACACCTTTGCCAGCCTTCATGCCGGAACACCTGGAAGCCAGCCTGGTGTTGACTGCCAAGCTCAGTGCTATCACCCGGGTCTGGCACAACCTGGCGCACTACGGTGCTGTTGAGCCGCTGCCGGACGGGTTGGGTTTTACCGAAAAGTTGCTCACCGGCATTAACCGTAAGCCGCCGGGTGAACAGGCCATTCGCGCCCTGGAAACGGTACAGATCCTGCAAATTGATCACAGCTATAACGCTGGCACTTTTGCCGGCCGGGTAGTCGCCTCAACCCAGGCTAGTCTGGCCGCCAGTATCAGTGCCAGCCTGGGCGCTTTGTCCGGGCCTTTGCATGGTGGGGCCGATGAGGCGGCTATTAAAATGGCCCGTAAAATTGGCAGTGCCGAGAAAGCCGCCGGCTGGGTTGCTCAGGCGCTGGCGGACAAAGTCAAAATCATGGGTATGGGGCACCGGGAATACCGCCGCCTGGACCCTCGTGCTGGTATTCTCAAGCCCATGGCTGAGCAATTTTGTGAAGGTACCCACTATCAGGGGTTGATGGAAACCCTGATGGCGGTGGAGGCGGCTTGTCAGGTGGAGTTTGCCAAAAAAGACAAAGAAATTTACGCCAACCTGGAATTTTATAAAGGTGCGGTTTATCTGGCGTTGGGCATTCCGGAGCATTTCTTTACTGCCTTGTTCGCCTGTGCGCGAATTGTCGGCTGGAGTGCTCACTTCTTTGAATTCAACCAAGCTCCGAGGTTGATCCGGCCGCGTGCTCAATACATTGGCCACTAAGAAAAAGCCCGCTTGTGCGGGCTTTTTACTGTCTAGGTGAAAGCTGAACGGCCTCTTTGCTGCGGTGTGACGATTTAAATCATTTGTGTTCGAATGAATAGGCGTCACAACCAAGGAGCAAGGTATGAACCTGTCAGGTGTGTTGTTGAAGGTGCTGGTGGCTAATGGTGTCCGGCAGCTGTTTGGTATTCCCGGCGATGCCATCAATGCCGTGACCGATGCGGTGCGGCGCCAGGATGATATCCAGTTTATTCAGGTGCGCCACGAAGAAGCCGGTGCTTTTGCAGCCTCGGCGCAAGCTAAGCTGACCGGCCAGCTCAGTGCCTGCCTGGGTACCGCCGGCCCCGGAGCCATTCATTTGCTCAACGGTTTATACGATGCGCGGCTCGACCATGCACCGGTGTTAGCTATTACCGGCCAGGTAGAAACCGGGCACTTGGGCAGCCAGTATCATCAGGAGGTCAACCTTGATCGGCTGTTTGCCGATGTGGCGGTGTATTCGCGCACCGTGGTGGATCCGGCGCAGTTACCCAAGGTAGCGATAGAAGCCTGCCAGGCTGCACTGGCGCATGGCGGCGTGGCTCACATTGCCTTACCTGCCAACCTGGCGGCCGAACCGCTGGCTTTTGATGAGTTACAGCAATTACAGGCGCCGCGAGCCGGCCGTCTAGTGGCTGACCCCGACAGCAGCCGTGAAGCGGTGGCCTTGCTCAATCGTGCCAAAAAGCCAGTGATCCTGGCGGGTATCGGTGCCAAAGATGCCGCCCCGGCCTTGCGGCAACTGGCAGAGCGGCTGCAGGCCCCCATTATCCGTACTCTCAAAGCTAAAGACTTTATTGATGATAATGATCCGCTGTGTATCGGTGGCTTGGGTCTACTGGGTGGCAAGCCGGCTGTCAAAGCCATTGAGCAGTGCGATCTGCTGCTGATGCTGGGCACGGATTTTCCCTACCAGGCGTTTTATCCAACGGATGCCAAGGTGATCCAGGTCGACACCCACCCGGGCCGCATTGGCCGCCGTCATCCTGTGACTTTAGGCGTTGTGGCTGATGTGGCGCAGGTGCTGCCGCCGTGGCTGGAGGCCTTGGCCAGCAAAGAAACCGGGCTATTGAGCCCAATGCGAGAAGAAAAGCAGACCATGCTGGCTCAGCAAGAGGCCGATGAAAGCAGCACTGAAACCCCCATTCATCCAGCCAGATTGCTTACTGAAGTGGCAAAAGCAGCACCGGATGACGCTATTTTTACGGTCGATACCGGCACCGTAACCGCCTGGGCAGCGCGCCATTTACGGCTGCGTGGCCAACAACGTTTTGTGCTTTCTGGGGGCCTGGCCAGTATGGCTTTTGCCTTTTCCGGAGCCATTGGTGCGCAGCTGGCATATCCGCGTCAGAAGGTGTTTGCGCTTTGTGGTGACGGTGCCTTCACCATGCTGATGGGTGATTTTGTGACGGCTGTTAAGTACCAGCTGCCTTTGGTGGTGGTGGTTCTTAACAACCACAAGCTGGGTTTTATTACCCTCGAACAGGAAAGTGCCGGCTTACCGGACTGGGGCACTGATTTAACCAACCCGGATTTTGCTGCACTAGCCAATGCCTGCGGCGGTGAGGGTATCAGTATCACTGACCCCGATGAGATTGCCCCGGCGTTAGCGCGGGCCCTGGCCAGTGACGGGCCGGTGCTGCTGGATGTACAGACCGATCCCAACGCCTTGATCATGCCACCGAAGGTTGAGCTATCACAAGCTGTCAGCTTTGGTGTTGCCAAACTTAAGGAGCAATGGGAGCGATGGTAAGCAAGCGCTGGTAGCGCCCCTCATCAAAGTGACTATCGCGCCAGGGCACTTGCTTGCGTACCGCGACGAGGTCAAAACCGCATTTTTCCAGCACCCGTGCTGACGCCCGGTTTTGGCAATCGATACGCGCCTGAACCTGGGTCACCGGCCAATCTTGCTGGAGGTGCTCCAGTAGTGCCGAAAGGGCTTCGCTGGCAATACCCTGGCGCTGGTGTGCGGGCGCCACGGTATAACCGACTTCGGCCTGTTGGCCGCTGATCACCAGCGCCAAGTCGCCCAATAACTCGCCGCTGTGGCGATCACAGATAGCCAACTGTACCCAGTGCCCCGGGGTGCCGACCGGCTGGCTGATGATTTGCCGGTACAGCGCTTTGGCATCATCCAGGCTGTAGTGTTGCCAGCTTTGGTAACGGGCCACATCGGGGTGGTCACGGTAAGCGGCAAAAGTACTCAGATGAGCGGGCGACATCATGGCAATGCGTAAGCGCGTGGTATGCAAGCGGATATCGTTCATGCTGATCCTTCAGGTAAATAAAAACCGCTTTTGCCGGCGCTTTTGACACGGTACATGGCAGCATCGGCCCGGGCTAGCGCTTGTTCAAAGCGTTCACCGGCGCGTACCTGTTCGATACCTATAGACAGGCCGACCTGGGCATCACCGTTATCAACACTAAAGGGAGCCTGCATTGCCTCAAGGCACTGTTGGGCCAGAGCCTCAGCACCGGTGCTATCGCTGGAGCGCGGTAACAGCAGCAAAAATTCGTCACCGCCGAGACGACCCAGGGCGGTGTCGCCATCAATGAGTGCCTGTAGGCGGTGGGTCAATTGCATCAGTAACTCATCACCGCTGCGGTGGCCCAGCTGGTCATTGACGGTTTTAAAATCATCCAAGTCGATGAAACATAAATAAAACGGTCCTTGCTGGCGGCGCAGGTAGAACTGCCGTTCCAAGGCCCGGCGGTTCAGCGTGCCGGTGAGCGGGTCGTGCTCAGCCAGTGCCTGCAATTGTTGCTCGTAATCTTTTTCCTGGGTCATATCGATATGCGTGCCCATGACCCGCAGCGGTTTGCCGTTGGCATCCCACGCAACGACCCGGCCGCGATCCAGCACCCAGGTAATGCGGCCATGGTGACCAACCATGCGGTGCAGTACTTCGTAAAAAGGGGTTTTGCCTTGCAGATGAGCGTAAAAATTTTCCAGTACTTCGTCTTTATCGTCCGGGTGCAGGTGTGCCTGCCAGACATCAAAATGCGCGGCTTTGACCTTGGGCTCATAGCCGAGCAGACTGCCAAAGCGGCGATTGAAGATAATCAACTTGCCGCTGGGCACATCCAATTGCCATAGGCACAGGCCAGTGCCATCCAAGGCCGCATCCAGTTTGGCGCGGGCATCATCGGCGATACGCTGCAGGCGAGCGTTGTCTTTTTCCAGCTGACGGAGGCGGGCCAGCAGCGCTTGTTGATCCATTGCACAGACTCAGAGGCGTTCGCATTTAATGCTCGCCGTTGTAGGCTTGGCTGTAAAGTCAGAAATCGTGGCCAGCACTAATTAACGGCCAGCGACAGCAAGGAACATGTGGTGGTAGCAGGATTGGGTGACCCTGAGGCGCGGGTCAGGGTGTATGTGGCCAAGGCGCCACCGTTAAGTGAGTATCAGCAACTGTCGGTAGTGCAACCATTACAAACCGGTGAAATTGCCGCCATTAACAGTGCCTGCGGCAATGGCTGGCGCAAGGTGTTTAATGTTTACGCCAAGCTGCTCTACGCTCTGCCTGCTCCGTGGCGGCCACAGCCGGCGCCGGAGCGCTGGCAGGACTACCGGGGTAGCCGGTTGTTGCAGGCAGGCTCCGGTACGGCGCTGTTATTCAGCCCGCCAACAGCAAAGCCGGGCCTGCATATTATTGCTGGCCGACAGCATGCCCGGGCCTTGGCCGCAGCAGACCAGCTACCTGCCAGACTAAGTTGGCTGGACTGTGCTTTTGCCGTCGCTGACCAGGGTACATTGCTAGTCTGCCCCTACCTGGACTACCGGCAGTTGTCTGACCGTCAGATCCAGCGGGTCAGTACTCTGGTGGCACAACTGCCATAAAAAAGCCGCCAGATGGCGGCTTTTTTAGTGCTTGGCAAGACTTAGATCTTGGTCGGGTAGAGGGGCTGAATGTCCACGGGAACATCGCCCAGGCTGGCGTTGACCGCCCGCACGCCATCATCAATGTGGCCATACTTGGCTAAAAAGGCTTTTGCCTCGGCATAATTACCATCGCCCTGTACGACGACAACGTCATGCACCAAGTCGGTAATGGCTTGCTCCAGCTTGCCAAAATCGATGCGGTATAAGCCGTCTTGCTGGCGCTTGAGTGCGCCGTGGGCCAGGTAGTAGCTGTATTGGTAAGCGGCGCCAATGCCGTGCGCTTCATGGATGCCAAAACGCATGGAGCGGAACAGCCCGGCGGCGTAGGTTGCCAGCAGGTTGTTTTTCTCGCTGCTCGGAAGCTCACCTTTTTTCATCAAAAACAAAATGTTGTAGGCGCCCATGACGTCGGCTTTACCTTCCTCGATGCCCGAATAAAGCTCTTGTAGCTGGGCAGCAACGGTAGTGGCTTTGCCGTTGACGACAATGCTGCCTGGGCCCAGGGAGTGGGACATTTCATGGAACAGGGTCTCATAGCCGAAGTATTTCTGATCCAGCAAGGCAGCCTGCTTTGGCACCAGAATATGCGCTGCCATCGGTTTGAGAATACGTTCAAACTTGGCGCCCATGACATTGTTCAACAGAACCTTTTTAGCTCCTTTGGCTTCACGAACCCGCTCGTCATTGGGCAGGTTGAAGGCAATGGTCTGCACGCCCGGAACATTGTCACCACCGCCCTGAATTTGATCGGCAACCGCGATCGGCGATGCAAAACCGCGCTTGAAGTTCTTGTAATGCTCCGGCACCGGCAGGTTGGCTTCCATGGCACGCAGGTACTTCTTAAAGCGGTCGAGCTTGGCTGAGGCTTTGGGATCTTTGATGGTGACAAAGGCTTCAAAAGCTGTTTTGTAGCCGAACAGGCCATCGGTATACGTTTCGTAGGGACCAATGGCCACTTCGATCGGTGTGTCTTTGAGATCCATCCAGGCCAGCTCTGACTGGAAGTAATCATCGGTGCGGAAAGCTTTAGCGCGCAGGCTTAGGAAACGCTTGAGGCTGGCGTTATGGGTAATGGCAGCGGCCTGTTCCAGCAGCTTGGCGGCCGGCTCCAGCCATTGCTGGTAGTACTGGGAGTAGGGAATGGCCACCAGTTTGCCGCCCTGACGCCGGATCACCGTATAAGGGCTGGTAAACGCGGCTTTGTCGTTCGGGTGCTTGGCCAGCCAGGCAGTAAACTCGGCCTTGCTGAGGTCGGCCGGGTAGAAGCCAGCACCGGCAGTATTTGCCTTATTGCCCCAAAAAGGGTGGCCGGCAGCCAAGCTGTCCCAAGGGCCAAAATGCTCGTCGAACATGTTCAGCAGCAGGGCTTTATCCGGGCGCTTGCTGGCGGCAATATCGGCGCGGATCGCCGGGTTCTGCTCGTTAACCTGGCGCAGGTAGATCTGGCTCATCAGCTGGGCGGCCTGGATCAATTTATTCACCACCTGCTTTTGCTCGTTGTTGAGAAAGGCGGTGTTTACGTGCATGGGCACCGGCACGATTTTGTCGCGTTGTTGCTGCAGGTTGTAATGGCTGGCCGGTTCGGTGGCGCTAGCAAGGGTTGGCAGCGCCAGTGAGGCGGTCAGTGCCAGGGCAAGGGCAGTGTGTTTCATTGGTTTGGGACCTCTTGTTGACGGGTCGTTAAAAAGCGCCCGCTACCTTGGCTCAGCGCGGGGGGGAGTGCAAGGGGCTGGGGCTGATTTTGCGCAGTTCGTTGAATAATCCGTGACAAGTGGTGCTTGTTAATCCTGCGCCTTGAGTAGCGCGGCCAGCGTAGTTAATGCCCGTTCGGCAGGTAAACGCTGGCGCTTGGCGGCCAGGTAGTGCTCGGAAAATGTCTGTAACCAGGCACTTAGCAGCGAACTGTTGGCGTTTTCGCCAGCCTGCTGTAGCAGCAGTGCCGCCACTTCGGCGGTACAAAGGTGGCCATCACGGTATTGTTGGCGCAATTGGTAGGCTGACAACAAAGGCTCATCGATGGAGGTGACCGGCAGGGCATCCAAATACCGGCTGGTGCGCAACATCTTACGGGCCTGTTGCCAGGTGCCATCGAGGATCAGCAGTTTCACCGGGCCTGTCTCGGGTAGCGGCGTAAGCCGCTGCGCAGCCACATAATGACGTGGGAAAACAATGCGCGTATTGCCTGTGCTGAACCACTGTTCCAGGCCAGCAGCAGGCTCGGTGCGATGCCACTCAAAGGCTGCCGTTTCCGGCAGCACATCGCAGATGAGCTTGCCGGTATTGCTGGGCTTAAAAGGCTCATTGTGGTGCATCAGCAAGCCAAATTGCAGTCGGCTTTGCAGCGTTGGCCGGTACTGGCACAGGCAGAGTCGTAGCGGCAGGCAGCACTGAGCGCAGCGCTCGACACGGGCGCCGCGGGCTAGGTAAGGGCGGCGGCTGTCTTGCGCTAATTGGGCTTTGAGAGCGAGGACGGCATTCATCATCAAAAAAAGGCCCCAAACGGGGCCTTCGGTGTAGGCGCTTGCGCCTTACAGGCGCTCAAGGATCGCCTGGGTAAACTCGGTGGTGCTGGCATTGCCGCCGAGGTCACGGGTGGTACGGTCGCCACTGTCGATAACCTCTTTGAGGGCGCTGCGGATCTTCTCTGCTTTGTCCTGCATACCCAGGTATTCGAGCATTTGGATAGAGGCCAGGATCACCGAGCTGGGGTTGGCGATGTTCTTGCCGGCGATATCCGGTGCAGAACCGTGTACCGCTTCAAAGATCGCGGCGTCTTTGCCGATATTGGCGCCAGGAGCCATACCCAGGCCACCGACCAGACCGGCACACAGATCCGAAACGATGTCACCGAACAGGTTGGTGGTAACAATCACGTCGAAGCGTTCCGGATACATCACCAGGTTCATACAGCAGGCGTCGACGATCATTTCTTCAAAGGCGATGTCGTCATAGCGCTTGGCCACTTCCCGCGCCACTTCCAGGAACAGGCCGGAGGTAGACTTGAGGATATTGGCTTTGTGCACGGCAGTGACTTTCTTGCGGTTTTCGCGGCGCGCCAGTTCAAAGGCAAAGGTAACGATGCGCTCAGCGCCGTCACGACTGATCACCGAAGTGGCTTCTGCGAAGGTACGGTCTTCATTGACCTTCTGGCCAACACCGGCGTACATGCCTTCGGTGTTTTCACGCACGGTGATGATGTCGATGTTGTCGTAACGGGACTTGGTGCCTTTGAACGACAGTACCGGACGCACGTTGGCGTACAGCTGGAATTTTTTACGCAAAGACACGTTGATGGACGTAAAGCCACCACCGACTGGCGTAGTCAGCGGCCCCTTGAGGGTAACCTTGTTCTTTTCAATCAGATCCAGGGTGGCCTGCGGCAGCAGCTCGCCGGTTTCTTCCAGCGCTGCCAGGCCCGCTTTGGCAAAGTCGTATTCAAAGTCGCAGCCGGCTTTGTCGAGAACTTTCAGGGCTGAATCGATGATGTCCGGGCCGATACCGTCGCCGGGGATCACGGTGATGCGTTGTTTAGTCATGGTGCACTGACTCCGTGCGTGTCTGTTATCTTATGCGAAAGCCATTTGTCGCCACTACTGTCGATGGGAAGGGCAGTCGGATGGCGCCTGTGAAGCGCGATTTTATAGCATAAATACCGGCTTTTCTCCACACATTGCCTGCCATTGCCTATGCGACTTTGGGCCAATTATGGCCGCCGATATGGTCCTAAAGGTCACCGGGCCGTTGTGCCTGCACATTCCAGCCTAACCATTGGTACAGATAGTAACGGGTCATACCGAGATACTCATGCAAGGCAATGTCGGTCAGGGTCAGATTATAGGCCAAGGGCAGCGCACTGCGGTACGGCATCAGATAGCCTGCCCCGACCGGGGTGGCGTCAACACCAAAATGGCGAAAGTACAATGCCGCTCTGTGCAGGTGAAAAGCAGAAGATACCAACAGCTGGTTATCCGCAGCCAGGCTGGCCAGTATGGGCGCACTGAACTGGGCGTTTTGCCAGGTATTGAGGCTGCGTTTTTCAAGGCGCAATGCTTCCTTGGGAACCCCCAGTGACTGTAGCGCCTTGCCGTAGACGGCGGCTTCACTACGGCCGGTGCCGGCGGCATCGCCACCACTGACCAACAGCCAGCAGCGGCCACCGGCGCTTTGACACTGGCGATACAAGGTAGCGGCCTTGAGTAGTCGGGCATCGGCAAATACACCGGGCGAAACCTGCCCATCGGGGCGCTTGACGGTGCCGGCACCAAGCAGAATGATGACGTTGCGTTGCCCCCAGTGCTTCACCGCCGTACCGGGGGCTGATTGCAAGGCTGCCAATAATTGCCCCGGCAGCCAGCCAGTACCCGCCAGTAAGAGCAGTAGCAGGCCACTTAGCGCTGCCGACCAGGCGGTTTTTGGCCAACGGCGCCGGGCCGCGATGGCGGCCAGCAACAACAGGGCGAGCAGTACCAGCAGGGTCATGGCCTCACCAAGGCAGGGCCCTGCCGTCGAAGGCAAAAAACTGGCCGCTGCGCTCGGCATCAAGCGCATCGATTTGTTGCGCCAGACCGTTGGCGCTGTCGATTACATGCACCGGTGCCTGGCTGCCGCCCATATCGGTTTGAACCCAGCCCGGGTGATAAATACCCACATGAATGGGCAGGCTGGCCCACTGCAAGGCCAGGCTGCGGGCTGCGGCATTGAGCGCCGCTTTACTGGCGCGATAACTGTATTGACCGCCACTTTGGTTTTCGCTGATGGACCCCATCACCGAACTGATAAAGGCCACTTTGCGGCCTTGCCCTGCTTCCAGGTTGGCCTGTAATGCCCGGCTCAGCAGTAACGGAGCAGTGGCATTGACGGCAAAGCTGTGAGCAAAGGCATCGGCATTGATATCGGCTAATGTGCCTTCCCGGTACAGTACACCCGCATTGTGAATAACGACATCTAGCGGCGTATCTGACAGTTGCCCGGCCAGTGTTGCAAAGCTGGTCGGGTCGTTCAGATCCAATGCCAGCGCCTTGGCTCCCATGGTGCTGAGTTGCTCCAGAGCGTCTTGATTACGGGCGGTGGCAAAGACCTTGTGTTCAGGAAGATAATGCTGGGTCAGGGCCAAGCCAATGCCCCGGCCGGCACCGGTGATTAAAATATTCATGGCTGCTCCTTAATGCGTAAGTCACTCAAAGAAAAAGGCAGTGGCAGATCGGTTTGCAGTTTCACCAACTGACGGGCCAGCCTGGCGGCCTGCTGGTGTTGCTGCACTTTGCTGACACTGCTATCAACGTCATCGGTCGCGAGGATCGCCTGAAGGTGACCAAAGCGTTGTAATAGGGCGGCGGCTGTTTTTGCGCCGACGCCGGGCACGCCGGCAATACTGTTGGTGCTGTCACCGGTCAGGGCGAGAAAATCCACCAGCTGGCTCGGCCGTATGGCCAGCTTTTGCTGCCAGTGCTGGCCGTCGAGAAACTGCCGGTTGAACGGGTCGTACTGGACAACTCCGGCGTCCAGTAACTGCGCGTAACCTTTGTCGGTAGAGGCAATGGCCACGGCAATATTATGGCTGCGGGCCGCTACGGCTAGGCTGGCAATGAGGTCGTCGGCTTCTTCGGCCTCAGGGAACCAGCTGCGTAAGCCAGCCGTTTGCCATTGGCCTGCCAGCGCACTGAAGCGAGGCGGTAAATCAGCCGGCATGGGTTTACGGCCGGCTTTGTAGTCAGGATAGCGCTGGTAGCGCCAGGACGGCGCCTGGCCATCAAAGACGGCCAGGGCGTGGGTCGGTTTCAGGGCACTTTGCAAGCGTTGCCAGGCGTTGACGCTGGCCGCTACTACCTGTTCGGCATTGGCGGCATGTAACCGGCGGATCAGGTTCAGGGCGTCAATCAGCAACAGCCGCATGTCAGTGCCGTTCCAGGGTATAGCAGGGCTCGTAGGTGGTACCGGGTAACTTCATGCGGCCATGGGCGACAAAGTCTTTTAGCAGCGTGTCCATGCTGGCCATCAGTAAAGGGTCACCATCGATGCGGAACGGGCCGTGCTTTTCCACCGCGTGGATCCCCTGTTCCTTGACGTTACCAGCAACGATCCCGGAAAAGACTTTGCGCAGGTTAGCGGCCAGGGCGGCTTTATGCTGATGCAAATGTAACGGCAGGCTGGCCATGGCATCATGGCTCGGTTCGAAGGGCAACTGTAGCTCCGGCTCAATGCGCAGTGACCAGTTAAAGTAGTATGCGTCGCCTTCGGTGCGCCGGTAGGTCAGTACCTGCGGCATGGCGTTTTTCAGGTGCCGGGCCACTTCATCCGGGTCATCAATGATCACCCGGTAATGCTCAGCGGCTTCCGGCCCGAGCGTAGTCTGAATAAAATCATCCAGGCGCTTGAAGTAACCGGCACTGGAGGCCGGGCCGGTGAACACCAGCGGCAGTACCTGTTTGGCGTTTTCCGGGTGCATCATTACCCCCAGCAGATACAACACCTCTTCAACGGTGCCGACGCCACCGGGGAAGACAATAATGCCATGCGCCAGGCGCACAAAGGCTTCCAGGCGTTTTTCAATGTCCGGCATGATGATCAGTTCATTGACGATGGGGTTGGGCGGTTCGGCGGCGATGATCGACGGTTCGGTCAAACCCATATAACGGGCGCCGGTGACGCGTTGCTTGGCATGGCCGATCGTTGCCCCGCGCATTGGTCCTTCCATGGCCCCTGGCCCGCAGCCAGTAACAATATTCAGTTCGCGCAGTCCTAACTGATAACCGACTTCGTGGCAGTATTGGTACTCTTCGTCACTGATCGAATGGCCACCCCAGCACACCACCATGTTCGGAACACTGCTGGGTTGCAAGGAGCCGGCATTGCGCAAGATGGCAAAGACCAAATTGGTGATATGGCTGGCTTTGGTGAGGTTATAGTCGTGGCGCCGTTCCAGATGCGAGGACACATAAAGAATGTCGCGCAATACCGAAA
The DNA here is from genome assembly GCF_045291545.1 of Gallaecimonas aegicerasi. Classification (GTDB taxonomy): domain Bacteria; phylum Pseudomonadota; class Gammaproteobacteria; order Enterobacterales; family Gallaecimonadaceae; genus Gallaecimonas. The sequence goes on from NZ_CP149514.1 coordinate 687,420, forward strand.
ACAGCCCTTCATGAATACCGCGGATCAGCTGACCGTCGACAAAGGCTTCGGCTGGCGGGTTAACCAGTTCCAGCTTGACGCCGCGCTCACGGCGCAAGACATTGACTTCGAAGGTTCTGAATCTTTCCAGTATTTCTTTACTGGAGTCGGTCTGGCTACCGGAATTAAGTACTGCCAGACAACAATTGCGAAACAGCTGGTAAAGGCTCGAACGGGAGCTGGCCTTGAGGCTGTCCACTTCCATCTGTGACAGCAGACTCATGCTGCCAATCGGGCTGAGCTGTACGATCATAGTTAGTCCTGGTTGATGATCACGACCTTGTCACGGCCACCATGCTTGGCCTGGTACAGAGCCTGATCGGCCCGCTCAAAGGCGGCCATCGGCTGTTCGTAAGGTTGTACCTGCGTTGCGCCAATTGAGATAGTGATGCGCACGTCCTCATCGCGAAATTTAAACGGGATCTGGCGAACGGTTCCGGCCATTTTCTCCAGCGGCCGGTGAATATCCTCATCGCTCAGTTCCGGGAATAAAATCACAAACTCCTCGCCACCATAACGGGCAATGAAGTCGGTTTCACGCAAACAACGGCGCAGGCTGTGGGCAATAAAGCGCAGGGTTTTATCACCGGCCGTATGGCCGTAGCTGTCGTTAATGTCCTTGAAGTGATCGATATCGATAACCGCCATCCAAAGCGGGTGACCAAAACGCTGTAAGCGTTTGTGCTCTACCGACAATCGTTCATCAAAGGCGGCCCGGTTAGGGAGCTGGGTCAGGCTGTCGGTCAGGCTGTCAATGCGCTGCTGGGCCAGTCGGTCACGGTACTGTTCGGCGGCGCTTTCCAGATTGGCCAGTTGTTGTTCCATGTTGCTCAGGCGTTGTTGTTGTGTCTGCCAGGCTTCGCTTTCCAGCTGCTGTTTTTGCTGCCACAACACTGTCAGTTGCCCCAGCGTATCACAGACCTCATCCCAGCCGCTGACTGCAGCGGCATCATTGAGGCTGCTTAGCTGGGCACTGATGTCTTCGTTGAGCGTGGCCATGGCTTTGGATTGCTTTTCACAGCTACTGAGCACATCACTTGCCTGCTGGTGCAGGCTGATCAGGTTGGCACTGACTTGGCTGAGGTAACGTTTGGCTTGCTGGCGTTCATCATCCAGCACCCGCACCATGATTTTCAGAAACTCCAGGCACAGATTCATCAAGGCGTCGCGATTCATGGGTGCCAGTAATTGGCGACGGATCTGATGTAAATCGTGGTCGGCACCGGACAGCCGCAACCGCGACACCAGCGACATCAGCTCGTCCATCATGTCGGCTTCGCTGGTTGTCTGGCTCATTGCTATACCATCGGGGGTGCGGCGCTGCAAAGAGACTACCTTCAGGAGCAGGCTGAGTGCATCCTGGGTGGTGGGCAGCAACCGATAAAGACTGACCCGGGGCAGGTACAGTTCGGCCATCAGGCTCTTTAGCTGTCGGCGCAGGTCACCGGGCAGGCCGTTGAGATGGTGGAGCTGTTTGAGGGTTTCGTTGAGGCTGTTTTGCCAGCCGCTAAGGCGTTGTTCGTGCTGACTTTGCTGCTGGCGCAGGTATTCGCTGATAGCAGTGAGTTGGTTTTGGTAGCGGCCGAGATTATCAGTGTGATTGAGCAGGCTGCTGAGCCGGTGCAGATGGTTATCAAGTTCAGGGTCCAGACCATAACTGAGATGGCTGATGCGTTGAACCAATTGCCCCAGGGTAGCCAACTGCTGGTGGTATTCCTGCTGCTGTTTTTCTTGTTGTCGCAGACTGCTGGCGAGACGTTCTCGCAACTTGGCGTCCAGATCGATCGGCTCACTCATCGGACAGCATCACTTTTTATAGGTTATGGCCATTCTATCCTGAATTTGTTGACAAGTGCAGTCTGTCCAGTCGCTGCATCAGAGCCGGGTATTGGTAGCCGACGAGCTTGAAAGTGCCGTTACGTAACGCCTCACAGAGGTTACTGCGCAGTGGCGGGGCCAGTGTCGATGGCAATGAACAGCTTTGCCCCAGCAGCCAAACATCCTCATAAGGCGTTTCTTGCAAGCTGATGTCGAGCCCGAGCAATAGGGTTTCGAGTAACGTCTGGGTGTTACCTACCCGGGGGTGAAAGGGGAGTTGCGGTAGCAAAGTGGCAGAAAAAACCAGCTGCTCGGCGTTAATGGCCGTGCCCTCGGTAGCTTGGGCAATGTTTTTACGCAGGCGATTGATAAACGCCCGTTCTTTACCGCTGGCGGGGCTGGGCAACACCATCAGCAGGTATTCTCGGGACGGCTGCGCCAACAGTTTCACTTCCGGCAAGGTGCTGTGCAACTGTTGGCTAAAGCGCCGCAGGTGCTGGCGGCTGTTAGCAAATCCTTGCCGTTCATAAAGGTGCAAGGTGGCCGGTAGGTAGCACAATATTGCTGCCAGCGGTTGCGGATGCTGGGTGTGGCGGCTGCTCTCCTGATCATCACGCAGATCGTCGAGCAGGCTGTCGCAATGTTGCAAGAAACCGGTCATGTTCAGCGACGTTGATGCGGGGTCTTGCTGCAGTTGCTGCCGGCATTGCTGGAGTTGCTGCCGCAACTGGCGGTGCCACCACCAGATTAACCAGGCCGCCAGTGCCAACAACAGTAATATGGCGCCAAATAGCAGCAGCCACCACTGCCAACTGGGGGTGTTATTTGGCGCTGTTGGGGGCGCGGGTGGTGCTTTGATATTGACTGTAATATGGCTGGGCACCGCCGGGCTTTGCTTGAGGTCTATCAGTTGCTGAGCGTATTGCAGTGCCAGGTGGTCGTTATTACGCCGCTGATACAGGCGGATAATGTCCTTCAGGGCATTGACCAGCAAGGCCCGTTCCACTGTTGGGTTTTGCTGGGCGCCGGTGATGGTTTGTTGCAAGTGCTTGATAGCGGCTGCCAGTTGACCTTGCTCTTTGTCCAGCTGCGCCAACTGATAGTCAATGTGCGGCAGGTAAAGGTCACCGTGCAGCTTCTCGGTGGTAGCTCTGGCCTCGTTGAGGAATTTTCTGGCCCGTTCGGGTTGGTCCAGCACTCGATAGCTTTCCCCAATATCCTTCAATAGTTGTGCGGCCCGTAGCGGCTGGTGATTGCGGTTGAGAATGTCCAGGGCATTATAAAACTGAATGATGGCCAGCTGTGGCTTGCCGCGGCTGAGCATCAGCTCCCCCAGATTTTTAAAAGCTTCAGCCATCAAATCGTCAGCGCCGGTACTGTCAAACAGTGACAGGGCGTCCATTAGCATCTGCTCGGCTTTATCATTCTGGCCTAATGTGCGGTAGATGGTGGCCTGGCGGTTCAGCGCCATGCCCTGATGTCGCTTGTCGCCATCCTGACGGGCACTGAGTTCTGTTTCTTTGAGTAATTTCAGGGCTTCGGCGTAATGGTTTTGACGCCGTGCCAAAGCGGCTTTGAGCAGTTTGATGTCCAGCAAAATATCGTTACGGGAACTGAGGCGGGCAAAACGGGTGCTGTCGGTGATCAGTGTCTGAGTCTGGCTCAGCTTACCGGCAATGGCATAGTCATAGGCTGCAAACTTGGTGATCTCGGCACAGTAGTTGTAAGCCAGTAACTGACTAAAGGGCCGGCAGTAGCTCATGGCTTCTTCCAGTAACGGTAAAGCGCCGGCAATATTGTTGGCGTAGTTATCTTCAACCACTGCCCGTAAAAAGGCCCAGTCGGCTTTTTGCAGCGGCTCACTGATCCCGTCAGCGCTCTTTTTCAGTTGCTGCATGTACTGCTGCATTTGGTCAGGGGAAACGCGGGAAAAATACAGTGCCCAGCCTTTGAGCAGTTTGGCCTGAAACTGTAGCCCCGAAGCTGTGGGGTTATTGAGTACCTGTTGTGCCAGTTGCAGTGCCTGCTGTGGGTGCTGATCAACACGAAAACGGGCTCGTTGCAGATCATCGGCGCTGACGTTAGCCAGCGCTGGCAGAGCCAGCAGCCACAAGCCAATCCCGCACCATAAGAAAGCTGTACTTTTTATCATTGTGTGCTGACAACCCGGCGAAGTTGCGTTGCTGAATGTTGCGATGCTGTTAACATGCCACCCTGACTTATGTAACAACTGACAGGATATTCGCCCATGGTCTTGAGGCTAGCATGTTTCATTCTTTTTCTGGCTTTTCCGGTCAGTGCCACCGTTTACTACGATGTCAGCGTCACCGACCCTGCACATCATCTGGCAAGGGTGACGCTGACGCAACAAAAGCCGGCTGGAACCATGGTGTTGCAACTGCCCACCTGGCGCACCGGGCGTTACCAGATCCTAAATCAGGCTGACAACCTGCGCCAGCTCAGCGCCACTTTGGACGGTAAAACGGTGGTACTGAGTAAAGTGGATAAAAGCCGCTGGCAGCTGGCAAGCAAGGCCGCTGGAAAGCTGGTGGTGACGTACCAGATTTATGGTAATGCCCTGGCTGAACGGCTCCTGCACATTGATGACAGTCATCTGTTTATGGATGCCAGTGGGGCTTTGATGTATAGCCCGGACAGCCGCCAGCAGCCGGTTGAAGTGCGGTTGCAGTTACCGTCCAACTGGAGAGCCTATTCCGGCATGCAGGCCGTTGCCGAGAATCATTTTCGGGCTGCCAACTATGATGTTTTGGTGGACTCCCCCATCGAAGCGGGCATCAACAGTGCCTATGACTTTCAGGTAGATGGCCGCCATTATCAACTGGTGATTTGGGGCGCAGGTAATTATGACGGCCAGCAGATGGCCCGTGATCTTGAAAAGATGGTGGTGGCCAGCCAGGCCATCTGGCAAGGCTACCCTTTCAAGCGATATGTGTTCATGCTGCATGCAACCAGTGGCGTTCGTGGTGCAACGGAGCACCTGAACTCCACCATCATCCAGCTGAGCCGCTACAGCTTTGCTCAGCGTGAGGGCTACTTGCAGTTTCTGGCCATCGCTGCGCATGAATTTGTACACACTTGGAACGTTAAGGCGTACCGGCCTAAAGGCCTGGTGCCTTATAACTATCAGCAGGAAAATTACAGTGATTTGCTTTGGCTGGCGGAAGGCTCAACCAGTTACCTGGAAAACCAGCTGTTGTTGCGTGCCGGGCTTATCAGTACAGAGGAATTTTTTACGCAGCTAGGCAAGGCTATTACCGCCTTCAAACACAACCCGGGCCGTTTCAGCCAGTCGTTGGCTCAGGCCTCCTGGGACAACTGGATAGCCCAGGGCGGTGACTATGCGCACAATTTCAGTGTCAATATTTATGCCGAAGGTGAGCTGGTTTCCTGGTTGCTGGATGCCGACTTACTGAAAAGTACCCAGAACCGGGTGTCTTATCGGGATTTGCATCAACGCCTGTACCAGGCCCATCGGTTACCGGCGAGCTTTACTGATGCCACAGTGCTGGCAGAACTCAAAGCGCTATCCGGCAAGGACTACCAGGGGTTCTGGCGTCGTTGGGTGGTTTCAGCACCGGGGGATATTGATTTTACGGCGCTGCTCAATACCTTCGGGCTGACCCTTGAAGCCGAAGACAGCACCATTTATGCCGGCATGCAGGTCGATAGTGACGGTACTGTGCTGAGTGTCGATAAAAACAGCCCTGCCTGGCAGGCCGGGATCAGTGATGGCGATCAACTTGTGGCGCTGGCGGGCCTGAAACTCACCGCCGGTAGCCTAGAGGCGCGGTTAAAGGATTTTTCCGCCGGTGACACCCTGGCCGTGACCTTCTTTCGCCGGGATCAACTCACAACGGTAAAATTGACGTTAACCCAGCGGCCACAAGCCTATAAGGTGGTAGCGCAAAAAGCGCCGTCAGCGGAACAAAAAGCGGCTTTTAAAGCCTGGCTGGGGGTTGCGTTTCCCAATTAAAAAAGGCCCCGGATGGGGCCTTTTTATTGTCGCGGCAGGCGCGGGTTGGCCATGTTGACAGCTTCACTGGCCCGCCAGGGGTTAATATCCAGCCCCCCGCGACGGGTATAACGGGCATATACCAGCAAAAACTGCGGTTGCAGGCGTTGCCACAGGTCACTGTATATACGTTCCACACACTGTTCATGAAACTCGTTGTGCTGGCGAAAGCTGATGATGTAACGCAGCAGCTTCTCTCGATCGACCGCTGGGCCACGGTAGTGGATTTGTACAGAGCCCCAATCCGGCTGCGAGGTAATGAGGCAGTTGGACTTCAGCAGGTGGCTGACCAGTTTTTCTTCGCGCAGTGGGCCGGCGGCAACACCATCGAGCAGGTTGGCATCAAACTGATAATCCTCCACACTGATGTCCAGCTCATCAATGCACTCGCCTTCAAGCTGGCCCAGTGCCATGGCCGCGGTATCGTCAGGGCGATACAGGGTTACCCTGACCGGGGCGCCGGCGGTGGCAGATAAGTCGGCCTGCAACGTCGCAACGACCTGCTCTGAACTGGCAAAACGGCTCTGGTTGAAACTGTTGAGGTAGAGCTTGAAGGATTTCGATTCCACCAGATTGCTGCTACTGGCTGGCACCCGAAATTGGGCCAGGGCAACAACTGGCTTACCGCGTTCATTGAGCCAGGATAATTCATAGCCGTTCCAGATATCTTCACCGACAAACGGCAGCGGTTCACTGAGCCCCAGCGCGTCACGGTTCAGGCTGCGTGGCACGGCTTGCAACAGGCTCGGGGTATAGTGCTGCTGATAACGGGTTTTTTTACCCAGGGTCAGAGCCGCCAGTTCATCGGCGCCCTGATAAAGCGGGGTTTTTGGCATTGCGGTCGGCCTTGGCTAAACTGGGCGGTCATTGTATCGCAAGAGTCACTATTGATGGAGCACACCCTCGCTGCTTTTGAGCGCCTGCTGGCGCGTCTGCCGGACGATCATCCATGCTGGCATTACCAACCTGATCCAGACTGGCCATCCCCCTGTGAAGCCGCAGGGCGCTGGCAGCCAGTGCCACGCAACCCGGCGGGCGATTTCAGTAATGTCGAGCAGGCACTGGAGCTGACCTTGCATGACGACATCAAGCATTATTTTGGTCGCTATTTCATCGACAACCTGTCGGTACATCATTGCCGCGGGCCGGTGCAGTTGCTGGGTGCCTGGAATGACCAGGACTTTGCCCGGCTGCAGGAAAACATCATTGGCCATGTGTTGATGAAGCGGCGCCTGCAGCAACCGATCACGGTGTTTATTGCCTGCACGGACGATGACAGCCTGTTGATCAGTGTCGATAACACAACCGGGCAAGTGGTGCTGGAGCCGGTTGGGCAACCGGCTCGGGAGGTCCTGGCAGACAACCTGGCGGCTTTTCTGGACAGCCTTACTGAAAGTCCCAGCTGAGGTTCGAGACCAGCCGACAGTCATCACACTTAAAGTCGATAATGCCGTGTAACGACTCAGCCAGCCGCCATGGATGGCCACAGCCAGGACAGAGTCGTTGCTGCTCTGCCTCCAGGCTCTCTCCGCCGACGCGATACAAGTAGTAGTAAGTCGGGATCTGGCTGAGGTATTCCAGGCGCCGGGCAAAATCGCGGCCCCGCCGTGCCAGTGGGCTATCGGGCTGGCCGAGCTCGGCCAGGGCCGCGTGTTCGGCGCTGACCCCATTCATTTGTAGTTGATCGCAGGCCATCCAGTCATCCTGCCAGCGCAGCAGCAGCTTGTGGTCGCCATTGGCGAGCGCCGGTAGGCGGTAAAGGGGAATGGGGGCCAGGCTGTCACCACTTCGAAGGGGGCTGCAATTGTGTACAAACGTGGCATAAAGCAGCTGCCAACTGGGTGGCTCTGGGTCGGCGGTCGTATCAGAAAACAGATCGCGGCCCAGCAGCTTGATACGGGGCTGCGTCAGCCCCGCGCTACCCAGAGCTTTCATGGCGTGGCGGCCGGCCGGTGATAAATACTGATGCTGTAAGCTGTCCTGCTCCGGGCACACCACTCGAAGGTTAATACTGCCATCCTGTACCCAGGTGGGTAGCTCGCGGCCCAGTACCTGACCGTTATGGCGCCAGGCATTGAACAGCGCCATAACGGCTTGTTCCACCTGTTCAATGGGGCTGTCCTGATAAAGATCGAAAGTGATGTCGACCAAAAACATGAGACACTCTTGCTGAGTATGGGCGCGACATTATGACACAGCCAGAGTCAGAGGCTGCGCGCTGGCCTGTGGCTTAGGTTATGCTCAGGGTATCTTCAGCGTTGGAATGCCTCTATGTCGACAACACCCCCACGTTTTCGCCGCTTTCGTGACTTTTACCCCTATTACTTAGCAGAACATCGCCACCCCAGCTGCCGCTTGCTGCACTACCTGGGGTCGACATTGGTGCTGGTACTGTTACTGGTCGTCGTGATGAGTGGCAATGTGTCACTCCTGTGGGCCGTACCGGTGGTGGGTTATGGCGCGGCCTGGCTGGGGCACTTTTTGTTTGAACATAACCGGCCGGCGACTTTTCGTTACCCTTTTTACAGCTTGCTGGGCGACTGGGTAATGTATGGGCAGATGTTAATCAGACTGGCCAAACGCCTGTTCACTAAAGGGCGCTAGCTGCCCCTTGTTTTTACCCCGAAATGCCGTCAGTGAGGCAGAAAAAAGCACTGGCTGGTGTGCGAGAATGCTTACAAATAAGTAAGCCAATGGCGTGAATAGCGTACGGTATTTTCTACCTGTTTTTATTTTTATCTTAATTATCAATTATTTATTTTCTCTTAAAATGAACGTCGTGATAATGAAACGTTAATCTTGTGTTGTTTGCTGACTTGAGCAATCGCCATTTACTTGTACACTTGAGCTGTCGGTTGGATGCCGTGGCAGGATGCCTCAAGGATGATATTGCCAGGATGGCAAAGCTCAGGACGGGCAGGCTGGGCAGGATGCTAAGCCAAGCAGTTATGCTAAAAAAGGACACCGGCAGGACGCCGCAGAAGGAACGCTCCAGGATGGAGACGCATCATGGATGATGCAGGGAGCATATAGCGCAGGGAATCGACATCCAAGCCGCTCTCGCCGGGAAGGGTCAAACCTTCCCGGCTTCTCTTTTTTAGCTGCTGATTGTTTCGCGCATCACCGGCCACTGGCAATCCAGCAGCCGCCGGCCACGCATCACAAAGTGCGCCTGATAACGCTCACTGGGGCCCAGGCTGACATCCATGGTGTAATGGTGAACCAGGCCATGGCGCGTCAGTTGGCGGTGGCTTAAGGCCACGTCCAGTAACTGAATATCTCTGACCTTGCACAGCCGTTCGGCCATGGATCTGGCCCATTCTGCCTGCTGGCGAAAGCGCCAGAACACCAACACTACAAAGGCCAGCGCCAGCAGGCTTAATATATCAGCCAATCAAGCCTCCCATCGCCTTCGCCAGGATCGCCGAACGTTCCGGGTCACGCAGTTTGGCCAATAGCGCTGGGCGCAGCTGTGGGAGCATCACCAGATCTGCGAACAGGTCGTTAAAGTACTGTCCCTGCTCAACGGTGGCGGCCTGCGTCAGATAGTCTGTCAGGCGTTGTGGTTCAGCCAGGGTGTCAAACAGCCGCCCGGCAATAACGGCCAGGGTATTGATATCTACCGCTGCACTTAGCAGCCTATCGGTCGCCTCTGTGGCATGGGTGCTGCGTGCCAGCGCCCTGGCCAGCACTAACGGTGCCTCGTCAAAGCGAACCCAGAGGGCGTCGGCCAGCGATTTGGCAATGGTCAGGTTTTCCAGTTGCCCGGCCAGAGCCTGGAGCACTGGTAACGGAGCTTTTGCAACCATGGCGATGAAGGCCTCGGTGTGTCGGTCGCGTACCGCCAAATCGGCCAGCCCCTGTAGTCCCAGACGCTGCCAGTCCTGATGCTGGCCTTGCGCGAAAGCGGCTGCTTGCTCGTAATATAAAGACGCCGGCTCACCAAGAAATAACCGGGCCTGGCTATGAAACGCAGCCCGTTTCTCATCACTGGGGGTAAAGGTGTAAGGGTTATCCGGTAGTGCATCCCGGCCTTCCTGCATGGCAGTTAGCACCTGTGCCATAAATTGTGCGGCATGGCCCTGATTTATTAGCCCCTGCTCATCCAGCCCCAACTTAACGAACCAGACATAGGGCTGTTGCTGCCAAAACAAAATCCCCAGCCAGGCCTGCTGTTGCAGAGGGTAGGGATAGGGCCGCTGGCCACCGGCGATGGCGGCAAAATCAGCCAGCGGCGTGACCCGGCGGCCCATGTCATAGACCTGATAACGGGCACCACCGGCGCTGAGAAAGTCGGCGAGATGGGTTATTTCCATGGCGCTGTCTCGTCGCTAAAAAAGGGCATTATAGGGGGAGGCGCTTTGCTATCCTAGGCGCCATTTGGGAAATGGAGGGGCTATGTCTTCACAGCAGCAACGGGTATTGGACTTACTGGCGGTCATTGAAATGGAAATGCGGCTGCATGGTCTCTGGTCGGCGCAGCACCCTGGTGACGAAGCGCTGGCCAGTACGCAGCCATTTGCCGTTGATACTTTGGATTTTGAACAGTGGGTGCAGTTTATTTATCTGCCCCGGTTAAAGGTCATGGCTAACGTCGGGCAGTTACCTGACAACGTCTGTGTCTGCCCCATGGCAGAAGAATCCTGGCGCCCCCATGGCGACAAATTGCAGGTGCTGATTGAGCGGATTGCCGATCTGGATGAGGCGCTCTCTGGTAAGCGGGTCCGTGAATGAACCTGCCGGTTCTCTATCAGGATCAACATCTGGTCATCATTGATAAGCCTGCGGGCATGCTGGTTCATCGCTCGAAGATAGCAGCTGGTGAGAGGGTGTTCGCCATGCAGACACTGCGTGACCAACTGGGCCAGCATGTTTTTCCTGTGCATCGTTTGGATCGGCCTACTTCCGGGTTGTTGCTGTTTGCACTGAGCGCGGAAGTGGCCCGGGCGTTAACCACCCAATTTACCAGCCGGCAGGTGCAAAAAAGCTATCTGACCCTGGTACGAGGCTGGGTGCGCGAAGCGGCAACCCTGGATTACCCTTTGCAAGAAGAGCATGACCCTATTTTGGGTAAAGCGACTGCCGACAAAGCCGCGCAAACAGCGGTTACCGCTTATGCGCCGTTGGCGCAGGTGGAGCTGCCACTGCCGGTGGGCCGTTATCCAACGGCGCGCTATTCGCTGCTGGCGTGCGCTCCGCATACAGGCCGACGCCATCAGCTGCGGCGGCACTTTCATCATCTCAGCCACCCCATAATTGGTGACACTACCCATGGCGATGGCCGCCATAACCGGCTGTTTCGTCACCAGTTAGGATTTGACGACTTGGCGCTGCGGGCCTGGCGCCTGTGCTTTCACCACCCCGTTAGTGGCCAGATACTGGACATTGAGGCGCCGTTACCGGCAAGCTGGGAAGCCTTGTTTGTACGCTTTGGCTGGCAGTCCCAGCAACTGCTGGCCGAGGCTGAGAAATGGCATCACCAGGAGCATGCATGAAGAAGATTAACGTGGTGGTTGGTTCAGTTTATGGCGCGGCAGAGCAACTGGCCGAAGAACTTGCCAGCCGTATCAAGCAACGAGGTCTGGAAGCCCGGCAGATTGTACCGGCCAATCTGGACGAAGCCTTGGCTGTGCGCCCTGAGGCATTGCTGGTCATTACCTCAACAACCGGTCAGGGAGATATTCCGGACAATCTTCTGCCCTTTTTTCAGGAACTCAAGGAACGTTTTCCGTTACTGGAAGGGTTGCCGGTGGGCATCATTTGTTTGGGTGACAGCAGCTATGGTGACACCTACTGTGGTGCTGGCCGCCAGTTTGAAACGATGTTTGAAGAGCTGGGAGCCAGTTTTAATGAACCGATGCTGCGCATCGATGCCTGTGAAACGTTTGAGCCGCTGGATGAGGCAGTGCCATGGCTGGAGCGCTGGCTGACGGCCATTGGTGCCTAAATAACAAAGGGGCCAGCTGGCCCCTTTGTTAATCGACGGCGCGCAGCAGGGCATTTATACCCACTTTAGCGCGGGTCTGTGCATCCACTTTCTTAACGATGATGGCTGCGTAGAGGCTATGGGAGCCGTCCTTGGCAGGCAAGGTGCCAGCCACCACCACAGAACCGGCCGGTACCCGGCCATAATGGATCTCACCGGTTTCACGGTCATAAATGCGGGTGCTCTGACCGATATAAACCCCCATGGAAATCACGGAACCTTCCTCGACGATCACTCCTTCAACAATCTCCGAGCGAGCACCGATAAAACAGTGGTCTTCAATGATGGTGGGGTTGGCCTGCAAGGGTTCCAGTACACCGCCGATACCAACGCCACCAGACAGGTGAACATGCTTGCCGATCTGTGCGCAGCTGCCGACCGTGGCCCAGGTATCAACCATTGTACCTTCATCAACATAAGCGCCGAGGTTGACATAAGAGGGCATCAGCACGGTGTTTTTACCTACAAAACTACCCTTGCGTACAGTTGCCGGTGGTACCACCCGGACACCATCGCGGCGAAAATCCGCATCGCTGTAGTCAGCATACTTCAGCGGTACTTTGTCGAAGTAACGGGTACTGGACTCGTGCATGACTTCATTATCGTGAATACGAAAATACAGCAGCACGGCTTTTTTCACCCATTGATGTACCACCCACTCGCCGGCCTGCTTTTCCGCTACCCGCAGGTGGCCGTTATCCAGCTCAGCAATGACGGTTTCAATGGCTGCTTTGACGTCAGCACTGACGGTGCTGGGGCTGATGTTGTCGCGGTTATCAAAGGCCGCTTCGATGGTGTGTTGCAATGTGCTCATCTGTTACTCCGTAGCAGCGGGGGAGGGGCGATTATGGCCGCTGCGATCCAGTGCGTCTACCAGCGCCTGACGCAGCTGTTGTTGCTGGTCATCACTGAGGGCGTGGCCATCGTTGGCGGTCAGAATGAAAAAGTCTTCTGCCCGCTCGCCAATGGTGGTGATCTTGGCGGCTTTTAACGATATCGCCAGTTCGGCGAAAACCTGCCCCACCTGCGCCAATAACCCGGGCTGATCCAGGGCCACAAACTCGGCCAGGGTCCATTGCCGGCTCGAGGGTAAAAAGGTGACTTCGGTTGGCACCTTAAAAGGCTTTAGCTGGCGCGGCAGCGGCCGCTGTACCGGTTTGGGATATTTTCCGTAAGCCAGCGCTTTTTCCAGCGCCCGGCGAATGCTCTGTACCCGTGACGGACTGACGACCGGGCCGCCGTCACGCTCAACAACCACCAGTGAATCCAAGGCCCAGCCGTCTTTGCTGGTCATCACTTGGGCATCGTGAATGGACAGGTTCTTGGCATCGAGAATACTGGCAATACAGGCAAATACCTGGGCCCGGTCACGGGTGTAAATAAACAGCTCAGTGCCGCCCCGGGTGGTGTATTTGGACAGCTTTACCAGTGGTGTTTGCTTGTTTTGATGCTTAATGATGGCTTCAGCATGCCAGGCGATTTGTTCCGGGCTGTGACGCAGAAAATAATCCACCCGAAAACGCCGCCACAAGGTGCGGATAGCACTGTGGCTGATAGCACGGCGGGCCAGTAGTTTGCTGGCCGCCGTTTTGGCGTTGCGAATGGCTGGGCGAATATCCACCGGCTTTTCCAGCCCTCGGCGCAGGGCTTTTTGCGCGGCGTAATAAAGCTCGCGCAGCAAGGTGCCTTTCCAGTCGTTCCAGAGCTTGTCGTTGGTGGCGCGAATATCGGCGACGGTCAGGCAGTAAAGATAATCCAGGTGAGTTTCGTCGCGGACCAGGGTGGCAAAGTGACGGATCACCTCCGGATCGGAAATATCCCGGCGCTGGGCGGTCACGGACATCACCAGATGGTGCTCTACCAGCCAGGCCACCAATCGGGTTTCCGGATCATCCAGGCCATGGAGCTTGCCAAACGCCATGGCTTCGGCTGCGCCCAGCTCGGAGTGGTCACCACCACGGCCTTTGGCGATATCGTGAAACAGGGCCGCCAAGTATAGCAATTCCGGCTTACGCATTTTACGCACCAGCGTACTGGCCAGCGGAAATTCTTCGGCCCGGCGCGTTTGTGAGAAACGATAGGCGTTACGCACTACCCGGTAGGTGTGTTCATCAACGGTGTAGGCATGGAACAGATCAAACTGCATTTGCCCGACGATGTGCTGCCAGGCGGGCAGGTAGGCGGCCATGATGCCGTGCTGGTGCATCAGCTGAAAAGGCCGGCCCATGCCGCGCTTATGGCGGATCAGGGTTACAAAGTGCTGGCGGCACAGCGGATCCTGGCATAAGGGTTCGGTCAGGGTGCGTCGTGCTGCCCGCAAGGCCCGCAAGGTACTGGCGCCGATACCGGTCAGGTTGGAGTCCCGGGCCATGTGTAAAAACAGCACCAGCAATAACGGTTTCTGGGTTTTCAGCTGCTCCGAGTGGGTGCAAAACAGTAGATTGCCACGCGACTCAAAATACGGATCTAGGCGGCGGCTCGGTGGCTGTACGACGGGGCTGATCTCCTCGGCCAGCACCTGCAACAAGATGGAGTTGAGTTCAATAACCCGGCGCAGGGTTTGATACAGCTGCTGCATCATGGTCTCAACGCCCTGGCGCCCTTCACCAAAGCCCAGTTGCCGGGCGACTTCCGGTTGGAGGTCAAATAACAAGCGTTCTTCACTGCGCCCGGCAGCCAGGTGCAGGGCAAAGCGCAATCGCCAGAGAAAATCGCGGCACAGGATCAGTTCATCCAGTTCATCCTGCTCCAACCAGCCTTGCTCGGCCAGTGCCGGTAAATCCTGCCGGTTGAGGTGGCGCAGCAGCACCCAGACGACCGTTTGAATATCACGCAAACCACCGGGGTTACTCTTGAGATTGGGCTCCAGGTTGTAAGAGGTTGAATCAAAGCGGCGGTGGCGCTGGTGCTGCTCCTCAACCTTGGCTTCAAAAAAGGCGGCAGTAGGCCAGCAGTGAGCGGGGGACAAGCCGCGCTTTAGCGCTGCAAAGAGCGTTTTGGGGCCACTGAGCAGACGCGCTTCGAGCAGGTTGGTGGCTATGGTGATGTCGTCTTCGGCGCGTTGTAGGCAATCATCCAGTGTGCGGGTGGCATGGCCGACATCAAGGCGGGCGTCCCATAAGTCGGTAATAAACTGACTGACACTGTCCTGTTGGGCCGGCGTCAGCTCGTGGTCGGCCAAAATCAGCAAGTCGATATCGGAATAGGGGTGCAGTTCACCGCGGCCATAGCCTCCCACGGCAATTAATGCCAGCTGGTCGGCCAGCCCCAGTTGTTGCCAGCGGGCAACCAGCAGGCGATCCAAGACCGCCGCGCGTTCGTGGATCAGGGCAATAACATCCGCTTGCGGGCTGAGCCGGGCCTTGAGACTGTCGGTATGGGCGGTTAGTTGCTGGCGTAGGCTTTGCGCCGCGTTCATGCTGACTCCATTAAAAAAGCCCCTCATCGAGGGGCTCATTATTTAGTGGCTGATCACCCGGGGCAGGTCGCTTTCCTCCTGCCGCAGCGTCAGTACCTCAACGCCATCATCGGTAACCAGCAGCGTATGCTCCCACTGTGCTGACAGGCTACGGTCCTTGGTGACCACAGTCCAGTCATCTTTAAGCACTTTACAATGATATTTACCCACATTCACCATGGGTTCGATGGTCAGGCACATACCGGCTTCGAGCGCCATGCCGGTGCCTTTTTTGCCATAGTGCAGCACCTGTGGTTCCTCATGAAACTCCGCGCCGATGCCGTGGCCGCAGTAATCGCGTACTACTGAATAGTTATGTGCCTCAACGTGCTGTTGGATGGCATGGCCGATATCACCCAGCTGGACACCGGGGCGCACCATTTTGATGCCGATATACAGGGCTTCTTGTGCTACCCGGCTAACCCGCTCCGCCTGAATGGACGGCTTACCGATGAAAAACATCTTCGAAGTGTCGCCGTGGTAGCCGTCTTTGATGACGGTGATATCGATATTGATGATATCGCCGTCCTTGAGTGTTTTATCTTCAGACGGAATACCGTGGCAGACCACGTGGTTGACTGATGTGCAGATAGACTTAGGGAAACCATGATAGTTCAGCGGTGCCGGCACAGCGCCTTGCTCATTGACAATATAGTCATGCGCAATACGGTCCAGTTGCTCGGTAGTGACCCCCGCTTTGACGTGAGGTGTGAGCATCTCCAGTACGTCGGCGGCCAGCTTGCCGGCGACGCGCATCTTTTCGATTTCTTCCGGGGTCTTTATTTTGGCATTCATTAAAGGCTCTTTTTTGCACGTTAAAAAGCCGTGCGATCTTGGTTTCAGGCAGGGCTTTATGGTATAAAGCGCGCCGGCAATTTACAAACGGATTGCCGATTAACCTTAAACCCACACACGGGTCGACACATGCGCCGGGGTGCCCTCAAGGGTCGGATGCATGGGGCTCGTGGAGGCCTAACCCCATTATTGGAGACAAACTAATGTCCAACGTTACCATGCGCGACATGCTGCAAGCCGGTGTTCACTTCGGTCACCAAACCCGTTTCTGGAACCCCAAGATGAAGCCTTTCGTCTTCGGTTCTCGTAACAAAGTGCACATTATCAACCTCGAAAAGACACTGCCGATGTTCAACGACGCGTTGAACTACCTGTCTTCCGTGGCGGGTAAAAAAGGCAAAATCCTGTTTGTAGGCACCAAGCGCGCTGCCGGCGAAGCGGTTAAAGAAGCAGCTCAAAGCTGCGGCCAGTTCTATGTTAACCATCGCTGGTTGGGTGGCATGCTGACTAACTGGAAAACCGTTCGTCAGTCCATCAAACGCCTGAAAGATCTGGAAGCCCAATCCCAGGACGGTACTTTCGACAAGCTGACCAAGAAAGAAGCGCTGGATTTGACCCGCGAAATGGAAAAGCTGGAGAAGTCCCTGGGCGGTATCAAAGATATGGGCGGCCTGCCTGACGTACTGTTCGTTATCGACGCCGACCACGAGCACATCGCTATCAAGGAAGCCAACAACCTGGGTATCCCGGTTGTATCCATTGTTGATACCAACTCTAACCCGGATGGCGTTGATTACGTGATCCCGGGCAACGATGACGCTATCCGCGCAATCCAGCTGTACGTCACTGCGGTTGCTGCTGCCATCAACGACGCCAAAGGTGCCGCACCGGTAACCGAAGGCGAGTTCGTGGAAGCCGCCGAATAAGGTTGCGCTATCGCCCTTGATTGACCATCGAGGATGGATTGGTTAACAGGGGCCCCAACAGGCCCCTGTTTTTTGGCAAGTAACACCGAGGAATTTCACATGGCAATTACTGCTGCCCTGGTAAAAGAACTGCGCGAGCGCACTGGCGCTGGCATGATGGATTGTAAAAAAGCACTGACCGAAGTGAACGGCGACATCGAAGCGGCTATCGAGCTGATGCGCAAAAACGGTCAGGCGAAAGCGGCTAAGAAAGCTGGCCGTATCGCTGCTGATGGCACCATTGTTATCGCTACTAGCGGTAACAAAGCGGCCATTTTGGAAATGAACTGCGAAACCGACTTTGTAGCCAAGGACGATTCCTTCCTGGCGCTGGCTAACGCTGCTGCTGAAGCTGCGCTGGCTAACAACATCAATGACATCGAAACACTGGCTGCTACCGAAGTGAACGGTGAAACCCTGGATACTACCCGTGCCAACCTGATCGCCAAGATCGGTGAAAACATGACTTTCCGTCGTGTTACTGTGGTCGAAGGTGACAACCTGGGTGCCTACAAGCACGGCAGCCGTATCGGTGTGCTGGTCAACCTGGTTGGTGGCAATGATGAACTGGCGAAAGATGTTGCCATGCACGTTGCAGCTTCTAAGCCGGAGTTTGTTAAGCCGGAAGACGTATCTGCCGAAGTGGTAGAAAAAGAG
This sequence comes from Gallaecimonas aegicerasi, assembly GCF_045291545.1. GTDB lineage: Bacteria > Pseudomonadota > Gammaproteobacteria > Enterobacterales > Gallaecimonadaceae > Gallaecimonas. The sequence goes on from NZ_CP149514.1 coordinate 705,170, forward strand.
CGTCAAATCCAGATCGACATCGCCATGCAATCTGGCAAGCCGCAAGAAATTGCTGAGAAAATGGTTGAAGGTCGGATGAAGAAATTCACCGGCGAGATCTCCCTGACTGGCCAGCCTTTTGTTAAAGATCCTTCCCAGTCTGTAGGCGACCTGCTCAAAGCCGGTGGCGCTGACGTGACTGCATTTATCCGCTTTGAAGTGGGTGAAGGCATCGAGAAAGAAGAAGTCGACTTCGCGACTGAGGTGGCTCAGCAAGCCGCCGCCGCTGCTGCCAAGCAGTAAAATCGATGACGAGGCCGGCTTGCCGGCCTCCTTTTTATCTTGGCCGCAGCCGGCATGCCGGGCTGCGGTCTGTTTGTGTCTGCAAGGTGAGAATGGATCATGAGCACCCCAAAACCCCAATATCGTCGTATTCTGCTCAAGCTCTCCGGTGAAGCCCTGATGGGTAATGAAGGTTTCGGTATCGACCCGAAAGTCCTCGACCGGATGGCCACCGAAATCAAGGAGCTCATTGAGATGGGCGTGCAGGTTGGCCTGGTGATCGGCGGTGGTAACCTGTTCCGGGGCGAAGGCCTGGCCAAAGCAGGCATGAACCGCGTGGTTGGTGATCATATGGGGATGCTGGCTACGGTGATGAACGGTCTGGCCATGCGCGACGCGCTGCACCGCGCCAATATCAACGCGCGGCTGATGTCGGCGATTGACTTGCAGGGTATCTGCGACAGCTATAACTGGGCGGAAGCCATCAGCCTGCTGCGTGCCGGCAAAGTGGTGATTTTCTCTGCAGGTACCGGCAACCCGTTTTTCACTACCGATTCTGCAGCCTGTCTGCGGGGCATTGAAATCGAAGCAGACTGTGTGCTCAAAGCCACTAAAGTCGACGGCGTTTATTCTGCTGATCCGGTGAAACATCCGGACGCCGTGAAATATGATAATCTCAGCTACGCCGATGTGCTGGAGCAGGAACTGAAGGTCATGGATCTGGCAGCCTTCACCCTGGCTCGCGATCACAGCATGCCCATCCGCGTATTCAATATGAACAAACCCGGCGCCTTGAAGGCGGTGGCTATGGGGGCCCCGGAAGGGACCCTGATCACTCATCAAGGCTGAGTAAACGAGGACATCAATCCGTGATTAACGAGATCAAAGCCGACGCCAAAGCGCGTATGGAAAAAAGCCTGGAAGCGACCAAAAACCAAATGGCCAAGGTCCGCACTGGCCGTGCCCACCCAAGCCTGCTGGACACCATCCGGGTTGATTACTATGGTGCTGCCACCCCCCTGAATCAGATAGCCAACGTTACGGCTGAAGATGCCCGTACCCTGGCTCTGACGGTGTTCGACAAGTCCATGATCCAGGCGGTGGAAAAAGCCATCATGAGCTCGGATCTGGGTCTGAACCCGGCCAGTGCCGGCACCACTATTCGCATCCCTTTGCCGCCGCTGACCGAAGAGCGTCGTAAGGATCTGGTCAAGTTGGTACGTGCAGAAGCGGAACATGGCCGTGTGGCGATTCGTAACGTGCGCCGTGACGCCAACAACGACATCAAAGCACTGCTTAAAGACAAGGAAATTTCCGAAGACGACGAACGTCGTGCGCAGGATGATATCCAGAAACTGACCGACAGTTTTGTGAAGCAGGTCGATGATGTTCTGACGGCGAAAGAATCCGAGTTAATGGAATTCTAAGGTTCAATCGGGTAAGGTTTTGACGCCGCATAGCGCTGCTGTGCGGCGTTGCTTATTTTTGGACCAAGGTAGTGTAATTCATGTCCCAGACGCCTGTTCCCGAGGCTTTGCTGTCCCAGTCCCGACCGCGCCATATCGCCATTATTATGGATGGCAACGGCCGCTGGGCCGAACAACGTGGCAAAGCCCGGATCATGGGTCACAAGCAGGGTGTCGAAGCGGTACGCGAAACCGTACGTTGCGCCAGCCAGCTAGGGGTAGAGGCACTGACCTTGTTCGCCTTTTCTTCTGAAAACTGGCGGCGCCCGGAAGAAGAAGTCAAATTCCTGATGGAACTGTTTTTCCTGGTACTGGGCCGGGAAGTGCGAAAGCTTCATAAAAACAATATCAAGCTCAATATTATCGGCGACTGCTCGGCTTTTTCTGAACGGTTAAAGAAGAAAATTGACGAGGCGCAGGCGCTTACTGCTAACAATACCGGCCTGGTGCTCAATGTGGCAGCCAATTACGGCGGCCGTTGGGATCTGACCGAGGCGGCCCGGCGCTTGGCCGAGCGGGTAGCCGCCGGGACTTTACAGGCTGAGGCGATCACTGAGCAGACGCTGGCCGATGAGCTTTGTCTGGCAACCCAGGCCCCGGTGGATTTGATGATCCGTACCGGTGGTGACCATCGCATTTCCAACTTTTTGCTTTGGCAGCTGGCTTATGCTGAGCTGGTGTTTACCGACACACTCTGGCCGGATTTTGACGAGCAGGCGTTGACCGACGCCGTTGCTGCTTTTGTCTGCCGCGAACGCCGTTTTGGTTGCACCGGTGCCCAGGTTCGGGCCTGGTTGCAGCAACAACAAGGATAATTCACTTGCTCAAGCAACGTATCATCACCGCGTTGATCATGCTGCCGCTGGCAGTACTGATTATCTTCTTCTTGCCGCTGGACTATTTTGCCTGGGCTGTGGCTGTGCTGATCACTGTCGGGGCCTGGGAATGGTCACCCATGGCGGGTATTCACAGCCGTTTCGGCAAGGCATTACTGGCTTTGCTGACCTTTGCCGTGGTAGCTGCCGTGCAATTATGGATACCCGCCTCGCGGCTCTGGGAAGGTGGCCAACCGGCACCGTTACACAGTTTACTGACCATGGCCGGTTCAATCTGGTGGATTGTGGCGACAGTGATGGTGGTGCAGTACCCGCAACCGCGGCGTTTCTGGTGCCAGCAGCGGCGCTGGAAGCTGGTGATTGGCGCCCTGACGTTATTGCCAACCTGGGCTGCCCTGCTGTTGCTGCGTAGCTGGCGTTATGACGCCAACCCGCTGAATGGTGCCTGGGCCATTCTCTTTGTTTTGTTACTGGTCTGGGCTGCCGATACCGGAGCTTATTTTTCCGGTCGGGCGCTGGGACGGCATAAGCTGTCGCCACGGGTCAGCCCCAATAAAACCATCGAAGGGGCCATAGGCGGCCTGGTATTGGCGATGGCCGTCGCGGCTCTGTGCGTTTATCTGCGCCCGGCTCACCTGAGTGCCGGCGCCATTATTACTGCCAGCGTGCTGGCGGCCCTGGCCTCGATTTTGGGTGACCTGAGCGAATCCATGTTCAAGCGGGCTGCCGGTATCAAAGATTCCGGTACGATTTTGCCTGGTCATGGCGGTATTTTGGACCGCATCGACTCTATTACCGCCGCAGCCCCCGTGTTTGTGCTGGTGATGCTGGTGATGGGGGTCTGATGCAGGGCGTGGTGATCCTAGGGGCCACAGGCTCGATTGGTGACTCAACACTGGACGTGATTGCCAGACACCCGGAACAATACCGGGTGGTGGCGTTGTCGGCGTACCGCAATGCCCAGAAATTGCGCGATTTATGTATCCGCTTTATGCCGTCACAGGCAGTGCTGGTGGACGACAGTAAAGCCAGTTGGCTGGCAGCGGAGCTGAAACAGGCCGGTTGCCAGACCGAGCTACTGGTCGGCCCGCAGGCATTGTGTGAGATTGCAGCCCACCCGGATGCCCGCCAGGTGATGGCGGCCATTGTCGGCGCCGCCGGTTTACTGCCCACGCTGGCGGCGGTAAAGGCCGGTAAACGGGTGCTGCTGGCCAACAAAGAAGCGTTGGTGATGTCCGGAGAGTTGTTTATGGCTGCGGTCCGTCAATACGGCGCTGAGCTATTACCCATCGACTCCGAACATAACGCGATATTTCAGTCCCTGCCGGCCGCCTGCCAGCAGGGTGAGGCATTGGCGAGCCAAGGTGTTACGCAAATCCTCTTGACCGGCTCTGGTGGCCCTTTTCGCACCCGGGCGTTGGAGAGTTTCGAGCATATAACCCCAGCCGAAGCGGTAGCACATCCTAACTGGTCCATGGGCCAGAAAATTTCCGTCGATTCGGCCACTATGATGAACAAAGGCCTGGAGTTTATTGAAGCTCACTGGCTGTTTTCCTGCCCGCCATCGGCCATTGAAGTGGTGCTGCACCCACAGAGCATTATTCACTCTATGGTGCGTTATGCTGACGGCTCAGTATTGGCACAAATGGGTAACCCGGATATGCGGACACCCATTGCCCATGCCATGGCTTATCCAGAACGTATGGATGCCGGTGTAGCGCCGCTGGATTTCTTTGCTGTCAGCGACTTTACCTTTGCCAAGCCCGACCCGGCTCGTTACCCCTGCCTTTACCTGGCTACGGCTGCTTGTGCTGCCGGCCAGAGTGCCACCACGGTTCTTAATGCTGCCAATGAAGTGGCGGTTGCAGCCTTTTTGGCCGGCCAGCTGCCATTTACCGGTATTGCGGCGGCTGTCGAGCATGCGCTGGCAGAGCTGGCCACGGAAAAAACAACCGATCTGGATTCTATCCTGAACCTGGATAAGCAGAGCCGGCAACTGACGGAGCAATGGATCAGATGTTAATCGCACTGTGGAATTTGTTCTTTTTCGTGGTGGCTTTGGGGGTACTGGTTACCATCCATGAGTTTGGCCACTTCTGGGTGGCGCGCCGCGCGGGTGTGTTTGTTGAGCGCTTTTCTATTGGTTTTGGGCCACCGCTGTGGCGCCGTCAGGGAAGTGATGGCACTGAATATGTGATTGCGGCTATCCCCCTGGGGGGCTACGTAAAAATGCTCGACGAGCGGGTGGCTGAGGTGCCCGCTGAGCGAGCCCATCAGGCTTTTAATAATAAATCGCTGCGCGCCCGCAGCGCTATAGTGGCCGCCGGTCCAGCAGCCAATATGGTTTTTGCGGTGCTGGTTTACTGGCTGATGTGGATGGTCGGGGTGCCGGCAGTCAAGCCGGTGATTGGCAGCGTCAGTGCGCATTCCATTGCCGCCGCGGCTGGGCTCAAAGCCAACAGTGAAATTACCGCCGTGGGTGACCGTCAGACACGCAGCTGGGATGATGTCAATCTGGCGCTGGTTGGCCATATCGGCGAGCCCAGTATTGCGCTGACAGCTAAGGACCCACGCGGTGTTAGCCACCGTTACCAGCTGGACAGCCGCCACTGGCTGTTTGATCCGGAAAAGCAAAGCAGTGTTGGCAGCCTGGGCATCAAACCCTTTCGTCCAGGGGCCACCACGACCCTCGCGCTGGTGTCAAAAGACAGTGCGGCGGCAAAGGCGGGTTTACAAGCCGGGGATCGCATTGTCGCCTATAACGGCCAGGTAGTGAATGACTGGTCGTCACTGGTTAGCGCCTGGCAGCAACACCCGGCAGAACCACTTTTACTTACTGTTGTGCGACAGGGTGAACGAAAGTCATTCACCGTTGTCCCACAGCTTCGAGATGGGCACGGTTATCTCGGCGTTAGCCCGCAAGTCAGTCCCTGGCCGCCGGGGATGCTGACCGAGATCCGTTACGGGCCCATCGCAGCCTTGCAAGAGGGGGTAAGCCGCACCTGGCAGGTTACGTCTTTGACCTTATCGACGTTGGCCAAACTGGTGACCGGTGAACTGTCATTGAGCAACTTGTCTGGCCCTGTTGCAATTGCGCAGGGGGCAGGGGCTTCGGCAGGTATCGGCTTTGCCTATTTTCTTGGTTTTTTAGGGCTTATCAGTGTTAATCTGGGCATCATTAACTTGCTGCCTTTGCCCGTTTTGGATGGCGGTCACCTGAGCTTCTTTTTGTATGAAGCGATTAGGGGAAAGCCGTTGTCAGAGCGCGCCCAGGAGATGGGGTTCCGGATCGGAACCGCGCTGCTTCTGATGCTGATGGGTATTGCCATATTCAACGACCTCGCAAGATTATAGCGAGGCAAGGACGGATAAATAATTTCAATGAGAGCCGTGCAATCATTGCTTTGTGCCTCTGTGCTGGCAGCCGCTGCTGCGCCCAGCTACGCGATGGAGGCCTTTCAAGTCAAAGACATTCGTATCGATGGTTTGCAGCGGGTTGCGCTGTCTGCCGCTTTGACATACGTACCTGTAAAAAAAGGCGATATCGTTAATCAAGCACGTATCGCGCAACTGATCCGCAGTCTTTACAGCTCCACTCACTTTGAAGATATTGCCGTACTTCGTGATGGCGGTACGCTGATCATCAAGGTCAAAGAGCGGCCCACCATCAGTTCACTGGAGTTTTCCGGTAACAAAGACATCAAAGAAGATCAGCTCAAAAAGAGCCTGAATGATTCTGGGGTGCGAGTTGGCGAGCCGCTTGACCGCACCATGCTGTCGCAGATTGAAAAAGGTCTGGTGGACTTTTACTACTCGGTGGGTAAGTACGACGCCTCGGTAAAAGCTGTGGTGACCACCTTGCCCCGTAATCGGGTAGGCCTGAAGTTTGTCTTTAAAGAAGGCAAGGCGGCAGAGATCCAGCAGATCAATATCGTCGGCAACCATGTCTTCAGCGATAAGGAACTGCTGG